>NZ_CP091792.1:1427079-2140619 GCF_022024115.1 Prevotella communis
ATCCGCCGCTATAGCGAACTGCATTATAATATCTATCGCAAGTCGTTTGATGCCGAGACGATGACCTTTGGTCCGCGCCAGCTGGTCTTCGATGCCGATACCCTTGGCAAGAGTGCCACGCTGCCTCGCATCTCGCCCGATGGACGCTTCCTGGTCTTCACCCTGGGTAACTATGGCTGCTTCCATATCTGGCACCACGAGGCTGATCTCTGGATGCTCAATCTTGCCACGGGTGAGTGCAAGCCTATGGAGGGTATCAACTCCGACGATACTGAGAGCTATCACTCTTGGTCCAGCAATGGACGCTGGCTCGTAGTCAGCACCCGACGCGAGGATGGTAATTTCACCCGTCCCTTCTTTGCGCATGTTGACCAGCAGGGTAGGGCATCCAAACCCTTTGCGCTGCCTCAGGCTGATCCCGACTATCATCGTCAGTTCATGAAGAGCTATAATATCCCTGAATTCGTATCCGGACCCGTGGAAATAACACCCCAGCGTTTTGCAGATGTGCTGAAGAATGACGAGGGTGAACCAGTAAAATACGTCCGAAAATTGAAAAATATTCACTAATAATTCAGAAAATCCAAAAAAATACACCTATTTTGAAAAAAATACCTCAAAAAAATTGGTGAATATAAAAAAAGTGCGTACCTTTGCACCCGCAAACAAGGAACGAGGTTCCGTAGCTCAACTGAATAGAGCATCTGACTACGGATCAGAAGGTTGTGGGTTTGAATCCCGCCGGAATCACATTCAAAGGTTTGCGACAAAGGAACGGAGGTTCCGTAGCTCAACTGAATAGAGCATCTGACTACGGATCAGAAGGTTGTGGGTTTGAATCCCGCCGGAATCACAAAGAGAGGTATTTGAGACCTCTCTTTATTTTTTTATTTATTAACAACCATAGACGCGATATTTTTACCAAGTTGAGCGTATATATAAATAGTACTTTAACTTAAAAGTCAATATGAACAAGAAGAGTATTCTTTCTGCATTGCTCGGCCTCGCCGCTATGACGGGACAGGCACAAAACACTTATACAGTGAGTTGCGACGTTAGTCTGCTGAATGAAGAGTATGCTAAGGAAAACGTCAAGGTTGACAGCTTCTACCTGGCCGACTTCGTCAGTCAGGAGCCTATCACGGAGAAATGTGCCCTGCAAGGCAATAAGATTGCTATCAGCGGCAGGGTGGAAAAGCCCCAGATAGCAGCCCTGCTGCTGGAGTCACAGATCCAGAACGGTGTCCGTACTAATCGCTTCCCGCTTATCCTCGAAGCAGGTGATATCGTCATCACGCAGGACGACTGGATGTCGTGCCGTGTAGGAGGCACCCCGCTCAATGATGCCTTGTTTGATGCCACGCGCGAGATAGGCAAAGCCAGTGAGGCTGGCGATAAGGACAAAGCCGTTCAGCTCACCAAGGATTATATCCTTGCCCATCGCAACGACCTTACCGCGGCGCTGATGCTCACGGCATTGCCCCATTCTACGGTGCCCGAAGCCAGGAAGGTGCTGGCACTCATCAGCCAGTGTGGCGAGGTTGTACAGCAGCATCCTGTCACCGTTAAGTACGTGGAGAGGCTGAACACGCTGCTTACCCGTCCGCAGGAGGGCGAAAGGTTCCGTGACTTTGCCGTGGAGTACGACGGCAAGACCGCCCACCTGAGCGACTATGTGGGCCGCGGCAAGTATGTGCTCGTTGACTTCTGGGCCTCGTGGTGCGGTCCCTGTCGTGCAGGAATCCCCAAGGTCATTGCCTTGCACGAGAAGTATAAAGACCGCAATTTTACAGCCCTTGGCGTAGCCGTGAAAGATAAGCCCGAGGCCACGCTGCGTGCCATCAAGGACGATGCTATCCCTTACCCCCAGATCCTCAACTCGCAGGCCGTGGCATCCGAACTCTATGGCATCGACGCCATCCCTGAACTCATCCTCTTTGCTCCTGACGGCACCATCCTTGTTCGAGGCAACAACCGTATGGACGCTATTGAGCAAAAGTTGGCTGAAGTCTTCCCTGAATAACCATACTCGTCTGGGCATTGACGGATAGGATGCTGAATACCTACTTCTGATTAATCTGCTTTGGCAGTTCATGATAGGTGCGTAATACTTAAAACACTCGATTTTAGGTATTGCGCACCTTTTTTATTTGCCGTACCTTTGCACCGTGAAAACAACCATGGTGCAATTTTAATTAAGACAAGACATATGAAAATTGAAAAGATTCATGCAAGAGAGATCCTCGATTCAAGAGGTAATTACTGCCGTGGGCGACGAGGGTGGCTATGCACCTGATTTTGACGGCATTGAGGATGCACTCTCTCAGCCGACGAGCAGATTGCCTATCTGGAACAACTCATCACCAAGTATCCTATCGACTCTATCGAGGACGGACTCGACGAGAACGACTGGGACAACTGGGTAAAACTGACCGAGAAGATTGGCGACCGCATGGCCAAATACAATCAGCTCATCCGTATTGAGGAGGAACTGGGCGATACGGCTGTCTACGGCTACAAACGACTGAAATAACGTATTGTTAGCTTTTTTAGAATAAATCATTTGTGATAAATGGTTTAAAATTCGCTTAAATTGGTCGGAAATCTGATATTTAATAATTTTTGAACCACTTATAACAAATATTCAACATATATCTCAACCTTTTTTCGTACCTTTGCAGTACATAAAAAGATTTTTAATGGTTAAGGTTTATGGTTGATTAATTTAGTTATCGGGAAAGGTTCGCTGTGAAGCGAGCCTTTCCTTTTTTTTGATGGAATGAAAAAGAGCCACGCGGTGTGGCTCTTCCTGTAATTAACTATTTCCCCATTTTAATGTTTCATGTTTCATGTTTCATGTTTCATGTATTACATGCACGAGGTTACGCCCAGTGCCGTTGCAATGGCCGACAGCACACTAATGGCTGTTTGAATCGCGAATTTCCATAATGTCTTGTTCTTCATAATGCTTTAGTTTTAACGGTTTAACTTTTGTCTTAGGATTTAGGGAGTCGCGTTTCGCGACCCCCTTAGTTTAAGGATTGACGGGACCACCGCTTTCGCCGCCTCCGCTCTCCGTGCCTCCGTTATTCCCTGACTCCGTGGCTCCATTCTCCGAGCTTCCGCCTCCGCCGTTCTCAGGATCCTCCGGATCTTCCACCTCGCCCGAGGTTGAGGTGACGCGCTTCACCTCCTTGCCGTCCCTGTCGATGCAGGTGATCTGGATGGCGGCACTGGCTAGTTCCTCTTTCAGGTCTACGCTGGGCGTGAAGATGATACGGCGGCTACTGATAAGACCGGCCTTTACATCGTTCACATTCTCCACAGACTTACTGCGCAGTCCGAAGCGCATGCTTCCCAGTCCGGGCAGGGCAACCGAGTGGCCTTCTGTAGCCCATGCCTTAATCACTTCGCCAGCTGCATCCCAGCAGGCCTTCATCACACCCTGGCTCACACCGCTGCGAAGGGCAGCCTCCTTAATTACCTTGTCCTGTGTGAGGGCGGTGTACAACTCAGGCACCATCACGTAGCGATACTTACCAGCGTAGGTGCCTACCTTCTGCAACTGTTCTTTTGCTTTTACTTTCATTGACATAATCTAAATGTGTTTTAAATGGTTATTAAAATTTTAATGTTTAATTATTAATGTTTAATCTTTTTACCTTTGTCGAATTCGGGGCTCTATAGTGCCTTCGTGCTTCCAAATTTCCTCGTGCACTAGGAAAATTTTTCTCGCTAGTTAGGGCGCAATATTTATCCCTTATTGACAATGCAAAGGTACTCATAAAAAGCGATACAAACAAATATTCTTTGTCAAGAAATATGAAAACATGAATATCTTACAATCTTACAATCTTACAATCTTACATTTCATATATTTTTTTGTGAGGTAGGAGTTAAGTAATATAATAATATTATAATATTATTATATTACTTAATTTTCTTCCCGCATTTTTTATACCAAATGTAAGATTGTAAGGATGTAAGATTGTAAGGTTTTAGACGAATTTATCACCCAAAGGTCAAGAGCTGACAGGTCAACCCCTGTTATTATCAAAGATTTTGAGATTTCTACATATTTTTCATGAATAAACTTTGAGATTTCTACAAAAATGTGTAATTTTGCCCTCAGAAACTAAAAACATTTTGAGGTATGGATACAGATTATCGCATATTCAGGAGAAAACTTTATGAGCGGATGCTGAATTGGAAACAGGCCAAGGACGGCAAGACGGCGCTGCTTATAAAGGGTGCACGACGTGTGGGAAAATCAACGATTGCTGAGGAGTTCGCCAAGCGTGAGTATGACTCATACATTGTGGTAGACTTTGCAAATGCGCCAGATGGCGTTTGGGAAGCAGTGAAGAATATTGCCGATTTGGACAACTTCTTTTTTCAGTTGCAGTTTATCTATAAGGTGAAGTTGGTGGAACGAAAATCTGTGATTATCTTCGATGAGATACAGAAGGCACCGCAGGTGCGACAGGCCATCAAGTATATGGTAAAGGACCATCGCTACGACTTTATCGAGACGGGGTCGCTCCTGTCTATCAAGAAGAATACGCAGGGCATCACCATCCCCAGCGAGGAAACTCGCGTCACGATGTATCCTATGGACTATGAGGAGTTTCGTTGGGCATTGGGTGACCAGGTGACTTTACCGCTTCTGAAGGAGGCTTTTGAATCGAAACGTACGGTTGGTGATCAGGTGAGCAGACAATTGCTGCGCGACTTCCGTTTGTATATGCTGGTTGGAGGTATGCCACAGGCTGTTAACACCTATCTGGATACTAACAACCTGAGTGAGGTAGATCAGACCAAGCGTGAAATCATCGACCTATATACTGACGATTTTCGCAAGATTGACCCTTCTGGCAAGGCTTCGCGACTGTTTAAGGCCATTCCGTCAGAGCTGTCAAAAAACGCTTCTCGCTATCAGGTGATGAGTGTATTGGGACGCAGCGCCGAAAATACGGATATGGACGAGTTGCTGGAGGATATGGAGGATAGCCTTTGTGTGAACTTTGCCTATCATGCAAACAATCCGTCAGTTGGTTTGGCTTTGCATAAGGATAAGGACCAGTATAAGATGTTTGTGGGTGACACGGGTCTGTTTATCACGCTCGCATTCTGGGACAAAGATGTTACGGAGAATATCATCTATCAGAAGTTGCTTTCTGATAAGTTGAGTGCCGACCTGGGCTATGTGTATGAGAATGTGGTGGCTCAGATGTTAAAGGCTGGTGGTAACGAGTTGTTTTATCACACATGGCCCACGCCAAGCGGTAAGCATAACTATGAGATTGACTTCCTGTTGTCACGCAGTAATAAGCTTTGTCCTATAGAAGTGAAGTCGTCGGGTTATAAGACCCATGTGTCGCTCGACGAGTTCTGCAAAAAATTCTCGAAAGAGGTATTATGGCGATATCTGGTTTATACAAAAGATTTTCGCAAGGATGAAGAGACACTGATGGTGCCTGTTTACATGGTGCCCTTTTTATAAGACATATAGTAGAGATGGCAGGAATGAAAAAGAGCCACGCGGTGTGGCTCTTCCTGTAATTAACTATTTCCCCATTTTAATGTTTCATGTTTCATGTTTAATGTTTCATGTTTAATGTTTCATGTTTCATGTATTACATGCACGAGGTTACTCCCAGTGCCGTTGCAATGGCCGACAGCACACTAATGGCTGTTTGAATCGCGAATTTCCATAATGTCTTGTTCTTCATAATGCTTTAGTTTTAACGGTTTAACTTTTGTCTTAGGATTTAGGGAGTCGCGTTTCGCGACCCCCTTAGTTTAAGGATTGACGGGACCACCGCCGTTGCCAGATTCGGAGCTAGAACTGCCGCCGCCGTTCTCCTCGGAGTTGCCAGGCTCAGGAGTGTCTTCGCCCGTCAGCTCGCTGTACAGCTGGGTGCTCAGCGTAGCGCCCTGTCGCATGGCGGAAGCCTTGTAGGCAGACTTCTTGCTCTGGTCGGCCAGGAAGGCGATGCCCAGGCGGGTGACGTTCTCAGAGGCGCTGAAGTCCTTCGCGTCGCTGACGCCCTTGGAGGTGAGGACAGGGTAGAGGGTTCCGATGCCGTCGAGCTTCACCTTGTAGCCGTCGGCCAGCATCTCCTGCATGCAGCTCTTCAGCTTGGTGATCACACCGATGACCACGTCCTCGGTATAGATACTGCCGTGCTTCATGATGTGCTCGGCCATGTCGGTGAGTCGCATTGTGCCGCGATAGATAATCTTACCGTAGGTCTTCTTCACCTGCTGGCGCTGCTCGCCCTTCTTGCCCACAGTCACCTTGCGTTCCACCTTCTTAATTTCAATTGTTCCCATAGTTTTTAATTGTGAGGTTTAAGGTTTGAGATTTAAGATTTATTTGTGTCGTTTTGAGAGAAACGGCGTGTTGCTTTCAGCGAGCCGGCGTTTTGCTGTCAGCGATACGGCGTGTTGCTCATTTTTGACAATGCAAAGGTACTACATTTCCATTGCGGTCTACGAATACATATCCAAGATTATTTTGTCTATTTTTGTGTCTTGCGCGGTCATTTGGTCATTTGGTCATTTGTCAAAATCGAAAACTGATTGTCAAAATCCGCCACTATAATATAAATATTTATATTTATATATAGTGAGCAATGACCGCGTTCCCGAAATTGATTTTGACCAAATGACCTTGACCAAATGACCACAATATTTTTTCCCGTTCTACCACAAATAGAGCGGGATTTTTTTGTACCTTTGCAGGTAAATTATTGGTTCTATTAAGGTAAAAAGGTAAAAATGGACAAGGATAAGGAAATTCCGAAGGTATTGCAGAACGAGGTGCAATACCAGGACCTCTTCTTTTATCAGAAGACAGAAGTGCTGTATGCGCTGACATTTCATTTTGCCAAGCGCTTCCTGCCTGCTAAGGCTGACCGCACTGTAGATCAGATGATACAGGCGGCACGCTCGGGAAAGCAGAATATTATAGAGGGATTTGCCGATGGCATGACATCCACAGAGCTGCAGCTGAAACTGCTGAATGTGGCACGCTCGTCGCTAAAGGAACTGCGCGCAGACTATGAAGACTACCTCTGCACGCGTCATCTTACCGTGTGGGGTAGTGGTAATCCCCGCTACGACACGCTGCTGAAGTTTTGCAGGCAGCATAATAAAGTGAGCGACTATGAACCCTATTTTGAACGGTGGGGCGACGAGGAGCAATGCAACGTGGCGCTGACCCTGCTGCACATGACAGACAAGATGATGAAGACCTATCTGAGTGGCCTTGATAAGCAGTTTGTCACTCAGGGTGGCATCAAGGAGCGTATGTATGCGGCCCGCACGGGCTACAGAAAGGGCATAGACGAAGACCTGCAGCGGCTGAGGGAAGAGAACAAGAGCCTGCGTCAGCAGGTGCCTATCCTGGAGCAGCGCATTGAGCAGCTTCTCAATGAGAAGCGCCATCTGGAGGTGCTACTGCGGCAGGAAAGGGAAAAGAGGAGAGGATAAAGGAAACTAGTTCTAACTAGCTGAACTAGTTTGAACTGGTGTGACTAGTTGGAACTGGTTTTTGCTAGTTTTGACTAGTTTTGACTAGTTTGACTAGTTTGACTAGTTTGACTAGTTTGACTAGTCTCAACTAGAATCAAATACTATGTATCAAAGCAACACAATACGACAGTGCCTGTGGCTGATAACGACCATCAGGCAGAACGAGCGCCTCACGCTGAAGGCGCTGCAGGAGAAATGGACGGCCGACAAGATGGGCGACACGCTCTATCGCTCGTCGTTCAACCGCTATCGTGACAAAATCTTCGAGTTGTTTGGCCTGATGATGGAGTGCGACGAGAAGTACCAGTATTATTTCTCGAACCCGGGCGAGCTGGCCGACCATTCGATTGAGAGTTGGCTGCTGTCGACGATGACGGTGAACGTGGCACTGGCCGACAGTTCGACGGTGAAGGACCGCATCATTCTGGAGAGCGTGCCCGAGGGCGAGCAGTTCCTGCCGATGATAATCAAGGCCATCAGACTGAACCGCCGCCTGCACATGCGCTACCAGCGCTTCGGCTGTGAGGTGAGCGAGAAGACGGTGGAGCCCTACGTGCTGAAGCTGTGGGGACGTCGCTGGTATCTGCTGGTGTTTACGGGTCACCACATGGCTACCTACTCGCTGGACCGCATGCTGTCGGTAGAGATGACCGACGAGACCTTCGTGATGCCAGCCGACTTCTCGTCAGAGCAGTACTTCGGCGAATACTACGGTGTGCTGACCGACGAGACAACGCCGCTGACGCACGTGGTGGTGCGTGCCTACGGCAAGACGGCCAACTACCTGCGCACGCTGCCACTTCACCACTCGCAGCGGGTGGCAGACACGACCGAGGCCTATACCGACTTTACGCTCGACGTCAGGCCCACGCCCGACTTCCTAGGCGAACTGCTGAAATACGACCATGGCGTGGAAGTGGTCGACCCGCCTGAACTTCGCCTTAAAATGTGTAAAATCATAAAAGAAATGCTTAATAGATATTAAATCTCAAGAGGGTGTCCCCGGTTTCTGGGACACCCTCTGTTGTATATTTGCAATCCGAAATCAATATATGTCGAACTAAAAACATTAAGATTATGGATGCGATTTTTTGGATTTATATCATTGCGGTAGTGGTAATATTCACGGACTATAAATTCTTAGAAGAGAATGGACGTAAATTTTGACGAACTGAGAGATTGGAGCGATGGCGCCAGGCGTGCGCTCGACAGGGAGCGCGAAAGAATGATGGAACAGATGAAAATGCTGGACGGACTGGCACGGGCCACGGAGGTGATTGGCGATATCCAGGCCGAGAACGAGCGGCTGCAGGCGGAGGTGGACGACCTGAACGAGCAGCTGGAGCAGCGGGATCAGGAGATAGAAGATCTGCGCCGTCAGCACCAACAGGAGATAGACGACCTGCAACGGCAACTGCTGGAGGCGAGAAACCAGCATCTGGAGACGGAGCGACAGCACCTGGAGACGGAGGTGCGTGCGAAGCCTATGGAGATTCACAACCACTTCGAGGCGGGCAGCAGTTCGCAGGTGTTCAACGACCGGGTGAGCGGTAAGTTTGGCAAAGTGCAGAGCGACAGGAATAAGAATAACAAGAAACGTAACGATATCAAAAAGAACAAGAAAAAATGGAAAAAGACAATCAGAAAAATGTTGTGAACAATTTTGAGGCGGGCTCAAACTGTCAGGTATTCAACGGCAATATCCGCGGCTGCGTGTTTGCCATGCCCGGTGCGACGGTCAACCAGCACGTACCGGAGACAAAGGCGCCAGACGCGCCTCAGGATGATGAGCAGCCCGATGTAGCGACGCTGGCGCGAGCCATTGAGAACTGTCAGGAGTATTTCTGGGGTAACAGTGCGTATGCGGTGGTGTACTGTGTATGTCGTGACGACTTCCATAATAAAGACTTGACGCAAAGCGGCTTTGAACGGATGGTAGAGAAACTGCCTTACTCAAAGAAACGCGACTATCAATGTACGTCTGGCACAATTGCCAATGCCTTCTGCCACAATTCCCTGTTTAAAACTCACGTCAGTCGCTGGGAAATGCAAGGTGCTTCTGAACGCATTATCAGACTACTGAATCAACTTCGTAAGGAATTAGAGTTATAGGAATAGTTTTATAGTTCTATAAATACCTCTATGGGTGTCTAAAGCTTCTTTAGGCACCCATTTTTTGTGTGTACTTTTGCATCGTCGAACAACGACAAGGCGCTCTTTGACATATTGATACACAGTAATGGGTTTTAAAGACAGAGTAATGGGTTTTTAAAGACACAGTAACATAATAACAAATTTATAATAACAGATTTTTAATAACAACAAATGGAAACAAAGATTTTGAAAGTGGTACGCCAGGGCGAGGCCTTCAGCGTACAGTCAAGTAAACAGGAGTCGGGCGTTATCCAGAAGTGCACGATAGTGCTGAAGGAGCTGGGCGGCAAGTTTGAAAATGAGTATGTGTGCGCTATGCTGGGTAATCTGGCGGCGTGCAGGTTCTACGAGGGTGACATCGTCATCGCCACCCTCCGATTCTCTACACACGAATATCAGGGACAGACGTTCCAGGAAATACTGGCGACAGACCTGATAAAGGTAAAAGGGTAAAAAGGTAAAAACTTGAGTTGAAAGACGAGCGGAGAAGTATCCGGATGAAATGAGCTCAAACAATCTTCGCTTTTCCAAAGCTCGTAATTTTCAACAAACAATGAAAACAGCAATCCAAATATTTACAAACGAAGTTTTCGGCGAGGTTCGCACTTGCCAAGTTAATAATGAAATTATGTTCGTGGGCAAAGATGTGGCTCAGGCGCTGGGGTACAGCGACTCTAATAAAGCCATCCGCATTCACGTAGACGATGAGGACAAAGGGGGAGCCGTTTTGTCCACCCCCGGTGGAAATCAGAAAGTTATCTTTATCAACGAATCTGGTCTCTACTCCCTGATTCTTTCATCGAAACTTCCACAGGCGAAGGCCTTCAAGCGGTGGGTGACCTCAGAGGTACTCCCCTCTATTCGCAAGACAGGCCGCTACGAGTTGCCACAGCAGCTCCCTGCGCTGGCCCTGCTCAACGAGGATGCCGAGGACACGCTGACGGCGACGCAGGTGGCGAAGACCTTTAACATGACGGTCTTTGAGTTCAATGCCGTGCTTCGCGACATGGGCATCCAGTATCGACGCGGCGGGCGTTGGAACATCTCTGACGACCTTGCCGACCGCGACTTCGTGCGCCTGCGCACCCACGTCTCCTATTCATTGAAGGGCGAGAAGAAAATACGCACCTATATGACGTGGACGATGCAGGGACTGCACTACCTTAATTCTAAACTGGGATACCCGAACTTCTAAGACTCACCCCCAGCCCCTCTCTGCTCAGAGAGGGGAGTGAATAGATTTTCCAATTAATAACTAATATTACCCCAACTAACTACTCCTCCCCATTCAGGGGGAGGCAGGGAGGGGGTCTTTTTATATGAGTGTACATTATATTTATTATAAGGATGGGGCGAAGAGGATGCGCCCTGTCCTCACGAGAGAGGAGTATCTGAGTCTGAGGAATGGCGGCGAGCAGCGGCGGTTGGTGGAGCGTATCCGAGCAGGCGAGGAAGGTCTGAAATCGAAGCTGGTGCAGATGAACTACTCGTGCCTGCCCAATGAAGACGGCTCGCTGAAGGGCTCAAAGACGATGAGCACCACGGTGGGCATGGATATAGACCACCTGACCAAGGAGGAGATGCCCGCGGTGCGTGAGCGCATCTTGCAGAAGAAGGAGGAACTGGGTCTGCTGATGCTGGAGGAGAGTGCCCGCGGCGGTGGTTATCACCTGGTGTTCCGTCGCCGTCCGGAGCTATCGCAGGAGGAGAACCTGAAGTGGGCGAGTGAACTGCTGGAGGTCAAATACGACGATGGTGCTAAGGACATCACGAGGGTGTTTTTCACGACAACGGGGAGCGCCGAGGATCTTTTATTTCTGGATGATGAGATATTCAGACTCACCCCCAGCCCCTCTCTGCTCAGAGAGGGGAGTGGTCAGACTCAAGGACAATCACAAGTAGCTGAACTATCTACGCCCCTCTCTCACAGAGAGGGGATGGGGGAGAGTCTTCTATCTACGCCCCTCCCTCACAGGGAGGGGATGGGGGAGAGTCTGCTGGGGGAGAGTCTTCTTCTTTTCCCCTCTTCTTACCACGGCATCCCCTTCACGGATATCATCCGGAAGTACTGGGAGCTGAACAACCACGGGTTTGAACCGACCATTGGCGACCGCGACACGCTGACCTATCAGTTGGCCTGCGACCTGAGGCATATCTGTGGCAAGAACGCCGACTGGCTGGATCAGGTGATTCCCTGCTACAACGGGTTCCCCGAAGAGGAGAAACGGGCGAAGATTAAGAGTGCACTGAGTTCGGAGTACAACGGATTTCCGCAGAGGCTGCGCAACACACTGAATGCCTTAACCTCTCCCGACCTCCCCAAAGGGGAGGAGGGCCTAGCGGATGAGGATGACAGTGAAGATGCGGTAGCAAATTCTTCACTTTTCACTCTTCCCTCTTCCCTTAAGCGAATGCCGATGGGCATCCGCGACTCCATCGATGCCGTCGGTCCTCAGCTCTCCATGCCCGTTATCACCGCCATCTGCCCCTGTATCGGCACGCTGGCCACGGGCGTGACGCTGGATGTGCACGGGCAGAAGCGAGGGCTGAACCTGATTGCCTATATCGCCGGCGACTTTGCCAGCGGCAAGGGTGGCATCGACCCCGTGGTGGAGGCGTGGATGAGTGAGGTGCAGGCGCTCGACAAGATGTACCAGGTGCAGGAGGACGAGTGGCGTGCCAAGAAGCGGGCGGCGAAGAATAAGAAGGAGCAGCCTGAGGAACCGAAACTGCCCGTGCGCTGTCTGACGCTGAACAATACGGTGGCCAACCTGGCCGAGCGTCTGGCCAACACGGAGGGCAAGCACGCCTTCTCGTTTACCCCCGAGGCCGATACCGTGGCGCAGAAGTGGAAATCCACGATGAGCGACTTCTCCGTGATGCTGCGCCAGAGCTACGACGGTACGAAGTACGAGCGTGAGGCCCGCAGTGCTGACGCGGTGAACGTGCATATCGACAAACTGCTGTGGAACGTGTGTATGTGCGGCACGCCCGATGCGCTGTATCGCGTGGTGAACAACTACACCGACGGTTTCCAGAGCCGTATCGCCGTGGCCCGCACGCCCGATAACACCTTTGCACCGCTGCAGGACAAGCCGCCTGTGCTGACCGACCGCCAGCGCGACCGCATCCAGCAGATAGCCCATCTGTTGCCGCTGATGTATGGCGAGGTGGTGCTGCCCAAGCTGGAGGCCAAGGGCCGTGAATGGGTGGAGCGCATCCGACTGGAGACGATGAAGAACGACGACCGCACCCGTGCCCGTCAGCGCTTCCGCGTCTGCGTCACAGCCCAAAGAATGACGTGCTGTCTGATGCTCTGCAAGGTGTGCGAAAGCCTTATTCAGAAGCACGGGCTGACCGGAGCAGAGGCACAGTTGAAGCAGCAGCCGGGACTATGGAAGGAGATGCTGCTGAAGGCGCAGACGCTCACGATGCTGGAGGTCTACGACGTGATAGCCGACTCGCTGCTGGAGAACGCGCTCTACTTCTTCCGCGACCGCATAGAGAACGCCTTCCAGAGTCGCGACTATGCTGGCAATATGAACGGTGAGCGCACCAAGCGCGGCAAGAACGACTCCATCTTTGAGCGACTGGACATCCAGTTCTCTTTCGAGCAGGCTATGCAGCAATCGGTGGCGGTGAAGGGTGCCAACGTGAACCATAACACCGTGCGGCAGATGCTGAAGAATTGGCGCAAACAGAAGCTCGTGGTACTGGAAGAGGATGGGAAGTATAGAAAGGTATAGTGAATAGTGAAGAGTGAAAAATTTGCTACCGCATTGGCGGTCAAAATGGTCAAGGTCATTTGGTCAAAATCGATTTTATGAATATTGAAATTTAGAATTATGAATTTAGAATTAAATAATTCGCAGGAATGCTTTGTGTTGCTCTGGCGCAGGCTGGAGCGCACGAGGCGCCTCCTCGGAGGTCAGTGTAAGCGGTATTGCATCCGCAATGTGTTGAAGGCATGGTTTGGCAGCGAAGCCACCGACGATTTTATCTGGGAGGTGTGTCACATGGCTGTGGTTGACGACGAGCCTCAGGAAGGCTGGAACGAGCTGCCGATACCGAGTCTTTATCCGCGCAAGCACCGTGAACTGTTGCGTGCTATCGTGGCTGTAAAAACGGGCGTCAGCTATCGGAAAGTCAATCTGAAAGCGCTCGATAAGGCTTATAGTGAAGCCTTTCCAAATAGTACACCAATAAACGTAAATAAAAAAGGAAAAAGGTAAAAAGTAAAAATGATTAGTCGAGGAATAAGAAATAATAATCCGCTGAATATAAGACGTTCAAAGGATAAATGGCAGGGCTTGAAGGCCTTGCAGACAGACCCTCAGTTCTGTCAGTTTGAAACAATGCCGTATGGCTGGCGTGCAGCTTTTAAGATGTTGACGCGTACATACTATCATGATTACAGGCTCTATACCATCAGGGCGATAATCAACCGGTGGGCGCCGCCTAATGAGAACAACACGAAGCGGTACATCGAGAATGTATGCAGGCTGACGGGCATCGGAGCCGATGAGCCCCTGGGCATCCCCAGTGATAAGCCCGCCCGCTGGATTATGCTGGGTGCTGCCATGGGCATTCAGGAGTGCGGTCTGGAAGGCTTCGACTGGTTCGCCATGCTGCGCGGCTGGATGATGGCGAGGGAATAAAGAATTTGTAATTGCGAACTATTGCAAACGAAAATGTTTGGATAGTTCGCTTTTTTCATGTACCTTTGCAAAACGAAATCAACCGTAAGTAAAAAATGAAACTGATATTACTGACCGTACTGCTGACGATGTGCAGCACTGGGGCTTTCTCACAGAAAAGGGAAAGCCTGAATCTGGAGATGATTGACAAACAGGCGATTCCTGAGGACACGATGGTGCGACGGGGGGTGCTGGACAACGGACTGACGTATTATGTGCGCAAGAACGACAGTCCGAAGAAACTGGCGTATTTCTACCTGCTGGTGAAAGCGGGGTCTGTGGTGGAGCAGGACAACGAGCGAGGCATAGCCCACTTCGTGGAGCATATGCAGTTTAAGGGCACAAAGCATTTCCCTGGCAGCATCTTTCAATTTACTCAGCGCCACGGACTCCAGTTTGGCCACGACACCAACGCCTTCACGGGCTTTACGACGGTGCGCTACCAGTTGAATGGGATTCCCGTGGACGACGCGGTGCTGATGGACTCCTGTCTGTTGCTGCTGCGCGACTGGGCCGGCGATGCCACGATTGCCGCCAAGGACGTGGAGAGCGAGCACAACGTGATTGTGGAGGAACGGCGCACCAGGATGATGCCCTCGTTTGTACGGCAGTTGCAGAACGACTTCTACAATAACTCCATCTATGCCCGACGTTCTCCCATCGGCGATATGGACATCGTGAAGAACTGTACGCAGCAGTTGGTGCGCAACTTCTACGACCGCTGGTACCAGCCTCAGAACCAGGCCGTGGTGCTGGTGGGCGATTTTGATGCAGATGAGATGGTGATGAAGGTGAAGAAGATGTTTGGCGACAGAAAGCGGGGCAAGACGGTGTCACCTGCGGTGCCCGCCATCCCTGACAGCGAGACCAAGTATCTGCTGTATACTGAAAAGCAGCAGCCCTTCGCCTCTCTTTGCTATCTGCTGAGGTTGGCTGGGGATACGGCGAAGCACCATACCGTGGGAAGCATGAAGACGGACGTGGTGCGTGATGAAATCAGGATGGCGATGGAGATGAAGCTGAAGAGTCTGAGGGCGAAATATCCTGAACTGATAGACGGTAGCGTGATGTCGGTGAATGTGGCCGACCTCAGCGATAAGTTGTGGGTGCTCAACCTGTCGGCACCCCAGGACCAGTGGCGACACACGTTGGAGTTGCTGGCCATGCAGGTGGAACTGATACGTCGGAAGGGATTTGGTGACGACTACTGGAAACAGCGGAAAAACTATATCTGGCCGGACTACAATGCCGACTCTACAGCCATCGTCTTTGTGGACACGGTCTACGCAAAACACCCCAACAGTCTGGGCAGTACACAGCATGTGGAGAAATGCCTGGCCCATTTCTTCAACGGCGACGCCATCATACCCGATATGGAACGGCATCTGGTGGACCGTCACCTGAGGAATACCATCACCGCCGACGAACTGCGCGAGGAATTCTGCAGGATGACCAGCGGACGCAACATGATGATAGGCGTGATGCTGCCCGACAGCGCCATGATGCCTGGGCGCGAGGAGGTGGAGGCCGTATGCCAGCGCGTGAAACAGATGAGCGATGAGGAGTTGGCCGAGATAGAGGCGGTACAGCAGAAGAAGCTGGACAGAATCAATGTGGACAGTCTCGACATCCCAACAGTTCCAGGTACCGTTGTCAAGAAAAAGGTGCTCAACGACAGCATCAGCGAGGTGTTGCTGTCGAATGGCGTGAAGGTAGTGTTGATGAAGCAGAAGACGGAGCATCATCTGGTGAACTTCATGCTCCGTCGTCCGCAGGGCTATAGCATGTTGGCCGATGACGACATCAACTTCCACGACATGCTGGGCAGTTGCCTGAGAAAATACAGTTGCTTTAACGGGTACTCGAACGTTGTTGTTGAGGCATTTGATGATACTTATGACCATATGGCCAAGTGGGAACCAGGTGACAGCCTGAACCTGGACAGGGTGGAGTGTACGCTGAAGATGCTCTACAAGTCGCTGACCACGGACGAGATAGACTCCGTGGAGTTTGCCGAACAGAAACAGAAGTTGCAGACGTCAGTGGCGAACCTGTCGACCCCATTGGCACAGTCGGCCCTGAAAGTGGGAATGATGATTTTGAAGGACACCAGGCGACAGGTGACGCCATCGGCCGAGACGATAGCCAACTACGACATCGGCCACTTCCGTGAGGTAGTCCGCGAATACTTCTCTAATTTCAACGGAGCAGTGATGGTGGTGCAGGGCGAGTATGACACCGACAGCATCATGCCCCTGATACTGAAGTACGTAGGTGCCCTGCCATCGAAGCCGGAGCGCGTGAAGCGGACGGTGTGGCCGTCGGACCACTACAAGACGGAGAACAGCGTGATGACGGAGAAGATAGAGACCCCAGCGCCCATTTGTCAGACGTTCCTGTTCTACACCTGGGAGAAAGGCTACAAGTACACCCAGCAGACCCATGCCCATAATGAGGTGCTGAAGAGCGTGCTGGCCAACCAGCTGTTCCAGACCCTGCGCGTGCAGCACAGTGATGTTTACACCCCACAGATCCAGATGGAGGATGCCCTGCTGCCCGTGCCCAAGATGAGGTATGTCATCAGTTATGCCTGCGACCCCACCCAGCGCGAACGTATAGCTGAGGACGTGAAGAGCATTGTCAGGGACATGGCCGAGGGCAACCTGATTACGCAGGACATGATAGACAGCTATGTCAAGTCGCGCGAGAAGGTGCAGGACGCCTACAAAGGCAATGAGTACACCAGGCGTCGTGACTACCTGACGCAGGAACTCAACGGCATCGTGGTGAATCAGGGCGACCTGACCTATATCCGACAGGTGACGCCGAAGTCGCTGAAAGCCTTTGTGAAGCAGTTGCTCAAGAAGGGCAACCTGCACGTGGGCTACCTGACAAGCGAGTAAAACAGGCACTTGTGCAAATTTTTGCAAACTGAAAATACAATTGCGAACTATTGCAAACGAAAATGTTTGGATAGTTCGCTTTTTTCATGTACCTTTGCGACATGAATCAGATGTTGATGATACTCACACAGCGCGAGTTGTTCCTATTGATAATAGGTGCACTGACCTACATGGCGCTGTTTGTAGTGACCTGGCAGAACAGCCGTCGCAAGGTGCTCTCTTTGCAGGAGCGTTTAGACAAGGTACGCGCCATGCAGGAGGTGGCCGATGTGGAGGCCAACCGCCAGAAGATAGAGGAGCTGGAAAGACTGATACAGAAGTTGGGCTCCGAGAACTCGCTGCTCCGCCTGGAACTGGAGGAGAAGAAAGCCAAGTTGGACTATGCCAACACGATGGCCCGCATTGAGAGCGAGAAGCGCGAAAGGGCCGAGGGCGACATCTTCCGTTCGGAGGTGTATCTGAGGATACAGCGGCTGGCAGCAGAAGGCCGGAGCATGGGCGAGGAAGACTGGCAGCAGTTGGCCATGTTGGTAGACAGCGTCTACACTGGCTTCTCGGAGAAGTTGTACAGCCTCTACAAGCTCACCACCTACGACTACCATGTGTGTCTGCTGGTGAAGATCCACGTCCTGCCCAAGGATATAGCGCTGCTCACGGCCCATTCCAAGGAGAGCGTCTCTACCAGCAGGAGCCGGCTCTATCAGAAAGTGTTTGGCAAGAAGGGATCGGCCAAGGACTGGGACGATTTCCTGCTGTCGATATAATATAGAATAAGGTATAATCATTAAAACAATAAAGCTATGATCGATTATCTGTTGGCCAATATGTGGCAAATATGGGCTGTAATAGCCGTCTTGGGCCTGATACTTGAGTTGACATCGGGCGACTTCTTCCTCATGTGTATTGCCATCGGTGCGGCAGGAGCTGCCATCACGGCACCCTTCGCCAATATATACTGGCAGATTGGCGTCTTTGCGCTGGTCACGCTGGTCAGTCTGTTTCAGGTGCGCCCCTTCGTGCTGCGCTACCTGCATCGCAACGACAGCAAGTGCGTGAGCAATGCCGATGCGCTGTTGGGCCGCAAGGGACGCGTCAGTGAGACCATCCCAGCAGGCGGTTTCGGCTATGTGGCCATCGATGGTGACCAGTGGAGGGCCGTGGCTGTCAACGACGAGGAGATAGCTGCCGGTACACGCGTCAGGATCGTGAGCCGCGAGAGCACCATCGTCACCGTGGAACTGTTGACGGATTAAAATCATCAATTAATTATAAACTCTTTAATAACTAAAACGTATGGATTTATTTTTCTATTTCCTCATTGCCATTGCCATTGTGGCTGTTATCATTGTGAAGATGGCGCTGGTCATTATCCCACAGTCGGAGACCAAGATTATTGAGCGACTGGGACGTTATCATGCTACGCTGAAGCCTGGTATCAACCTGATTATCCCGTTTATCGACAAGGCCAAGAACGTGGTGGTGCTGAAATACGGTCGCTATGTCTATTCCAACAATATCGACCTGCGTGAACAGGTGTACGACTTCCCTAAGCAGAACGTGATTACGAAGGATAATATCCAGATGGAAATCAACGCGCTGCTGTATTTCCAGATCATGGACCCCTTCAAGGCTACCTACGAGATCAACAACCTGCCCAACGCTATCGAGAAACTGACACAGACCACGCTGCGTAATATCATCGGTGAACTGGAGCTGGACGAGACGCTGACATCGCGCGATACCATTAATACGAAGTTGCGCGCCGTACTGGACGACGCCACGGATAAGTGGGGCGTGAAGGTGAACCGCGTAGAACTGCAGGATATCACACCGCCATCATCTGTGCTGAATGCCATGGAGAAGCAGATGCAGGCCGAGCGTAACAAGCGTGCGCAGATCCTGACCTCTGAGGGTGAGAAGGCTGCCGAGATCCTGGCTTCCGAGGGTGAGAAGACGGCTACCATCAACCGTGCTGAGGCTGCCAAGCAGCAGGCTATCCTGACGGCCGAGGGTGAGGCACAGGCACGTATCCGCAAGGCTGAGGCCGAGGCACAGGCCATCGCGCTGATTACTGAGGCCGTGGGCAAGAGCAGCAACCCCGCCAACTACCTGCTGGCCCAGAAATATATCCAGATGCTGGAGCAGTTGGCCCAGGGCGACAAGACCAAGACCGTATACCTGCCTTACGAGGCTACCAACCTGATGGGCAGCATCGGCGGTATCAAGGATTTGTTCAAGAGTGAATAAATATTGAATATTGAACGAATAAATGAACGAAATGTAAAAGAAATACGCTTTTTCTTTTGCATTTCGTTACTTTTTTAGTAACTTTGCAGCCAAATTAGACTGCATACGTATGGTATACAATATTTTTAAGGGACTGGGTATCGCACTCGTAACCCCCTTCAAACAGGATGGCTCGGTAGACTACGAAGCCTTGCTTCGACTGGTAGAGTATCAACTGGACAACGGCGCTGATTTTTTCTGTATTCTTGCTACAACTGGTGAGACTCCAACCCTGACCGCTGATGAGAAGAAGCGTATCAAGGACTTGGTGGTCGATAAGGTGCAGGCACGTGTGCCCATCCTGATGGGCTGTGGCGGAAACAATACGGCTGCTGTGGTGGAGGAGCTGAAAAACGGCGACTTTAAAGGTATTGACGGTATACTGAGCGTATGTCCTTACTACAACAAACCCTCGCAGGAAGGACTCTATCAGCACTTCAAGGCTATCGCTGCCGCTACACAGTTGCCCGTGGTATTATATAATGTACCTGGACGTACAGGCGTGAACCTGAAGGCAGAGACAACGGTGCGTCTGGCGCGCGACTGCCAGAATATCGTGGCTATCAAGGAGGCCAGCGGTAACCTGGAGCAGGTAGACGAGATTATCAAGAATAAGCCAGCCGACTTTGACGTCATCTCTGGCGACGACTCGCTGACATTCCCCATGGTATCATGTGGTGCGGTGGGTGTCATCTCCGTCATCGGCAATGCGCTGCCCAAGGAGTTCTCGAAGATGATTCGCCTGCAGATGCGCGGCGAGTACGACCCTGCCCGCAAGATTCACCATCGCTTCACGGACCTGTTCTCACTGCTCTTCGTCGACGGCAACCCCGCTGGGGTGAAGGCCATGCTCCACGAGATGGGTTTCATCGAGAATGTGCTGCGTCTGCCCCTGGTGCCCACGCGAATCAGTACGCTGCAAAGAATGAGCGAACTGCTGCGTGAGCTGAAGATTTAATTCTCTTATTTGATCTTTTCCAAGGCTGCCTTTGCGGCCAGTACGGCTCGGCGCCAATCGGTGTCGAGTGAAAAGCGTGTCAGACTGTTGGCATCGTTGAAATAGGCCAGCACCATCTCCGTGTCGTTATCATTGAACAGTGGGTTGGAATAGCTGGCGTCCATGTAGGCCCTGATAATCTTCTTCTGGTGATTGGCAGGCATGGTGCGACTCTCAACGAGCGAACGGGTGTAGTTGGTGATGAAGACATTCAGCGAGAGTGCCTCCTTGTCGAGCAACTCGGCCGTAGAGTCGGGAAACTCCTCCTTCATCTTGATAGCCAGATAGTTGAGCGCCTCCAGTTTGAACATACTGAACTGGCGCACCAGCATATCGGCACTGGTATCGCTGACCTTGGCCTGGGCCGAGCGACGGATCTCTGCATATATCTCCTGGGCGGAAAGGGTCTGTGAGAGGCTCAGGAGGAAAAGTGCTGAAAGAAAAAATTTTTTCATTTTGAAATCTATTGTTGTTTGATGAGTTGTTTTCTCAGTGTAAAGCATTCAGGCAGTTCCTCTTCATAGTGGGTCACCATGATGAGCGTCTTGCCTGGCAGCTCGCTATAGGTCTGGATGATATCCTTCACCAGTTGGCGGTTCTGACTGTCGAGCCCGTGAAGGGGTTCGTCGAGAATCAGCAGCTGGGGCGCCTTGACGAAGGCACGTGCCAGGAGCACCAGGCGCTGTTCGCCGCTGGAAAGCTGCAGGAACGGGCGCTGTTCCATCGCGTCGATACCAAAGATACGCATCCACCACCTGCACTGTTCGCGCTCGGCCTCGTTGGTACGCGTATAGAGTCCCACCGTATCCTTCAGTCCGCTGGCCACCACCTGGATGGCTGGGATGTTATGCTGGTAGGAACGGTGCATCTCGGGCGACACATAACCGATGCGGCGCTTGATGTCCCAGATGGTCTCGCCACTGCCTCGCTGTTTGCCAAACAGACGGATATCGCAGGCGTAGGCCTGAGGATTGTCGGCACATATCAGCGAGAGTAGGGTAGACTTGCCACTGCCGTTCTGGCCTGACAGCGCCCAACATTCGCCTTCGCGGATGGTCCAGTTGACATCCTTGAGGATGGTACGTTCGCCATAGCGGATGCTGACATCGTGGAAGCTCACCACCTCGCCGGCCGTGGCCTGCTGCTCCTGGTGAAGCGTGCGGATAGCCTCACGGCGTGCACCGTCAAGATGGTGGAGTGGGGCAAGGAACTCCTCCTGCGGCGTGATCCAGATGATGTCGTCCACATACGCGGGTACATTTTCCTTCCTGGCCACCACGAGATAGATGGTCATGTGCTGCTGATGCACCAGGACAGGAAACAGTTGGTTGAGCTGCTCGCGTGTCTGGGCGTCAAGACCGATAAAGGGATTGTCGAGTATCAGGATGCCAGGCTGTGCAAGGAGCGTCTTGATGAGCTGGAACTTGCGCAGTTCGCCACTACTCAGGGAGATGGTGTATTTGTCGAGCAGGGGCTCAAACTCAAACAGGCTGATGAGGTCCTGCAGCAACTGACGGCGCTCGGGCGTGTCGTCGCCCAGCATGTCGTAGGCACGCTGAATCATCTCACCCACACAGGGCGTCTCCTTGTCGATATCATGCTGGTTCCAGCGCAGTTGCAGGTAATAGGCGCGGTCGGTGGCTGTGCCGTAGGTGTCGCAGAAGGCGATATAGCGCACCTTACTGCTCGACAGGTCCTTGCGGAGCTGGTCCACATACTTCGTCTTGCCACTGCCGTTGCTGCCTACGATAGCTATGATTTTCTGGCTTTCCATACTTTATCCTGATTCTTGTTCACAAAATCCTTCCATCCGCGATAATGGGGCGCATCCGTATCAGGACGGCCCATCTGCAGGAAATGGCAGTAGGCGGCTGCAAGGGCGTCGGTAGCATCCATGAAGCGGCCCATCTCCTCGGTAGGGATATGGAGCAGGCGCTGCAGCATGCCGGCCACCTGTTCCTTGGAAGCCGAGCCATTGCCCGTGAGCGCCATCTTGATTTTCATAGGGGCATATTCGTGGATGGGCACGCTGCGGCGGATAGCGGCGGCAATAGCCACACCCTGCGCACGTCCCAGTTTCAGCATGGATTGGACATTCTTACCAAAGAAGGGCGCCTCGATAGCCAGTTCATCGGGCAGGTAGGCCTCGATAATACCCGTGACCCGTTCGAAGATATGGCCCAGCTTCAGATAGGCGTCCTCAAATTTACGCAGGTCAATGATGCCCATTGTCACCATCTCGGCCTTGCCGTCGACGACGCGCAGGATGCCGTAACCCATGATATTTGTACCTGGGTCGATGCCCAGTATCACTTTCTCTTTCATGCTACAAAGGTAACGTTTTTCAAGGATAGAACGGATAGGATTATATGAAATTTAACAGAAAATAGAAAATTTATATCCCAAATATTTGCAAAATCAAATTATTTACGTAATTTTGCAGTCGTAATAATTTAACGCCATAGGCCCATATTATGGTAGAATCTGAAATAATCGAGTCACAAATTAATAAAGGTGACTATAAAATATTGATAGTGGACGATGTTGTCAGCAACGTCCTGCTATTGAAAATTCTCCTTACAAACGAGAAATATCAGGTTTGTACGGCGAACTGTGGTAATATGGCCATCGAGCAGGCCAAGGCAGAGAAACCTGACCTGATCCTGCTTGACGTGATGATGCCTGATATCACGGGTTTCGACGCTGCACAGATCCTGAAGAAAGACCCTGAGACAGCACATATCCCCATTATATTCCTGACCGCCCTGAATAACCCAAGCGACTTGGTGCATGGTTTCCAGGTAGGTGCCAACGACTTCCTGACGAAGCCGTTTAACAAGGAGGAACTGGTGGTACGTGTGTTCCACCAGATTAAGCTCGTGGCTGCTACGCGTATCATCGAGCGCCAGAATGCTGAGTTGCGTGCCACCATCGGCAACCGCGACAAGATGTACTCTGTGATTGCCCACGACCTGCGTTCGCCTATGGCCAGCATCCGCATGGTGCTCAACCTGGTGGCGGCTTCTGCATCGCCTGAGCTGATCGGGCAGGAGATGTACGACCTGCTGGATAAGGCCAACAAGGAGTCGGAGGATGTGCACGACCTGCTGGATAACCTGCTGAAATGGACCAAGAGCCAGACGGGCCGTCTCACGGTGGTGCGTCAGGACCTGGACCTGAACGATATCATCCCTGGCGTGGTGGATATCTTTGAGATGATTGCACAGAACAAGCATATCAAGCTGAATTATCAGACCAGCGCTTCGTCGGTCATCGTTACGGCCGATAATGACATGCTGAAGACGGTGGTGCGCAACTTCATGTCGAACGCCATCAAGTTCACCCCCGAGAATGGCAGCATCGATATCATCCTCAGCACAGAGGGCGATTATGCCAAGGTGAGCGTGCGTGACCACGGCGTGGGTATTGCCCCTGAGCGTCTGAGTTCTATATTTAATAAAGGTGAGACGACCTACGGCACAGGCGGCGAGGAAGGCTCTGGCCTGGGCTTGCAGCTCTGTCAGGACTTTGCCACGAAGAATGGCGGTAGCTGTACGGTAGAATCAGTACTTGGCGAAGGATCTACGTTCAGCGTCCTGGTACCTCTGAAGAAGTAAAAAGATAACACAATAAAAAAAAGGTAGTCATTTTCTTTGCAGTTACAAAAAAAATGACTACCTTTGCATTCGATTTCAGTATAACGTTTCTTTTCGTGAAGCGTTTCTTACATCACAAAATCTCCAATTTTTAGTCAAAACATACGTTTAACGTATCAATACTATATGTATACCAAAGAACAACTTGAAAGTATGGCAGTTCCTGAATTGATGGAAGTTGCCAGCAAACTGGGAATCAAAGTGTCGCAGAACGACTCTTTGGAAACCGTTATTTATGACATTCTGGACAAGGCTGCCATCGATGTCGCAGCCGAAGATGCTTCGCCCTCAAAGCGTAAGCGCACACGTATTGCCAAGAAAGATACAGATAAGGTCTACACCGTGAAAGGTGACGATGGTGAGAACCTGGATACCAAGGGAAAGAGGAAAAAGGCAGAAGCTCCGTCGCTGTTTAGTGACGCCCCTGTGAAGGCAGAGGCCGAAGAAAAGCCTGCAGAGGAGGCCAAGCCTGCTCCCAAGAAGCGTGGCAGGAAGACCAAGGCCGAACAGGCTGAGGAAGAAGCCGCCCAGGCACCTGTTGCAGAGGAGCAGCCCGCAGAGGAGCAGCCAGTAGCAGAAGCCGTAGTGCCCGAGGCTGCCGAGGATATGCAGACCGAGGCTCCTGACCCTGAACTGCTGGAGCACCTGCAGGAAAAGATGTCAAAGCGTCGTGAGGAGGTGAATATGCCTCAGGAGCAGTTTGACAATGCCGGCAACTACTGGGAGGGTGACCCTGGCGACGGTACTGATTTCATTACCGTTGTAGACCTGCCTATCGAGGACCAGGCCGCTATCCCCACGCTCGATATCTTCGACCGTCCTATGGCTAATCAGGCAGAGCCCGTATTCCAGCCTGTATCTCAGGCACCGTCATCAACCGCCAATTATGACTTTGGCGACCTGATTGAGGGTAATGGTGTGCTGGAGCTGTTGCAGGACGGCTATGGCTTCCTGCGTTCAAGCGACTACAACTATCTGTCGTCGCCCGATGATATCTACGTATCTCCCCAGCAGATCAAGAAATATGGCCTGAAGACGGGTGACGTGGTTGACTGCACCGTTCGTCCGCCTCACGATAACGAGAAATACTTCGCCCTGTCAAGTGTGAAGGCTATCAATGGACGTGAGCCTTCTGAGGTGCGCGACCGCGTGTCGTTCGAACATCTCACGCCGCTCTTCCCTGAGGAGAAGTTCAACCTGTGCGGCAATCCTGCTACCACCAATCCTTCTACACGTATCGTCGACCTGTTCTCACCAATCGGTAAGGGTCAGCGTGCGCTGATTGTGGCTCAGCCCAAGACCGGTAAGACCATCCTGATGAAGGATATTGCCAACGCCATTGCTGCCAACCATCCTGAGGCTTATATCATGATGCTGCTCATCGACGAGCGTCCTGAGGAGGTGACGGATATGAGCCGTACGGTCAACGCTGAGGTGATTGCCTCTACCTTCGACGAGCCTGCCGACCGTCACGTGAAGATTGCAGGTATCGTGCTCGAGAAGGCTAAGCGTATGGTGGAGTGCGGACATGACGTGGTCATCTTCCTGGATTCTATCACTCGTCTGGCTCGTGCCTACAACACGGTATCGCCTGCCAGCGGTAAGGTGCTGACGGGTGGTGTGGACGCCAATGCCCTGCAGAAGCCTAAGCGCTTCTTCGGTGCTGCCCGTAATATCGAGGGCGGTGGTTCGCTCACCATTATCGCTACAGCCCTGGTAGATACCGGTTCAAAGATGGACGAGGTGATCTTCGAGGAGTTCAAGGGTACGGGTAACTCAGAAATCCAGTTGGATCGCATGCTGTCCAACAAGCGTGTGTTCCCAGCCCTCAACCTCGTACAGTCGTCTACTCGTCGTGATGACCTGCTGCAGGATCCTACCACACTCAACCGCATGTGGATTATCCGCAAGTTCATTGCCGAGATGAATCCTATCGAGGCGATGAATACCGTTCGCGACCGTCTGGTGCAGAGTCGCAACAACGAGGAGTTCCTCATGTCAATGAATGGCTAATTCATGGATTTTCAGATAAAAAGAGTCGCAGACGTCCCCGTTCTGCGGCTTTTTTTGCACTTTTTACTGGAAATGTTTCGCCGTTTCAGAAAATAGTTGTAAATTTGTCGCTGCAAAGAAAAAAATATTAAATATATAAACACTTAAAAACAAAAGACAATGGCAAAGATCGTAACATTGGGTGAGATTATGCTCCGCCTGTCGCCTCAAGGCAACGACCGTTTTATTCAGAGCGAATCATTCCGCATCATCCCTGGCGGTGGTGAGGCTAACGTCGCTATTTCTGTAGCAAACTATGGCCATGAGGCATATTTTGTTTCGAAACTTCCCAAACACGAAATCGGCCAGATCGCAGTCAATGCGCTGCGTCGTTATGGCGTTAATACTGAGTTTGTAGCTCGCGGTGGCGACCGTGTAGGTCTGTACTATGCTGAGACAGGTGCTTCAATGCGTCCTTCAAAGGTGATCTACGACCGTGCTCATTCTTCTATCGCAGAGGCTGATCCCTCTGACTTCGATTTCGATAAGATTATGGAAGGTGCTGCTTGGTTCCATTGGAGTGGTATCACACCTGCCATCAGCGATAAGGCTGCCGAACTGACCAAGCTGGCTTGTGAGGCCGCCAAGCGTCACGGCGTTACAGTATCAGTTGATCTGAACTTCCGTAAGAAGCTGTGGACCAGCGAGAAAGCTATCTCTATCATGCGTCCTTTGATGAAGTATGTCGATGTGTGTATCGGCAACGAGGAGGATGCTGAGCTCTGCCTTGGTTTCAAGCCCGATGCCGACGTAGAGGGTGGTCAGACAGATGCTGCCGGCTACGAGGGTATCTTCAAGCAGATGATGCAGGAGTTTGGCTTCAAGTATGTGGTTTCTACCCTGCGTGAGAGCTACAGCGCTACCTTCAATGGCTGGAAGGCCCTGATCTATGACGGTAAGGAGTTCTATCAGTCAAAGCGCTACGAGATTAATCCTATCATCGACCGCGTAGGTGGTGGTGACTCTTTCTCTGGTGGCCTGATTCACGGTCTGCTGACCAAGAAGACTCAGGGCGAGGCTCTGGAGTTTGCTGTGGCTGCATCAGCACTGAAGCACACTATCAATGGTGACTTCAACCTGGTAAGTGTTGACGAGGTAGAGGCTCTGGCTGGCGGTAATGCTAATGGACGTGTACAAAGATAAGAATTATGGCAAAATTTGATAAGATAGCTGTCCTGAAGAAGATTGGCGACACAGGTATGGTGCCTGTGTTCTATAACAAGGACCTTGAGACCTGTAAGAATGTAGTGAAGGCTTGCTACGAGGGTGGCGTTCGTGCTTTCGAGTTTACCAATCGCGGCGACTTCGCTCAGGAGGTATTCGGTGAACTGGTGAAATGGGCTGATAAGGAATGTCCTGAGTTGGCTCTGGGTATCGGTTCTGTAGTCGACGCTCCCACAGCAGCCATGTACCTCCAGTTGGGTGCCTGCTTCGTGGTAGGTCCTCTGTTCAACCCCGAGATTGCACCTGTCTGCAACCGTCGTCTGGTTCCTTACTGCCCTGGCTGTATGACAGTCAGCGAGATTGGTAAGGCTCAGGAACTGGGCTGCGACCTCACCAAGGTGTTCCCTGGCGACGTGGTTGGTCCTAACATGGTGAAGGGTCTGAAGGCTCCTATGCCTTGGTCAAAGATTATGGTTACTGGTGGCGTGGCTCCTGAAGAGGAGAACCTCACGAAGTGGTTCAAGGCTGGCGTGTTCTGCGTGGGCATGGGTTCTAAGCTCTTCCCAAGCGACAAGGTGAAGGCTGGCGACTGGCAGTATGTAACCGACAAGTGCAAGGAGGCACTTGGTTATGTGGCTAAGGCACGCGCTTAAGCTGATCATCCCCATATTACTTCTTTCAGCTTGTTCACCGTCCGATAGGCAAGCGGTGGACAAGCTGAATTCTTTATCGTATGCCTATCATTTCCGTCAGGTGGATTCTGCGGCGCACTATGCCCAGCAGGCATTTAACCTGGCCAACCGGGAGGGATATGTTGACGGAAAGGCAGAGGCCCTCAATCACTTGGCTTTCGTGGATATGGTGAAGATGCACTATGCAGACGCAAGGTTGCGACTGGATAGTGTGTTGCTGTTTACGGACAACCAGCTGGAGCGTTTCGTGGCCTACGTGCAGCAGATGCGTCTCTGTCAGCGCCAGTCGTTGAACAGGGAGTTCTATGACTGCAGGGAACAGGCCCAGCGTGCCTTGCAACGTATCGACGAGGAGCGTCATTATCTGTCCGAGCGCCAGTTGAAGCGTCTGCTCTATGCTGAGACGGAGTTTGCCATCGTCAACTCTACCTATTATTATTACGTCGGACTGGAACGTCAGTCGGTAGAGGCGATGGAGAGTATCCGCCCTGATGTGGAGACGGATACGGCGCAGTATCTGAACTATCTTTATAACGTGGGTGCAGGTGGCATCATCACACAGGGCACCCAACAGGAAATCAACCAGTCGGAGTTTGACCACCTGATGCGTTGCTACCTGTTGTCGCGCCAGGTGGACTGTCCTTATTTCGTGGCAAACTCGCTGGAGGCGCTGGCAGAACACCTGAGTGTGGAGGAATATCGCGAGCAACTGATGGCCGACAACCAGCCGGCTATGAAGTTCCTGAATCCTGAGGGCGTGGCCGACGAGCTGCTGCCGCTCTGGCTGGCTGATCATGCGCTGGCCATCTTCACGGACTACGGCGATACCTATCAGATAGCGGGTGCCTATCGTACCCTGGCTACCTGTTGTATGCGTCAGGAGGACTACGACGGGGCGCTCGTGAACCTGGAGAAGGCGCTGAGTGATACGCTGATTTATCAGGCGCCCGACCTCGTGGCCAGTATCCGCGAACAGCTCTGCGTGGCTTATTCCGCTATTGACGACAAGGCGTCGAGCGACTATAACCGTAATGCTTACCTGGACCTGCAGGAACGTACGCGTCAGGACCAGTGGCTGGAGGCACGTGCCAACCAGCTGGAGCAGTCGCTTGGTCAGTTGAACGTGCTGCTCATCGCCGTGGTTATCGCCATGGTGCTTTTCATCGTGGTCATCCTGCTGTTCTATTATTTCCGTAAGAAGACGCTCAACAGTCAGCATGATGAGACGCTGGATGAGCGTGAGGAGGAACTTACGGAACAGTTGGAACTGACCAACCTCCACATCATGCAGGGCAAGCGGCTCTATGTGGAGCAACTGGCGAAGATGTCGCTGGTGAATGGTATCACGCCCTTTATCGACCGCATGATTCATGAGGAGCGTTGCCTGAATGACAAGAATAAGTTGGAGCGTATCGACTATATCCGCGAACTGACGGATAATGTCAATATGCAGAACGATATACTGACACATTGGATACAGTTGCGCAAGGGTGAACTGAGCGTCCATATCGAGACCTTCCCCTTGCAGGAACTCTTCGACATGTTGGCAAGGGGCAGCAGGAGCTTCAACCTGAAAGGTATCACGCTGGATATCCAGCCCACCACGCTGATGGTGAAGGCCGACAAGGTGCTGACGCTCTTTATGTTGAACACCCTGGCCGACAATGCCCGTAAGTTCACGCCTCAGGGCGGACGCGTCTCTGTCTATGCCACGGATGCTGACCGCTATGTGGAGATATCGGTGGCCGATACGGGTCAGGGCATGGACGAGGAACAGTTGGCCCATGTCTTCGACCATAAGGTGATTGTCGACAGCGACAGGCGTCCGGCCGAGAAGGGTCACGGCTTCGGACTCATCAACTGCAAGGGTATCATCGAGAAATACCGCAAACTGAGTCAGATATTCTCCGTCAGCATGATTGCGGCCGAGAGTGAGGCAGGGAAGGGGAGCCGGTTCTATTTCCGTCTGCCCAAGAAACTGATGACGCTGCTGCTGGTGCTCCTGATGTTTACGGGAATCACCTCTGCCCAGAACCACGACCTGCAGCAGGCCAGCGCCTTTGCCGACTCCACCTATTACCTGAATATCAGGGGCGACTACCAGCTGACGCTGGATTATGCGGATTCGTGCCGCCAATGCCTGAACCGCTATTACAGGAGTCTGGGCGAACATGTGGACGACACGCTCCTGGCTATTGGCGACCTGTCGGTAACGCCGCCTGAGATCCTGTGGCTCCACGATAATGTGTCTGTGAACTTCCAGATACTGCTGGATATCCGCAACGAGAGTGCCGTGGCGGCCCTGGCGCTCCATGAGTGGCAGCTCTACGAGTATAACAACCGCATCTATACGCAGTTGTTCAAGGAACTCTCTGCCGACTCGTCGCTCGACTCCTATTGTCGCACCATGCAACAGTCGCAGACGAACAAGCAGGTGGCTATCGTCATTCTGGTGTCTCTCTTCCTGGCTATCATTGCTGTGGTGGTGTGGCAACTGATGTTGCTCCACAACAAGCGCTACAGCATCCTGCAGGAACGGCGCTCGCAACTGGAACTGATGGCCGACGACGTGACGCGCCTGAAGATGGAGGAGGGCAACCTTCATATCAGTAATGCCGTGCTGGATAATACGCTCTCTACCCTGAAGCACGAGACAATGTATTACCCCAGTCGTATCCAACAGTTGCTCGATGCAGATGACAGCGCGTCGCTCATCGAGGTCACGGAGTATTATCGCGAACTCTATGGCATCCTGAGTCAGCAGGCCATGCGTCAGCTCGACTACTCGAAGATGCACCTGAAGGCGCTGGACCACGAGGTGCTGGGCGATGCCATCTTCATAGACTATCTGTTTGACATCCTTCGCAAGCAGTCGGGCCAGGCCACGCTTTCTGTAGAGTGGATGCCTGTGGACGACCATTACGTGAAGGCCGTCGTGACGATGTCGGCCCTGCAACTCTCTGACGAGCAGTTGGGACGCCTCTTCATGCCTCAGGGCCAGGAGAATATCCCCTTCCTGATTTGTCGTGAGATTGTGCGCCTGCATGCCGAGGCCACCAACCGCCATGCTTGTGGCATACGGGCAGAACGAGATGAAAATCAACACATTAAGATATTAATAACACTTCCAAGAATATGCAAAACTTCAAAGTCATTATCGTAGAGGATGTGCCCCTGGAACTGAAGGGTACCGTGGGTATTGTAAAGAATGATATCCCTGAGGCCGAGATCATCGGTACTGCCGAGAACGAGGCAGCCTACTGGCGCTTGCTGAAACAGCAGGTTCCTGACTTGGTGCTGCTCGACCTTGGTCTTGGTGGCTCTACGACCGTTGGTGTGGAACTCTGTCGTCAGACCAAGGAGATGCATCCGCAGGTGCGCGTGCTCATCTTCACAGGCGAGATACTCAATGAGAAACTGTGGGTCGACGTGCTGGATGCAGGTGCCGATGGTATCATCCTGAAGACGGGCGAACTGCTCACGCGTAATGATGTGATGGCGGTGATGAATGGCAAGCAACTGGTATTCAACCAGCCCATCCTGCAGAAAATCGTGGAGCGCTTCAAGCGTAGCGTGGGTTCTGAACTGATGAAGCAGGAGGCGATGGTCAACTACGAGATAGATGAGTACGACGAGCGTCTGCTCCGTCATCTGGCCTTGGGTTACACAAAGGACCAGATAGCCCAGCTCCGCGGCATGCCTTTTGGCGTGAAGAGTCTGGAGAAACGTCAGAACGAACTGGTACAGAAGCTGTTCCCCGACGGACGTGGCGTCAATGCTACGCGTCTGGTGGTACGTGCCATGGAACTGCGTATCATCGATATCGACAACCTGGAAGCGGACGAGGAGTAGTTTCTAATTGATAATTGACAATTGATAATTGACAATTTTAAATTTATAATTTATAATTGATGAGATTGAATCGCATCATAGCCCGACTGGTATTGGTTTTGCTGATAGCGCAACTGCTGTTGGTGTTCTTGTCGTGGCTGTTGTCTGCCACGCTGACCGATGCCGTGCGCCCGTTACTGTCGAGCGAAGGTATCCGCTGGTTCCTGGGACAGTTCTCCGTGATGCTGCTCAAGCCCCAGCTCATTTGGCTTATCCTGCTGTCGATGGCTGGCGGATGCGTATGGCGCAGCGGCATCTTCCGTCCCTCCCAACTCTCTTTCCGTCGTCAGTCGGCCCTGAGGGTCTCTTTCCTCGTGCTCATGATGCTGATAACAATAGTAGCACTGCTTGTGATGACGCCACAAGCCGTGCTACTGTCTTCCACCGGTTTATTATGGCCTTCACCATTCAGTAGGGCACTTGTTCCCATCCTGTCGGCCCTGGCCATCATCACCTCCTCATGTTATGGTCTGCTTTCGCGTACGTTCACGTCGATGTATGATGTCTTTGAATCCTTCCGCATCGGACTCCAGCAAGCGGCGCCCCTGCTGATTCTGTATCTCTTCGCCGTAACGTTCTACGAGTCTTGCCTATACGTGTTCCTTTAATTCCTCTTTCAGGAATCTGGGCGTGAAGCCTTTCTTGCTCCTGGCCACCTCCTCGGGTGTGCCCGTGCTCAGCACCGTTCCACCTTTTCGTCCGCCTTCCGGTCCCATGTCGATGATATGGTCAGCCTGACAAATCACGTCGAGGTTGTGCTCAATGATGATCACCGTGTTGCCTCTGTCCACCAGCTTGTGGATTACCTGCATCAGGATGCGGATATCCTCGAAATGCAGACCCGTGGTGGGCTCATCGAGGATATAGAGTGTCTTTCCCGTATCGCGCTTCGACAGTTCGGTAGCCAGTTTCACGCGCTGGCTCTCACCGCCTGACAGTGTCGTGGACGACTGTCCCAGTTTGATATAACCCAGTCCCACGTCCTGTATCGTCTTGATTTTCCTGAGGATATCAGGTACGTTCTCAAAAAACTCCACAGCCTGGTTGATGGTCATATCCAGCACGTCGGCAATCGACTTACCCTTGTAGCGCACCTCCAGCGTCTCACGGTTATAGCGCTTGCCGTGACACTCCTCGCAAGGCACCTGGATATCCGGCAGGAAGTTCATCTCGATGGTCTTGTAACCGTTGCCGCCACAGGTCTCGCAGCGTCCGCCTTTCACGTTGAACGAGAAGCGGCCCGGCTTGTAGCCCCTGATCTTGGCCTCGGGCAGGTTTACGAAGAGCGAACGGATATCCGAGAAGACACCTGTGTAGGTGGCGGGGTTTGAACGCGGCGTGCGTCCCAGGGGCGACTGATCCACATTCACCACCTTGTCTATATGTTCGATGCCTTCTATTGAGTCGTAGGGCATCGGTTTCTTCAATGAGCGATAGAAATGCTGGCTCAGGATGGGTTGCAGCGTCTCGTTGATGAGCGTCGACTTACCAGAGCCGCTGACGCCTGTCACCACGATGAGTTCTCCCAGGGGGAAGCTGACATCCACATTCTTCAGGTTGTTGCCACGGGCACCCTTGATGAGAAGACTCTTCCCGTTGCCCTTTCTGCGAGAGCGGGGAGTAGATATCATCTGACCACTTCCCTCCATATCAGCGAGGGGCTGGGGGTGGGGCCTTAAATACTGTGCCGTCAGCGTGTTGGCTTTCAGCATCTCCTTGGGCGTACCCTGGAATACCACCTCACCACCTTTGCGTCCGGCCTTCGGACCGATATCGATGATATAGTCGGCCGCCAGCATCATATCCTTGTCGTGCTCCACCACGATGACCGTATTACCCAGGTCGCGCAGTTCCTTCAGCGAACGGATCAGGCGCTCGTTGTCCCTCTGGTGCAGACCAATCGACGGTTCGTCGAGGATATACAGCACGTTGACCAGTTGCGAACCAATCTGCGTGGCCAGTCGGATGCGCTGGCTCTCACCGCCCGACAGCGAGGCCGACTGACGGTTCAGCGCCAGATAATCCAGTCCCACGTCCAGGAGGAAATCCAGTCGGGTGCGTATCTCCTTCAGTATCTCTGTGGCAATCTGCTGTTGCTGTTTGTCCAGGTGCTTCTCGGCTTCATCCAGCCATTCGCGCAGTTCCGCAATATCCATCGACGCCAGTTCCGAGATGTTCTTATCCCAGATACGGTAGGAGAGGGCCTCACGGTTCAGTCGCTGTCCGTGACACTCCGGACACTCACATTCCGCCAGGAACTGGTCTGACCATTTCTGACCTGCTGCCGTGTCGTCGTTCTCCATCGTGTCGCGCAGATATTTGATGATGCCGTCGAAGGCCACGAAGTAATCGCTCGACGTATGAACCAGTTCCTTGGCGATGCGCACATCCTCCAAGGTGCCATACAGTATCTCGTTCATCGCCTCCTCGGGAATATCCTGAATAGGCGTCTTAGTGTCGCATTCATACTTCTTTAGTATGGCGTCTATCTGCCAGAAAATCAGTTGGTTCTTGTATTTCCCTAAAGGAATGATTCCACCTTCGTGGATGTTCTGTTTCTTGTTGGGAATCACCTTGTTGAGGTCTATCTCGTTGATGATGCCCAGACCCTTACAACGCGGACAGGCACCCTGTGGCGAGTTAAACGAGAAGTTGTTGGGTGCGGGGTCGCTATAGGCGATGCCCGACGTAGGACACATCAGTCGCTTGGAGAAATATTTGACCTCGTTGCTGTCCTTGTCGAGAATCATAATCAGGCCCTCGCCCTGTTTCATGGCCGTCTGGATACTCTTCTTCAGACGCTCGCTCTCGCCCTCCACCTTCATTTTGTCGATGACCACTTCAATATCATGGTTCTTGTAGCGGTCCACCTTCATGCCTTGCCTGATCTCCACAATCTCACCATCCACGCGCATGGTCAGGTAGCCCTTGCGGCGCATGGCCTCGAAGAGTTCGCGGTAGTGTCCCTTACGACTCCTTACCAGCGGGGCCAGGATGAATATCTTGTGTCCTGCATAGTCGCTCTGAATCATCTCCAGCACGCGCTCCTCCGTATATTTCACCATCGGTTCGCCCGTCATGTAGCTATATGCCTTGCCCGCGCGTGCAAAGAGCAGTCGCAGGTAGTCGTATATCTCCGTGGTGGTGCCCACCGTAGAGCGCGGGTTCTTGTTTGTGGTCTTCTGTTCGATACTGATCACAGGCGACAGACCTGAAATCTTGTCCACATCGGGACGCTCCATTCCGCCCAGGAAGTTGCGCGCATAGGCCGAGAAGGTCTCAATATAGCGTCGCTGACCCTCGGCAAAAATCGTGTCGAAGGCCAGGGATGATTTTCCGCTGCCACTCAGTCCGGTAATCACGGTCAGCGACTGGCGGGGTATGGTTACATCAATGTTCTTGAGGTTGTGCACCCTGGCACCATATACCTCGATATTCCCCTGATTATCAGTTTGTGCCACCCGTGCGTCCTCCTTCTACAAATTTACGTAACAAGTTCACGTCCTTGCGGATATTATACTCCTTGCCGTCGGCACCGCGGGCCTTGCACAATAGGAAATAGACGCCGTCTTTCACGTCCTTTCCCTTGTATTTGCCGTCCCATCCGCCGTCGGGATCGGTCCAGTCATACAGTTTCTGTCCCCACCTATTAATGATATAGGCATGGAAACTCACCAGACTCTTATGCCTTTTGGCCTTGAAGATATTGTTGAGCTCGTCGCCGTTGTTGGGCGAGAAGGCATTGGGAAACTCCAGGTAACTGTCGGCTATGAACACCGTGATTGTCTCGTCGTCCAACTGGGTGCCCTCGCTGTCCAGGATGGTTTTCAGAATGATGGTGTACGAGCCCGACTCCGTAAACGTGTACTGTGTCTCTTCCTCGTAGCGCACAAAGAGTTCCTTGTTGCCGCCCTCCGTGCCGTCTTTCTTGTAGAAATGCCATTCATACGACGGGGTCAGGTCGCCCATGTCCGATGGGTTGGCGTGGAATGTCACGTCCACCGGCGCCTGTCCGTCCTCGATGCACAGTGTGTCGTGCGGATTACCATCCTTGTCAATATATGTCAGGGTGGGGGAAACCTTCTGAGCCCCAACATTCAGGGCCGTTAAAATGAAGGCGGCTATCAGCCATATCAAGTTCTTTTTCATAATTCTTCTTGTTTTGGTTGCAAAGTTACGAAATAATTTTGTACTTTTGTATCCGAAAACTGAAAAATAGAGTATTATGAAGAGTTTATTAAGATATTTTCTGATATTCGTTTTGTTTGTCTCGTACTCGTATGTGTCTGTGGCTCAGTCCGTTCGCACGCATAAGGTAGCGAAGAAAGAGACCATGTACGGCATCTCGAAAATGTACGGCATCACCGTCGAACAACTGGTGCAGGCTAATCCTGGCATGGAAGAGCCCGGCTATAAGTTGAAGAAAGGCTCCATCATCAATATCCCCTCGGCCGACGGACAGAAGGTAGCGACTCTGGCAGTCCAGCAGAATCCGGATGCCGATGTGCGTCAGCGTGCCATCCGCGTGGGTGTGATGCTGCCTCTTCATCAGGTCAACAACGACGGCAGGCGCATGGTGGAGTATTACCGCGGTCTGCTCATGGCTTGCGACTCGCTGAAGAAAGAAGGTATCTCTGTGGATATCCACGCATGGAACCTGCCCGAGAATGGCGATGTGAAGCCCATTCTGGCAGATCCTGCCGCCGCCCGTTGCGACATCATCTTCGGTCCGCTGTATTCACGCTTTGTCAGTCAGCTGTCTGAGTTTACGGAGAAGCACCACAGTCTGCTGGTGATACCTTTCTCTATCCATGCCCCCGAGCTCTATACCAACCGCGGCCTGTTCCAGGTGTACCAGTCGCCCAATGACCAGACTGAGAGCACTGCACGCCGCTGTGCCCAGTTCTTCAAGGGCTATCATCCTGTGATTATCGACTGTGGCGACACTACCAGCACGAAGGGCAGTTTCACGTCTACCTACCGCCGTCAGCTGGAGATTGCCGACGTGCCCTATAGCATCACCAACCTGAAGTCGAGCGATGCCAATTTCGCCAAGGCTTTCGTCAAGGACCAGCCCAACCTGGTGATTCTCAATACGGCCCGTTCACGCGAACTGCTTGCTGCCTTCGGCCGTCTCGGTGAGATCAAGATCAATAATCCCGGCATCCAGATTTCCATGTTCGGCTACACGGAGTGGATGATGTACGCCCATTATCAGCAGGATAATTTCCATAAGTACAACGTCTATATCCCTGCACCTTTCTATACCAACCTGCAGTCGCCCCTGGTGCAGCGCCAGCAGTCCCTCTACCGTCAGAATTTCCGCGAGGATATGATGTCGGCTCTGCCGCGTTTTGCCCTCACAGGCTTCGACCATGCGCTGTTCTTCCTGCGTGGCCTGCACAAGTACGGTATGACCTTCGACGGTGCAGCCGGCCGTTTCGGCTATCAGCCCCTGCAGACGCCGCTGAAGTTTGAGCGTATGGGTAATGGCGGACTGCAGAACCGTGCCTTTATGTTCGTGCATTATAAGGACGACCGTACCATAGAAACAGTCAACTACTAAATGGTGAAGATGAGAAGACTGTTTTTATCCTTTCTCCTGCCATTCGTGGGTATCGCAATGGCAGTAGCCCAGGTGGGCCAGCATCGTAGTGATTTCTCTGTCGGTTTCAATGGCGGCATGATGTTCAGTAATGTGGGCTTCATGCCCGAGGTGCCTCAGGATATGCATCAGGGCCTCACCGGCGGTTTCTCCTTGCGCTATACGTCCGAGAAATATTTCAATAGTATCTGTGCCATCGTGGCCGAGGTCAACTATGCCCAGGTGGGTTGGAAGGAGCGCATTCTGACGCCCAACGATGAGCCGGTCATCAATGCCACCACAGGTCAGGCTGAGAGTTACCAGCGCGACATGACGTATCTTCAGGTTCCCGTTCTGGCCCGTATGGGGTGGGGACGTGAGCGCCGCGGTGTGCAGTTCTTTGTGCAAGCAGGTCCGCAGGTGGGCTTTTTCCTCAACGAGAAGACACAGATGAATTTTCCCTGGGACTCCCGTACTCCTGTCTATTCCGACGGTTCAGGACGTACCTCGTCTGTCATTGCGCAGGACACGATGTCCGTACAGCGCAAGGTCGACTATGGTATTGCTGCGGGCCTGGGACTGGAGTTCTCGCTTAAGAATGTGGGCCATTTCCTCGTTGAGGGCCGTTACTACTACGGACTGGGCGATATCTTCCGCAACTCCAAGCGCGACTATTTCGGGCGTTCCAACCTGAATAATATCTGCGTCAAACTGACTTATCTATTTGATATCACAAAAACCAAAAATTCTAATATTAAGTAAATTAAATTATGTTCGAAAATCAACCGAAAGGACTTTATGCGTTGGCTCTGGCCAACACTGGCGAACGCTTCGGCTACTACACAATGTTGGCCGTCTTCGCGCTTTTCTTGCGTGCTAACTATGGACTGGATGCTGCTTGGGCTGGCGAAATCTACAGCGATTTCCTCATGCTCGTTTATTTCCTGCCTATCGTAGGCGGATGGCTGGCAGATAAGTTCGGCTTCGGCCGTATGGTTACCACGGGTATCATCATCATGTTTGCCGGCTACCTGCTGCTGTCTGTGCCCCTTGGAGGCGACACCGTGGCTTTGGTGGTGATGCTGGCTGCCCTGCTGCTCATCGGACTGGGTACTGGTCTGTTTAAGGGCAACCTGCAGGTGATGGTAGGTGACCTCTACAATGATTCCCGCTATGCTGCCCAGCGCGACTCAGGTTTCTCTATCTTCTACATGGCCATCAATATCGGTGCGCTCTTCGCTCCTACGGCTGCCGTGAAGATCATGGAGTGGTCTCAGAAGAATCTGGGTACCTCGGTCAATGACTCTTACCACTTCGCTTTTGCCGTGGCTTGTGCGTCGCTCATCCTGTCTATCGCCATCTACTACATCTTCCGCAACACCTTCCGTCATGTGGAGGGTGGCTCTGGCAAGAAGGGCGAACAGACGCAGGTAGAGGAACTCTCCAAGGAGGATACCAAGGCGCGTATCATCGCCCTCTGTCTGGTATTCGCCGTGGTAATCTTCTTCTGGATGGCCTTCCACCAGAATGGTCTGTCGCTGACCTATTTCGCTGACGAGTTCACCTCTCAGACTTCTACTGGCGTTGAGGGTATGGCCTTCGACGTATGGAACCTCGTAGCCCTGATCTTCATCGTCTATGCCGGTTTCTCTCTGTTCCAGAGCAAGACAACCAAGGCTCGCAGCATCTCTGCCGCTGTCATCGCCCTGGCTCTGTGCTTCCTCTTCTTCCAGTACGACCGCAACTCTGGCGAGATCGTGGCTGTTTCAGCTCCTATCTTCCAGCAGTTCAACCCCTTCTATGTAGTAGCCCTGACTCCTGTCAGCCTGGCTATCTTCGGTGCCCTGTCTAAGCATGGCAAGGAGCCCTCTGCTCCCCGTAAGATTGCCTACGGTATGGTGGTGGCTGGTCTGGCCTACTGCTTGATGGCTGTGGCTTCTTTCGGACTGCCCATGCCTCAGGTTGAGACTGGTGCCGACGGCGAGTCTGTTGCTGTTCATGTGGCTGATGTCACACCTCAGTTGCTGATCTATACCTACCTCATCCTGACCTTCGCCGAGTTGCTGCTGTCGCCAATGGGTATCTCATTCGTATCCAAGGTGGCTCCTCCAAAGTATAAGGGTCTGATGATGGGTGGCTGGTTTGTGGCTACTGCTATCGGTAACAAGTTGGTAGGCGTTGGCGGCTACCTCTGGGGCAATATCCCCTTGTGGGCTGTATGGAGCGTGTTCATCGCCCTCTGCGTCGTATCAGCTATATTTATGTTCTCTATCATGAAACGTCTGGAGAAGGTCTGCTAATCCTATGTTCCTAACCTTACTGCTGTCCTCCTTTCTTACGCTTGTGGAGTTGAACTGCGAAAACCTGTTCGACACCCGCCACGACGTAGGAAAGGAGGACACAGAGTTCCTGCCCGACGGCTCTCACGAATGGACAATCCAGCGCTATTGGGCCAAACAGAACCGCATAGGTCAGGAAATCCTCTCTTGTACGTCTTATAGGGAGGAGCTTCCCGACCTTGTTGCATTGATAGAGGTTGAGAATGATGCCGTGCTCACGGACCTTACGGAACATTCGCTGCTGAAGCGTGCCGGTTACCGGTACCTGATGACTGAGTCGCCCGACAGACGTGGCATTGATGTGGCGCTGCTCTATCATCACCGCCGCTTTCGTCTCATCTGCTACGACTATCTGGAGGTGCCGCCCCTGCCTGGCATGCGCCCCACGCGCGATATCCTCTATGTACAGGGCCGCCGTCCGTCTGGCGACACGCTCCATGTCTTCGTGGTCCACAGTCCCAGCCGTCTTGGTGGCGAGCGCCAATCACTTCCTAACCGCCATCAGGTGGTCGTCCAACTGCAGCAGCGTCTCGCTGAGCTTGGTCCCTCCGCCCATGTCATCATCACCGGCGACTTCAACGACTATGCCGACAGTCCCGCCCTCCTGGAGCTCTACGCCCTCGGTCTGCACAATGCCACCAGCAGTGCCCGTGGTATTCACGGCGAAGCCCACGGCACCTACCGCTTTCGTGGCGAGTGGCATTCCCTCGACCACGTCCTCGTATCACCTCTTTTATATAATAGGGTAGACACCGCCTATATCAACGATGCCTCCTTCCTCCTTGAAGACGAGCCCCAGTATGGCGGCAAGCGCCCCTTCCGCACCTTCCAGATCAACCACTACCGTCCCGGCTTCAGTGACCACCTCCCGCTGGTGGTGCGGTTCAAGGATATATAATCTAAAGGCTCCCGAAGCACATACTACTCAACGACAACCATCCTCATTTCGATATCGTCTAAGGGACGGTCGGCGCGGCCTGTGGCGGTGCCTTGAATCATCTCTACAACATCGAGCCCTTCTTCTACCTCACCAAAGACGGTGTATTGGCCGTCGAGATGGGGCGTGCCACCCAGGGTGGAGTAGAGCTGAAGCTGCTCTTCGGTGAGACCGTCCTTGCCCACCTTGCTCTCGGCTTCTGCTACGAGTTTGTCCTGCAGCTCCTGCAGACCGGCACGGTTTCTGTCGCGGCGCATCTGCATAATCTCGTCCTTGTGAGCAGCGGCAAGGGCATTGAAGGCAGACTGCACCTTCTGCATCCTGAGCTGCTTGGAGAACTGGCGTAGCTGGCCCTCGTTGTAGATGTCGCCCCAGACGATATAGAACTGTGAACCGCTGCTGCGGCGCTCTGGGTTTACCTCGTCACCCTGACGGGCTGCTGCAAGGGCACCGCGCTTATGGAAGATGTCGGACTTGATCTCGGCCTCAAGGGTATAGTCGGGACCGCCCACGCCCAGCATCTTGCCAGCAGGGGCACCTTTTGAGTCGGGGTCGCCGCCCTGAATCATGAAACCTTTAATGACACGATGGAACAGGGTGCCATCATAATAGCCCTCCCTGGCCAGTTTCAGGAAATTGTCACGGTGGATAGGAGTCTCGTCGTAAAGGCGTACGGTGATGTCGCCCAACATGGTTTGAATCTTTACTTTTGACATAATCTGTTGGATTTTTGCTGCAAAGGTACGAAAATTCCGTCAGACTTGATACGTCTTGACACTATTTCATTAAGAATAAGTTTTTAGGAAAGTTAAATAGGTGTAAAAAAATAGTGGCTCACACGACTAAGGTGAAAGCCACATTCAATCCTTTTAGAGTGTGAGTGGAGCGACAAAGGCATCCACTGGCACTTTTGCGCTGCAAAGTTAGTTAATTAATTAATATCTTCCAAATTTTACGCGGCAAATTTTTATTTTTTTGCTTTTTACCGCTCTAATTGGGAGATATTAGGCAAATCCCACATCAAGTTTGACGCATCTTCAATAATTTGTTGCAACTTGGGATTCTTGTTTATGCACCTCATATAGGCATCATTCAGTTTGACAATCATCTCATGGCGACGGTTGGTAGAGACTCTACCTACCATGTAGGATATAACCTTTATGGCACCACCAAAACTGCCATTCTCAGATGGTGTCAGTCTTCCAGCCGGGCCTCGCATGATTCGATAGTACAACTTGGTATCATACAGAACAGAGCCATGAGCGCAGATATTGCGGATGCAGCGAATACATTCCATGTAATTCTCAAACACTGCTGTTTGATTGATTCCGAAATGTTTGGCAATGGTGCGTTTGTCTTCCAGCACCAGCAAATTCTGGTATAACACCAGCATATTGCCAAGGGTCATATATTCCATGGTTTTCCATGCTGGAGCATACTGGTCACTCCTGTACTTTGAATGATGACGTCGTATTGCCGCATTCTTCTTTATTGAGGTATAACAAGTTGTCTCAAAGTTATCACAGAAAGCCTGGCTAACAACGCTTGGGTTTACAAACCAAATGGAATCATTGGGGTACTTGTTGCTAAGATAATAAGTCATATAAGTTCGAAAGGCCACCTCTATACGGCTTATGTATCTATTCAACAGGTTCCGAACATCAAAGTCAAAATAATACAGGGCAACAGCGTCTTCAAATTTAGTGCCATCTTGCATCATATGATCCCGATTCCTAAGACTTGGATATGATTTCTCAAAAGGGAAGAAATAAAAGCCAAGGCGGTAATAACCAATGTCGAGAAGAACCTCTTTTGCCTTCTCTTCATCAGCAATCTCTACTTTTCTACTACGTAGTTTTGCAATTTGTTGTTCTAATGTCGTTGCTTGTTTCATCATATTTTAACTGAACGAGTGCAAAGATACGACTTTTCTTTGTATCTTGGCACACTTAATCTATCTTTTCTCGTTTTTTAGCCTTCACAGAGTTCGAGCCTCTGCGGGTGTACAAAGCAAAAAGACGACAGACTGTTTTTAAGTCCGTCGTCTTTCTTTTTTGTTTTGCGTCGTCACCTCTGCCGCCACCTTAATGTTACAAAGTGACAATGTGACAATGTGACGTTGCGCGTTTTCAGACGCCCATCGGCCCATGTCCCATGCAACTCGTAGTGCCGAGTGCCGTGATGGCTGCCGTGAGCACACTGACGATAATCTGAATAACGGTTTTCCAAGTTTCTTTCTTCATAGTAGGTTTGAGATTTGAGGTTTGAGATTTGAGGTTTGAGATTTAAGATTTGAGGTTTGAGGAGTTCAGGGTTTTACTGAAAAACTCCTGAAACTCCTGATCTCCTTAGGGGTTCACGGGGCCGCCGCCGTTGTTGCCGCCGTTGTCGCCGCTGTTGTCACCGCCGTTGTCGCCGTTGCTGTCACCGCCGTTGGTTTCGCCGCTCTCCTCCTCTTCGGCCTTCAGTAGCTGCTCGATGTTCACGAACTCGGCCTTCTTCAGGAACGTGCGACTGGAGATGTTCTCCTCCGTGGTCTGCTCGGGCAGGAATCGGATGTGCAGCGCCTTCATGTGCTTCGAGGGGATGTACTCCTCCTTCTTCATCGCACCGTTCTTCTGGTTCTCCAGGGTGCAGTAGAAAGTGCCCAGGCCGTCAATCTTCACCTTCTTCGACTCCAGCAGCATCTCCACCAAGCAGCTGCGAAACTTCTCCAGCACGCCGTAAACCACGTCGGGGGTGTAGATGCTTCCGTGCTCCGAGATGTGGTTAGCCAGCTTTCGCGTGTTCAGCGTTTCCAGATTCTTGATCTGCGCGTACCACTTGCCGAAGGCCGCTGAGTGCGAGTTCTGGTTTTTCTTTACTTCATACAAAATCTTTGCCATAGTGTTTAAATTGTGTTTTACATGGTATTAGAATCACTTGCGGCCAGCTACATCGGGTGGCCGACATCCCGCTTTGTTTACGTGTACAAAGGTACAACATTTTTCGTGCGATTCCAAATTTCGGGCATCGATTTGGGGCGATTTTCAGCACGAAATCGCTCAATTGATGTTTCATCGAGACACCTTGTGAAATGTTCTGTTAAGACCCCAAAACGGAAATTTTATTGTTTTTATTCTGTTTTACCAAAATTAATTCATATATTTGTAGTCGAAAATGGCTATGATATGAAAGATGTTTTATTAACTATACTGCTGTGCTTATTTGCCATAGACGTTCCTGCTGACAGCTGGGATGAAGGGAACTTTAAGCCCTATAACACCGATGTCGTGCTAGAGAAGACAAACCTGCCCATCCTGTTCATCAACACCCGCGACGAAGCCGGCCATACCACCGCCATCCATAAAGACTACCAAGTGGCAGTGCGCATGAAGATCATCAACAATGCTGACGGGGTGAACTACGGCGACACACTGGCACATTCGGGGCAGACCACCGACTATGAGGGATGGGTAGGCATCAAGTACAGAGGTAGCAGCTCATTTTATGACTCCGACAAGAAACCTTATGGATTCAGAACCTTGAAAACGGCTGACGTGAACGGAAAGAAAGAGAAAGTGAAACTGCTCGGTTTGCCAGAGGACAACAACTGGGTGTTGCTGGCGCCCTATCATGACCGCAGCCTGATCCGCGATCCGCTGGTGTATCAACTCTCACGGCCCTACTTCGAATTCACGCCTAAGTGCAAATTCTGCGAGATCATCGTCGACGGCATCTACTATGGTGTCTATATTCTCTGCGAAAAACCCAGCAAGGGCAAGAACCGCTTGAACTTTACTGCTCCAGGCGACAGCGGCGACGAACTGACTGGCGACTATATGGTGGAGATAGACCGTGATAATGAGCCTCATTTCGTATTGAAATACAAAATGTACGATCATGATATCTGCGCAAAGTACCACTTCCCTGATTACGAGGAAATATCAAGTGAACAGATGGCCTATATCAAGCAGCGGTTTGACGAGTTGGAGGATGTGCTCGGCAGCGACGGTTTTGCTGACAAGGAGAATGGCTACAGCAAGTATATCGACGTGGAAAACTTCATCAATTACCAGCTGCTGACGGAGTTCTGCCAAAACCCTGACGGTTATCGTCTGAGTACCTATATCTATAAACGACGTGACTCTGTGGATCCGCGATTCAAGATAACCCCTTGGGACTACAACATGACCTTCGGCAATAATATCGCAGCAGGAGATTTCCTCTATGAGCAATGGGTATATGAGAAAGGACAGAAAGCGGGGCTGCTGGGCAAGCTGCCTGTGCCTTTCTGGTGGAAACGGCTAACAGAAGACGAAGCCTATTGGAAACGCATGAAGGAGCGATGGGCTGAATTACGAACCAGCACACTGAGCGACCAGCACGTCACTGAAATGATGGACTCTCTGGTCAACGAAGTAACGATTGGAGGTGCCTGTGAGCGCAATTATCAGGCATGGCCCATCTGGGACAAAGAGATTCCCCTGGCTCCCACCACTGCCACAAACTATGATGAGGAAATAGCCCTCATGCGTGAATGGACTAAGAAACAAGTGGCGTGGATTGACGAACAACTGGGTTTCGATCCTACGGCTATCATCTCTATTCAGAATGTGCCATTCGTCAAGCGTAAAGACAATGATGACTGGTATGATCTTCAAGGTCGTAAGTTCGCCACCAAACCCACCGCCCGAGGCATATACATACACCAAGGCAAATTTGCAGGGAACCAATTTTGAGTCCTCGAATCCGTAATATCCGACCCTCGAAGATTACTTTTCGCCGATGGCGAGCAAGGTGACGCGGTTTTAGGTTGTCACTTTGCAACAATGTCACTTTGTAACATTAAGCCCCAAGCCGAGTGCAGACCATAGCAGTTAGAATATATAATAATTATAATTATTATATATTCTAAACCAATAATGCCCCCATACATTGAGAATCCTTATTGTTACATTGTTACAAAGTTACAATGTGACAAAAATAATATGAAAATGCATTGCTATATAAATAAAAAGTATTATCTTTGCATACGAAAATATTTAATTGTATTACAAGTATGGCAACAACAATTATCAGAAAACCAGCCTCTTTCCGACTTAGGGCCGACCTGTTGGAGAGACTGAGGAGTAACGCAGTCAGAGAAAACCGTACACTCAACAACTATGTGGAGAGTGTGCTGCTCGATTACATCTTTAATGAGCCGAACGAAACGACTAAGGCTGCTATTAAGGAAGCCATGTCGGGCCGTAACCCTAACAAGGTCTACGACAATGTAGACGATATGTTTAACGACATTCTGAATGAAGAATGAAGAAACTACAGCCTACTACCCAGTATAAGAAAGATCTGAAACGGTATAGGAATAATCCTCAGAAGTTGGCTGACCTAAAAGAAGTGCTCAAGATGCTTCAAAACGAGCAGCCCATTCCAGCAGATTATCTCCCGCATCCTTTAAGCGGGAAATATAAAGGCTGTTTGGAATGTCACATCAATGGCGACTTTCTTCTGGTATGGTTTGATAAGAATACAAACGTCATCGAACTGGTACGACTAGGCAGTCACAGTGAGTTGTTCAAGTAGTCTGATTCAAAAATACGAGCCAATGATTGAAGTGAAAAAGAATATAGAAGATGAGCTCCGTGGTGCGCTGTTGGAAGCAAAGGAGTCGATAGAAGGTAAACGGAAGTTGAACACGCTTGACAACCTGATCAATGAGCTTCGAGATTCAAACGACTAGTTATTTCGACAGCGAAGCCAAGCGACTGGCTAAACGCCATCGTAGTTTCATTGATGACCTTTCTGACTTCCGCGACAGTATCTTGAAGAATCCCTATCAGGGAACGGAACTCTCTCCCGGCATCCGCAAAGTCCGTCTTACCATTGGCTCAAAAGGTCGCGGTAAGTCGGGCGGTGCTCGTATTATCACGTTCACTTATATGGTCGACGAGAAGGATGGTGTGGTGATACTCTTATTACTCTATGACAAAGCCGATGCCAGCAGCATCAAGATGAATGTGGTTCGCCAAATTATCAAAGACCTTGGGTTTGACCTCCAGCAGTTGCAAAGCGAGGGGAAGCTGAAAGCGGTAGAGATTCCTGAAGGGGAAGAAGAACAAGAATCGTGAAACGGGACCAGTCCCATGTTCCGCCCACGACTCTTCCTTACCCATAAGGAAATGATTCAGGAGTAAGACAGTATCTGTCCCTAGTGTTCTACACTAAAAAAGGCTGCCTTGAAAGACAGCCTCATTAGTTCCTTTTATAGTGCAGTATGAAAGTCGAAACTATCAAGTGCACTTTTTATGTAAGATTGCAAGGTTTTGATTATAATGCAACTTTTCCAATGCCTTTCATTTCCAGTGCCACTTGTACACCCAGCGCACGGAATGCACGCATCATAGAAGCAAGTGTGATGCTCTTTCCGCTCTCTAATCGGCAGACCTGAGACCTTTGTACTCCCATCTTCTCACCCAATTCTGCTTGTGTAAGATTCTGAGCTTCACGTGCTTGTTTAATAGCCTCTCCTACACGATAGGCCTGGACTGCTTCATCTACGCTACGTTCAAAGGCGTCGCGTTCTGGTGTCCCGATCTTACCGTAATCCTCTTCCAGCAATTCCTCAAAGCTATACAGTTTCATGTCTCCTACCTTTTTCATATTTTCTTGTTTTTATTCTCAAAATACAGTTTTCTAATTCCTTCAGCCTTTGTGATTTCACTTTTCGGTGTCTTTTGCGTTTTCTTCACAATACCGTGAGTGGCAACTACCAACGTATTGATATCCTTATCCCAAAAGGCAAACAACCTATAACAGGTTTTATCATAGATTGTGCGAAACTCCCATATTTCCGTACCATCAAGTTTTTTAAAGAGTTCACTGTCTCGTTCTCCCTTTTGAACCCTGCGGATATTGTAGCCTATCTTGCAACGAATCTCCTTTGTTAAGGATTTCAGGAAGTCTCGTGCTTCTTCTAACAAATCAAGTTCAAATACTGTTTGTTCCATTTTTATTTATAATTCTGCTGCAAAAATACGAAATGTTTCTTAAATGCGCAACAAAAGAGGCATTTTTTTGTATTTTCCCTATAATTTTACTCTATTTAAAGCGTTTACCCAAGAAAAAATAGAAAAAAATATTTGTTATCGAAATCTTTTTGTATTTTTGCAGGTGCAATCCGAAAAGGACTGCAAGACATATTGCTCGATTTTCTCAGCCGAATCACCACCTCGAAAGAGAATAACAGAGCAAACCAATACTACAATTGAAGCTACGCTTGAGCGTAGGCTTCTGTCATAGTAGTATTGGGGCTTGTGGTGAGCCTGGCTGAGAATATGACAAGTCTGCGCTCACTTCTTGTTTGAGGTTTGTGCGACTTGATGAATATGAATAGTACAAACCTAAAACACATAATTATGAAAAAACAGAGCATTGTATTCATCGTGTTGGCCATTACGACAAACCTTCTTTTATCATGCACACAAGCAAATAAGACTGATGTTACTACCAAAATTGCAGAGGTGGAAAGTAAATACCAAGACACAATAAAAATCTTAAGGCACCAACTGAGTGAAGCTAATGAAAAGATAGGAATTCTGAGTTATCCAGCTGACCAAAGATTAGCCCACATTGGAGAATTATTTAATTCTGGGGATTATGATGGCGTAAAAAAAGAAACGGCAGAACTTAAACGTGTTTTTCCTAATGCAAAGGAAAACGACGGCTGTAACGAATATCTAAAGAAAATAGAGGCGATAGAAGCTGCAAAGAAAGCTGAGGAAGATAGAATAAAAGCTTTGGGATATAAAGCATTTAAGGATAATCCAACAGTTAAGTTCGGTAATGTTACATATTCATTCTCAGGTTTTACCTATGGTCGCACCTTCACTTTTGAATATGTACTTGATGTGAATGAATACTCGTACGAGGTTGCAGACAAGAATTGTACCTATATTCTTGCTTCACTTTCTATTTCAACAAAGGAGAATCACGCCTCACCCCCTAGGGTCTACGCCTGTGAGATTGTGGATGGCAAATTAAAAGAGATTGATGATTTCAGAATAGAATACGCTACATATGATACCTATGGTGCGAGCATTGGCAACTATTCCGAAACAAGCCACGATTTCTCAAAGGTTAGCTCTGTAAAATATAAAATGGCTGCTCAAATACCACAATCATACACGAGCAAGCCCATCGTTATAATTGCGAAAAAGACATATGGGTACTTGTCGGGTGAAATATCTATTGACGAGGTTAGGGAGAATTATGAAGTTATCAAGATTTTAAATAGGAATAGATTATGAGCAAGGTAGTGAAATGTATATCGTAACCAGGCAGGAACAATTATGATTGATTGTAGAAACTAAAACATATGATTATGAAAAAGTTAATTATTGTATTAGCAATGCTGATGCTCGCAGCAATGGCAATGACAATTATGACATCTTGTTCAAAAAGTGCAAAACTTGAAAAAGCAGCTAAGGCGCAAATGGAGGCAACTTTCAAAGAAATGGCAAGAGACCCATCCAGTGTCAATTTATCGAATATAGAAACGGTCTATAGTGATGACTCTTTATGCATTCTTCATTGTGACTTCTCGGCCAAGAACGGACTCGGTGCAGAGGTTAAGGATAAATGTGAATACATCTTCATAAGTTGTAATGGCAAGAACTATGAATCATACATGGAGATAAACAAGAACGAAGAAGGTATTTATGTTAGTCCTGAGAAGTATGAAAAAGACAAGAAGGGAACAATTTACGAACCACTATCTTATGAAGAGGGTTTAAGATACCTTGCTGCAATTTATGTAAATAGTAAAGGAAGAGAGGCTGGTGTTAATGACGGAGAAGATTTCAATATTCCAGTCCCAACCGGAACAGGTTCATGGGAACTCAGGGCATATCAGGATGAGTTTGGTGAAAAGGGGTCACAAAAGTATTTGTTATTGATGGGTAATGGCGTATTTAGCAATTCTGCTACAACAAATTCTAGAATGACAGCAATTCTGTATATGGATAAAGATGAATTCTCTTTCAAATTGATAGAGTATGATTCAAGCGTAGTAAAGTCAGATGATTCATATAGATATCGCATCAAAGATTCTGATGGCGACGTCTACGAAATGACTCTTTACAATAGTGATTCATCTGGACAGATGTCATCATGGGGTTCTGAAGATATGAAGAAAATGGAAGAAATACTTGCCAAAGGTGGAATGATTACAGTATCTGTAAAAGAAAGAAATGCTTATTCAACACCAGATACATATCTTTTCAAACTAAATGTTGATGGTTACACGAAAGCTAAGTCTTTTCTATAATGATGCTAAAAGAGATTACCTCTCCCCCCACGATTCACATGTGACTTGAAAATTTTATAAATATTTATCCCGTTCTACCATAAAAAGAGCGGGATTTTTTAGTATCTTTGCACTCCAAAAGATTTAGAGGTAAAAAGATCGTATGTCAAAATTCGCACAATACTACGCAAAGTACAAGCACGACGCAGGCTGTTATGACTGGGAACAGCGACAACAACATCTTGGTGCTCTCTTCGATAAGGATGAGAGCATCGAGTTTTATTTGGGAGAAGGTACCGACCGCAAGGTTTACAAGCATAAGGTGTATCATTTGAAGTCAGCACCAGGTATCACGGTGATGCGATTTGCCAATGATATTGACATACCCGTAGAGCGCGACTTTGAACCTGCGATGGCCAAGGATGAACCTTCATGTTTCGTCATTATCGACAATCGCGACCATCTCCGCACCGTTGCCATCCAGAAGCGAAAGAAGGCCTTCAGTAATACGCACAAGGTGGCGAAGATCATGTCTTTTGTCATAGACCAGCAGTTGTTCAAGGATCATTGTTATGGATTCGAGATTCTGCCCGACTACTATCCTGTTGACCTCTTCAAGGTATGGGAGCAACAGCAGGCACATGCCCAGCAGATGCGTTTTGGAACGCCTGAGATGGAGAAGGACGAGATTCTGAGGAAGGTGGAGGCATTGAAGGTCAAGAATCGCGACTATTTCGACGATTCCATCATGGGGGCACTCCTGGAGGTGCTCTATGCACAGAAGCAGGCTAAGTATAAAGGGCATTATACGGTGATGCCGGAAGACAAAAAGACGGCCCTCTATGTTGACAAGAGCAGCGTGTATATGCGTAATCTGCTGACATTAGCCGATGCACTTGACGAGCCTGTGGAACTGATAACCAACGATGGCGGCACGTTCCGTTGTTTTATTGACAACGATGAAGGCAATACAGATAAGATTGTCAGTCATGAGTTCAACGAGAACTTCTTGGATATGCTTTTCAAGACGAAGAAGAAAGATGGCAGCAATATAGAGCACGAAGACCGTCTGAAAGCCGAGGAAGAGGTGATAGGGCTGATGAACAGCATGAAGCATGAAGTGACTGACGAAGAGGAGGAACAGGCTGCATGATAGTACGATTAGAAAAGGAACAGCAAAAATCAGCCCGTAGGAAGTTGCTCGCAGATCCGGTGTATATCATCAGCCACGACGCACTCAGAAAGATGAAACAAGACGGGCATACACAGTTGTCGCCGGTAGAATTATTCCTCTCTGCTCAGGAGTTATGTGAGACGTTGCTTGCTTTGCCAGATGTTATGGAGGGCTTGGATGACGAGATAGACGATTTGGAAGATGAAGCCGAGGGCGAAAATGATGCCATGCTCATTATGACACTAGCTACAGCTCAGTTGCAAGCACGAAGCAAGAAATGTGTCGGCATAGATATCCGAAAGATAATCTTTCACATCTACGAGCGTTTGGATGGTCACGATCTTTTGTGGCCTCTCATTGAGCAAATGACCAACAAAGAAGATGCCCGTTGGCTTGAAGGCAAGAAATCAAATCTGCTGAACTACGAGTTGCAGGAGATAAAGCTGAATGGTGGTGGGTCGGAAGAAGTCAAGCAGTTGTTTGCTGATATGGTGGAGTGTTCCGACAAAATGGATAAAGAAACCATTAAGGGGAATCTATTGTTTCTTAACCGCTATAATATTGACCACAATCATGCTTACGACAAAGAGGTTATAGCTCTCTTCGATAAGTTTGGCATCAAGAGTACCACAATCATCAAGCCTAAGGAATACGTTAGTACAAAGATTGTGGATACTGAAATTCAGAATGTAGAAGCTGGAGGCACAGGGGTAATTAAAGAAATGAAAAAAGACTAATGGATATAGACATCAAAGAACTGATAAAGGCTGCTGCCGAAGGTTTCGACCTAAGTAACTTCAAGGGCGATGTGGTCGGCGTGAAGATTGTTGAGAATGAAATCGGCAATGTTGAGGAAGGCGGCATTGGCGTTCAAAAAATATATGGTGACATCCCACAGAAAGCTACAGAAGGAAAGTCTGGCAAAAAGAAAGGTTCTGGAACCAAAGAACAAAAGCCACCCAAGGAACGTGAAATCATGACCTTCAGCCGAAAAAGTTGTGTGACTGATGGCCACTTGACTGTTCTGTTTATGAAATTGACTGAGGATGGTTGGATAGAGGGCAACGATGCCGACTTCAAAGCACTATTCTCTGGAAAGAGAGACGCAGACTGCGCTCTGACATGGACAGCCAAGTATGGCAAAGGTACGCTTGTTGACTTGTTCAAGAAACTTGTTGCCGAAGGGCTAATATTTGTGGCTGACGGATTCACTATTCCTTCTATACTCGAAGGCCATTTCAAAGACAAATCTGGTAAGTGGCTGACTGGACTTGATAATGGCGACCCTGTTAACAACAAGGCTCTGCCAGTAATCCAAGAGTGCATCATAATTCTCAATGCCAGTGTTGACAGGCTAATCAATGGTGACTTTGACGAGGATGAGGAATCGCGTTCTGAATATGACCGATATGACCAACAGGATATGCATTGGCATAAGAAATAAATAGCTTTCGGGAAATCCTTCGGGAAACTGAAACTTTTTTGATAAATTTTCTCGCATAGCGGAATCTCTTTGAAACACAAGAGGTTCCGTTTCTTTTTTATTCTCTATTCAAGGTGGCTTTTGGGCGTTCCCCGAAAGTTTACCCGAACGTTTTCCCGAAGAAACGTGGGCTTAGTCGGGGATTACGGAGGTTGCCTCGAAAAGAGCACTTCCACCGAACAACTTTAAGACCCCGCTCGAAGGAAGCGGTAACAATTGAGAGTATGGCACGAGATTTAATGTGTGGAAAGCGTATCTACGACAGAATGAAGAATCAAGCCCGCCAGCAACTGGCATTGATGAATCGTTGTAGAATGCACAGACAAGGAGGCAAAGGAGTGGTTAATCAGCCTTTCTATGTACAATTTCTTAATCGCTAACAAACCAAAAGTTTAATCTGAGACGAAAGCAGGATGCGGGAAGTCTCGCGAGTGAAAAGGATCCAATTTCAGCACTTGCCGAATCTCGCTAAAGTTTCAGAAAAATGAATCCAGAAAAATTTAACGAACAGATTTTGAACAACGCAGTCCAGATGGACGCAAGTGTTAACTTCCAGTTGAACGGCAACATGCTGATAGTGCCGTGCCCGTGGGAGGACGACAAGCAGGTGACCAACGGAGAGCGTGTACGTTATCGTGGTGGCATCGAGGTGGATGCCGACGGTCGCACCCAGGTGAAGCGCTACAAGGTCGGCAGCAAGGGACCACTCCACGAGACCCTCTACGAGACGGCCCACGGGGCAGTGAAGATGACTCGCCCTCAAATACGTCCCAGCGATGGTCACCGACGCATTAACGAGGAATACGTCTATGTCATGTTCAAGTTCCCGAAGAAATACGGACTGGCGCTGACCAAGGCCCTCTATCAGGAGGAGGCCGACGAGATTATGTCTTACTTTAAAACACGCAAGGAGGAAACGCTATGGAAATGATTTTGGAACGATTGATGTTTACATGCATAGGCAAGGGACACGGCGCCCCTTGCTTACCAGCCAACCGCGAGGATTGGGAAAAACTTCGCCGCGAGCCTTGGCTGAAAGAGATGTGTGAAAGGATAGAGCGTGGCGACGAGCAGTTGAAGCATCGGCTGCCGGTGTGGACACCCCACTGCGCCGAGTTCAAGAATAATCATCGTGCCATTGCCGATGCGGTGCGTCCGCTGAACCGACTGATGCTGGATTTTGACGAGAAGGGTCACACGGACGAAATCTGTGCCCGACTCTTGGAGCAGTCGCCGTTGGTGCCGCTGCTGATAGAGGAAAGCGTTCGTCGTGGCACTCATGTGCTCGTTGAGTTGCCCGACGGCATGACGGTCGACCAGGCTCAGCAGCTGATGCAGGAGGCTACGGGCTTTGAGCCGGATGCCGCGGTGAAGGATGTTTCGAGGTGCATCTATATGGTGCCCGAGGACCATACGAAGTATGTCAGCGACAAGCTGTTTGAGGTCTCTGAGGACTGTGAGCGCAAAAGTGAGCCGACATCCGATGAGGGCTGCGAGCTGAAGAGCCTGCCGACATCCGAAGCCGCACAAGAACCCCATACGGAGCTGATGTTCAAGGGCATCCCTTATACCTCTATTATAGCAGAGTGGTGGCATCGCAACGGCGGAGAGCCGGCCGAAGGCGAGCGCAACGTGAAACTACACAAGTTGGCCGTCAGTCTTCGTGCTATCTGCGACAACAAGAAAGAGGTGCTGATGCAGGTGATGCCCCGATTCGGACTCTCCGACGTTGAACTTCGCAGCGTGGTCGACTCGGCTTGCAAGGAGACGCCCAAGGGCATTTCAAAGATGATGCAAGGCATTGTAAGTGCGCTGGAAATGGGTATCTCTTCAGACGAAATCGAGGATGTCGAGGCGGTTCGGGCAGAGACTGGTGTGAAGGTCAATGTCAAAGCGTTACCAATGGGCCTTAAAGAGTCGCTGGCGGGTGTTCCCGTGTCGATGCACATGCCGGTGCTCTGTGGTGTGCTGCCCATTGCAGCGGCCTATGCCGACCAGGTGATGGTGGAGTATTGTGACGGCAACTTGCAGCACCTGGGACTGATGTCGATTATACGTGGTGAACAGGCTTCTAACAAGTCGGTGGTGAAGAATGCCATCGATGTATGGAAACGTCAGTTCGATGAGGAAGACGCCCTTGCCCGCAAGCGCGAGGAGGAGTGGAAGGAGCGCAAGAAGGGGCGCAAGGCCAACGAGAAGGCGCCCGACGACCCGAAGGTGCTGATAAGGATGGTGCCGGTGACGGTCTCGTGTTCTACTTTGCTCAAGCGCTTCAAGAATGCTCAGGGTCACACCCTCTACAGCTTTGGTGAGGAACTCGACACCCTGCGTAAAACCAACGGTGCCGGCTCGTGGAGCTCAAAGTACGACATCTACCGCCTGAGCTTTGACAAAGGTGAGTGGGGTCAGGATTACAACTCGGATGCCGCAGAGTCGGGAGTGGTGAAGGTGGCCTACAACTGGACGATGCTCGGCACCAACGGAGCACTCAGAAAGTGCTTTAAGTCGGACAACATAGAGAACGGTCTTTCTAGCCGAATCCTCGTGGCCGAGATGCCCGACAGCAGTTTCTCGAAGATGCCCAAGTTTGGCCGTCGTTCGGCCGGGGATGAAGCCATGATACAAGAGGCCGTCACCCGACTGCGTGCGTTCTCCGGACTCATAGACACCCCGCGTCTGCGCAAGGCCATCGAGCAGTGGGTGGAGCAGAAACGCGTAGAGGCTGCCAAGGACATCGACCACGTGAAGGATACTTATCGTAAGCGTGCTGCCGTCATCGGTTTCCGGTGCGGGGTGATCTTTCACTTGCTGGAGACCCACCCCCAGCCCCTCCCTGTGAGGGATGGGAGTGGTCAGACTCAAGTAAAAGAACTATCTACGCCCCTCCCTCACAGGGAGGGGAAGGGGGAGAGTCGAAACTGTATCAAGTTTGCGCTGATGATGGCCGAGTATTGTCTTTCTCAGCAGATAAAAGCATTCGGCGAGGCATTGCAGAATCAATATGTTGATGCCAGGGAGGAGTGTCAGCGATATGGTGCCAACCACTCCGTGTTCGACCAGCTTGCACCCACTTTTACCCTCGATGACCTGCGAGCCTTGAAGCGCGGCTACTGCTCGGAATCGGCCATGCGCATGATTATCTCTCGATGGATGCGCGACGGATGGATTAGCAAAACCGACCGCTACCACTGGAGTAAGGTAAAAGTGAATAGTGAAAAGTGAAAAATTTGCTTCCGCTTTGTAAAAGCGAGCAGAGCTCGAGCGGCTTCCGCTTTGTAACAAAGTAACTTTGTAACATTGTAACATTAAGCATTTATGGAATTGATTTTAGAACGTATAGCAAAACGCAGGACCTACACGATAGGTCGTCTGTACATCCGCCGCCAAGTGGTGGATGAATATCTGACCGGCACAGCCGATGACTATTTTTGCGACACACTGGAACCTACCTGGCGCGACTACAAGAATGGGGCCTACAAGGTGAAAGGTCGCTCGGCCATCCCCGAAGGCCGCTACGCAGTGGTTATCTCGTATTCGCCCAAGTTCAAGCAGTGGCTGCCCATCCTGCTTGGTGGCCCTGAGTTCAACCGCAAATGGCAGGGCATACGCATCCATGCGGGCAACACGGCCCAGGATACCGAAGGTTGCATACTGGTGGGCAAGAACAAACTGGTGGGGCAGGTGGTGGACAGCCGCATATGGACTCATCGTCTCAAGCAGAAAATTGTTGAGGCAAAGGGTAGGGGTGAGCCCGTCTGGCTCACCATCAGGTGAAAATAAAGGGGAGGGACGGTCGGCGCGGCCTGTGAGACCGTCCCTTGCCCACTTGCTTAAAAATGTTGTCGTCAGGAAAAAAAGTAGTCTCAAAATTTGTAGGTAAGAAAAAAAATGACTACCTTTGCACCCGCTAAACAAGAAAACGATGCACCCGTAGCTCAGTTGGTAGAGCACCTGACTCTTAATCAGGGTGTCCAGAGTTCGAACCTCTGCGGGTGTACTAGACAAAAGATTAAGTGGTGAGAGAAATCTCACCACTAATTGTTTTAAAACTAGTCGGTTACACTTTACAACGAATTGATTTTAAGTCGGTTAGAGAATTCCAATCAAATGTTGAACCCCGCAGTTCATTTGGAATTACATGGAAAATTTTGGAACGGCTTGGAATCGTTTGGAACGATTTGGAATCTTTTGGAAATGGTTTTTTGATACCATTCTTGATACCGCCCCCTGCGATTTTGATACCAGCTCCCTTGAATTAAGCTTTTCAGGGCGAGTTTGAAGTTCGATAGTATCAAAAAAGGCTGCTTCGAATTAACCGAAAATCCCATTTGTCTGCACAAAAAAAAGTATTGTTACTATGACAAAAAACATTAAGGTGATTTTCGACCGTAAGAACCAGGCTGCAAAATCTGGTGTTGGCAAAATCGAAATTCGCATTTACCTAAAAGAAGGTGAACGCAAATTTGAGACAGTAGGCGAGGCTACTCCTGAGAATAGCGAAGCCGCAATGCAAAGCAAGACCATCATTGCTAAGGTCAAGCACTATGAGCAGATTATTCAAGCCATGAAGCTCTTCAATGAAGACATGACCATTGAGAACTTCAATAATCATATCTATACTGCTCAGGTGCCTAGTAAGCCCGAAGACAAGGTACTCTTCAAGGGCAATGACCTTCGCCAGAGTTTCATTGAGTTCTGTCGTGAGCACTTTGAGAACGAAGGCCTGGCAAAGAATTCCGTCAAGGACTTCAATGTGGTATTCAATGCCCTCGAAGAAAGTGGCTGTCTCAACACCTTAGCTGATTTAACCAAAGTCAATGTCTTGGCTTGGGATGCCTGGCTGCGTATGGGTAACAAGCGCAGCGACTATACTATCTATGGCTACCACAAGAAAGTGAAGAAGTACACCAAGCTTCTGTGGCAGCTGGAGATGATAGAGTCAGACCCGTATCAGTATGTGAAATTCCCCAAGGGCAGCAACAAGGAGCGTAATCCCCTTAATGAGAAAGAGCTCCTCAAAATACGCAATGTTAGCTGCAAAGGCTATCTCGAGCGTGCACGCGACCGATTTGTTTTCATGGCATACACTGGTCTGGCATACTGCGACATGGAACTTTTTGACTTCAAGACTATGACAGAGAAGCGCAAGGACTACACCTATATTGATGGCGCACGTCTGAAGACCGGCTCCAAGTTCTTCACACCGATTCTGCCTCCTGCCATGGAAGTACTGAAGAAGTACGATTATCAACTGCCTCCCATAACCAATCAGAAGTTGAATGAGTACTGTCATCTCTTGGAGGACCTCTGTCAGATACGCAAGCCTGTGACCTGTCACATCGCCCGCCACAGTTTCGCAACGCTGATGCTGTCCTATGGCTTCACACTGGAAGAGGTCAAGAAGATGCTAGGTCACAAGGATATCAAAACAACTCAGATCTATGCCAAACTTTCCACTCAAGTGCTTGAGGATAGTGTGGCAAAGAAACTGAAAAGACTCAGGTAATCTTATAGAACACGCCCTTTAGTAACTGCGACCTTCCTGAACCCTCATGGAAGGTCGCAGTTATTTTCTCACAGATATACTTGCTGCCTTCTATATGAAATACGGCTCTTGGGCTTGGAATGACGCCAGATAGGAAGGAGAATGTGTATTTCTTCTTGCTGTCTATGTCGTAGATGTATTTCTCTTTAGCCACCTGCTTTCTCAGACTCAGCGAGAATGGGGTAGTGGCCATAGTGAAATCATCCTCTATCTCAATATTTGAGATGATGGGATGCGGATATTTCCCCGGGTGCCGCTCCTCTGCGTCCCAGAAACCGACGTATATCTTATCAAAGTAGGCGTCGCCTTTCTGCTGCTCTCCATGTGCAATGGCCTGACCAGCGTAAGTCTGTGCCAGTGCACCGTTGTTATAGTCCTCCTCGTCTATCTGGCTGTCTGCATTACCCAAACCACTGTTTGCCCGTGCTCGTCGTCCTCCAATTTGACTGCCTGAGAGTTCTCCTTCTCCACCGTTTTCACTGGACCATGAGACAGCGCTTCCCATCTCGCCGCATTCAAGGAACAGGCATTGCCCTTTCCCCGGGTCGGTATCATCCAACCAGGCAGGAACGATATTGAGCTCAACATCGTCTGCTTTCTTATCAACTAATAATCTGCCGAACTGGTTAACAGGCATCAGGCGGTTGTAGTATTTGTACCAGTTGTAGGTAGTGTCAGTCTTCTCAATATGATTTGATTTCATGAACTCCGACTTGTAGCAGTACATGATGAAGTAGGTATCCACGTCGCGGGCATACAGCAGTTTCTGCGCATCTGAATTCCTGGCATAACCTCGGGTGAGCGATTCACTGTAGCCATGGGCAGTCTCGTGTCTCTCATATCCGCTTATCCAATGTTCTTTTGCCCACTTAAGCAGTTCGGCCAGCGTTTCATATTCGATGGCATCCTTTTTGTGTTTGTCGATATACCACTGGCAATCCATGTAGGCCCAGAGCCGGTTGCTATTCTCTGCATAGGCCATGTTCTTCATACCTATATAGTCAGAGATATCCTCTCTTGCTACCTCCACAGAATATTTGTTGATGACCTTGTCAATCCTTATCTCCTTCTGTTTCGCTGCAATCTGGTGCGAGAACTCAAAGGAGATGGTCTTAGCCTTGTGGTTGATTGTGAACTCGCCCTTCAAGAGCAATTCCAACTGTTCGAAGAACTCCGTCAGAGACCAGTGGGGCAGGGCGATGGCGAAATTCTTGGCACCCCAAGTACTGGGAAGCGTGTTGCAAATGAGCAGTTTTCCGAAGTCGCTATTCTCGATATTGCCGAACTCTCCCTTATAGCCTGTTACCTCGCAGATCTTTTCCAGGATATACATTAAGAACGGCTGAAATGTGAGCGAAGCCCTTGTATTGGCCCACTTTCTATTCCCATATTCATCCTCCGTGATGTCGTTCTGAATGTTCCCTGAGGTGTTGTTAGCCCAAGGCAGAGGTATCCAGTTATATCCGGGATATGTTTCTGCCAAGGCATTATCAACATCGTTTTTTGAAGGACTGCACTCATCGGCATCAGGATAGCCCAGGTTCAGCTGATTCAGGTACACATTGTCAAACGTATCGTCGAAGTTCTGTTCTGAGCGACCCTCCAAGAACTGTGTCTTCACCTCTACCTCTGAGATTTGAGTGATGACGATGGAACCAGACCTGAAGAAGTCCTTGTCCCTGATATCGCAGTCAAAAACAACCTTGTTTTTCTGCACGTCCTGACGATTGAGATGCCCGAAGATACGGATGTTCTCGGGACAGTCCTTCAGCGGGAAGGTGATTGTCAGCGTATAGCTGTCAGAACCCGTAAACAACGGATTCTCGCTAATGTACTCGAACGACGTGTTCTTTTTCAGATAGGCCTGCTGGCCATTGATAATGATTTCCATATATTACTTTCTCCTTGATTTAGGTGTCTTATTTCGCATGAGCTGCTCATATTCATCCTGAGCCTGCTTGATGCCTGTATCTCCCGTCACGGTGTTGACGGTCACGAAAGGTTCGTCCAGGCGTTCCTTCAGCTGACGGATAACAGCAGCATACTCCTTCAATGCGGCGTGTGTTGCTGCAATCTCGGCTTGTGCATCAGATCCTGACTGTTGCACAATTACAGTGGGCGGTTGTTGACCGGACTGTGCGTAAACGCCTGGAGCCACGATGCTTCTTGAAACATCCTCCGAGCGTAACGACCCGATAGTGTTCGTTCGCTGCGCATAGTCCAGGGCATCAATCATAGGGCGGGCCACGGGCGACTGTAACAGCTGATGGTTGGCCACCCATTCCCCTTTATGAACGACGCCGGCAACCTCGTCTTTATCGCCATCTCCAGTAAAGCCACCCTTCGCATAGCCCTGCGAACTGGCTGCTTCCTGCTGTTTCTTGATGGCATCCACCTGCAGCATACCAGCTGCCACGGCTGCTGCCGCTGCTATTGGTGCCAGGATATAACCGACTACAGGAACTGCTGCAGCACTACTGTAGGCGTTGATTGCAGAGGTGGCTGTCTGTGCGATGGCCTGCATCACCTGCATCTTGAACATCTTCTTGTTGGCGTCGTTCTTGACCTTGGCAATCTCCTTCTCCTTCTTCTGCTCTAGCTTCTTAACCTGATAGTTGTTGCCCTCGGCATTGGAGATTTCCGTCTTGTAGCGCTTCTCGATGGCTGCTACCTGAATATCTGCTTCGGCCTGAACCAGTGTGGACATCTGCTGGAAGATACTGCTCATGCCAGAGGAGATGACGTCCAAAGTACCTGTGACGGCCTTGCCCATGTCAGACTGCAGCCATTGCTGCATGTCCTCGTTCCATTCTTCAAGGAAAGACTTATTGTCATCCAGCTCGTCGATGCCGTATTTCTTGCGCAAGGCCTTCTTTGCTTTCTGGAATGCTTCTTCGATACGAAGCTTCTCCTCAGCACTGTCGCCCGCTGCTTTCACTTCCAGATTATACACCTCTCGAAGTGCCTCTAAATCAGCCATATATTTGCTGACACGCTCACCTTTATTATCACCGAAATAGTCCTTTTTGAGCTGTTTCAGGTGATCCTGGTGCTTCTTCTCGGCAGATTCCGTCTCTTGCTGACGCTTCTTCTGGTCGGCAATGAGTTTATCCTGATACGCCTTTTGTGCCTCGATATTCTCCTTTGAGCCCTCCTCCGTGATGGTGGTCATGCGTCGAAGATGGTTCAATTCCAGTATCTCAAGCGTCTGTTGATACGTCTCTGTGCTAATTTCTCCATCGATATAACGCTGCTTCTGAATGGAAATAGCCTCGTTATGGAGCTGCGTCTCCTGTTCAACGGTTATCTTCTCACCTTGCTCCGTCTGCTTTTTCTTCGTCTCGTAGTATTCAGCCTGAGCCGTGAGTCTTTCCTGGTCTGTCAGGTCGCTTCTATTCAGAATCTTCGTCTGGTACTCAACCTCAATCTCGAGAATGCGCTTCTGGTACTGCTCAAAGTTCTCCTTACCTGTGGCATAGCTGATTCGGTTCATCGCCTCCTCTTTGGCCTTCCACTCCTTTTCTGTCTTGAAGCGGTCTTTTTGTGTCTTGGTTTCCTTCTCTGGCTCAGGCTCCGGCATTAATCCGCTATCACCAGCGTCTTCCAGATTCATGCCCTGCTCAATAGCATAGTCTATCTCCTTGGAATATGGCGCCCACTTCTTGTTTACCCGCTGCTCATAGGCACGTGTGCTTACATACTGTTTGATAAAGGATTCAATTGCCTCACCCATCGACGTGTCCAGCTGGTTCTCTTCAGAATTGTAATACCCTTCACGGACACGCTGCGGTGCGATATGATGACTGAACACTGCCTTCGACAAGTCCTTAGCTGATACAGCCTTTCCTTCCTTCTGCATCTTCTCAAATTCCTCGTCTACAGCCGCTTTCAGCCATGCCCCTGTCATCGCCGACTTCTTTTCACGGGCTATCTTGTCATAGTCAGAGAGCTTCTTGGCCTCCCATCCATAGCGAACGCCCGCATTCTTCTTCATGTCCTTCTCCTTGGCCTCCAGAAGCATCTTTGCCCTGATGTTCTTCACGACCTCCTTGTAGGCATCCGCCAGATCCTGCGCCGTAGATTTCTCGTTCAGCAGATTCGAGAGGTATGAGCCGAACTTACTGTTGAACTCCTTAATCAAGGCGTTGCGCTTTCGGCTTCCGACGTTCTCGCTGTCAATGGCGTCCTTCAGGCGCTTGACAGTCGAAGTCTCTTCCGCAATGCTTGCCTCCACGTCACGAATCTCCCTTGCAGCCTGTCGTGCCTCCCGGTTCAAGCGCTCCTGCTCCTCACGTGCTGAGCGTACCTTGGACTGCCATGCGATAATAGCAGCTACGGCGGCGGTCAAGGTAGTAACCAAAAGACCTATGGGATTTGCCTTGATGGCTGTTGTGAACACCTTCGTTGCCAGAGCTGCACGGAGCGCATTGCCCGTAACCAAGTCATAGGCAATGCTGAGAGCAAGCAGAGCCAGTCGTCCGGCAATCATCAGGGCATGGCCTGTCTTCAGGGCTGCGTTCATAAGTACGTGTGCTGCAGCTGCAGCCTTCGTACGTATCGTGGCCAGGTTAATGGCTACGTTATATGCAATGATGCTGACGGTGACGCTGGCTATCTCAACCTTGTACTTTACTATGAAGTCCACCAAGGTAGACAGGAACTTCAGGAGCATCGTGGTAGATGAAAGTACATGCTTCATCACAGGCTGCAGCTTCTCACCCAGCTCGACAGCCATCTCGGTAACACGCTTTCTGGCCTTGTCAAGACTGGCCTGAACAGTCGTGTTCTGAACGTTGTATTCCTTGGTGACGGACGTCGCTTCCTCAAAAGCCCTGGCAGCTTCCTCCTGTTCCCATTTCACCATATTCAGATTGCCAGCGAGAGCCGAGATGACCTGCGCTGCACGGGCACCGTTCTCGCCCATATCCTTGAATACTGGAGCAAGTACATCGATGTTGCCCAGTTTGTTCAGGGTATCAAGCAGCATCAGAAGGCCTTCGTTGGTGCTGCGTGAAAGAGTCTCCTTGAATTTCTCAGCATTCATGCCAGTAGCCTTGATAATCTTATCCTGCTGTTTGAACATGTCCATGATGAGCTTGGAAACGGCCGTTGCCGACATTTCCACAGCCTGTCCTTGAGAATCCAGGACAGCAGCAAAGCCCATAATCTGTGGGATAGTCATCTCTGCCTGGGCACCGACACCAGCCATTCGCTTGGCGAAGTTGGCCAGGTAAGGTGCTGCAGCCGTACAGTTCTGGGATAATTCATTGATAACAGAACCGACGGACAGCAGGGCCTTCTCTGTTCCCAGACGCTTTTCGTCGCCGAAGATGGTGGTCAGCTTCGAAAGCGTCAAGGTGGCATCATCTCCGAGTTCATCGAGTGCCACGTTTATCTTGTCAGCGGCTCTCACGAAGCCCAGAACATCCTCCTTGGACTGCTTTCCCAGCTTTCCCGCATCCTCCGCAAGCACGTTCAGCTGTTCACGGGCGGTACGGGTATCCATCTTCTTGAACTCATCGTTCAAGTCCTCCACCTGTTCCTCAGTCATACCCGTGAACTTGCGGACATTGGCCATCTCCGCGTCCATGTCAGCAAACGCCTTGACGGCTGAACGTCCGGCCATTATTAGGCCAGTAATGGCGGCAATCATACCCATCAGGGTTGTTTGCCAGTCGTTCATCTTGCGGTTGAAGCGGTCCCAGAAGCCTTCACCCTCGATAAGGTCAGCATTCACGCGGGCTATCTCCGCCTTTACACGTTTGATGGCTTCTGCCTGACGGTTCCATTCCACGGTACCACGCTCTATACCGTTGAGCTGCTGCTTCAAGGTGTAGAGCGTCTTGTTTAACTCCTTCGGTGTAGCCTTATCGAGGTTCTTCAGCACCTTCTCCACACCGACAGTCGCCGATTCTATCTGCGATATCTGGCGGTTGGTCTGCCTGAGTTCCCTCTGCAGCCTCTTTAAATCAGATTTATTTCCTGCCTTTGCAGCATTCTCGATAGCCTTCTCCAAATCCTGCGACTTCTTCTTTAGGCTATCGAGCATGTCCTGCGCCTGCTTACCATTGACGGTCAGGGTGACAGTTGCGTTTGTGTTGATAGATGACATAATATGCGTTTATGATTTATGCCGCAAAGTTATATACACGCGTACAGGTTAGAAAAGACGTGAACGATGCCCCAGTACTGAGACTTGACTGGACGAAGACTGGGGATGACAGCGGGCACCAGTCATTGTCAGCATAACGTAAAAACGTCCGTATATGGGGACGTTTTTGTTAATTCCAGAAATAGTTAAGTTAATAACTGTTTCTGGTGCTGATTTTCAATGACTTACGGGATTGTTAAGGGCAGAGCCCTTAACCCCTCGGAGTAGAGACCCCCCACGCGCCCTGTCCTCCTTGAACCTCTTCCGACTCTTCAGCCGTGCGGAATATGCCAAGAATGTAAACGAATGTTAAGGAAATCGGGGCTTGAAGTCTCATTTGTTAATTGAAGCCTCGAAGTCTCATAATGGCTCAAAAGTGCCGAAAGTCTCCCTAAAATGCCGAACCATCCACCGAATGACCTAAAAGTCTCTTTAAGATGCTGAACTATCCACCGAACGACCTAAAAGTCTCTTTAAGATGCTGAACCATCCACCGAACGACCAAAAAGTCTCTTTAAGATGCTGAACTATCCACCGAACGACCTAAAAGTCTCTTTAAGATGCAGAACTATCCACCGAAAAGGCAGATGGTTACACGATGACATAAAGCCGCCCACGACGCTTGTAGCCGCTTCGCCACGAATGGGCGGTAAAGAGCCACGGGTGCAACACGAAATCCCTCCGACGTGTCGAGGGTTTCGTGTTGTGCATGTGGAATGGGCATCAAGACAATCTTTGGATATGACCTCAATCAATCTGATTGAAATCATAGCCAATGTTTGTCTGCCTAACCTATGTACTTGCTTGCAAGGATAGAGTGGCATCATTGCAGAGCGTGATGCTGAAGAAAGCGCATCATGTGCGGTACTGGCAGGTGTGAATGGGCATAAAGAAAATCTGCGGCAGAGTGTGGCTCGCGGAGCCTTAACGTGCCTCAGATTTTATTCCTGACTATTCACTTCTGCATGAGAAACAGCCGAATGTGGCTGCATATAGTGCTGCCTCTTTCGGCGGGAAACTACTGCTTTAAAAGGGCTTCGCCATATTCGTACCACCAATAGACAGCATTATAGAGTGCATACACGCGCTCTTTGAAGATGTCGGGGTACTTTGGCGTAAGCTCTTCGGCATTGTATCCTGCAATGACACAAAGGAAGGAGAGGTTGCCCTCGATGTATTCACACCATTTGTTTTGGGCAATGCACCAGCCGAGGATGTTATCGAACTCGGCTTCGCTCTTGGGCAACTGCACGTGCACGACAAGGTGTGGCTTGTCCTGCTGGTACAGGAGCCAATAGGAACCATGGCCTTCGATGTGTTTCAACTCTGCCTTGAAGGACTCGAAGGCAACATGCTTTGGCGACAGCCCAGGCCTTTGGAGGCGTGGGAACAATACTAAATCACTCTTTTCAATCTTTCTGATTTCCATCATCGTAAATCTTTAGTGGGTTAAACTTATCTCACTCACATCATTTTACCACCGCTGCCTACGATAGTTGGCCGGTTGGTGGGCAAATTTTGCCACTCTTGATGCAATAATCTGCTGCAAAGATATGGATTTAATTTGAAATGAACAAATGTTTAGAAGGAAATGTTCATTTAGAAAGAGCCGAAGGCTTTATGGCAAGGGCTTGATGGACTGACAAGTTCATCGCTTGTGCGGTGTTGGCGACGCTGTGCCACTCGTGGGGGCTGGTGTGAAGTGCATGGGTGCTGCGCGGCGAGCAGCATGGCTGTCCCAGCCTATGGCAGGGCAAAGGAGTGTGTGTGGACTTGATCTGAGCGGGCACGTGTGACAGCCCTGAGCAAGTACATACTTACTTCTTTGAAGCCATACCGCTCACCGCTTAGGCAGTGCTCAGGCTCTTTAACTGTCAGCCCTGTAGCGAGTGACCAGCCGAGCCAACAGCACAAGCCTATCATCGATAAGGTGATGATTGAAAGCCCGCAGGGGTATGGGGTGGGGCAAAAAATATTGGGCGATCCTCACGGACAGCCCAATATGAATAGAAATTTCGAATCGAAGTTATGAAAAAAGAACTTTATCGGTAATGAACACAGATTATGCTAGAAACGTATGTTTGTGTATGAAACGAATCAGAATGAGTGCGAAGCTGATGCAGATGAAAGCAGTCAGGATGATGATGAGCCACTTGAATGTGGCTGAAGGAGCGGTCTTCTGCTTAATGGCCGATTTTGATTTTTGGGACTGAGTGGCCAGAGCCATGCTGTCCTTCAAATCGGCGTTGATGAAGGACTTCTCTTCGCTGTTGTCAGCGATGTGTAGTCCGTAGATTTTGAGTGCCGTAGGCTCTGATGGGGGCAGCAGGTATGAAGGGACTTGAGAAGGCCGCGAAGCGGATGCGGAACGCGAAGCGTTTCGGATGCGCTTGCGGGCTGGATTATGCGAGATGGATTGCGAGTCAGACGGAGTCTCCAAGGGACATTCCATCCCATATGGATACTCCCTTGGAGACTCCGGCGAAGTGGCAAATATCATGATGATGCTGTCTGCAGACAGACGGAACTGTCTGGAGAGAGAATCGAGTGTGCGGTAAAAAGTGAGACGGGATGCCGTCACGGAGGCCGTCTCACTTTCACTTACCGCCTTTTCGGACGTGCGCATCGTCCTGCAGGAAGTAAGTGACGTCAAACAAACGATGAAAATAAGTATTATAAAGCGAGTGAAGTATTTCATTTTGAGTGTGATTTAAAGATGTAATCGTATTCGTGAACGTCAAACGACGGACATGATTTCTTGGCGTAGATGCAGAGGGCAGGGTAGCCTTTGCAGCGGCTGCAGGGATGAAGAGGATCTTTTTTCTTCAGGCTGCAGACCAGCTCACGATGTCCGTGTAAGGTGGCGTTGGGAAATGTCTTGTGAAGCTCTTCCAGGATATTTACCAACGCTACCTTCTGTTCGGGCGTTCGCGTATCCTTGGGCGTCTTGCCATCCTTGGCACAGCCTCCGACATAGACAATACCGATGCTATGGCGGTTGTGCCCGTCCTCAGAGCAATGGGCGCCCACCATATCGATGGGCCGGCCATCGTGAATGGTGCCGTCGAGGTAAATCACTTTGTGATAGCCGATGCAGCGCCATTTGTTCTGGGTGCGATGGATGTCGTCAATCTGCTTGACGGTCATCTCGCGACCTTCAGGCGTAGCCGTGCAATGGACGATTATCTCATGAATCTCGCGGCTCATTGCTCGCCTCCTTCCTCTTTAGCGTCGATTTCTGATTTGAGTTCTGCGAACTTGGTGTGGATGTATATGCTCACACCGAATATTGAGCCAGCGTATACAAGACATTGTGCGAAGAACAAGAGCACAGAGTCAGATATCTCGCCTGTGGGCGGTACGATGAAGCCCGCTGTGGCGAGTCCTACTCCAGCCATCAGCATTGCGATGGCAGAATAGATTTGGATGTCAGTCCTAGTTTCTTTAGTCATGATGTGTAGGTTTGGATGTTGATGGCGCAAAGGTAAGCAGAGTGTGATAATCACAAAAAGACATAAAAAATATTGTATGTTCATGTTTATTTATTATCTTTGCGCTATGATAAATGAATTTAAGGTCATAACACTGTGCGGTAGCACTAGGTTCAAGGAACAGTTTCTGGAAGAACAGAAGCGGCTCACTCTTGAAGGGAATGTGGTCATTTCTGTTGGTTTGTTCGGACATTCAGGTGACGAAGAAGTATGGAAGCCTGGCATCAAGGAGATGTTGGACCGAATGCACCTGAGTAAAATCGACATGGCAGATGAAATCTTTGTCATCAATGTTGATGGTTACATAGGTGAAAGCACAAAACGCGAGATATCTTATGCTCTCGCACACGGTAAGACCGTGAAGTATCTCGAAAAGCCACGTGAGCCGATGACAGAGACACCAAGAATTTTTATAGCTTAATATACTGTTAGATATATAAGAATCTATGATTATAAAAAACAGACCCAACCCAAATGAGGCATTTCCTAATCCGAACCTCCCAAGACTATGCTTCATCAAGAATGTGGTGAAGAATCCACGTATCATTATAGGAGATTACACCTACTATGACGATGTGGATGGTGCTGACCAGTTTGAGAAGCACGTCACACACTTCTACGATTTTATTGGCGACAAACTGATTATTGGCAAGTTCTGCGCCATTGCCAAGGGCGTTGAGTTCGTGATGAACGGCGCTAATCATAGAATGGACGGAGTGACCACATATCCGTTCTATATTATGGGTGGTGACTGGGGAAGTGCAATTGCTCCCATCAAAGATGAGTTGCCGCTTAAGGGAGATACTGTAGTCGGCAATGATGTCTGGATTGGTCAGAATGTGACAGTGATGCCTGGGGTTCATATCGGCGACGGTGCCATTATCGGAACAAACTCTGTAGTTGCCTCAGATATTCCTCCGTATTCTATTGCCGCAGGTAATCCCTGCAGGGTAATCCGCAAGCGTTTCGATGATGAATTTATTGCCTACCTTCTGGAATTGAAATGGTGGGATTGGGACATTGAAAAGATTGAGACTAACTTTAAGGCCTTATCGAGTTGCGATCTTTCACTGATTAGAACTATTGAAAAATGACCATCGATACCACCAATATGTGCTCGCATCTGCAGAAGAAGCTGTTTGAGGGGGATGGCATCTATCATCCTCTTTGGATAGCTATGCAGGATGATTCAGAGTTGACAGCTGTCGTTCGTACCCGTCAGCTTCATATCTATCGTAACGGCAAGAAAGTGTTGGTGCTGGCTGGAAAGGCCGCACCTAAAATCATCAGAGAAGATAAGCTCTGCGAAATGCTATAATCACCTATATCTCACCTGATACCCGAATTCTTACGAAAAAACGGAAGCCGCGCGGACTTCCGTTTCCTGGTTTTATCTTTAAAACAGATCAGAGTCCCGTGATCTATCGTGTAAACAGAGAAAGCGGCCCTTGCTGGCCGCCCTCCTCTGTGGTATCTATTGCCGCTGTCGCGGTTAAATTCGATTAACGGGTGAATGGATAAATAGGTTAGAAGCCGAGCACCGGCCTGACACTATCGCTACCCGTCGTAAAGTAGTTGACCCAAGAATAGCTGTGGAAACCCCACGCGTACCAGCCACCGTACTCCGCGTACTCCGTAGCAGACCAATAGTCGCCAGCCATTGCCGTGCCGCCGACACCGGTGGTGATGTAGGCGTTCACGTTGCCGTCGTAAGTCGTGCCGTTGCTGTCACCCGTCGTCGAGCCGAGGTTGGTGAAGATGGCCTCGTAGTCGCTCTTCTGCGCCACGCACCAGTTCGACACCGTAATAGGATTACTAATAGAAGGCCACAATATTATATAACTCGTCAGAGAGCCGCGTGCCCCGTCGGGCAGCAGCTTCAGCGTCGTGCCGGCGTAGTTGGTCACGGAGTTCCAGCCGTTGATGATGTCCCACGTCTGCTTCGGAGCGTCCTGCAGGGCGAGAATCAGGCCGTGGCCCGTCTCCGTCACCTTGCCCAGGATGCCCACGGCAGTACATCCGCTGGGTACAGCGGTCTTGGCTAGGTGCAGATGGCCATCGGCACACACCACCATGCCGTAGTTAGCTGTATTGGCATTGCTGAGAAGCGCCTCTGGCATCTTCCAGCTGACGCTGTAGCCGTTGTCTGCTGCGTAGGTTTTGCCGGTGAGCGACTTGTTGTAGCACTGCGAGCCATCGTTGGCGGTAATATCGATGTTGGCCGAGGTCACGGGGCGGATGGCTACGTAGATGGGACCAGCGGCTGCCAAGCGGCTGACGGTGTAAGTGTTGGTGCCGTCGCCGATGGTCAGGCTGGTGATGCCGTCAGTAATTTCGCTTGGTGTCGCAGCATTATCCTTGAGGGTAATGGCCAGGATGGCGAGCTGGTTCTCCAGCGTCACCGAGGGCAGGTTGCCGCCGGCCCAGGTGCCCGACCCCGTGCAGAAGTCGAATTTGCTGGCGAGGGTCGCGAGCGTGCCGTCCTGATTATTGTAGAGGGCGTCGTAGTTTGGTGTGAAGTCGGCATTGGCCATCGCTGCGGGATAGGTGTAGACCACGCTCATTTCCTTGTAGGGGTTGTCCAGCGTGAAAGTGAACGTGGCGGACTTTCCTCCGTTGGTGATGTCGCCGGCGGTCAGCGGCGCACTCACCGCCTTCTCGTGAACTGTGCCCTTGTCCTTCCAGTAGTAAATAGCCATCGTCTCGCCAGCGGCGAAGGTCTTCACGCCCGTACTGGTCAGTGCGCGGGTTGTTCCAGCTCCGCCGTCCAGGCTAACGGTGGTGGTCAGGGTTACTACGTTGTTCTTAGTCTCGGGCTGCTGCGGATTGTCGAAATTATCGTCGTTTGAACAGCCGGTCATCATTGCGCCCATCAAAGCGAGGGCAGCCATGCTCAGAAAATTCTTCATTGTCTTCATTGCTTTCTTCGTTTTAGTGGGTTTGTTACTCTTCATCTTCACTCTGCCAATAGTAGTTCTGAACTCCGGCTTGGCCATTACTACCAGCCAGCAGTTGCGGCTGTTGTTTCAACTCGTAAACCTTCATCGTAGGTTTCTCATACTCTTTTTTCTTCATGTTATTTATCATTTTAGATTAATTGTCAATATGTTATTTTATATTTTCCCACTTATTGGTTTTCTGTGACAAAGGTACTAATATTATTCTCAAAGGTCGTTGTTTCTTCTTAAAAAAAAGTTAAGAGCTGAATTTCTTCATACATCAGTATTGCTAGTTATTAAATTAATAATCATTTAAGTTAGTGACTGAAAAAGTATTAAAACGACATGAGAAATGTCACTCTTTTATCGTTTATTATTGTCTTAAAAGCAGGGAAAAGAAGGGTTTCAAGGACAAAAAGAATTCTTTCTGGGAAATCAGTAAAGAAGGAGAAACCTATAGGATTGATTAATGGTTGTATCGGCGATAATTGTCATCTAGCGCCTTGGCTACCACACCTACGAAAGACTGTCCGATGTTATCAGCCAGGAAGTCACGGAGGTTAAGAACTGAGGAATAATACTTTCGAGAGAACCATTTCTTAGCGACACGCTTCTTTTCACGACCTATATCCCCAGAGTTGCCTCTGGGGATTTCTTTGCCAGTACCGAAGTCCTGCCAAAGACCATATTCGAGAAAAGCTTGGGAGAGGCCGATTTCTATGAAACGACCGTCGGCACGGACTGGGAGAGCGCTGACGGAGTGCAGCAAACGGCCTGTGTCTATGACTCCTAACAAGGTGATTTGCTCCTGCCAGATTTTGAGCATGGTGTCGTTGAAGGCGAGGACGTATTTCTCGCGCTCGCCTTGTGGATTGGGATGCTGATTCAAGTCCATTCCTCTTGATTGTATTGAAGGTCGGTGTATGTGTCAACGGCGATTTGGAAGTAGGCACAAGCGCATCCTGAGAAGAAATAGCGGTCTATTTCCTGGAATGAGATGCGAGGGTCGATATAGATGGAGTGCTGCTGCAGACGTGTTTGTTCCTGGATCAGGACGGACATGTACTGTCGGAACAGCTCGCGCATCGCATCCATACAGGACTGGCGGGCCACCATATTGTCAAGGGTGTGGCGCATGGCCAGGAACACCGTCTTCACTCGGCGAGTGTGCGGTGTGTTGTTGATGTCCGTAAATCCCTGAGAGATGTCGGACACGCAGACGAAAGCCGTTTTCGTCAGCATCTTGGCCAGTGCTTCTTCGAAGCCGTCAAGCCCTGAGACTCGGCAGAAGGTGAAGTGCTTGGACTGAGCGAACTTGTTGCGCTTGGTCAGGCTTTCAAAGAATGATGTGGCATCCCAATTGAAGGTGTCGTTGTTCTTGTTTTGTGTTTGTGGTTCAGGTGTATGTGGGTGAAATGGTAGCATAAGTAATGGTGTAATGTGAGTATGTAAGTATTTGGTAAATAAATTATTAAAGAATAACAACAAAATAAAAGTATCAAGGCTTTTTATAAGCCTTACGAAGCTCTTCTGCTTCCCTTGCCTTAGCGTCAAGCTCAGTGAGGGCACGCCATGTATCCATCTTCATGATGGCGGCTTCCTTGGTGATATCGCCACCAGTGAGGGCACGGATCATGGCATTCGTGCTGTCACGCAGTTGGCTGTAGATATCAGGCTGGGCACTACCAAGGAGATTGTCGTCACCCTTGGCGGGTGCCGGTTTGTAGAAGTTCGAGAAGAGCGAGGCGAAGTACTGTTTGAGCGAGGCCATCCAGTAGAAAATGCCTACGAGATGGGCACGAGAGGGCTTCACATGGTCGCTTCCATAAAGGATTTGCGCCATCTGAAGCAACAGTTCGTCCTGCTGTGTGTTGAGATAACCCTGGAACAGGTTGTCAACATACAGGTACTGCTCAAACGGAACCTTCTCGAAGTCTGCGGGCAAAGCATGGTACTTGCCGATTCGCGAGATACGAACAGGCATTGGAGCGAATGAATCCAAGTAATCTAGGACTGAGGTAGCTTGCTGAATCTGCCTCGTACTGAGCACAACCTGCTCCTTTTTCCTCTTAATGAGGAAACGATGGACGGGTAGGGTGGCAAGCACCTTCAAGTGATTCCACTTCATGAGACAGAGGGTCTTTACCTCTGCAGCTGACAAGTCGCGGCTGAAGAGGCTATAGACCATCAGGAGCTGCGCGTCGGATAGTTCGGCCCAAGTGGTGGGCAATGAGATATTAAAAACTGCTTCCATACCGCAAAGGTACAGAAGCAGGTTGTATGAGGAAAAGACAATGTTAATTGCCTCTTTTAAGTTCTTCTAACTCCCTTTTCTTCTCTTCAATATCATTTTCCAACTGCTTTATGGCACCTTTTATTGATTTTTGTAGGACGAAGTGCTTGACAGTTAATACAAGATTAGTGATATCAGCTTCTTCTTTGGGGATTGCTCCGTATGCTTCTGCTTCCTCTAACTGCTTTTCCTGCTCGAGCGTATGGTCAAGCAGGTCTTTCAATTTTGTGATTTCCTCAAAAGAATAAGGTGGTCTTATATCGTTTATTTCGCGGAGTTCGTCTTGCAAATACTGGGGAATTAATTCTTCCTTTTTCATTCTCTTGGTTGTATATATATTATTTCCAGGTTTTATTCGCTTCTATTTCCTTTGCCCATGCAATCTCCTTCTTAAGATAGTCTATTGCATGCTGATTGTATTTGTTTTCAGGTGAGGATTTAAACATGCGTAAAGCATATTCTTCTGTTTCGATGTAGTCAGCTGTAAAACCACCTAAAGCTATCAGTTTTTCTTCATAATTCAGCGCTTCGCCTTTTACGAGCTGTAGGATATAGCCTTCAAATCCCCATGAGGCACCACGATTGAATTCAAATGACTCTTTCTCGGCGGCAATTAAATCAGGAAGACTATTCTCATATTTGAGGATTGCTTCAATATCCTCTTTTGCTGTTGGTTGTCTGTTGTGAGCTATCTCGTAAACTACTTTTTGGGCTACCCAAACGGCACCACGAATAAAATCATCTGATGCATTTGGAAATGCCTTTCTAGTATATACTTCTATCATAATCATAGTGCAAAGGTACGAAAAATCCGCCTAAAATCGGTAGGCGGACGAGTAATTTTTAATCATGAAGACTTATTTGTTTTGATGATTAGGATATATTAGAATAATGAAAGAAGTAGGTTAATAATTTTGGCGAAAAATCGAATAAATTTTCCGCTTATAGGAAATTCTGGACATATTTTTTTGATATTTAATTAAAACGATGTAATTTTGCAGGCTGATTTAATTATTGTATTATTTATACCAAAAAAATGGAGATAACTAAAAAAGAAAATTACCAGAAACCTACCATTCAGGTAGTAGAGATTAAACAACAGTGCCATATTCTGGCTGGTAGTAATCCTCAATCAACCCTTAACGTAGAGTATGAGGAAGAAGAAGCTTAGTGTCAAACCCCAAATCAGAATGTGAACAATGAAGATGACTTTTAATAGAATGGGTTGGCTGGTCATGGCCGCAGCCTTCATCATGAGTTTTGCTGCATGCTCAAACGATGACAACGAAACAAATGTTCAACCTCAGACAATACATGTGTCCGTAGATGCAGGGCTAGGGAATGATGGAACTACTCGAAGTGAGATGATTACTGAGAGCGGTAAACGTGTGCTGACTTTTACAGAGGGTGATAGATTGTATGTATATGAAGATCTTGGGGGTTATTTGTGCTTGGCAGGCTATCTTACTATGAAAGATGGGTCGCTTGCTGCAGACGGGAAAAGTGCAGCATTTGAGGGTGACCTCAAAGTGTATGACTATAAGACTCTTACAGCAGTTGAGACATCCTATGACTTTGGCGATGCAGACCCCCTTGCAGCAGGAGCCGATGCCTATCTCGTCCACAAGAACATGATAGAGGGTGATGAAGCATCAGGTGCACATTATTTTATATCTAACTCGAAACGTCTTAATTTTAATCTAACAAACTTGATTGCTTCTGATGTAGAAACGCTTATGGAGTCAGCATTGCCTGTGTGGGGACTCTATAACAGTGCGACTAAGACCTTTGAATTAAGTAGCCATACCGCAATTTTTAATGTCCACATCAGCGGAAGCGGAGTTGTTGCAAATCAGGATTATAATATAGACGTGCGTGATTCTGACGGCGATTTGATTATGGGATATCGTTATACATCTGATGACACTGGCGTCATAAACTGTGCCTTCGTCGTTTATTGTAACGATTATGGTGCCCCATATAAACTCCAGATTGCGAATACATCCAACTGGTCTGATGACAAAACCTTTGAACTGGCCAACAATAAAATTGAGGCAAAGATATACAACATCACCCGCACGTGGAATTAATTGAACCAAGGAGTATTAACTATAAGCAGCAAGCACGACGTCTTTGAACGCCGTGCTTGTTTTGCATTATAGCCAGTAGCCGCCGGACTTCTTTTTGTTTTCGAAGACTTTGGGGGTGTATAGAGCTGCCACAGGGGAACTGTGCCAAGCGGGAAAGATTTCTTCGTGCTCACGGATGATGTTCACGAGGTCATAGAAGGATTGCGGATGAACCTGCATGTCTGAGAGAAGCATCATCTCCAAAGATTGGAGAGTGCGGATGACTTGCTCTTCCAACGGCTTGGCGGTGCGGAGCTGAGTGATGACGTGATTACGGAAGACTGTTATCTGCTCGTGGGAGAAGTATGTGTCTGCAAGGACCGACTCAATTTTAATGAGGCGGTCATGCAGCTTCTGATAATTCTCCCAGAGGTGTTCACGGATAGCGAGGCGGTGGCATAGGCTCAGGAAGGGGAACATAGTACTGGAGAAGTACTTGCCCTGTTGGGACTGGCGCCATTCGGGACGGGCGGAGAGGCGAAGGATGAGGGCTTCGATGGCGGCGTCGCGCTGAGACTCGAGAGAGGTAATCAGGGCGTCGACGCGCTCACGAGAAGCAGGAACTACGTTCTGGTTCGAGACGATGCCGAAGCCATTAGGGGTCAATACCAAATCAAGTGAAGGTATGGCGGTCATATAGGCATGACAGGCTACTAGCTTTTCCAAGGGGTAGCGGAAACGCTCGTTAGGTCCGAAGCTGTCGGCTGTAGCAATCTCGTCAAAGATAGCTTCAGGAACGAAGGTATCTATTGCCCATTGCTCTGCAGTCTCGAGATATGGGTAAAGCTTCTCTATCAGGGTGGGCTCGCCCTCTACAGTAGCGAGGACGTTTGGGATGAGCAGTCGGAGCTGGTCGTCGGTGGTGATTAGTTTCATTATTTGTGGGATTAATGGGGTGAATGGGGATAATGGGCTAGAGCTGCTATAGCATAGCAGCATACTGAACAGGGGTCACTTTATTCGGGGTCAATGGTCTTGTTTGGGGTCACGAGCTTTGCGTCTCTTTTCTCATCGAGCGTCGATAGCATGATGAAGGGGCAGTCGGGATGAACTCCGTCCCAGCCGTTATACCTTATTATAATATTATGAACGGTGAAAAGGAGGTCATGATACGGTTTCTGTAAGGCTTGGGCAATCGTATACAACTCGCGCTTGTCGCTTCCGGAATTGTTGGTCTGAGACTTTCCTGGAACTGAGCCGACAAGGTTTGAATGGACTCGCATCGTAAAACACATCATATTGACGGCCTCGATGATATCGGTGGACCAGTCGCCACCTTCCTTGTCGGTCTCTACCTTATTGATGACCACGTCGTGCTGCTCCTCGCCGTTGGGATTGACATAGAACGTAGAAAAGAGCACCTTGCCGGAGTTTTCCATGCCTGTGAGGAAGTTGATAATCTTCTCCTTCTCCTCGATGACACGATCCATCTGCTTCTTGCGGTCGGTAATGCCTTCGGCCTTGAAGATACCGTCCCAGAAGCGGTTGGCAATCTCTATGTGATACTTGATGGGCGCAGAATTCTTCAGTTTTGCCTCCTTGGCCATACCGATGAGCTTCTTGATGTTGTACCAGTTGCCCTTGAAGAGAGAGCCATAGTAGGGGATTGGGTAGTAGGTGCTGTCGGGTGTGGGGACGCGGCTGACGATGGCGAACTTGCGGCACTTCGTCGCGGGCTTGGTGGGCTTCATGGGCGAAGTGGGGGACTTGCCTAAACGATTGTTCAAATCACTCCAGGGAGAATGAGAGTCGAGCATCTCGATTTTCTCGACCTGGTCCTTGCTGGAGATAGTCTTCCTCCAGTTAGCATAGAGAAGATAGGGGATACGGCCGTCCTTCTCTGCAGGGGCGAAACGACAGTAGCAGGCCTCCTTGCGAAGAATGCGGACGATGCGGGAGGCGTCGGCACTGAGGATGATGATACTGACGCAGAACCCGAAGTGCTTGAAGTCCTGACAGACACCGAGAAAATAGGAGGGAAGGTCGTTGTCCATGAGGTAATGGTCGACGTCCTTCTTAACGGCTGCTTTGGCTTCCGATGTGTCATAGACCAGGCCGGAGCCATAGCAAACCTCGGCATTGAAAATCTGGCAGGTGGAAAGCGTCTCGTCCGACTCGATAAGCTCAAGAATCTTGTAGGGCATCTGGTTGTCAGCACCCCATGGCATATACTGATAGCCCTCGTCGAGAGGCACAGGAAGGATATCCGACTGTTCGCGGAATACCTCGGACGAACTGGCGGTGAAAGCTGCGGAGGCCTTCAAGTCAGGAATGTTTTCAACGGAGTTGAAGGAATAGTTAAAGTCTTGTGGCTGGTTCATATCTTAGCGTTTTTGATGCAAAGATATGAAGGTGGGTGCGTATGAGAAAAGACATCAAATTTTGGCGAGATTCTTCCCTTAATTACGGATTATTGAGTAATTTTGTAGGCAAAACAAGGAAGAATGAAAGACGAAGAGATTTTCAAAGCAGAGGTTTCAACGGAGCTGGAGTTGCCGCTTTACGATGCGATAGCAGCTGGTTTCCCCATTACCAGTGACTATCCAGCCGAGAGACTGGACTTCAACCGCGATTTCATCAAGCATCCTGAAAGTACCTTCTTTGTCAAGGTGAAAGGTGATTCGATGAAGGATGCAGGTATCTATGACGGTGACCTTTGCCTGGTGGACAGAGCAGAAGAGATGGTGCACGGCAATATCGTGGCTGCGTATGTCAATGGCGGGTTTACGGTGAAGTACCTCGATACCTCGACCAAGGATGAAGGTTTCATCCGACTGCGTCCTGCCAATACGGATTACAAACCGTTTATTGTGGATGCCTCTGACGAGTTTATTGTCTGGGGCAAGGTCATTTTTACCATTAGAGACTGGAGGAACAGCTATTGTTTGCCATTGTAGATTGTGATAACTGCTTCGTGAGCTGCGAAAGGGTGTTTCGCCCTGACCTCAACGGAAAGCCTGTCGTTGTACTGTCGAACAATGACGGCTGTGTTGTGGCACGCTCGAACGAAGCAAAGGCTCTTGGCATCAAGGCAGGAACGCCATATTTCCAACTTAAGGATTTGTTCCCCGGGCAGGAGATTGCGGTGTTCTCCTCGAACTACGAGCTCTACATCGACATGACGGACAGAGTGATGTCACTTATCCGTCAGGAGGTGCCAGAGTTCTACCGCTATAGCATCGATGAAGGCTTCTGCATGCTCGATGGGATGAATTTCCTCGACCTGAAGGAATGGGGAGAGAAACTGCACCAGACCATCAAGCGCTGCACAGGTATGCCTGTCAGCATCGGTATTGCCCAGACTAAGACCTTGGCAAAGATGGCCAGCCACTATGCCAAGAAATACCCCGGCTTCAATCATTGCTGCTACATCGATAATATCGAGCGTAGGAACAAGGCCTTGGAGCTTTACCCCATTGAGGAAGTATGGGGAATCGGCAGACAGTACGCCAAGAGGCTGCAAGCCGAGCGCGTGACGACTGCCTATGATTTCGCCATGAAGCCCAAGAGCTGGGTACGTGCCACCTTCAATGTGGTGGTGGAGCGTACGTGGCGCGAACTCAATGGGGATGACTGTGTGCCCCTGGAAGATCTGGGCAAGAAAAAAAGCATCTGCACCAGCAGGAGCTTCCCCGGGATGGTGCCAGACTTTGAGACCCTGCGAACCAGTATCAGCAACTTCGCCGCTCATTGTGCCGAGAAGCTGCGCAAGCAACAGTCTGCAGCGAGCATTGTGAGTGTGTTCATCGACACGAACCATTTCCGCGAGGACTTGCCCCAGTACTGGAACTGGGCGCAGGAGAGTCTGCTGACGCCCACCAGCTCGACACAGGATATCGTGCAATGTGCGCTGCGCTGCACCCAAAGGATATTCCGACAGGGGTATCAGTATAAGCGTGCGGGTGTGGTGGTGGCAGGCATCTGTCCCGATACTGCCGTTCAGACCAACTTCATCGACTATGATTCTGAACGGTACGAGAAGAAGAAAAGGCTTGATGAAGCCATTGATAAAATCAACAGGATGAACGGCAGCGAGACCATCGTGCTTGGGTCGCAGCAGTATACGGCAAAGGACGGAAAAGGTAAAGCGGGCGTTTTCCGTGACAGCATCAAGCACGACTTCCGCAGTCCCAGCTACACCACGAAGTGGAGCGATATTCCTGAGGCAAAATGATAATAGAAGTGGCGGTCTTCGCAGATCGCCACTTCGTTTCGATTTTTTAGAACACTGGTCAATTAGTAAATAAATGGCCGTGTATCAATGTTATGCAACGGGAAACATTGATGGGTATACTCAGGCTGGCGCTTCTAGAAAAGTAGGGATACAAAGAACGTGGACCTGCGTATCCCAAAGTCTTCGTACTTAGGCACTGGAAAAGCCACATAGAAAAGACAATGAGACGACAAGCCCACGTATATACGTGAACTGTCGAACTCCAGTCTTGTTCTATTTTTGAAGTTTCCAGTTTCAAGTACACAAGACAGAAGCACATCAGCTTCGTTTTCAATAAGAGTACTGCGGGTGCACGTAGGCAGGGGCAGTAAGAATGGCTGTACCACTGTACATCGTCATTCTGGGTGCAAAGGTACGAAAAAAAACGAATATAATATAAGAATTACCTAGATTTCATTTTTTATTGAACTAAAAGATAAAAAACTGCAGAGCTGATTTTCTCAACTCTGCAGATTTGGATAATACTTATTTATGCTATTATTAGCTGTTTAAGACTATTGTGTATGTACTTATTACTTACTGTGGTGTTATATTAGTATATATAGCCCCAACCATTATCATTGTTTATACGGAGCGTGCCACCCGAGATATTGGCGAAGTCATATATCACAGGCATCATGTTCCAAAAACGTTCCTCTAAGACTTTATATTTAGTCGCTTCGCTGGGTATGTTTGCGGTGAAGACATTATAACTCTCGTCATACCAGGTCGTGCCTACTGAGGTCAGGCTGACGGTGCTGCCGACTGTTGTATTTTCATCTTTGTAGAACTGGACGTAAAAGTCAGAGGTACCCCAGTCTTCAGGAAGCCACACCGTGATGTAGGATTCATTTGGACCGCCGGCACCCACGAATTTCTTGTAGGCTACGCCCCCGATTTCCTCGTCGGTGGAAGTGATATTGAGGCCGGAGGCGTCATGGACGAAGCCATATGCGAATGTGGGGGCGCTGCTCGTGTAGAGCGTCACGTCTTTGGTGAGCATCCAGCAACTACCATCAATACTGCCGTTGACGGTCAGCGTGTGAGTGCCGCCCGCCGTGGTGATAAGCGTGTGGTTGGAACTAGAATTGCTTGCCCTGATATTGCCATTCACGGTGACGTTGCCGTCGAGCTTGATGGTGGCGCGGTAGAAGTCAACGGAGTTATAATATGTTAAGGTCGATATATAGCCGTTGAACACGGTGCCGTCGGCAAAGGTCATGGTGGCTGCATTGCCGATGATTTGGCCGCTGCCCGTGCCGCTGATGGTGTATTCCTTGCCGTCCTGCAGCGTGTATTTGCCATCGTCCGACTTCTCCACGGCCACGCCATCGGTGGTGTTCATGATGAAGGGAGTCATCTTCCAGCTAACGTTGTAGCCGTTGCTTGCGGCGTAGGTCTTGCTTGTCAGCGACTTCGAATAATCGTTAGTGGCGGAGGCGGCGGTAATCTTGATGCTGGCATTGTCCGTGGGAAGGATAGCTAAATAGATGGGACCTGCCGCTGCTGAGCGAGTGACAGTGTAGTTGTTGGTGCCGTCGCTCAGGGTGAGGCTGGTGATGCTGCTGGTAATGTCGCTGCTGCCATCGCTGTTCTTCAGCGTCATGGCGAGGATGGCCAACTGATTCGCAAGCGTGCCAGTGGGCAGCGAGGTGCCGTCCCATGTATCGGTGTAAGTAGCTAAGTCCAGATTGGTGGCAAGGTTATCCAATGTACCGTCCTGCGTAGACAGCGCGTCGTAGTTGACCGAGCCGTCGTCCTTTGCCATTGCGGCGGGATAGATGTAGGTCACAGCCTGCGTTTTGTCGGGGTCTGTCAGCTCGAAGGTAAAGGTGGCCGACTTCTTGTCTGTTGCAGGGTCGGCAGTAGTGGTGATGTCACCATCCGTCAGTGCTGCACTTACGGCCTTGACGGTATTGCCGCTGGTGTTCTTGTAAACGATGGCCATCGTTTCGCCTGCAGCAAAGGTCTTAACGGCCTGTTTGTTCACGTAATCAATATTCAATGCGCGACTAGTACCTCGTGCCTCTGCACCCTCGTCGAGGCCGACGGTGGTGGTCATTGTTACTACATTGCTTTTGTTTTCAGGCTGCTGGGGAGTGTCAATGAAGTTGTCATCGCTGGAGCAGCTGGTCACGATGGCGCCCACCAGTGCGAGGGCAGCCATGCTGAGATATTTCATTGTCTTCATCATTGTTTTTAACGTTTAGTGGGTTGTTACTCTTCTTCTTCATCGTGAAAAGTGTAATTTTGCGCTCCTGCCTGTCCTGGGCTGGTGCAGATGATGCCTTGGTGTTGCAACTTGACGACCTTCATCGCCGGTTTTCTGTAATCTTTTCGTTTCATTTTGTTTATTATTGATATTAGTTACGTTTTACCCGGGTTGTAAAAAGATTAAAACGAGCGCAAAGGTATAAAAAAATATCTGAAAATGAGCATGAAAAAGGAAAAATGTGGTAATTTTTAGAGGAAGACCTCCATGCCGTTGAGCTTGAAAATGCAACACTCGCGGGTCTGGCGGATCTGGTTGGAGTCGAGAAGCTTGAACTTGCGGATACCCTTGTAGTGGTCGTACTTGATACAGATGCATCGGTGCCACTCCTGGATCTCGCCCTTTGAGGTCCAGAGACGGATATCTACTGGGTCGGGTCGGTTGAGAATCAGTCGGGCGGTGGAAATGTGGATTGAGTTCATAGAGTTAAAGACATAATAACTGGTTAAAGACACAATAACATATTAACATATAAACTATAACCTTTCGGTTCCGTCGGCATATTTCCATGAGAACTTCAGGCGGATGAGGTCTTTGTCGGAATCAGTTACTTCGGATGTGATATCGCTGATAAGAACCTTGGCAGAGGTGAAAGAGTCGATTTGGCGGGTGACATACTTTGAGGAAAGCATCTCGCTGAGCCATGAAGCTTCCTGGGGAGTCAGCGGTGCCGTCTCTACCTCGTGCTTTACCTTAACAGACTCGTCGTAGAACTGCGTATAATGACCACAAACGGCCTCACTATGATCTATTTCGGTCTTTGTGGTGGTGGCAGCGAAGAGGTAGGCGGTATCGAGGTGGTTGAAAGCATTCAGGAAGTGGAATGTGTCGCAGGGTTGCTCGTCGGTGAAGAAGAGGTTGAACTGCCGGTTGCCGACGCGATACTCTGCGCCATGTACCTTACAGGAGAAATGCGTTGCTCGGTCGACAAGAGTCTTCAGGTAGGCATGGGACAGAACCTTGGAAGAAATGGAATCGAAGTCGGACGGTGTTTCCCCCAGGTCACAATCAAGCGAGAGAATCAGGCTTGGATTTGCAAGTTGTGAGAAATATATCCGTGCGCTGATGGAACTTGCTTCTCTTGTGGTGGCGAAAAAGCTCAGCTTCATGCTGCCGCTGCGGGGAATGAGTGCGCTGCGCAGTGTGGTCAGGAAGTGGCTGGACAAAAAAGCCTCAGAAGAAAGGATAGTGCTGAAGCGGCAATAGATGACCGTGATATCGTCACTTGAAACGACAGTTGGTGAAGAGGTGTCGCTGCCGTATGACACGTGGATGTTTCCGTCGTCGTCATACGTAACAGTCTCCTTGATTGTCTCAGCGCCCTTAGCTTCTATCTTCAATGTGGCAATGTTTCGCTGAGCGCCTGACATGTAGGACTCCACGATGGAACGGATATCACGGACGATAATCTCCTGGTTGTAGGGGTAGTAGACGGACGAGAAAACCTTTGAGGAGTTCACGAGAACGGAAACCTCCAAAGACTCCTGGTCCGTGGTGATGCTGACCTCCTCCGGAAGATGTGACGTGAGGAAGATGCTGCTGAATGTGGTATTGATGGTAGTGGCCATGATGTTTCTTTTTTGTGCAAAGATAAAAAAGGGTGGGGGGTGGGGAAAAGACACGAAAATATTTCATGATTCTCGGATTTTTGTTGTACCTTTGCATGACGAAATTTCATCGAAAAAAAATTCATTTAATTTTTGTTTTGTTTAGAAAGGTTCGCTGTGAAGCGAGCCTTCCTTTTTTGATAGCCCCCTTTACAGGAAGGCTATCAATCCTTTTTGCTCGGCAACCTGAGCTAATGCCTGAGACTCCGCCTCGGCTTTCTTAGCGCGGGGCTTGCGCTGCTTCTTTGGCTTTGCCTCTGTCTGAGCTTCCTGCTCAGCAGGCTTCTCAGCCTCAGATGCTACTTTTTCCTTAGCGATTTCCGCTGAGAGAGCCTTGAGGGATGCATCCTCGATATGGAATCCTGTCTGCTTCTTTAAGAGAAAAGCGAAACGCATGGCCTTATAGGGACTCTTGCAGTATGCCTGACCTTGTTCTTCACCTGTGATGGCCACCATCCATACATTGTTCTCACTCTTGTTAGACTTCACTTCTGTAACGATAATAACTTTTGCTTCCATAATACTAATTTCTTTAATTGTTTATACTCTATTTTGTGATACTTATTTATGCTGCCTTATAGACTTCGATGAATGTAATATCTGCCATCAGATCATTGGCCATGCTCTCTGCTATCTCTGTGGCTTTAGCGAATGTGTCCGCTTCTACCTCATACTCATAGTACTCGCCATCCTCACAATTGACAACTACACTGTAGATATTGCCTACATAATAGCGCTTGCTGTATAACCTGCTGTGGGTGAAAACTGATGTTTGTACATTCTGTGTCATAATTCTTATTTTTTAAATTGTTTGACTTCTTGTTAATTTAGCTCCGAGGAGCTTTTGTAATTTTTACGTGCAATGAAGAGCAGCAAGAGGAAAGTGCGTAAATGCAAGGAATTACCAGCAAAAATCATGGAATACCCCATTTTCTTTAGGCTCTGACGTAAAGAAGAAAATGCGGAAGGCTGCTGTGATTTATGTGCAGGAATCGGGAACCTTAGAGACCAGTACTTGCAGGGCACGGGCTTGCGCTAAATTTGCAAAGGAAAAATAAGTAAAGGGCCTATAGGTAGCTAAAAGGAGAAGTCCAACAAGCATGGAGAATGGTAATGACACAGAATTCGCAAACATTCACCTGCAGCGGGTACAGTAAGCGCTCTATTCGCCTCTACCTTGTTCGGCAATATCCAGGGTGTACCTCTTTTGATTGTGATGGCCACCTCTTTTGTATGAGGTATGTTGCGGACTACCAATTTATGGCCACAGATAGCTGAACGGCGGGCACTACCTATTTAGGCAGATTACACATCGATGTCGGCAGCAAAAGAAATCACGAAGGAGTATGGCAATAGAAATGACGTGGAAGCAAATGACCTCTTTCGCAAAGTGAAGTCCATCAAGAGTGAGCTAACAATGGACGGTGACATCCTGGTACTTGAAGAACGTCAGGCGTACAATGAGGCCCATCAGAGCCATGCATACCTTTTGAATATGAAGCAGACGGAACTAAAAAAGAGACAGCGGACCTCACGGCTCGCCGTCTCAGATTTTTGGGTAATATAAAAGCATTTGCTATTATTCAGCGTCCAGAAGCCTGGCAGGAATTTCAAAGACAGAGTCCAATGATAAGTCCGCAAACGTTCACGCCATTAGCAAAAGTGTAGAGTCTCACGACTCATAGTCTCATATAGTCGGCAAAAACGATACAACCTCGCGAGAATGAGGGGTACGTTATATTTTACCAATTCGGTGGCAATACGATATTGTCCACCTCATGTGCTTTTTCGAATAGGGGCGAGATGTCTTCGTCCGTGAAGCCAGCGATGCCGCAGCCGATGCGGGTGACGAGGAAGGTGAGGGCAGGGTGCTGTTTGGCGAACTCTATGAACTCGTCCACATAGGGACGGATAGTATCTACGCCACCCTGCATGGTGGGGATAGCATAACTCTGTCCCTGCAGACCGACACCTTGCCCCATAATGGCGCCGAAGTGGCGGTATGCAACGTAGGCTGCACCTCCGCCATGCATTCCGCGAAGGTTTGAGCCGAAGACGAAAATCTCGTTGGGCTGGAGCGAGGTGATACGCTCTGGAGTAGTACGTTTCTGCTGCATAATATCTGTCATTCTTAGTCTTCTGAATTCCGTAGCTCCTGCACATGGTGCTGCCTCCTCCATCATAGTCTCGCCAACGATAGCGAAGTCCGGCATAATCTCAGGCATATCGAGGTCCATGTCGAAGTTCTCGCGGAAGTATGGTACAATGATGTCTTCCTTGATTTTCTTGTATTTCTGTGAAATGGCTGCAGGAGTCATTCTCATCTGGGCGGCAACATCCTTTGATTTGTAGCCCTGCAGGAGTATCATATCAATGATAAGGCGCTCCTGTCGGCCCATAGGAACATGGTCACAGACATCTTGTACCATGTGGTTGAACTGCAGACGAAGGTCGCTCGTGACATCGAACGACTGGAGATAGTCCTCAAAGGTGATGCTGCCGTATTCCTTGCGGTACCATTTCAGCGCATCGAGGACTATAAAGCGGAATCCGTTGATGAGCCATGTTTTCAGAGAAACGCTGGGCGAATGGTCCTCCAGAGGTTTCCATTCATGCTCCATCAAGTAGATAATATACTGATGAGCGAGCGAAAGGAAGTCCAGATTTTGTTTCTCATGAAGCTGATACCGCTGGTCGAAAATATAATAGCCTACCTCACAATATCCGTAGAAATAATCACGGATAATGTCAGCGTCGCCTTGGCGGAAGCCCTTTAGAATCTCCTTATCTGATAGTCGTCTGTAGGTCATATTATAGTTTTATGGTGCGAATATACGAAAAAAAATGTGATACCACTTAATTTTTTCCGAAAATCTTCTTTAAAGTGATAAAGACATGTCGAAATAGTATTCACCTTTAAAACATTACAACTATGACAGATTTGATTCCAACGAGAGTTCACAACTTGATTATTGTTGACGAGAGCGGTTCCATGGAGTGCATCCGCAAGCAGGCCTTTACTGGCATGAACGAAACCCTGCAGACTGTCCGCATGATGCAGAAGAAGTATCCCAATCAGATTCAGTATGTCACGCTGATTACCTTTGACAGCGACCACACTAAGCTGCACTATGACAATACGCTTGCCGACAAGACCAAGGATTTGAAGTGGAAGGCATACAATCCTTGCGCTGCCACGCCGCTTTACGATGCTATCGGAAAAGGCGTTTCCAAGGTTAATGCCCAGGTAGAAGATGGCGATCACGTCCTTGTCACCATCATTACCGATGGCTATGAGAACTGCAGCGAGGAATGGACGCTGAAGATGGTCCGTACCCTCATCGAGAAGCTGAAGAAGCAGAACTGGACCTTTACGCTCATTGGTACCGACAACCTCGATGTCGAGGAGATGGCTCATTCCTTTGCCATTGAGGAGCACATGGAATTCACACAGGATGCTGAAGGTACCAAGGAGATGTTTGCCCGAGAACGCAGGAGTAGAGAACGCTATAACTGCTGCGTGGCTGAAGCTGCACCGATGCCCAAGGGAAAGTTCTTCGAGGAAGAGGGTAACTAAAAGAAAGGAGCGGCTGCACTATTAGTGGCCGCTCCAACTTCTTCTAAACGTAACCGATTCCTTTAGCTCTTCGTCTGCTTTCCCTGAGACGTTCGATATCTTGGGCAGTAGTCTCTTCTGAAACCAACAGGCCTGGCGGTGTGAGGTCGCCGAACTTCGTCTCAAAGAAATCACAACCTGCTTCATTGTTCGAACAGATGAATGAGCGGTATTTTGTGCCGTTGGACGATACTCCGTCCTTAACGGCGACCATCTTTCCTTCCAGACATTTCGGACATAGGTGGGAACCAACCTCGAGTTTTACTAGGAATTCAGAAATGAAAGGAGAAGGCTTTCGCTCGTCATAAAGAACATACATTCGCTTCTTGGCGCGAGTCATGGCCACGTAGAACAGACGTCGCTCTTCAGCGAATGGATATTGTTCGCTTCGACTTAGAACGAAATCAAGAATTGGGTCGTCCTCAATGAGAGAGGGGAATCCGTAGGCACCCTGATTGCAATTGATAAGTATGACATGGTCAGCTTCCAGTCCCTTTGCAGAATGGACGGATAGGAAGAATACCTCACGACCAGCAATCTTGATTTTGATACGATTATCAGAATGATCAATCTTTCCTGTGAATCCGACTGACATTGCATCATAATTGTATCGACCCATCAGAAGAACACTATCATCTTTAGGAAGACTGGCAATGATTTCCTCTACTTTCTCCTTAACACCATTGTCTTCTGAGGAGCATTTGGCGAAGTTCAGGTAAGTCTTCATCGAGTCGCCCTCAGGAGTCTTTATCGTCTTCTTCTTTTGTGCAGGGTTCTTCATAACGAACTCAGAGGAGCGGGCAATCATTGGCTGATGGAAACGATAGGTAGTCTCAATCTTACAAACCTCAGTATAACCGAAGAACTTCTCAAAGTCATAGAACAGCGCCATGTCACTTCCTGCGAAACGGAAGATAGACTGCCAGTCGTCACCGACACAGTAGAGCTTGGTCTTGGGATGCTCAGATCTGAGGGCTTGAAGCAGCTTATAGCGGTCAACGGATATATCCTGGAACTCGTCGACAAGGATATAGTCGTATTGCTTCCAGAGTCCTTCACGACAAATGGAAGTAGCCTGTATGATGGCATCAGTAAAGTCAATCTCGAAATTGCGCTTTAGCTCTTTCTCGTAATTCTCATAGAAGGGCTTGACTATATGGTAAAGTACATAATAGTTGCGCTTCTTTTCGAGTGACTGCATTTTTCCCTCTCTGGGCGTAACCGTCTCAAGCAGACCTTCAATCGTCTTTTCATTAGCCTTCATCAAGGTAACGAATGACAGAAGAAGCGTGAAGACTGTCTTCTCCAATTGGCGGTTGCGCTTGACAAGCATATCATATAGCTCCTTATCAGTACGACGCTTGATGGGAACACCATATCGAACCAACTGGTCTTCCAGCTTTTTCTCAATGGTACCATCATGGAAATCCGCACTTGTCGTCTCTAAAAGGATTGTTCCGTTCATCCTATGAGTCATGCGTTTCCATTCAATACCATCAATATACCGCTTGTTTGCGGCTCTCCAACCACCTTTTGTTCCTTCTCCGAACCATCTTGGAACCTGACCGTAGAAATCAATTGCGAAATGCTCTAGATAGATACGCTGCCATTGACCTTGACCGTCTTTGAAGTAGATGGTGAAATCCGGCTTGTACTGGCGACGTTCGGGAGTCCTGGTGTTGATTGGATAAGCACATTCATAACGGAAGAGAACACCTAACTTCGTAAGGATGGAACAAAGGCGCTTTTCCTCCTCGCTTCTGGTAAAGATGATTTTACCGTCGACATCAGGGAACAAGGCCTGAATACCATATTTCTTGCGGTCTTCGAAATAGGTAAAAGCATCGGTGTAGTCATGCTCCAGCTTCATTAAAGACTGGAGATTGATAATATAATTGTCAACGGCTTTAAGGAAGTAGTCGTCTTCAAGAATCAGCTTCCTGAAAATATTGAGAGGCACGTCCGCATCACATATTGATGGAGCCATTCCTGTAGTATCAGCAATGATACGATATGCCAGACTGTGAAATGTGCCACTGCTGATACCGTCGATTTTCATACGCTCAGCCAGCTCATTTGCAGCTTTCTTGGTATATGTCAGAAGCAGAATCTTTGAAGGGTCGATATTCTGTTTCTCAACCAGATACTTAGCCTTGCCGACGATGGTAGAGGTCTTTCCACTACCGGCACTGGCAATAACTAGGCAGTTGTCCTCGAGCTTCACGATGGAGTCACGCTGCTGCGGGTCGAGTGGATACTTACCCAGAACATGGTCAAAATACAATCTGTTCGAGTTTAATTCGCGTTCGACAAAATCCTGATTATGCTTGGTACGCTCTAATTCTATTGTAGAATAGAGTGCGGGTAAAGTTTTTGTTGATTCATCCGTAACATAATCAACGTATTTTGGAAGAACAAGGTCAATCTTTTCTTTTTCTCGTTCATACAGTCTTTGCCATTCCTCCATTTCAGAATAAGTGAAATATCGGGATGGGTTAAACAAAGCCTGATAAGAATCAGTCAACTTTGTCGATATCCCCTTCAAATATTCTATTGCATCTATGATGCTATTATTCTCGGACTTTTTCTCTTGAAGGTCTGTTATATAGTCCTTGAATTTAGAAATACCTGATTCAATGAAAACAAATTCATCAAAGTATTTGTGACCTTCAAGGACGGTAATTTCAGATAGGAGATTCTGATGCTTTGCGTTCAATAAGGCTAACTCTTCCTCCTCAACCCTATGAGTAGGGAGGAAGAATGTTTCCAATTCATTTAATGCTTCGGAAATTCTGCCGCTAAGAGCATCAACTGAATTTCTGAAATCAGCTTTTCCTTTCTTTATGACAATCCATCTTGTCACAAAGAAAGCGAGGGCAATTCCTATAACTATCAGTATAGGAATCGAATAGCCCGAGATACGATCCAGTATAGCTTGACCAGAATCGGCATAACAAGATGCCGATGTCATTACCAGACAAGGTAAAAGTGTGTATTTCTTAAAACTTTTCAACTCTTCAGTTACTATAGATTATTATTCGCTTACATGAACATTCAGAGCGTAAACCCTTGCAGCATCCTTCATGATATCGTAATGATCAAAAGCCAAGTGCGGTATATCTGTAAGCGGGAACCATTCAGCTTTGGCTGCGTCGTCCTGCCCTTTAACTTCCGCTGGTGACTCGATGATGGCGAGGTATGCAACAGTTATGGTTCGTCCTCTTGGGTCACGGTCTACCTTAGAGTAAGCACCAATCTGACGAACGGTGGTCACTTTCAGGCCAGTCTCTTCCTCCAACTCTCGAATTGCGCATTGCTCTGTCGTCTCATCCATATTCATGAATCCGCCAGGGAATGCCCATGCACCTTTGTAAGGGTCGGCACCTCTCTGAATCAGCAGCACCTTTGGGAGTGGTTCGTTAGTCATTACCACACAGTCAGCTGTGACTGCAGGACGTGGGTATTTGTAGGTATATTCCATTATCGTTTCTTTTTATTATTGGGTATGAACATTCCACCGAAGAAGAACACGATGAATAAGGCTGCAAGGAATCCCATCCATCCTCCGAATATTGTTCCAAAGGCTATCAAGAACAGGGCTAATCCTATCAGTATCCAGTCGTATAAATCGAGCTTCTTCATGGTTTACTTTTCTTTAATAGATTCGTAAAACTGAGCTATAACCTCCTTCATCTCTGCAGGGAGATATTCCTGAATTTCTTGCTTCATAGGCTTGGGTATGCCCCAGATGGCTTCGGCGATACTGCCAACGATGGCACCCAGTGTGTCTGCGTCGGCGCCCAGTGATACGGCCTTACGAACCGCATCCTCAAAACCATCGCTGATGCCGATAATCCAGAGCGCGACAGGAACTGTGCCCTGGCATGTTTCATCGAATCGGTTGATAACATCAGCCTTCCTAATGTTGATGTCATAGCCGGAGAACTGGACACATTCATCGAGAATCTCGTCAATATGCTCTGGTGCTTGCTCTTCATGTTGCAAAGCCTTGAAGATGGCCAGAGCAACAGTCTGAGCACCTTTGATTCCTTCATCATGATTATGGGAGGGTAGGGCGGTGGCAGCTGCAGCATCAAGAACCTCGTCGACGTTGTCGTGCCAATGAGCTACTGGAGATACGCGCATTGCAGAGCCGTTGCCAAAGCTGTTGTATGGCTGAGGGTTGTCGCTATGAACCCACTGGGCAAAACGTCCGCCATATCCTCCCTTCGGATTAGGATAGCGGCGGCACCAGTCATGGATGCTTTCACCGAACTCGCGTTCATGTAGTAAAGCATCGGCGACAGCGACGGTGCAGATGGTGTCATCGGTGAAGCCGTTCTCCTCTGACAGCCATTCGAAATTGTAGTCGTTCGTAGGATTGAACTCCCAGCGACTACCAACGATATCTCCAATTAATGCTCCTAACATATCAGTTCTTTTTAGTCCTTATAATAATTATAGATAGTCTGCTCTGTAATCAGGGAAATCTTTTTTCAAAACTGCATTTATGGCGTTAACTTCCTTTATACAAGAGTGTTCTTTAGGAACATAAAGAATTTCTGTAGCACCTTTCTCATATAATAGAACCACACGTATTAGTGAGGTGGAAAAAAATGTTTCTTTGTCCTTATCTGGAATATTAATAAAAAAATTACCTACCTCAATGCATTCATTTTTAAAGATTGGTTCTTCTGACACTATTCCTATTCGAATACTTTGTGAGTCCATTTTCGTCAATGTACAAACTTTAGAAGATTCGTTTACTCTAGCTAAACTAATGTTATCAATGGGAGCTTTGGTAAAAATATAGACATTGATTTTGTAAAGACTAGCAACCCCTCTGCTATTATTCTGTACAAAGGCTCTAAAAAACAATTCCTTTCGTTCTGATGCTGGCTGTATTTCATAAAAAAGATCAGCACCCATTAATCTCAATAAGGGTGCAGTGAAACGATGAAAGCAGTCACGAACTTCATCGCTATGCATAATTTCAGAGGAGAAATTACCTCTTCTATAATACCTTTTATCATCTGCCATATGAGGGGCGTCATCACTTCTGGGAATCTTAACAATGTATATTGACTTTGTTGCTTTTTTATTGAGTCTTATGGGATATATTGTAAGCCCCTCAATTTTCGGTTGGATGAGGTTTATCTTTTGTTCAAGCCATTCCTTTGAAAATTTGCTATCGATTATTGGGGCATAATAACTTGGCTTGTGAGTATTTTTGTCTTCACCTACACCATAAATAATAATGCCACCATCCGAGTTCGCAAATGATGACACATCCTTTGTTATTTCAGGAATCTTATCTGGGGATAACGCAGCTCCATCTTTGTAGTCAAGATGCCTGTTTTCTTCGACTTCTAACTCGATAAAGTCATTTAAGTCTTCTATACAATATCCTTTTCTTTCGTAAAAATCCATTTCTTTTATACAATCTACTATGTATTCATTTTTCGTTTCAGAATACTTACAAATTATTTAAAATCAAAGGTGATAGAAACACTCCTATTATTAACGACGTCATCTATCGCTTTGTCTAAAAGAATTTTGATTTTATTTGCTGCTTTATCTAGTTCATATATTCCAGCACATTTAGTAAAAATATCATCTTTTTCAATAAAATTAGTAAGATTGAAATTTAATTTGTCGTAATCCTGTGAATTGTAATATAATGATGCAATTTCTTTCTGTACAGAATCAGGGAATAGTGGTGTTTCTATCATATGAAAATAAGAAGGTGCACAATGACCGCCAGAACCTCCAACCCCAATGTAATCTATCATCCCTTTTTCACGCCAGAACGCCAAGAAACATCTAACAAAAATACTTTCAACTAAGTTCTTATTCTTGTTTATTATTCTTATGCCGTGATAATTGGTTGCAACATTATGACTTTCGTCTACAACAACAAATGTTCTTCCTTTGCCGAATCCTTCTCCTCCAAAAATAATATCTCCTTTCTCGATTGTTTTCAATTTTGTAGGGGTACCGATATAAGTAGATTTCTCTACATATCCATATTGATGAATGTTTGTTGGTAGTACTAGTTCATAGAAGCCTTTAATATAAACTTCACTATCTATTCTTGACTTTAGAAACTTATTTTCAAGGGAAGTTCCTCTGCTATAAGTGAAACCTCTTTCGATTAGATTTTTTGAACCATATACATAGTTTTTTACCATCCAATTCCAAAAAGAGAAATCCTCGTTGTATAATCCTGTATCTAGCCTTCCGAAATTTTGTATTTCATTAAAATTCGGAAGATTATAAATAAATGAGCCATCATTCTGATTATTACGTAATTCTTCTTCGATTTTTCTAATTATTTCTTTGTGTTTCCTTTTTATCTGACTATATTTCTTAATGTATGCTTTTGCTAACATAGAGATATATTCTATTACTTGATTGTCAGAAGGAACTGGAATAATCACTTTATCCATGGCGTTACTATCAAGCCTAGGATACATACCGCGATTTTGAAATCCAAGAATTTGTTCTACGAAGAATTCTGTTCTTAGAATCGCATAAAGATACTCTTTTGTTATTCGTTTGTCAATGATATCTCTTATTATTAATATTGCGGGTGAGCAGCAATGGTTTTCATATTCATCTGTAATTATACCAATGCCACCACGATATGTTCTTACTGTTGATATGAGAATATCTCCTTTTTTGCATTTCTTTGGACTATCTGAAGGTAAATTAAAACCAAAAAAAGTGTTACTTTCAATAGAACCACAGTTTACGTTAATATCACCTATTTCAGAGTATGTATATTGCTTTTTTCTTTCTGGACGTATTTTCTTCTTACTCTCTTTACATACAGATGATAATGGCTTGTACAAAGTATTGTCATCTGGTAAAAATCGTGAGTATTTTGATGGAGCAAATACAAAACCATTCTTTTCACATTCATGAAAAGATATAGATTTAGGAACACCAATATATTTATATGCCATTTTATTTTTCTTTTATGAATAAATCTTGCAAACTCTTCTCTTGCTGAAGACACCATTGACGGAAATCCTTGATTGTCTGTGTGAAATCCTCATCAAGAACAGGATTTCCTTCACTGTCAATTTCCGTTTCAAAAGTATCATAATTTATTTTAAAAGAAGGAGAGAAGTATTTTACACGCTTACTTGTTTTTACTTCATATCCGACCTTTTTGATATCCCTTATAAAAATTTCATAATTCTGTTCTTTGAGACGGTTAAGTTCTGCATTTGACGGTTTATATGCAACGATTATAGTTGTGTTCACACCTGTTTCGGCAAAGACATTGGCCGGCATGTCAAATAATGCAACGATTCGCATCTTTTCCATAAGCCATTGTCTTGCAACGCGATGTGAGTCAATACTTGCAATTGAATTGGACAGAACAATACCCATTCTACCATTCTCTGCTAATATGCGATAGGCGTTCTCAAGAAATACTATTCCCAAATCAATCTTGTTAGCCTCTTTTGCTTTTGTCTTCTTTTTCTTTGTTTCATTAGTTTCTTCTCTTTGGCCATATAACTTCCAAAGTTCGTAGCACTTAATAACATCTAAATCTTTTTGATCTTTAGGAGTATAAGCACGATCTTCTCCGAAAGGAGGATTAGTTAAAACAACATCAAATTTTTTGATTTTGTTTGTGTCTGGGCGTTTTTCCCAATCACCATTTTGGTTCATTGATGGTATCAGCTGTATAGGCTCACCTGTACTTCCAAATTTTGTAAGTAGAGAACCGTATCCGTCTGTCTGAGCTATAATCTTTGCATTTCCATCTCCATTTAACAGCATATTGAGGGTGGCCAACATCACCATTTGGTCATCAATATCCATACCAAAAATATTCTTGTCATCTAATTTGCTGTTTGAATTGACATATGAAACGGATAAGAAGTCTGCAATTCCAACTGTTGGGTCAATCACTGTTTCGCCATTTCTTGGATTAACAATGTCCACCAGAAATTCTATGAGAGGAAGTGGTGTGACAAACTGGGCATTTTGATCCTTAGAAAACTGTCCAGCAAACTTGTAGAATACTAATTGATACAAATCTGTTTTCTGAGAATTTACAAATGAATAATCTTGAAACTGTTTAACAACTTCAATCAGTATACGAACGAGTTTTTCGTCTTTAATGTTAAACAAATCACCCTGTAGTATACGGTAATATGTTCCACTTGCTTCTTCTTTTAATTTACTTATACGATTAAGAAAAGTCTGAATTCCACTATCTGCTAATGTGTTAAAGGACCTTTCTTCGGGCTTTACATAAAAATCTAGATATCTTGTGGGTTGCTTCTCATTACGCTTTTCATCATATATCTTCAAAGATAAAATCTGAACTAAAACTTCAAATCCCTTTTGATTTACCATTCCTAATTTGTCCATCGTTCTAAGAATTGCGGACATGGCATCATTAATTTGTGTTGATTGTATACCCGAAATAATATCAAGATCATTTATAGAACGTATAGAATAATCTGTTTCTTTTGCATTTGCCCAATTAACTATACGTTCATAACTTGGAATATTTCTATAAGGATCTGGTAAATTTAAGGATAGATCTTTTAGACCACTCTTTTCTCCCTTAACGTTATATTCATCACTATAACGCAGATATTTACCATTATACTTGCGGAATAGATACAGTCTTTCTGTGTCATACAATACTCCTAAGCAAAAATCAGCTTCGCTTTCTTTCATGTATGCTTTTAGCTGTTTATCCCATACTTCTGTTACGTTTTTATTGTCTTCTTTCTTGAATTCAATAGCAACAATTAAATGTTTTCTTAACCAATCCAAACTTTCAGAATTATTGTTCTGATGATAATCTTTGTATTTATCATACCACGAAGATTCTGAAAAAATGGCGGCATCAATTATAATATCCGACGAACTTTTATTACCCTTTGGAAATCTTATTTCAGTACCTATAAGGTCTTTTGGAAACAATCCTGAATTTACGATACTATATAAGAATTGCCACTTGTAATACTGTTCATTGTGAGAACCATCTTTTTTCAAAAAAGATGTTGTTTTGTTTAGTGTCAAATGTTCAGGAAGAAAACAAACGTATTCTTGAGCTCTCTTATACTTTGAATCAAATATGATTTTTGCTTCACTATATTTCATAATCTATTTATAAACAATATTCTAACAATACAAGATAATTACAATTATACTATTCTTTTTCTTTTTCCAATCTAATATTCCACAACGTCTTGCCTTTATAACTGAAATATTTTGGGCCTTGGTAGGCTTCGCTTTTATTATGCATTTTTTCAGGCAGGTATGTGCCGCAGAACGCAGATAAACTCCAAAGACGCCCATCGTATTCTACCTTATTTTTGCCAGCTACCTTAACTGGCAAATGTAGAGCATCAAAGATAATCTCATCGCCAACTGTTAGACCAACCATCGAAAAATCGAAAGGTGGACGCTGCTCTTTCTTTTGGTCTACCTGTTTGATGACTACCTCCATAACTGGATATACTTGATGGGGTTCTCCATTCTCATACTTCATTACTACGGCATCAGGTGATAATTGAGCAAGGTCGAGCATAATTTCCAAAGCTAGAGACGGTTCAAGATTAAAGAACTCTCTGTTTTGACGGATGCGTCTGTCTGTTAGACGGTCTATCTGCTTATGGATGGCTTTTTCTGCTTCACTGTACTTTTCTGTCTGCATTGTTGCATATATATCGAAAGGCAAAGGTACAGCAGTATTGTCTAGCTCCTTGCTCCTCACGTCCACGGGGCGAGAGCTCTTGCCTATCTTAACCCAATCTTCTCTAAAGCTCGGATTGGTCAGAATGTATACATAACCAGTTTCCTTGGTAGCCATGTTATTTATAATACAGAAACTCCCTGACAGTGTCTCGACTGGCGACCAAACCTTTTAATACACTGAAAGGGAGTAACTATTATTTCTCTATGTTGTTAAGGCACGAATGCCTGGGTGGTCTTTGTCGGGTAGTAGTAACAGCCTAGGCTGATAACAACTAATTGGCTACAAAGATAATAATTTTCTAAGAAAATTAGAAGATTTTTGGGAATTATTAAAGAAATAATATTGATTAGAGATGCCTATCATAGAAAAATGAGTGATTATTTGTGACATAGTTAACAAATGCCCTCCCGCTATCTTAGGGTGGTTAGCCTTCGATAGCGGGGTGGGGATAGATGTGCGTTTAACCACGAGATAAATGTTTGGTGTAGAAATCCTGCAGGGGAAAATCGTGGTTGGGGATGAATTTTGTCTCAGGGGAAGAAACCAAACGGAGGATTTTGGAGATTGGTATCTTTGCAGCTACATCGTTAGTGGCATCGTGGCACAGGAGATAGTAATTGGGAATGTCACACAGAATGTAGTATGGGTGGACCAGAATCTTCTGTTCGGGCTTCTCAGCATTAAGCTTGTAGGTGATGGTAGCGGGCTTCTTGTCGCTGATATGCTGATATAGAGCTTTGAATCTCCTCTGGTCCGATTCAGACGGAATTCTTTTGTAGAGAACAATCGGGTCGTTTGCTGGGTCAACATGCAGCATGTCTGACAGACGATTGGATAACTCGAGATACGTAAGCGAACCCTGAATGGGGTCGACAAAGCGGATTGACATCAAAGCGAAATGAAGGTGTCGGAGTTCGCCAGCGGTAAGTGCATTGTTGAATATCGTGGCATTCTCGTCTTCATACATATAATAAAGGCAATATCCACGGCGCTCAACATGTATCTTTTGCTTATATAGGTATTTGAAGTTCTGGAGGTCAAAACGTATCGCATTTACCGTTACCTTTCGAAAACCATCCATTTCGAGACTAGCGTTGACTTTTTTTGTAATCTCATACACCGTGTAACCACATCGGTCGCGTAGTAGACGGTCGATAATTATCTCCCGTGCAATTGAAAGTTTCGTGTTTGCCATAATTTTGATTTACTAATTTTTAGTGTTCTAAAAAATCGGAACGCAAAATTAGCAAAAAATATGGTGAAATGAGCAAAAATCTATGATAAGATAGATAAATTGATAAATTTTTGTTTCATTTTTCCTAACTCTTACAATTTGGCTGTAAAAGTTGATAAAAACTGCAGTCAATTGTTTCCTTGCGATGTCACAAGATCGTCACCCTCATTCTCGGCTTCTATTTCGCGACAGGCAGCGAAATAATCATTGAAGACTGCCTCGGCATCAATGCGCTTACTTTCATCGAAGCAGAAGTCCTCTTCCATGCGGATGAAAGCGTCGGCAAGACGAGCCAAAGTAAACAGGACTTCCTTTTTGCTAAGGCCCTTTTCCTCCTGTATATGAAGAACGGTATCTTCCAGCTCTTCTGCAGCTTCCTTAGTACGCTCCAGAAGCTCAGCGAACTCCAAGAGTTCATCAGCGGAATAGGGTATCGCCGGTCTCATGGTTTATTTGCACTATAGATAATATATGTCAGAACGTGATAAAATATCCTTCGTCCCATTCTGTATCGAACGTAATACCAACTCCAGTGCTGATTGTGAGCTTGTATCCGAAGGCTGCTGCAGCAGAAACCATATTGTCGACGGTGGGCGAGTAGTATTCGTCGTTAATGGCCTCGTGATGCTGGTTCATATAGACACAGAACTTATCTGAGAATGAACCGACGCTGTCAATAGAGGTGTCTGCTAGTCCTTTGCTCTCGTTGTAGAACAGCTCCATCTGATTAACTTTAACAGGCTCTTCAACAGAATCCTTTTCGCAGCTGGCAAAGCCGAATGCCATTGCTGCGAAAAGCATACAGAGGAATCCCTTCAGGGAAAATATGCGAGAAAATGTTACCATAACCATCTTTACCTTAAAACTCTGGCAAAGGTACACAAATTATCTGAAAGATAATCTGATTATCGGAGATTTTTATAAAACTCCGCCAAGAGCGATGGGGTAGACGTCGTGCTGCGGGAACTTCTCACAGCCGATGTACAGCGTATCGAAAGCGTCGGTGCCGTCGGTACGATGCTCGAGCAGGTCCTCTTCGGACTCTGGCTGCTTCTCCATAGACTTGTTCTTGCGGAAGCCGAGGCGTCCGCGTTCGACACCGGCAGACTGGATGGCCAGTATCAGGTCATCGTTGTTCTGGCGGTTGAAGAACGGCATGAGGCGCTGCTTGCCCGCGAAACCCTGATTGATGAGAAGGTACTTCTCGTCGTGGCGCATCGGGTTGCCCAGGTACACATCCTGTACCTGCCACCCGTGGCGCTCAAACTCATGGACGACGACGTAGCGGAAGTCCTGGTCGTTCACGGCATAGTTCGAGCCGAGGGCCGTGGCATCGTAGTAGAAGATGACCGTCTTGTTCTGATGATATGCGTAGTAGGCGCAGAAATCATCGACCAAGGCGGGAATCTTACGCTCGAACTTGACGTAGAAGGATTTGAGGACGTTCAGGCGGTTGCCGCTTGGCTGGCCCGCTACAATCCAGTTGATATTGGCATTGTAGTCCATGCCGATGCAGATGGGAGCCAGAGGATTCACATCCTCGTCGGCGCGGGAGTCAATGCTGCTGCCGAGCGTGGAGAACTGCGACGCAGCCTTGATGTCGTAGTTCTGCTGGCTCGTCTCTTTGAGGATCTTGTCGTAGCCCAGCTCGTCGAGATACGCAAAGTTAGAGGCATCATACTTATGATGCTCCTGCATAGAGGAGTAGAAGCCGTCATGCGTGATGCCGATGCGCTGACAGAGGATAGAGGTCTGGAAGGTCTTCGGTGTCAAGTCACGCTTCATCTGACGCAGATACTCTTCGCCCAGGAGCTGCAGGTTCTCAATGGTGCTGTACTCCTTATAGTACACCGCCACAGAACGGAACTTGTTCAGCGACTGGTCGAGCCATTTCAAGTAGCCCTTCAGGTACTGGGGAATAGGCTGGTGCTGCTCCTTCAGACGAGCAATCCGCTCCTTTGTCTCCCAAATCTTGTAGATGGTGCCCTGAATCGTCTCGATAAGCTGGGGATCCATCTTCTCCCGATAATGCAGGAACCAGGAGCCCTTCTGCGTCTGGGGCATATCGGAGAGAACCATCATGGCGTGATTGAACGAATGATGGCCGAAATACGAGCGAATGCCGCCGTTGGCGGGAAGCGTCTCGTCCTTCAGCTTATTGTAATCAATGAACTTGGCCTCGTCAATCAAGAGCCAAGAAAGGGTCAGAGAGTTAGAAGAGCCAGGGCGGTCCTGAGAGATGATGACCGCGATGGAGCCGTTGTAGAAGGTGATGACATGCTCATAGTCTGCAGGTTCGGTAATCGGCTTGCCGAAGGACTTTGGCGGCTTACGGCCTACCACATAGTGGATGCCGTTCAGGTAGCCCCAGCGCTTCCATGCAGCCAACAGTCCGGGAATGGTGTTAGTGAGACCATGCTTAAACGTGGGAACCACGATACCACCAGTAGAGCCCGGCATTCGCTGCATATTACGCAGAACGAATGGCGAGGCGATAGAGTCCGTCTTGCCAGTACGTCGGCCAGCGACAATGACTGTTGTCTTGGCACCGATGTACTGGGCCATCAACTGGGGCTTGTTAAAGTACACGCGCTTCTCGTGCTGACGGGCTTCTGCATCCCAAAGGCTAGTATCTATTGTGGGCTTAGTGGGCATAATGGGGCTAATGGGCTATTTGGTTGATTCTGATTCTTCCTTGGGGTCGTCAAAGATTTCCTCAAAGTTCATATCGGCTTCCTCGTACTCGATATTGAGCGTATCAGGGTTAGAAGCACCCAATTCCTTGGTGAGCTTCTTGATACGCTCGTCGATGTTAGGCACAGGATTGATACCAACGACACGAGGGTCAGTAGTGGGGAAGAAGGGCTGCACCACAATCATGTGATACGGTACTGCCGTCTCGTCCTCGACATCGATGCGGTTGTATTTTGCGTATGATGTGGCCGCTTTCTCCATCGTCTTCGTATCCTTGCGCTTCTTCGCCATCTGGTATGTCTCCAGGATCATCTCGTTATATCGCCAACGGTGATAGTCGCGTGAGGCCTCGGAGAGATTGGGTAGGAGAGACTTCACGATTTTCAGGTCAGCGTAGGCAGTGACCTTTGAGATGCCGTAACGCTGCATGATTTCATCGACGAACTGGCGGTCCTTGGCGTCGCAGTTCGAGATGCACCACGTGACCATGTCACGCAGGCGGAGAATGTGGTCGACCTGTGTGATGGCGTATTTGGCCTCCAAATCCTCACGCTGGGTGTAGAGGTCAGCTCGGGCTATGTCTATGATTGATGGTAAAGGCATATGATTACTGGAACTATTGGGCTATTCGTCGTCCTCCATATCCATGAGGTTCTTCTGGGCGTTCTCGAGGGCGAGGGGAGAGCCGACATAGGCTAGCTGCATTTCCTGATGCAGCAGCTTCACCTTCGAAGCGGCCTTACCCTTGTGGTAACGCTTGCTGGCCTCGGTAGAGCGGTCGGCAATGTCCTCGCGAAGCTGTTCGGCGGGGATGTCGAAAAGCACAGCCATATCGGAAATTTTCAGATAAATCGAGGCATATTGTTCTATTTGTTGGAGAATTTCTTCTGTATATACTGATTGAGCCATTTCTTGTTCTAAATATGTTTAATTTATTTGTACACCATTGGATTTTTTAGTACCTTTGCATCCAAGGAATAAAATTTTTATTTCATAGTGTAGTAAGAAGTGTCTTACTCAGTGTTATCCCAAAAGCATTCTTCGTGAGAAGAGTGCTTTTTTTATGTACCATTGATTCTCTGTGAGAATAAGTCATACAGGGGAACGCTGTGGTTGTCAATTAAATCCTTTACTTGTGAGTGCAAGCGGGCGAAAATGGCCGGATCAGTAGAGATGAAGGCTGACTCGTGGCGGTTGCCTCGGGTCAGGTTTTGTGAGGTAATGACTGAGACTGTCTGACCAGACTCAGCCTGTACCAGCAGAATCTTCGAGTGATTGTCAGTGAGGAAGGTACGCTCAATGACCTGAGTCATGAATGACCAGAGCTTGAGCGTCTTGTTCGTGGCCTTGTGGTCAAGAACAAGGTTGAACTCGCTGACCTTGCCGCCCTTCTCGATGAAGTACAAGCGGCGAAGGAACTCCTCGGAGATAGAGAATGAAGTCTGCCACACCTTGGCTGTGCCTACCTGCTCGAGAATCCATTCAAGCAGGTCTGCTACCTGAACGGCATTGGAGAGATAGGCTTGTGAAGGGCATTCAGAGAGCGGCTTCACAACGTCAGCCATAGATGCGGTACGCTTCATGAGATGTCAGATGTAAGATGTCAGATGTAAGATGTTACTGCTTCTTTGTAGCCTTCTTCGTGGTACGCTTAGCCGTGGTCTTCTTAGGCTTTGCCTCTGGAGCGGGTGCCTCTGCAGACTGCTCAGAAGATTCGGCTGATTCTTCGGGATTAACCGAAGTGCCAGTAGGAATAACAGATTCCTCGTTAGGATTGACCGATGTTTCGGACTCCTTGATGGGCTGCTCGGAAACAGGTTCTTCCTCGGTGGAATCGGTATTTTCGAGGGTGGGGGACTCGACTGCTACAGGCGTACCAGGGATATAGTGGTCATAGATATCCCAGTTCTCAACGCGCTTCTTGTCGAGGGCGATGATTTCCTTCAGGAAGGGATATCGCTCGCTGTCGGGGCAAGTGGCGTTATCGAGACTGAGCGAGCGCAGCTTCAGATGCAGCTCACGCATACGATGGACGATATCCAGGTTCTCCACATAGAGTGCCTGAATCTCCTCGGGAAGGTCATCGTGGTCAGGACGCTTGCCAGCCTTGAAATTGGCAAATTCCTCCGATTTAACCGATGGAGATGCATCGGGAGTGGCGGCGGGCTTGATGACCTTTTTCACGATTTCATCGACCTCGGACTGCATCTGGCAGACCTGGTCGCGGGTGAGCTTCTGAAGGCGGAAGTTCAGGTACTTCTGAAGCTGCCCTTTAATGAACTCTGCCTTGCCTTTGGGATTGATGGAGATGTTGTGGTACATGATACGGTTGCCCGATAGCTGCAGTAGCATAAGGGCACCTTCATCCCAATCCTTCTGAGGGTCAGGCGTGTTCAGCCAGGCCTGTAGCTTGGCAGTGAATTGTGAATCTTGATTCATATTCTAATGTTTATGTTTTACTTTAGAGCTTGTTATTTATTCCACTGATAAACAGGATGTTCTTATTATATGGTTCAAGCGCACGTTTCATAGCTTGAAGCGTCTGACCTGTGGTGACGAAATCATCAAAGCAGATGATATTCTGCTCCTTCGGAACGATGTTCACATCGAAGATTGCATTAACGCGCTGCCTGTTCCTGCAGGTGCAGACATCCTCGTAAAACGGGATGGAGAGGCGGGCGGCAATCTGCTCTGAGATACGCGTGGCGAAGTTCTTCACGAGGTGGCGGCGCTTGGGAGTGGTGATGATGCACCAGCAGCCCTGAGAGAGGTCCGGCCCGATGATGTCATGGATGAGTGATACCATCGCTTCGGCGAAGAACAGCACCATACTGTCATCAGACTTGATGTCAGTGAGCGTTCGGCCATAGACGGACTTCTGCCAGTACGAGAGGAAGAATAGCCCGGAACGGCGTGTCAGGCGAGGGCGCGGTGTGAAGTCGCAACGCGCTTCCACCGTCTTATCCCATCCTTTGCGCTTCCCATCAGCAAATATATCCTGCTCGCGCTTTGCCTGAATATCTTTAAGGGCAAGCTGTGCACTCCCGATATCAGGGACTTCTATCTCTGATAGCAGGTCGCTCATATCTATGGGAGTGCGCATGCTCATGAACTTTTACTGTTTCCAGTGGTCAACAGGTGGCTAGTCGTTTTCGTTGCCACCGCCGGGGTTCACAGGACCGCTTGAAGAGCTGGTCTGTTTGATGGTGAACCATTCAGTATCAGCTTTGCCAGAGGCCTCCTTACGGTAAATCACAATTGTGCTGGGCGCGGTAATCTTCTGGCTTAAAGTAGCGGAGGTGCCGTCGCTGCTGATTTGAATCTCTTCAGGCATACCGCCTCCGTCATAATGCGACAGGTACAACATGTTCTTACCGGTGAACCTTATCGATGTGATATCACCTGTGACATTGACTGTACCGCCCTTTGTGACGTTGTAAGTCTGGCCATTGATTACAACCTTGCTGTCATAGACAGGCTCAGAGGAGGTAGAACTGCCGTTGCTACCGCTGTTGCCGCTATTGCCGCTTCCGCTGTTGCCGTTGTTGTCGCCGTTGATGTCCTGGTTAGGGTTTCCGTCAGGGTTGATGTCACCGTCCTCAGTAGCAATCTTTCCTGCATAGAAAGGAGCGGGGCACTCGTCAGAAGCTTCCACGTTGATAGTGGTAGAAGTGGCACCAGTAGCGCCCTGTCCCAGATCCTGGGCGACAGTCGTCTTGGTGGGCCACTTGTCAGAGCCTACGACGCGGAAATCACCATGCATGTTCTCGACGAGGAACACGTTGTCATTGTTATTGAGGTATGCAGCAGCCTCGGAAGCCTCCTTTCCTACACCAGGATGAACAGCCACCAGCTTGTTCAGCTGTGTCTGCGAGGGATATTCGCCCTGAGCCTCAGAAGTCAGCTGCGACTTGTCGGAGATGATATCGATGTACTTCCACTTCTTGTCGGCACGGAGAACGAAGTCACCCGCATAAGAGGCTGATGTCAGTCGGCCGTTTGCGTCGTGCTGAAGTTTGGGCCACTGAAGTACGTCATACTTGGAAATGTAATAGATACGGCGCTTGACGCCGGGCAGCTCGGGGCGACCTTGGCACCACGCGAGCGATTTCTGTACTGATGAACAATCAGGCATAATGTATAATGGTTAAAGGTTTAACGATTCAAAAGAGAAAAGGGAGCCAGAGCCTTCACAGGTGCCGGCTCCCCAAAACTCAGAAAAAATGAAAACGGACTTTGGTTAATGTTGAACAAACTTTATTCTATGCACAATATCTGCTTAGCCTTCGCCACCTTCACCAGCGCCTGTGCCTCCCTGAGAAGGAGCAGCAGGAGCACCGATTTCAACGACCTTCAGGCGTCGCTTGTCGATAGACTCGAACTGACAGCCGAAGAACATGGTGGCGATATATGAGAGGATGAACGGCTCGTACTCCTTAACCATGACATTCTCGGTATCGCCCATCTGGTCGTAACCGACCAACATGTTGATCTTAGGAGAAACATGGATGAACTTGGAGTCAGCCTTGTTAGCCAGCGGACAGAGAATCAGCTTGCCGTTAGAACCTTCGACGGCGTTCTGATTATACTGGTTGTTGTAGTTGATACCCGCGTGAGTCAGGAGATAACCCTCGTTGTATTTGTCGGCGAAGTCCTGTGAGCAGTACATATAACATGTCTGAGCGCGAAGGTGCGGATCCAGGGAGAAGAGCACCTGCTTGGCGATATCCACGGCGTTTGCGGTCGTGATTTCGTCGGTGAACTTCATATAGTTGCCCTCTTCCTTGGCAATCTTGCCCTCCTTGATTTCCTGCGCGGTGATGGTGTCGAAACCGTCGAAGAGGTCGAGGGTGGTGTCACCAGAGGCGTTGCGCTTACCAGCCCAGATAGCGTTGTTCAGGTTCTCAGACAGCGACTTGGCAATCAAGGCCAAAACGTGCTTGGCGGTAGGTGCCTGAATCTGACCGTCGCCCTTTGTGTCGCCGATGGCACCAAGAAGGGTCGAGATGGCGCTGTTAGGCTCGAACTGGGCAACAACGGAGCCGAAGAAGGTCTCCAGTGTGCGGAAGTCCAGGTCCAGATTGAAGTTTGAACGACGTGAGGGCTTGTAGGGCGCGAACTGAGCGTTGCCGTTCAGCGCTGCCACACTTTCCTTGTAACGGATGCCCGGTCGGCCAGTCATGAACTTCAAGGTGTCCTGAATACCGATGATGGGCAGCATGAGGAGATCCTTGCGGTACTTACGAGCCGCGTCCTGATACTCCTCCAGAGTAAATTGTAGTTTTCCTGCCATAAAATGATAAGGTAAATGGTTGATTAATTCGGTTTGTTAAGAGGTCCTAGGGGAGAGAGTCGAAAAGAGACTGAGCACTGGCACGTGACTCGAAGTACTCTTCGGCCTCCGTCTTCTCGGTGCGCTGCTGCTGATGCTGGTCGTTCACCACGTGTGCTGTGGTGTCGCCAGGCTTCTGCTTCAGGGTGTTTACCTCGTTCTGCAGCTGAGCGTTTGCATCCGAAAGAGTCTGTTTCTCGGTCTTGAGCGTCTGAATCTCAGCGTTCAAGTTGTTGATTGTCTGCTTGTCTGCGCTGATGGCCGACTCGATAGTATCGAGCTGAGCGTCGTCAAGCGTGATTTTGCCGTCCTGACTGAGCAGGTGCTCACATGAGAGGATGGCACAAATGGAAGTGAAAATCTTCTTCATAGGGTTGATGGTTTGAGAATTAATGGATTCTTGGTGCTTTGAAGTGCTGAAGCACTGAGTCAATGCGCTCAGGAACTTCATGAATGCCGACTGGTCCTGCTTCGACATGGTGGGCAATTTGGGCGATATGGGCATGTTGGGGACAGGGATTCCTGCTGCTGACATGGCGTTTGCCATCGTGTCGGTCAGAACCGGTGCATCCTCGCCCTCGTAGTCAGTCAGCTCGTCCACGAAGCCCCATGCAAGAGCCTCTTCGGCGGTGAGCCAGCCACCTTGCTTCATCAAGTCGAGAAGGTCAGCCTTGTCCTTCTTGCAGCGTGTGGCATACATCTGGGCGATGTTAGCGTCCAGCTTGTCGAGGTCGGCCTTCTGGTGCTCGATGTTGTCGATGAGCGCCTGGAGGTCGTCCGAGTTCATCTGACCCCATTCAAGGAAGCCCACGCTACATTTATGAACAAGGTACATGGCTGACGAGTCCATTGTGATGCGCTTGGCACCGAGTGAGGCGATCGTAGCAGCACTGGCGTTCATACCCACGAAATGAACGTTCACATTCCCATGGCGCTTGAAAGCCGAGAAAATAGAAAGGGCGGTGTTCGACCTGCCTCCCAGCGAGTCAATCAGGACGTGGACCTCCTTTCCCTCATTCTTAGAGAGAACGTAGTCCACATAGCCTGCATCGAAGTCGTAACCTCCGACGAAGCCCTTCAGGTGAAGTTGGTAGTCTGTAGTTTTTGTGTTGGTTGCCATAATGCGTATGAATTATGGCGCAAAGATACAGACAAGAAAAAAGTGGCGAAAAGACGGACTAATACGCCTCTTTGCCACTTATGGAGCTTTAGGAGTGAGGAAAATCACCCAGTACAAAGTGCCAGGGCTTTCCTTGCCGTGAAGGAAACCTCGTACTTTCTGACGGAGGCATCACCATCAGGCTGACCCGTAGAACTGGTGATTTTGACGGTGGGGTATGGCCGCTCCTTTGCTCCCAGCAGATACAGTTCGTCGTTCGCTGTCTTGATGACGAACGTCGGATGCTGGTCGGTCGGCACGTCGTCCAGCGTCAGGAACTGTAGCTTCGCCTTCTCTATATAACTATTGTTGTCGTATGACTTCTCCACTTCACAGACAGCTTCGCCCTTCAAGGTGATGCTGACGGTGGGCGTCTCAAGCAGTGAAATGGGGATTCCTGCGACGGAGCGATAAACAACGTCGTCAGGGAGGTCGGCACAGGGGATGTACCAAACCTTCTGTATGCCGGGGAGAGATTGACACTTACTCATGGTCTTCAAACAAATCAAACATAATCACGAATCCGACAAAGGAGGGGTTCAAGTCGGAATCTTTTTCTTCATTTTCCTGTTCAGGGCGGTCTTGTAGCAGTTTTTTTTGCGCTGGTATATCTTCTTGATGGTATCCGAGCTGGTGCCGTCCTCCTTGATGCCGTTGAGCTCCATGAACTGATATATCAGAGAATTGAGCTCGCTGCCGCAGCGGTCAATGTCGTGAAGGTATTCCCAAAGGTCAACCTTGAAATCATTCTTCAGCATTTCAAGGAGATGGTGCTTGCCATGAGGAGAGAGGTAATTGTATGTGCGTGGGTCATGGCTCTTGTAGTAGGGGATGCAGATAGCGAGTTCGTCCTCCTGCTGTGGCAACTGTATGACACCGCTGGGGAGCTTGGTAGTAGACTTCTTCAGGAAGTCGCTCTCGGCAGAACCGCGAACGAGCTGGACAGGTTCGCTGCCTCCGTGACGGTGTATCAACCACTGGCGGAGGTAGGATGGCATTTTAACGTAGATACAAATTTCGCTCATTGTAGTAGTACTTTATTTATATGATGCAAAGTTACTAAATTTCAGCGATATAAACAAAAGACAGAAATCAAACATTTCAAACAAAAACGAAATTATCCGATTTCTTTGTTGAAGTCGGAAAGAAAAAGTTCTGGAAATGAATTTGTGGCTATAAGTAGAATGAGAACTTCGTGCCCTTTGAGCCTTCGCCGTCATAATCCGCGGCGATGGGGAACTGGCTGCAGAGATTGTCGATGGCATCGTCATCGAGGGTAACTGTCAGCTCCAACTCGATGGCCATCCGAGGGTCGTTCCAATTAAGATTCCAGATGCATTCACCAAGAACGGCATTCACTACCGTTCGGATCTCGTCCTGCGTGCGCCAGATGGAATCGTAGTCGGTCATACCTTTTTGATTACTTTGCAGGGATTACCAACGGCTACAGAGTTAGACGGTATGTCCTTTACTACAACCGAGCCTGCGCCAATGCTTACATTATCCCCGATTGTTACTCCTGGAAGGATGGTGACGCTGCCGCCAATCCATACATTGTTCCCGATAGTGACGGACTTTGCCCATTCCTGGCGGCTATTACGCTCCACAGGGTCAGTACTATGGCATGCAGTATAGATACTGACATTTGGACCGATGAAACAGTCGTCGCCAATGGTGACGCGGGCTTCATCGAGAACGGTGAAATTGAAATTGGCAAAGAACCGCTTTCCTATACTTATCTGCTTGCCATAGTCGCAACGGAACGGCTGGTTAATAAGATAATTATTATCAGCCACGTGGCCGAACAACTCTTTGATGATTTCCTTCATCCTTTTGGTCTCAGATGGTCGGAGCGAGTTATACTCAAAGATTTTATCCCTTGTTGCGGTTAATTCTTCCAACAACTCTTGGTCAACCGCAGAATAAATCTCGCCTTCAAGCATCTTTTCTTTCTCTGTCATATCTATCGTATTATCTTTGCTTTTTGCAGATTGTCGAAGTCATCCCAGAAATCAGCCTGCTCTTCGTCGGTGAAGCCGTTCGAGGAAAGCCCGTGAAGGATGGCATCCAAAAGCTGTACCTTCGAGACGTTCAATTCAGGGGCAACGTCGATAGGATAGGTGAGGATATCCCCCAGCGAGCCGACGTGACAGCCGGTAACGACAATGTCACCGCGAACTGCAGTTACCTGAATATGTCGGCTGTCGCCGTATTCAGGCTTCGTCTCACGTAGCTTTTGATATAGCGGATTATCGCTATACAGCTCGGAGTCGATTGAATTGATGAGTTCGCGAAGGGTCATTATAAAATAAATACTAAAGTATTGTAATTCTCGCTGCAAAGGTACAAAATAATGCGGAATTATGAGTAACTTTGCAAATCCAATTTAGAAGAATAAAATGAAAAAGATTGCTATTCCAACACGAGAGAACATGGTAGATGACCATTTCGGTCATTGTGCTTATTATACAGTAATAACCCTCGATGATGAGAATCAGGTGCAGAATACAGAACGCCTGGATTCACCAGAGGGATGTGGATGCAAGTCTAACATCGCATCTGTCATGCAGGAAATGGGCATTACCCTGATGCTCGCCGGCAACATGGGTATGGGAGCCTATAACAAACTGTCAGCCCATGGCATCACAGTTATTAGAGGCTGCCATGGCAAGGTGGATGATGTGCTCAAGTCATACCAGAACGGCGAGCTGCAGGACTCCCTGGAATCCTGCGACCATCATGACTGCAGCCACCATGAAGCCAAGCCTGTGTACATGATTTCCAAGTTTGGAAATATGCAATGAGCAGAATTGAGCGAGAAAAGCAAACTGTCCTAAAGATGATAGAGCTTTATTGCCGTCATCATCTTCATCAGAACACAATGCCAGAAGAGTATCAACATCTGGCTGACTTTGCCTGTCGCCGATTGGATCATTGCAAGTATGGCGAACAGAAAACGGCTTGCAAGAATTGCCCTACCCACTGCTATGCTCCAAAAGAGCGTGAGCAGATTCGCGAGGTGATGCGATGGGCAGGGCCAAGAATGTTCTGTTATTCACCCATTGAAGCCATTCGGCATTTAATCAATCAATGATATAAAAGCACCGTTCTGCTACTTTAAGCAGGGCGGTGTTTTTTATGGCAATGTGCCAGGATTATCTCCTGAACACATAGCCATTTGTGAAATAGTAATCATCGATGAATAAATCACGGGCGAATGCTTCGTAATCGAAGTATGATGCGAGACTTCCCATCATGTCATCCAGATTGTAGCACTCATCAACGATGTGCTCAGCGAAATCTTTTTCAGATTCCCACTGACCCATGTAGCGCTCGCGGAAGCTTTCGATGCTATCATTGCCGAAAGCATCTGAGAACTCCTCGAAGGCATCCCTGTCATCATCATCCAAACCAGAGAATTCGATGATTCTATCGAATGTATCTTCATCAATACCGCTTTCAGAGTACCAGGCACTGGGGAAACATTCATAATCCTGAAACATCAGCTCCGGATCCTCTTCATCTGCATGCAGATTGTGGCATACTTCCATGAATGTGTCATAATCACCGCACTTTACCAATGAAATCCAGGCACCGAACAAATCCCCATCATTGTATTTGCTGTATGTACCTACGTAAACAGCTGGCTCATTATCCGTGCTGTCATTCATATAATCCTCTACTGACATCTTCTGTAGAATGAGCTTACCGATTTTGTTCTCCTCCTTTTTGGCGAGGGCTTGTAATTCCATTGATTTACTGTTCTGCATAACTTATAATATTTAGATGTTTAACTTTTAGTGAAGCTCTCTGTGTAGAGCGCTTTTTACGATGCCTTGGAAATTGAGCGAGGGAAGTGCCTAAAGGCAAGGAATGGCCAGGAAATTTTATGGAATACCACCATTTTCGTGGACTCACGCAAATGATGGAAGGCTTCCGGAAAATTTCTGCAGACATCGGGAACTTGTGACCAGTACTTGCAGAGCACGGCGAGCATTAAATTTGCATCGAAAAAGTGTGGTACACAGCCCGAGAGCCTCACGTTAAACATCTATAGATATGGAGCAGAACAGATTGAATCAGGTAAAGCCCGGATAAATGATGTGGAGAACAGGTAAGCTAGGCTAGGGGAGAAAGATGTATACCTATTGTCAATATGACGCAAGGATATGCCCAGCTATAGATAACAAAAGCAAAAATGATGGGGAGGAAGTTCAGGGCCTTCTCGTGCTTGTGCGTGTGATACTCAGATGGATGCACAAAAGCGCACTAACCTATAAAGAAGGATTTAGGAGACTGATATTCAGGTAATTATGTGTTCTAGATGCCTGCACAAAACGGTATTATATTTGTGCAAATGATATATTCTTTGTGCATATCTAATTATTTGTGCAGGATTTGTGCAGCGTCGAGCAGGAGTTGTGCAGATTCAGCAGGATTTGTGTAACGTGGGAAAGCCTGTGTAGATGGGCGTTTCGAGAGATTTGTGATTCCTTGTGCTTTGTTGTGCGCAATACGCCTCGTGCGCGCGCGAGGCAAAGCCCAGACGCAAGGCTTGAAAAAAAAAGCCCAGACGCTTCACAGCGGCCGGGTCTCGAGAGGTAACCACAAACGCTTCACAGCGGTTATGGTTCAGGGGAAATCCCTAGACGCTTCACAGCGGTCGGGATTGGGGAACGATAGTTCAATAACTAAAACAATAACGATGCATAATACACAATACATTAAAAAAACTCGGGCTCCGTGACCTTAGGCTTGGACGCCTGTTCCTCTTCCTTCTCGATACGGTCTGCTTCAAGGGAAGAGAATCGCTCCAGATGCAGTCCGTAGCGGTTCTGCAGCACTTCATAGTCGAAACAGAGGAAGCGGTCGAACTTATATATGTTGTTAGAGCGGATAATCGGTCTATTCTTGCTGTCATACAACTGGTTGCCCTTAGAATCCTTGGCGGGTTCTGGCACCTGTTCGGGATAGCCGTCCTTCATGGAAACGTACCGCTCAGACGGCTTGACGCCGAGATAGGCACTACCTGTAGTCAGGTAATAGCGTATCGAGTCGCGGTCCATGATAATCTTCTTCTCACCCTCACGCTGAGCCAGCTGCTTGTACTGTGACACGAAGTTGGCCAGGCGGAGCATGAGAATGGGGTGCTTCTCCTTGAATTCCCGCTGACCCTTGTCCGTCTTCAGGCGCAGAACGTACTTTACCTTGAAGTCAGAGTCAGCATAGATCTTGCCCTGGTCATAAAGGGTAGAAAGAGCGTTCCAAAGGTTGCCCAGCTCATTGTTCGAAGTCACCTCGCCGCTCTGACGCTTGATACCCTCGATGCAGAGAGATTTCATCTCCTCGTAGTCGAACGGCAGACCGAGGGGAACACGCAGTACCTTGTAAGTGGCCAGGAGCATAGCCCAGTTGCGCCAAAGACGGTCCTCGATGTTATCCCCATCAATGAGGTCACAAACCTCGTTGCACACCTCATTGTACGTATCATAGAAAGAACTCTCGAAGTTCGCACGATGCGCCAGAATCTGCATGGTGAGGTGCTGCAGCCCCAGCTTTCGGATGTCCGAAAGATGGTTGAACTTATCCTTCGCCTCCCGGTCATGCACCGTGATGGCCGTGGGAAGGTAAATCATACGCGTGAACATAGCGATATCCAGCGTCGGCATCTCCTGACCGCAGACGATGACACCACAGTCAACAGGCGTGCGCTCAATCTTCTTTCCCCGGTCCATATCCATACGCGCACGTCCCACACCGTCATAGGCACCCTTGATTATCTCAATGATACGCATATCCAGCGTGTTCTTATACTCGTCCAGCAGCACCAGCGAATTCGCCGACGTCGACAGCACCTGAGAGAGAGAGGGCGGGGTAGTGTTGCGCAGGTTAAACGGCTTGTCACCGATGGTCAGGAAACGCATGAGGGTGATTCCCAGCTCCGTCTTACCGCTACCCTTCGGCCCAAAGAGATTCAGGATGGGGAAGTTCACCGTATATGAGGTGATGATGTCACGGTGCAGCGATGCCAGAAGATAGCAGATGGCTATCTTCGCGTTGTCACCGAAGACCTCGGCCATCAGTCGTGCGATGTCAGGAAAGGAAATGCTGGAATGCGTCTCAGGATAGATAAACTGCCGCTCAAAAGTGAAATAGCTAGTATCCTTCGCATATATCTCAGATGCGCCCTGCAGATAATAGTTGTCCAGACGCTTGTCAGCATCATGAAGATGGACGATACCCATGGAATCTGCAGGATACCACTCGTCGTCGAAGATACAGCCGTTGCCAAAAGCCCAGAAACCGCTGCGCTGCCAACCATATTGATGAATGAGGATGGCCGTCTCGGTCTGGTCAAAGAGATAACACTTCAGCTTTGTCAGTTCAGACATTGAAACTTTCCAGATGAAGTTGCCAATTGACTCCACCTTCACCATGAACTTCTGCAGGGAAACCAGTTCCTCCGCGCTCAGCTCAAGGATCCTGGTCGTATTGTCGATGTTGGTAATCTCATACAGACGTCGGGAATCATCCACACCGATGACGTGATAGAGCGGTTTCATGCGGAAATTAGACCACTGCTTCTCGTTGCCGTTCTCATCACGACTCCAGTAACAGTTGTGCTGCTCATAGAAACCATACTTCAGAAGGTCGATGCCCGACTTCTTCTGCGTGGCCTTCGCCTTCTCCTCAGCCCTGCGGAGCTTCGCCTCGTTGACAGCATTGCGCCATAAGGCCTTGTGACCGTTGTGCTGCTTTATCAATGCGTCAAGAAGCGCTTTCTGCGTGTACTCATCCTGCTCCAGAATCAGCGTATCACAGATATTCTTCACGGCATCCGAAATGGTCGTCTCGGTAACAGAAGCATCCTCCGTACTCGGGAACGTCTTGCCTGCCATCCAAATGATGAAGTCTTGCTCAGGGATAGAGCGAAGCTGGTCAAGCGTCTGCAGATAACTGTCTGCGTCCTGCTTGTACTTGTGGGCGACTCCTTTCTCGTCTGTCTCTTCACGCTGCGGAATCTCCTTCACCTTGACACGGAAACCATTCTCCATGGCAATACGTCCGTTTTTCAGCACCGCCTTAATGCCAGGCTCGTCGGCATCGGGAATGAATATCAACTTCGGATGGAAACGCTTCAACTGCTGCAGCTGCTCCTTGGTCAAGGCCGTCCCCAAAGGAGCAACTGTGTTTAATGCGCCTATCTGCTGCATCTTCAGTACGTCTGGGCCACCTTCGACAATATAGAACGCTTCCTCCCTGGCACCCACCTTCATGGCCGTATCCAGTCCGAAGAGCACCTCAGACTTATGGAATACCAGACTGTCCCTGCCGTTGATATATTTCTGCTTGTCCTTATCGTCGGAGAGCGTCCGCGCCGTATAACTGATGACCTGGTGCCACTTGTTGCGGACAGGAATCATCAGACGGTCGCGATAGAACGCATATTCCCACTTTTCCTCCTCGTCCTCAGCAATGAGGCCTGCACGCTTACATAACTCCCAGCTCAGACCCGTCTTCTTGATAAAGTCAAAAAACTCCTGGCTACGCCTTGGCGCATAACCGAGCCCCATGTCCCTGACTGTCTCTTCGTTCCATCGATGCAGCGCGTATCCTAATGCAGCCTTAGCCTCCGGCGTGTCACTAAACAGACAGTCAACATAGAACTTCTGGACACGCTCATAGATGACCTGCATAGACTCCTTGTCGCGCTGGTCCTGAATCTCCTTTGGAGTGAGCTCCTTCTTCTCTTCCTCCAGGTCAATGTGATACTTATCTGCTATCTTGTGACAAGCCTCGTTGAAACTGATATTCTCATGCTCCATGAGAAAGGTAATCGGTGCACCACCTTTGCCGCAAACGAAGCAATGGCAGATGTTTTTCTCAGGACTGACATAGAATGAAGGATTCTTGTCGCTGTGAAACGGACACAAGCCCTTATAATTGACTCCAGCCTTCTTCAGCGTGACGTATTCAGACACGATATCATGGATTGACTGGCTGTTGAGCTTGTCTATAATTCTGTCTTTTATCATGATTTATGCTTTTTGATGGCTGCAAAAGTACCATGTTGGTTTAGCCTTTTAAAAGACTGCAGGGCCGGTATCTTTTTACCTTTAGGTCGGTCCATGCCGGTTCCTGGCAGTCCTCTATTCTTTTTTGCCATAACTGCATCAATTTGCGACACCTGTAATACGAGCGGGGAACGGAAACAACTTCCCGCTCGCCAGTCATACGATTGACAGCAGTTATGACATACCGTTTCACTTTATTTCTACATATGATGCATCTATTTGACACATCTGATTCAGGAAATATGCAAAGGCCTTCAACTGAATCTCACTGTCGAAACTCATGGTCTCAGTAAAGCCATCGTCTCTTCTGCAGAATGACAATTCTATAGTCCCGTATTCTGTGGTCTCTTTTTTAATGATTGTCCTCGCCATCGTCAGTCAACTCTGTATTAATGATTATTTCGTTGAATCTTGGATGTTCCTCCAGAAGCACAACTGCTGACTTGTAGATGGACTGACCTTCCTCAAGCATTGTCTTGCAGTCTTGCTTTATATTGTTAAGCGAATCTACGTCGCCACCGACGCAAAATTCGCCGCATATTCTTTGTACCTTAATTCTCATTGCAAATTGGGTTTTTATAATATTCTACATATTGGTTTGTTTTCAGGCAGTAGCGGCCGTTGATGCACACCCTGCAGTTTTCACATTGTCTGCACTTGTCAGGCATGGGGCGATGTTTTAAAAATGCCTCGCTCTGTTTTCTTCCCAGAGAACTAGAGCGAGGTCTTTACTAGTCGGTTAGATATATCATCATTACAATAATTTCATGAGCTCGTCTCTCTTGAAATAGATTCTATTTCCCATAGTGTGATATGGTATATATCCATTCTTAGCTCGTTTATACATTGCCCATCCGGAAACGCCAAACAATTTTCCTGCTTGTACAGCATTTAGAATGTTCCCTTCCATAGAACTAATTACTGAGCTCGTTTCCATACCTGAGGAATCCTTTCTTTCCAGTGGTTCTTATAACTATAATCAGATTCCTCTTTCATGCGGTCCTCAAGGCTAACCGTAACCAAACAGTATTGTAATAAAGTCTTTTTGGACGCTGCATGCACAAACAGCCCTTTCTTCCTGGCTCTACTTGCATTGTAGTGAGAAAGCTGCACAGTAAATGACCTGTACTGGTCATAGTCATCAAATCCAACTATAGATACTTCTCCCACTTTCAAACTTCTTGCTTTTTCAAGCTGATTACTCTCAACTACTTTCATATACAATTTAAAATTAACGTAATATTTAAGATTTCTGGCATGTTAAGCCAAAAGCGAGGGCAAAGGTATAACCAACTCTTACAATGAAAACAAAAGCGGCTTTCAATCATTACTATCTATCTATTTCTTTAACTATCTTATACAAAACCAAAGAGAAATTAACAACCTATCTATGTATCAATCTTCCTATATATTTAGGTTTTTCTTCTATAATATTATGGTGTATGAAATTGTTTTCGTACGAAAAAGCGAAAATATGATACCTGTATCAAAAATAATGGGTTCGAAATTTGGTGGTATCAAATTAATAGAGTACCTTTGCACCGCAATTCAGCAATCTATCTATCTAACAGTTACTGATCCTTGCAAAAAGAGAACACAGAGGTGTGTCTAAGACCACTTAAGAAATATCGTTGCACCTAAAGAATTGATACCGATTCCAATCAGTATCAAAAACGGGCAAAACCCACTGATTATCAGTATAGGTTTGTTACTCTGCGGGTGTACTTGGGAAGGCCGACATGGCTCAGTTGGTAGAGCAACGCATTCGTAATGCGTAGGTCCCCGGTTCGAGTCCGGGTGTCGGCTCAAAAGGATGTCAATGCGGAATTAGCTCAGTTGGTAGAGCATTGGCTTCCCAAGCCGAGGGTCGCGGGTTCGAGTCCCGTATTCCGCTCATAATGAAAGAGATTCAGTTTATATCCAGTCTTCAGAATCAGAAGATAAAGCAATTAGTCTTACTGCAACAGAAATCATCGGAGCGCAAGAGGTCCGGTCTTTTTGTCGTTGAGGGTTTGCGTGAGTTGCGTCACTGTGTGAGCAAAGGCTACGAGATAGATAGTCTTTTCTTCTGTAGTGCGTTGCTTGGTGAGTCAATCGATGACTTGTTGGTGGCTCCTTCGTATGAGGTGACAGAGCAGGTTTATGAGAAGATTGCCTATCGTGGCAGCACTGAGGGTGTGGTGGCCGTGATGTGCATGAGGCACACCGCCTTAGAGGATCTGCAGTTGTCGGACAGGCCGTTGCTGGTGGTGCTGGAGAGCGTAGAGAAGCCTGGCAACCTGGGGGCGGTGCTGCGTTCGGCCGATGCCGCAGGTGCTGATGCCGTGATAGTATGCGACCCGTTGACGGATTTATATAACCCGAACCTGATTCGTGCCAGTATAGGTGCCCTGTTTACGGTGCCTACGGTGGCGGTGTCGTCTGAGGCTTGTATCCGTTTTCTGAAGGCTCGTGGCATCAGGATTCTGACGGCTCAGCTGCAGGACTCGGAACTGTATTACGACACGGATATGACGTGCGGCACGGCTATTGTGATGGGTACGGAGGCTACGGGGCTCACCAACCAGTGGCGCGTGGCGGCCGATGCTCACATACGGATTCCGATGCTGGGACAACTGGATTCGCTGAATGTGTCTGTCTCGGCGGCCATACTGCTGTTCGAGGCTGTGAGACAAAGAGAGGGAAATCACTAAGTGACTTCCCTCTCTCTCTTTTTTTCTTATCGTTACAACGCCTCATCGTCGGGGCGCTGTGGCTTCTTGACAATACGGGGCAGGTGCCTCTTCTTCCTGAGATACTCGGCCTTGCGAGCCTCGTAGTCCTGCTGGTGTTTCTCTAAATATCCGTCGGCCATGATGCGAGTGTATGCTTATTTGTTGAATTTAGCGTACGCCACATTAATCTTGATGGGCTCGTAGGGGTTGTCGGCACCTCCAACGAGTTGTGTGCTGGTCAGCGACATGTCGTGCTGAGCATTGGTTGACGAACCGCTCTCGTAGGTGATGGGCACCAGCAGCACCTTGTTCCAGTTGGGATGCTTCTGCTCCCAGTTGGCATCATTCTTAATGCCTTCCTGATATTTCTCCCATACCTTGGTGATGAGTGAAGCTATATTGGCGAAGTTATAAGTGTTTGTTCCGTTGTAGGTGGAGTTGATGTAGTTGTAGTTGGCATAGAACGACGTAGCCTGGTCGGGCACATTGTTTCCCTCGAAGAATGTCTTCAGGCTGTCCTCCTGCACCATCAGCAGGGTGTAGGGGATGCCAAACATACGACTGTCGCTCGACTCGTCGTTGATGCGCTGGAAAGAAATCTTGGCAGCAATGAGCGAGTCGTTCTCGTGACCTTCCTTGATTTCCTTGACAGGCAGTGTTACCTCAGTGAACAGACCGGCAGGCGACTTGATATAAGTGTGTGTAGTCTCTTCGGCCAGTTTCTTGATGGCCTGCTTGTCGTTGGTAATCAGCGTGGTCTGGGTGACCTCACGGGTACCTGCCAGCGTCACACCAGTGTTGACAACGGATGTGTCGCCCTGAATGGTGTAGTTCAGGCGCAGACCGATATTTGAGACTTTGGCATGGAAGCCGTAGCCGTCTGTAATCTCGAAAAAGAATCCGGGGCACACATGGCGACTGAAGGCATATGAGTTCTTGAAATACTCAGGATGCTCGTGAAACTGTCTGATGATGTATGTGCCGTAGTTATTATAGGTAACACCATTCTTGTCTGTGTAAGGCTCGTTGAGCGATACACGGATATTGTTCATATAGGATGAGGTGCCACGAAGACTGTCGTTGTCAACCAGGTTTCTGTAAGAGAACATCTTGTTCTTGTTGAGACCTTCCGTACGCACCATGCCAAGCTTCATGGGGTTGAAGTCGGAATAGTATTTCAGGCCAGTCTCCAGTGTCTTGTCCAACTCATGGACTGTCATCTTCACAGATGCCAGCGTGTCGGCCGTATTGAAGGGATTGCTGACGTAGAGTATCAGATAGCAGGAATCGGCAGCAGGCAGACCATTGTCCAGGCTCAGGAACTTATCGGCATCAGGTATTGTGACGATATCGAGCAGGTGGAACTGTGTAGCAAACTCGCTCTTGATGTCGGCCTGTGTCTGAGGGTCGCGTACCATGCCTAAATAGCAGGTGCTGCTCTGCGTGAACACAGAACCAAGATGCTCGTCGCTATTATTGAATACGGTATCGGCAATGACGGTGCGCGTCTGGACGTTGAAAACCTTTGAGGCGATATTCAGCTGGTCTTCATCGCTGGTAAGAGAGCCGCCAATCTGGTCAGTGGTCTCATCACAAGAAGAAATGGCCATTGCCGTAAGTACGACACCAGCCATATAGTGCATAATCTTTTTCATATAGAAATGATTTCTAACTATAATTCCGGACTAATCTGATCGTAGAATGCTTCGTAAGCATCTCCAAATTCCTCGCCCTGGAATCCAAGGGTAGGAATGTTCTTGTCCTTGGCATACTTCTGTAGCGTCTTACTCACGTCCTTGTCAGCAAGAATCACACCATCGCTATAGTCGATAGCCAGCTTGCCGAGGTCTTCGAATGTAAACTGGTCGTTGTAGGGAGCTAGTAATTCTACTTTTGCATCGCGGAAATCAACACACTGCTTGAAATTAGTGCCAAAGTCGCCCTGAATCTCCTTGTTGAAAAGCGAGGTGACCACCTTCGTATTGGCAAACGAAGGCTCGTCCTTGTAGGCCGTCTTGATATAGAAAGGCACAACGCCACTCATCCATCCCTGACAGTGAATGATATCGGGAACCCAGCACTGCTTCTTCACAGTCTCCAACACGCCTCTTGCGAAGAAAATAGCACGCTCGCCATTGTCGGGATAGTCCAGTCCGTTCTCATCGACGGTCATCTGACGATTAGAGAAATAATCATCATTGTCGATGAAATAAACTTGTACACGACAAGAGGGGATTGAAGCAACTTTAATAACAAGGGGGTGGTCGGTATCATCGATGATGAGGTTGATACCAGAAAGACGGATAACCTCATGCAACTGTCCGCGACGTTCATTGATATTTCCCCATTTAGGCATGAAGGTGCGAATCTCATGATTGCGATCCTGCATGGTGCGAGGTAATTCACGACCCATTACCGACATTGCGTTGTCGGGAACGTATGGGGATATCTCCTGATTGATGAATAGAATCTTCTTCTTTGCCATCTTTATGTTGTTAATAGTTGTGCAAAGGTACGAAATAATTTGCAAATAACGACAAAAAATGTGTGATTTTAGGAAAAAGTGACACTTTATATACTTATTTTTAGTGTTTTTTTTCCATATTTGAGAAATTTGTTGTTATTTTGCACCGCCAAACCAATTGGTGATTATTAAGAATGAAAGTTTTTAAGAAGATTGTTGACCTGCAGAATGCGCTTTTCGAAGAACGCAAACAGGGTAAGGAAATTGGATTAGTGCCTACAATGGGGGCTCTACACGAGGGACATGCCTCGCTGGTAAGACGTAGTGTGGGCGAGAATGGTGTGACCGTAGTGTCGGTCTTTGTTAACCCCACACAGTTTAATGATAAGAATGACCTGAAGAACTATCCTCGCGACTTAGAGGCCGACTGTGCGTTGCTGGAAAGTTGCAAGGCTGATTATGTGTTTGCACCTGAGGTGGAGGAGATGTATCCAACACCCGATACACGTCATTTTGAATTCCCACCGGTATCAACGGTGATGGAGGGCGCTCATCGTCCAGGCCATTTCAATGGTGTTTGCCAGGTGGTGAGCCGTCTGTTCTATATCGTACGTCCTGACAGGGCCTATTTCGGTGAGAAGGACTGGCAGCAGATTGCCGTGGTGAAGGCCATGGTGCGTCAGTTGGGCTTAGGCGTAAAAATTGTGGAGTGTCCTATAGTACGCGATGACGACGGACTGGCACGCAGCAGCCGCAACAGTTTGCTGGCACCAGACGAGCGCGCCATTGCTCCTGCTATCTATAAGGCTTTGAAGAGCAGCGTGACGTATGCCAAGAAGCACACGTTGAAGCAGACTCACGACAAGGTGGTAGCTGATATCAATAAGGTGGATGGTCTCGATGTGGAGTATTTCTCTATCGTGGATGGCAACACCTTGCAGGATGTAGCAGAATGGGAAGATTCTCCCTATATAGTTGGTTGTATCACTGTTTATTGTGGTAAGACGCCTATTCGTCTTATTGATCATATAAAGTATAAGGAAGCATGATGATTCAAGTACTGAAGTCTAAACTTCACTGTGTTCGGGTGACTGAGGCCAACCTGAACTATATGGGTAGTATTACTATTGATGAAGACTTGATGGATGCAGCAAATATGATTGCTGGTGAGAAGGTGCAGATTGTTGACAATAACAATGGTGAGCGCTTTGAGACTTATATCATCAAGGGCGAGCGTGGCAGTGGCTGTATCTGTCTGAACGGTGCAGCAGCCCGTAAGGTGCAGGTAGGCGATACGGTGATCATCATCTCCTATGCCCTGATGGATTTTGAGGAGGCTAAGACATTCACGCCTACTGTGGTATTCCCTAACGATAATCACATCTGAGAAAACAGATACAGACAGATAAAAAATCCCTTCAGCCTGATGACTGAAGGGATTTTTTTATGTGAGATATTACTTATTTCAGGTTCTCATTGATGAACTGTGAGAGTTCGGCACCACGCAGTCCCTTTGACAGCACCTTACCCTGCTGGTCGATGACAGCGGTGAAGGGGATGGCCTGCACGCCAAAGCTGCGTGCGATATTTGAGACGCCACCTTTCAGGTCGGACATCTGAGGCCATGTGAGTTGGAGCTCGTCGATGCAACTCACCCATGCCTTCTTGTCATCGTCGATAGAGATACCTACGATGCCAAAGCCTTTCTCCTGATAGTCTGCCAGCATCTGTTTCATTGCGGGCATCTCCTCACGACAGGGCTGGCACCATGATGCCCAGAAATCCAGGACGGTGAGCTTGTTCTGCTTCACCAGACTCATGATGCTGATTTCCTGACCCTCAGGTGTCTGCATCTTGAAATCGGGAATCTGCTGACCTACCTCCGTGGTGAATATCTCGTCAAGCATCTTCAGAATATCTTTGATAGCTTGGCGCTCCTGGAATTTGGAAGGCAGTTTTGTAATGGTCTCCTTTAACTCGTCACGTGTGAAGTCGTCACTATAGGCCATCTGGTTGATGAGGAAATAACCCAGCTCGTTGTTGAGATTGCGGAGTGCCAGATCTTTGACTTTCTTGCCAACCTCCTTCTGAATCTCAGTGTACTGCGTATAGATCTCCACTTGCTGCTCTTCGGTCAGACTGTCATTGTAGATCTTGCTCATCAGTGCCTCGCCCTTTTTCTGGGCCTCAGAGAAAATTGTACCTAATTCCTGCAAGCCTTCGTTGGACTCGGTACCAGATACCTTAGAGTCGCCAGTGGCCGAAAGCAGCAGATTGATGGTGCCTGGCTCCCTGAAGAACATGACAGAGGTCATTGTCTTCGGAGCTACAACAGTGCAAAGGAATACGGAGTCGGCTTCGCCCTCCCATTCAAATTTGCCATCTTTGACGATGAGCGTGTCGAGCGGGGTGGGAGTGTTGGACATGATGAGCAGTGTGTCACCGTCATCAATGCCCTCTACCTCACCTTCTACCTTGAAACCGTTGGAGTTACAAGATGTCATGGAAATAGCTGCAAGAGCTAATCCGAAAAGGAATTTTAGTTGTTTCATCTTTATAGTAAAATTGGTGTGACTATACCAGATACTGGTCACTGATACTCTCGTTCTCAATCACACGGCGGATGGTCTCGGCAAACATCTCGGCAACGCTGATCTGCTTCACCTTGGCGCAACGCTGGGTGTATGGGATAGAGTCGGTGAATACAATCTCCTCAAGAGCTGACTCCTGTACACGATCGCTGGCGGGACCGCTCATCACACAGTGGGATGCACAGGCACGCACGCTCTTGGCACCAGCCTCCATCATCAGGTCGGCTGCCTTGGTGATAGTGCCTGCTGTGTCAACCATATCATCGATAATGACTACGTTCTTACCTTCAACATCACCAATAATCTGCATGGTGGCTACCACATTGGCACGAGCGCGGGTCTTGTTGCACAACACCAGCGGACAGCCCAGGTATTTGGCGTATGTGTTGGCACGCTTAGAACCACCTACGTCAGGTGAAGCAATTACAAGCTCGTCGAGTTTCAGACTCTGCAGATAGGGCAGCAGCACACCTGAAGCATACAGATGGTCAACAGGTACGTCAAAGAAACCCTGAATCTGATCTGCGTGGAGGTCCATCGTGATCACACGGTTAACGCCAGCAGTGCTCAGCAGGTCGGCAACCAACTTGGCACCAATGCTAACGCGTGGCTTGTCCTTACGATCCTGACGTGCCCATCCGAAATAGGGGATGACGGCGTTGATAGTACGAGCAGATGCACGCTTGGCAGCATCGATCATCAGCAACAGCTCCATCAGGTTGTCGCTATTGGGGAATGTGCTCTGTACCAGGAAAATGTCGCGTCCACGAATAGATTCTTCGTAAGAAACGGCAAACTCTCCGTCAGAGAATTTGGTGATTTGCAATTTGCCCAGAGGGCACCCTAAACTTTGGCAGATTTTCTCAGCCAAGTATCTCGTTGCAGTACCCGAGAATACCATGTAAGAGTCTTTTGTAGTCATTGCTTATTATGTAGTACGTATAAATTGAATAGACTTAGTTAACTGCTTTTTGTAACTTCTGGAAGTGAGATATGAGATCCTTGTAGTCCTGCTCCTGATGGATGTTGAAACGATTCCACAGGTCGCCACAGATGACTACGCCTCCAAAACCCAAGTCGCGCATCTGACGGATATTGTCAAGATTGATGCCGCCCATCGCGTAGACATGCTTGTCGATAAGACCTTTCCTGCTGGCCTCGCGCAGCTCCTCCTCGCTGATTGTTTGCTTGTCTTGGGGATTGCTCTGACTGTCGAAGATGGTCTTCAGGAAAACATAATCGGCTTTCTTCTTGGCATCATGCAGTTCGGCAATACTGTGGCAGGTGCAGCTGAAATGGCCTTTGTAGCCATAGGGCAGTTCTGCATCGGCTGTATTGAGGTGAATACCTTTAAGACCAAATTCCTCACGTAGGTAGAAATGATCGTGAACGGTGATTTTCCTATAGTAATCTTCAGGTAGGAGGGTAAGCAACCGTTCGGAATAGACGGGTTCCGAATCAGGTTTGTATAAGTGCAGATTATCCATCCCTTCTTCGAAAAGAGTGGTCAGGATCTTGTCTTCTTCCACGAAAAACGTGGCCTTTGTCAGGATGATAAGTTTCATCTACAAATCTTATTATTATAAAAGCCCTTTCCTGTTAGGAATAAGGGCTTTATGTAATTAAGTGATTCCGTCGGGATTCGAACCCGAGACCCACAGCTTAGAAGGCTGTTGCTCTATCCAGCTGAGCTACGGAACCAGCCTCGCATGAGGAATGCCCTCATTTGCGAGTGCAAAGGTACTCTTTTTTTATGATATATGCAAATTTTAAACCTTAAATCTGATATATGACCTGTCATCGAACGAATTATTTCCCGCTGTGAAGGCTTTGGTGGCTTTGAACTCACCGATATTCAGGGGGTCGTTCTCACGTTGCCAGGCTAGTTTTTCCTCGGATTCCTGCAGGGTGTGGCACAGGAAGGGATAGCCATCGCTGGCCAGTACGATTTCCCATGGCTGGAAGTCGAGGGTGATGATACGCACATATTGCTCTGGGATGCGGAAGCCGTCAATGACGCTATAAGTGATGTTTTGCTGCTTCATAGCCTCCAGCATCTGTGGGATAATCTGCTGACGGGCAGTGTCGTTGACGAGGTAGTGCTCCCTGGGCTCTGCTCCTTCGTTGATAATCTGCGCCCTGTGCTCGGCTAACTCCTGTTCGTAGGGCTTTGGATTGTCGTAGAAGGTGCCGCCCACCATGCATTGGCAGTCTCCAATCATCCAGATTTCGCGATTCAAACGGCTATAGACAACGGCACTGGCCGTGAGTCTTTCCTCAGGGTGTTCTATCAGTCGGGGTATGTCCGCTTCTTTGTAGTGCTTATTGATTTGTCTGGATACCCCTATGCAGAAATCGTGGCATGAGATACCCTTTGGCACTTTGCGGATATATTTCCCGATGAGCTGCATGGCATAGCGTCCGTTGCTCTTGAAGTAACTGTATCGCTTGTCGGTTTTTGACGTAGAGCCATCGATAACGGCGATGAAATCATCCGTGACGACGATGCCGTCCTCGCTTTTCTTCTTTGGGTTTTTCGGAACGAGGTTTTGTTCGAGAATTATCATTGTTGAAGTTTGGATTATACGATTTGGGCTTATTGCCTGACGATGCACGATGTTCGCCATACGGACGCTTCTCGCCAGACGGACGATAGCCGCCTTGCGATGGTGGCATGTCGCTATACAGCTTTGCAATCAAGTCGGGACGGCCAATACGGCGTAACGACTGCTCGATGCCACGACGCTCCTCGGGCTTGTACCAGAAGAAGAACTGGCGCTGGGCCAACTTCTCCTTTGGCGTCTTGGCGCTGAACACGGGTTCGAGTGTATAAGGGTCGTAGCCTGTGTACCACGTTTCGGTGGCATTGGTAAGAGGCGTTGGTGTGAAGTCCTGCACCTGCTCGAGGTGGAAATCAAGTCCCTTGGTAATCACAGCCAATTCGGCCATATCCTCCTCCTGACAACCTGGATGGCTGGAGATGAAGTAGGGAATGATTTGCTGGCGAAGTCCCTCCTCGCGATTAATACGGTCGAAGATGCGCTTAAACTCGTAGAACTGCTGGAACGAGGGTTTGCGCATGAGGTAGAGAACACGGTCGCTGGTGTGCTCGGGGGCTACCTTCAGACGTCCTGAAACATGACGGGTAATCAGTTCGCGGGTATACTCCGCAGCGGCCTTGTTGCTGGCCTCATCCTTACTCTTATATAATAATAGGTCGTAGCGGACGCCACTGCCGATATAGCTGTGCTTGATGCCAGGAAGGGCATCTACCGAACGATAGATATCGAGCAACTTAGAGTGATCGGTGTTGAGGTTAGGGCATATCTGCGGGTGCACACATGATGGGCGACGGCATTTCTCACAGGCATTTTTATTCTTGCCGCTCATGCCATACATATTGGCCGATGGGCCACCTAAGTCGGACAGATTTCCCTTAAAGTCGGGCATCTGAATCACCTGTTTTACCTCGCGCAGGATACTCTCCTTTGAACGGCAGGTGATAAACTTGCCCTGGTGGGCCGAAATGGTACAGAAGGCGCATCCGCCAAAGCATCCGCGATGGATGTTGACGGAGAACTTAATCATGTCGTAAGCCGGAATGCGCTTGCCCTTGTATTTGGGGTGCGGCTGACGTGTGTAAGGCAAATCGAACGATGCGTCGAGCTCCTCGGTAGTCATGGGCGGGTAAGGCGGATTAATGACCACATAGCGTCCGTCAACCCCCTGCAGCAAGCGCTGGGCGTGCATCATGTTGGATTGCTCCTCCACATTCTTGAAGTTCTCGGCCTGAGCCTTTTTGTTCTTCATGCACTCCTCGTGCGAGTGGAGTACGATGTCGCGATCGGTAATGCCGCCCAGGATATCCTCCTTGCGCGAGAGATAAACGGTTTGCGGCAGGTCGCGAATATCGCGGATGCTCTCGCCGGCAGCCAGGCGGCGTGCCAGTTCAATCGTAACTTTCTCGCCCATGCCGTAGGTAATCATATCAGCAGGCGAATAGCAGAGCAGACACTTCTTAAGGCTGTCGCTCCAGTAGTCGTAATGGCTCACACGACGCAGTGAGGCCTCGATACCACCCAGTACTACAGGCACGTCGGGGTATAGCTCCTTCAGGATTTTGGTGTAGACGATGGTGGGGTATTCCGGACGCATGTCGTGACGTCCGTCAGGGGAATAGGCATCCTCTGAGCGCAGACGACGTGCAGCCGTGTATTTGTTCACCATGGAGTCCATACAGCCTGGTGATATGCCAAAGAAAAGACGTGGCTTGCCTAATTTCTTGAAGTCACGGTAGTCACCGTGCCAGTCGGGCTGGGGCACAATAGCCACACGGAATCCCGCGGCCTCGAGTGTGCGGCCAATCACGGCGGCACCAAACGATGGGTGGTCTACATAAGCATCGCCCGAAAACAGGATTACATCTACGTAATCCCATCCCCGGAGTTCTAATTCCTTTTTTGTTGTCGGTAGAAAATCAGTCAGCCGATACTCCATTATTTGCGGTTTTGTTCTTCTTCCAGTCTAGGAAGAGTGATACTAGGTTCTGCAGTCCCAGTGCCTTCATGTTGGGATGATAGATTACATCCAGGCAAAGGTCGAGGAGTGCCTTGTCGCGCCCTGTCTCTGATTCAAGAAGGGAGCGTATGTTAAACCTCAGTTTATCGAGTACGTCTTCGTCAACGTATCCGTTGGAATCGATGAGATCACGAAGCAGTTGGTACTGCTCGATAGTAGCCAGGTGCTGGTCACTTACCTCGATGCTTCTTGTACCTGAAGCGTTGGTTTGAATTTTTGCCATAATTATCTGTTAATTAGGAATTTCAATATACCACGCATAATTGATCCTTGAAGTGCTTTATCTGTGATGCATTCAAAGGGAAAACCTATTGAGAATGCGTGGTAGTCATTACCTTGATAGGCCACTGCAGCGCAAGTCTGGTTGTTGTAAACCATCGTGGGAAATGCGTTGCTGGTGGTGGGCATCAGGATGTCGCTTTTCAGGGCGGCGTAATGCTTTTCGTTCAGCTGGCGATAGAACTTGAATGTCGTGCCAAGTCCCTTGACGTCTCCACTCAGGTCGTTGTTGGTTCCCTCGTAGCTGACCTTCAGGACGTCGGCAAGGAATGCCTTCTCTTCGTCGTTGGTCATGTCAGAACCGATATAGGCTCCGCTTACCAGCAGGTTGCCGCCGCAGGCTGTATAGTCTCTCAGTCGTTCCTGCATAGCCTGACGGAAACTCTTGTATGGCACTAAGCTGTGCCCGTCATTTTTCTCCAGTCCTAACAGCAGGTCAATGGCCTGGTATCTGTTCAGGTCGCAGTCGCCTTTTTCAATGGCCAGTGAAGAACTGCTGACGATACTGTATTCTCCAGCCGAACGGATGGCACTGGCATGGGTGCCTACATAGTTGAAGTCGTTGCCGGCAATGAACATACCCTGAAAATCGTTTGTGGTATATCCTAAGCCCGTCTCGTTCTCAATACCCATGCGCTTGACGTCGAAATTACGCTGTAGTCCCAGCCATCCGGCTGTCCTGCCATACGACACACCAATGTCTTCGTTGAGGTCAAAACCCTGTCCCTCCTTACTGATGGCGGGTGATGAGAGTCGGTTGAACCCATTGACTATCATGATGGTCTTGGTGGATTTGGGGTTGTAGAGTGCGGCGAGAACCTCAGTGGGAAAACTCTTTCCCCCCTCGTTGATGGCTGCTATGCGGAAGCGGTAGAGCACGTTGGGCTTCAGTTGTACATGACAGGAAGTGCCTCTGAGCAGAGTGCCATTGTCAAAATCGCTGTTGTCCTGGGCAATGTATAATACGTAGCCCGTCGGAGCAGATGAGGGCTCCTGTCCGTCTATGACGCCCTGCCAACTGATAATCGCTTCGCCTGCTTTTTCTGAGAACTCTATGTGGAAACGATTAGGCGCCAAGGGTTGTACCACAGCCTCTTTCTTGTGCTTGCTGGTGATATAGCGCAGGATGGTCTTGTAGACAGAACGTGCCAACGTGAACCGGAAGTTGGGATCCTGACCATAGCGCATATCCCCGAAATTCTGATGCGACAGCGTTTCAAGGATGGAGCTGGGAACGATGGGCAGACGTGTCTCAGAGTAATTGCGGTCTCTTACCTGACGTCTGGTCCAGTCGCCATAACTGTATTTCATGTCGGCGGTCAGGTTGTTGAGCAGGGCCGTGGCCAGTTCTCTTGAGGCCTCACGACTGATGCCTGCCGCCAAACAACTGTCGCCATAATTGGTGGTGCAGATGGAGAGAGAGCCATAGACGCCCTCACCAGTCTCTGTATAGCCTGCATCGCTATGGATGGCCAGCGACAGTTCTATAGGAACGTGACGACCAATGGAATCTGGTGCAAAAACAGAACCGCCACAAAGCAGGTTGGTCATCAGGGAACGCACGTTGAGGTCGTCGCCATAGTCGTTCTCGCCATTCTTGCAACTATATATCTCGTAAGGCATTCCTGCCCATTGTGCATAATATCGTGCGCCTTCCAGACAACGGGGCAGTCCGCTGGTTTCGCCCCCTCGTTCTATGTTACCCATACCACCGCCAAAGCGGACGGCATCAGTCGTGACTACGCCTTTGTGCTTGCTGAGGTTGGATACTACGACCTTGTTTCTTTCGCTGCATCCCTCGTCAAAATCAAATGTACCCAGATAGACCCATGTGAATCCGCCCATCTGCTGGTTGACCTTGAACTCAGTCTTCTGACCTTGGTGATAGACGATGTAGTGGGCGTCGTCAATGCTCTCTTCTACGGTCTGGTAACTGATATAGACTGCATATCGGCCCGTTTCGGGGATGGTGGGCTGATAGGTGACGGTACTCTGTTTGGAACTGTTGTGCGTGGTTTCTGCCATGCGTGCCGTACCGGCCATGAAGGGATTGTCCTTGTCCTGATAAGTTCCTTGGTGAATGGCAAACCCCTGACTGGGAGCTGTTTCCCAAGGATGGCGCAGGTTGCTTTCATGGTAGTTGACAAACGGAGGCATGTTGTCGTTGTCTACGATGATCTCGTTGCGCTGCCAGTCGCGTTCGCGTGGTGTGAAAACATTCGCTCCGGCGTTCTCGAGCATGGGGATGAGGTAGGGGATTACGATGGTCTGGGTGAAGAGATCTTCCGTCGTTCCGAAGAGAGCTGGTCTCTGCCAGCGCCATTTTCCCTCGTTGTTGTCGAAATAGCGCCCGTGACTGGCCCATAGCGAAAGATGCCGCCCGTCGAGTCCGTGCTCAATAGTGTAGGGGCGTGATACGTTCTTGACCCATGGCTCACCCTTATAGTCGATATGTCCCCATGAAGTCTGGGCTGACAGACTTTGAATGCCTGCCAGCAGGAGTGTGATAATAAATAGAGGTGTTTGTCTAGACATTACCAATTGTAAACAGTTCGGGCCGCTTGCCCTTGAAATCCTTGAAGTATAGTTTAATTTCGCGCATGTCGGCCTCCAGGTCACCTGTGGGGATGATGGTCTTCGTGCACTTGATGTGTTTCTTTTCGTAGTCGAGTCCGTAGAGCAGGATGGGTATGCCTGCCTTCAGGGCAATGAAATAGAAGCCCTTCTTCCATTCCTCCACACGTGAGCGTGTGCCCTCCGGGGTGATGCAGAGATGGAATACCGGGGTCTGTTTGGCTGTTTCAGCCATAGAGTCTGTCATGCTGGTATGTTTCTGACGGTATACGGGGATGCCGCCCATCCATTTGAAGATGGGACCCAATGGCCAGAAAAACCACTCCTTTTTCATTAAAAAATTACTGCCTAGACCTTTGGCGCCGTTGTAGAGCTGTCCGATGAGGAAGTCCCAGTTGCTGGTATGGGGAGCCAGGCAGATAATGTATTTTTCAGGATGTTCCTCAGTCACTTCGGTTGTCCATCCCATTTTCTCGAACAATAGCCAGTTACAAAATTTCTGCCACATTTACAGGTTGTTTATTTGATCTACGATTTCGCTGACTTGAGCGGCAAACTTTTCGCGCAAATCCTTGTAGTATGCGCTGGCCTTGATGCCCGGCTCGGGGTGTGATACGCGGCTGATGAAGTTGCGCTGGGTCTTGACGACTGCCACAAGCAATGCCTCTGTGTTTTCCTTGCTGACTTCGTTTCCATACAGCGAAGCAGCCACGCCTTCAGTAAATAGTTCTTCGCAAATCTGGTTTATTGCCTTCTTTAGTGATCTCTTGTTTGCCATAGTCTTTAAAGTTGTTGAATCCTTTGCAAAGATACAAAATGATTTTGAATCCACCAAATACTTCTTTAATTTTTTGTGTTTTTCGTTTTTATTTCGTACCTTTGCAACCTGATTTTGAAATGTTATTTTTAATCAAATAAATTGTTCTAGAACAGTATGGAAAAAAGTGCATTGCAGATTGCAAGAGCAGCCTATCAGCCCAAGCTGCCCCGTGGATTGAAGGGCGCAGTAAAAGCTGTAGAAGGTGCTGCCACTCAGAGTGTTGACAACCAGGAAGAAATCAAGGCTCTCTTCCCCAATACCTACGGAATGCCTCTCGTAGAGTTCGTTCCCGGTGAAGAGAAGAGCTACGAGCCCATGAATGTGGGTATTATCCTTAGTGGTGGTCAGGCTCCTGGCGGTCACAACGTGATTACCGGTCTGTTTGATGCTGTGAAGCGTCTGAATCCCGCCAACCGTCTTTATGGTTTCATCCTGGGTCCTGGTGGTCTGGTAGACCACAACTACATGGAACTGACCAAGGAGATTGTCGACGAGTATCGTAACACTGGTGGTTTTGATATGATCGGTTCTGGTCGTACAAAGCTGGAGAAGGTAGAGCAGTTTGAGAAGGGTCTCGAGATTATCCGTGAGCTCGGCATCAAGGCTATCGTGATTATCGGTGGTGACGACTCTAATACCAACGCTTGTGTGCTGGCTGAGTACTATGCCGCCAAGAACTATGGCGTACAGGTTATCGGTTGTCCTAAGACCATCGACGGTGACTTGAAGAACGATCAGATTGAGACTTCATTCGGTTTCGATACCGCTTGTAAGACTTACTCTGAGCTGATTGGTAACATTGAGCGCGACTGTAACTCAGCCCGTAAGTACTGGCACTTCATCAAGGTGATGGGTCGCTCAGCATCTCACATCGCCCTGGAGTGCGCTTTGCAGACTCAGCCCAATATCTGTCTCGTTTCTGAGGAGATTGAGGAGAAGGCTATGAGCCTCGATGATATCGTAGCATATATTGCTAATGCAGTAGCTGTTCGTGCTGCTGATGGTAACAACTTCGGTACAGTAGTTATCCCCGAGGGTGTTATCGAGTTCATCCCTGCCATCAAGAAGCTGATTGCCCAGTTGAATGACGTGCTGGCTTTGCCCGAGGCTAAGAATATCAGCCGCGACGAGCAGGTAGACTTCGCCAAGAGTCACCTCACAGCCGAGAACCTCGCTGTGTTCAACAGCCTGCCCGAGGGTGTTGCCCGTCAGTTGGCTCTTGACCGTGACCCTCACGGAAACGTACAGGTGTCACTCATTGAGACAGAGAAACTGCTGTCAGAGATGGTTGCTAAGAAGCTCGACGCTATGAAGGCCGAGGGTAAGTTCGTTGGTAAGTTTGCGGCCCAGCACCACTTCTTCGGATACGAGGGACGTTGCGCTGCTCCTTCAAACTTCGATGCTGACTACTGCTATGCCCTGGGTACCAGCGCTGCCCAGCTGATTGCTGCCGGCAAGACTGGCTACATGGCTATCGTGAAGAATACGACTGCTCCTGCCGACGAGTGGAAGGCTGGTGGTGTGCCCATCACGATGATGATGAACATGGAGAAGCGTAATGGTGAGATGAAGCCCGTTATCCGTAAGGCTCTCGTTGAGTTGGACGGCAAACCCTTCAAGACCTTTGCTGCACAGCGTGACCGTTGGGCTCGTGAGACAGCTTACGTTTATCCCGGTCCTATCCAGTACTGGGGTCCCACAGAGGTTTGTGACCAGCCTACGAAGACATTGGCTCTTGAGCAGAGCAAATAATGCCAGGAAGTCATTCCAAATACACTACATCGCGAAGTCAGGCGGGCAGAAAGAAGCCTCGTCTGACTTCGCCTGTTCGTAGAAAGAAGCCAGGCTTTTTTATACGTCTTCTCCGTCATGTGCCCCGTTGGGCGTGGTGGATAGGCGGACTGGCTATCATCTCTGTCTATATTGCTTTCTTCTATTACTTGTTTGTATCGCCTTACGGATTCCGCTGGCGTGCGCTCTATGGTGAGGTCAACTATCCCGAGGGTTTTGACATCCATGGTATTGACGTCAGTCACTATCAGGGTGAGATAGACTGGGAGGTGCTGCGTAATCAGGGCACTATCGATGATTGTCCTATCCGTTTTGTGATGATAAAGGCTACGGAGGGTGCCACCAAGGTTGACGAGAATTTCGAGGATAACTTCTTCCAGGCGCGCGAGTACGGGTTTACACGTGGTGCTTACCATTTTTACAGCACCCGTTCAAGTGCTGCCGACCAGGCCCGCTTCTTTATCCGCAACGTGAAACTGGAGAATGGTGACCTGCCTCCAGTACTTGACGTAGAGCATAAGCCTAAGGGGCAGACAACGGAAGCCTTCAAGCAGAGTGTCCTGGAATGGCTGCAGATTGTTGAGAAACACTATGGTGTAAAGCCCATCCTTTATACCTATTATAAATTTAAGATGGAAAACCTTAACGACTCGGTGTTCGACCAGTATCCTTACTGGATAGCCCATTACTATGTGGACAGTGTGGAGTATCAGGGACAGTGGAAGTTCTGGCAACATACCGATGCAGGTAGTCTGCCGGGCATCAAGGGGCCTGTCGACTTCAATATCTACAACGGGTCGTACTATGATTTGCGTCAGTTGACCATTGGCAGTCAGGAGACCATCGGTGTAGACGCTTATCGTGATAATGATTAATATGATGGATTATAAGATTCTGATCGATAAATACTATCCGGAGGACGACGACTTGAAGGCGCTGCTGATGAAACATTCGCGCCAGGTGGCTGATAAATGTATCCTGGCCTGTGAGCGTCATCCAGAACTGCAACTTGACAGGGCTTTCGTTGAAGAGGCTGCCATGCTCCACGATATCGGTATCCGCTGGTGTCATGCGCCCGGCATCTTCTGTGAGGGCGAAGAACCTTATATCCGTCATGGACTTATTGGTGGGGAGATACTTCGGAAGGAGGGCTTTCCGCAACATGCGCGTGTGTGCGAACGCCATACGGGCACAGGACTGACGCGTGAGCAGATTATACGACAGAACCTGCCTCTTCCCGAAGAGGATTTTACCCCAGAGACACTTGAGGAACAACTGGTATGCTATGCCGACAAATTTTTCTCGAAATCTCATCCTGACAGAGTGCTGTCTGTAGCGGATGCAGCCCGTAGTTTGGAGAAATTCGGTCTCGAGGGCGTGGAAAAGTTCCTTGAATGGGCTAAAAAGTTTGAATAAATGCGAAAATGACAACATAATTCATTTTTTATTTGTACTTTTGCACCCGTGAAACGCAAATCGGTCATATTTTTAATGCTTTCCGCTTTTCTTTGTATGCTGGCGGGAATACCTTCAACACCATATCAGGATAATTCAAGGACACTGGATGGCGATTCGTTGGAGGTGGCCGATTCTATTCTGTTTGACTCTATTCTCGCATCTCTTGATACGGTCCCAGCATCATTTGATTCCCTTTTTTCGGACACGACGATATCGCGTGGCGCCCGTCAGGCTGCAGCAGCCCTGAAGCGTGACACCACGGTGATGGACTCGCTGGAACTGGCTATCTATCTCCATAATAAGGCTGTTGACGACTCGCTGGCACTCGACAGTATCAATCGTCAGAGAAAGCATGGTATTGATTCTCCCGTGGAGTTCTCGGCCAACGACTCTTTGCTCTATGAGGCCGGCCATGGCATGGCCTATCTCTTTGGTAATTCCCATGTGAAATACCAGAACATGGATCTGCAGAGCGAGAATATCTATCTGAGTCTCGACTCTTCACTCGTTCATGCTACCGGCGCACGTGATTCCGTTTCAGGAAAGCTCTTCGGCAATCCTGTGTTCCAGATGGGCAACGATACTTATCAGAGTGATACGATGGCTTTCAACTTCAAGACGAAGAAAGGTTTTATCCAGCAGGTATATACCGAGCAGCAGGAGGGCTACCTCACCAGTCAGCTTTCCAAGCGTGGCGCTAATGGTGAACTCTATCTGCAGCACGGACGCTATACGACATGTGACGAACCCCATCCTGACTTCTACCTGGCGCTCTCACGCGCAAAGGTTCGTCCCGGAAAGGATGTGGTATTCGGTCCTGCCTATCTCGTGGTATGCGATGTGCCCCTGCCATTGGCTATTCCTTATGGCTTCTTCCCCTTTACGAAGAGCTACTCCAGCGGTTTCATCATGCCTACCTATGGTGACGAGACTGAGCGTGGCTTCTATCTGCGTGATGGTGGTTACTATTTCGCCATCAGCGACCAGATGGATCTGAAACTGCTCGGTGAGATCTATACGAAGGGCTCATGGGGTGTCAGCGCAGCATCCAATTACCGCAAGCGTTATCGCTATAGCGGCTCTTTCTATGGCAGTTACCAGAACTCGGTGACGGGTGAGAAGAATCTGCCCGACTATTCCAAGACAACGAGCTTCAAGATCCAGTGGAGCCATCGTCAGGACGCAAAGGCCAATCCTTATTCTACGCTCTCGGCATCGGTGAACTTTGCTACCAGCAGTTATGAGCGCAACAACCTGACTTCTATGTATAACCCTCAGACGATGACGCAGTCTACGCGTACATCATCTGTCAGCTATAGCACTTCATTCTCAAGCATCGGCATGAGTCTGAGTACCACGATGAACCTGAACCAGAACATGCGTGACTCAACCATCGCCATGACGATGCCTGACCTGAATATCTCTATCTCGCGCTTCTACCCGTTCAAGCGAAAGCATATGGTGGGCAAGCAGCGCTGGTACGAGAAGATTGCCATGTCGTATACGGGTCATTTCAGCAACTCTATCTCTACGAAAGAGGATAAGCTGATGCATTCTAACCTGATCAAGGACTGGCGCAATGGTATGCAGCACTCTATTCCTGTGAGTGCCAGCTTCACCGTGCTCAACTATATCAACCTGACGGCATCGTTCAATTTCACGGACCGCACTTATACCAATAAGATTATGCGTTCATGGGATGGTACGACGGAACAGAGGGATACCATCTATGGTCTCTATAACGTCTACAACTGGAACATGTCGCTGGCTGCTTCTACCAAGTTGTATGGCTTCCTGACGCCTCCCCGTGGTTTCCTGGGCGGCAGGATCCAGAAGATCCGTCATGTCTTCACGCCTCAGGTCAGCCTGAACTATGCGCCCGACTTCAGCGCATCCCGCTATGGCTATTACGAGACATACCAGAAGACGGATAGCGAGGGTAATGTGACGATGGTGGAGTATTCTCCTTTCCAAAACTCACTCTACGGCGTACCTGGCAAGGGAAAGACGGGTAGCATCGCCTTTGATATGTCCAACAACCTGGAGATGAAGATGTACGACCGTAATGACTCGTTGAGGAAAATCAGCCTGATTGATGAGTTCGGTGCATCTATGTCGTACAACATGGCGGCGAAGATCCGTCCCTGGAGCGATTTGTCTACCCGTATCCGTCTGAAGCTCACGAAGAACTATACCCTCAACATGAACGCCGTCTTTGCCAGCTATGTCTACGAGGCCGACTCGGTAGGTGCCCGTCCGCGTCTCAGCGAGCATACCACCTATTGGGAGCAAGGTAAGATAGGCCGTTTCCAGGGTATGTCGCAAAACCTGTCGTACACCATCTCCAACGAGAAGATCTCCAAGATCTTCAAGTGGCTCAGGGGTGAGCGTGATAATAAGAAGGATAAGGATGAGAACGAGCCGGCTCTTGACGACATCAATAGTATCGAGTCGAATGTTGACCCCGATATGGAGAAAGCCAAGCATGGCGCCAGGAAGCAGAATGCCGGACTGGCTGAGACCGATGAAGACGGTTACATGCCTTTCTCTATGCCCTGGTCTGTCAGCTTCGGCTATGGTATCACCATGCGTGAGGATACCGACGTGAAGAAGTTCAATTACAACACGATGCGCTATCCTTATAAGTTCACGCAGAACCTGAACATGAGTGGTAATATCCGCCTGAGTGACGGATGGAATATCTCGTTCTCTTCCGGTTACGACTTTGAGAACAAGAAGATTTCCATGACCACGGCATCACTCTCGCGCGACCTGCATTGCTTCAACATGTCGTGCTCTGTAGTGCTGTCGCCCTATACCAGCTATAACTTCTCGTTCCGTTGTAACGCTTCTACGCTTACCGATGCCTTGAAGTACGATAAGCGTAGCGGATATAGCAATTCTGTCCAGTGGTATTAATCCTGTCTTATTCCTAAAACGAATAAGAGGCTTACTGGTGTGCAAGCATCAGGGCATCCAGGGCTTCCTGCTCACCTACAATCCAGAGGATGTCTCCCTCTTCAAAGCGGCGCTTGGGTCCTACGGATGACAGGTTCTCCTTTCCTTCCTCCATGCCTACCACCATGCAACTGTAACGGCTTCTGATGCCACTCTCTTCCAGAGTCTTGCCAATAAACGGACTGTCCTGGGCGATGATAAACTGGCGCAGCTTCATCTCGCGCTTCTCCAGTTCATAGTCTTCGCCCAGCACGTCATTCTCTATGGCATTGCGGAATTTGGTCAACTGGTCATCGCTGCCGATAGCCTGCAGCTTGTCGCCAGGGAAGATGATATAGTCGCCGTCAGGGATGTTCAGTCGGCATCCGCCACGCATGATGCTGCTGATGTGTACGCCATACTTGCGTCCCAGGTTCAACTGCTTCAGCGTCTGTCCCATCCACATCGAGTTGAAAGGCACGTCGAAATCCGCAATATGGATATCTCTGTCCAGCAGCTTTCCCTCATACAGGGGCTTCTTCCTGCCACGCACCTGAGCCTCGATATCGCGTGAGCGCAGGTTGTTGATAAACAGGCGTTCCAACAAGATGCTGCGTCGCTTGATGGACCTCGACATGATGATGAGTATCACAGCCACAAATCCCACCGTAATCAGGATGGCAGACCCGAAATGCGTCAGGTAGCTGATCACGTAGAACACGAAGTTCACGGCTATCATGATGCGGAACAAGATGGTGAATATCAGGGGCAGGCGGTTGCGGTTGCTTTCCTTCCACAGGGCCTTGAACTCCTCACTCCTGTTCTTCTTCATGACCATGGCCCGCAGGAACGGAGCCATCAGGATGATGGTGATGACGCCTGTGATGGCAGGACCGTACCATTCCTCCTGAAACATCTGAATCATGATAGGGTGGAAGAATGTCAGCATCAGCGCAATGACGGCAATGGAGAGAATGCTGTATACGATGGTGTTGATACTCATCTGGATGAGCAGTCGCTTCCATTTGCTCTGTTCGGTGGTGTTCGGCCTGCTCATGGACAGATGGTTCAGCATCTTGATAAGTCTCGTGGGCAGATGTGGCTCCAGCGCATTATAAGCCGGCGTGGCGAGCCGTATCATGTAAGGTGTGAGAAATGTTGTAATGACGGATACGGCCACCACCACCGGATATAGGAAATCGCCGATGACGCCCAATGAGAGTCCCAGCGAAGCAATGATAAACGAGAATTCACCTATCTGAGCCATCGAGAAACCACAGCGCATGGCCGACTTCAGCGACTCGCCGCCCAACATGAACGAGATGGAGCCGAAGATAGCCTGGCCAATGATGATGGTCATCACCAGCACGAAGATGGGCAGGGCATAGTCTATCAGTATCTGCGGGTCAACCAGCATACCTACTGACACAAAGAAGACGGCGCCAAACAGGTTCTTCACCGGTTCCACCAGCTTCTCAATACGTTCTGCCTCTATCGTCTCAGCCAGGATGCTGCCCATGATAAAGGCTCCGAAGGCCGACGAGAAACCTACCTTCGTAGAGAATACGGCCATGGCGCAACAGAGTCCCAGGGATACAATCAGCAATACCTCGTTATTGATCAGCTTACGTACCCTGCGCAGGAAGAGGGGGATGGCAAAGATGCCCACCACCAGCCAGAGTACCAGGAAGAATCCTATCTTCATCACGGAGCCCAGCATCTGTCCGCTGTCGGGATTGTTGCCACTGGCAATGGCGCTCAGCATCACCATCATCACGATAGCCAGGATATCTTCCAGTATCAGCACGCTCATCACCAGACCGGCAAACTGCTGTTGGCGCAGCCCCAGGTCGTCGAATGCCTTGTAGATAATGGTCGTGGAACTCATGGCCAGCATACCGCCTAGGAAGATGCAGTTCATGCGCGACCAGCCAAACGACTGTCCTACGATGACGCCAAGCAGGGACATGGCGAAGATGATGCATATCACCGAGATGACAGGCGATGCTCCCATCTTCAGGATTTTCTTGAAAGAGAAATCCAGTCCCAGGGAGAACAGCAGGAACATCACGCCGATATCCGCCCACAGATGGATGTTGGACATGTCCACCACCGATGCGGTATAGGGCATGTGGGGCGACACTAGGAAACCGGCTACGATATAGCCCAGTACCAGGGGCTGCTTCAATTTCTTGAATACCAGCGTCACGACACCAGCCACCATCAGTATCAGGGCAAGGTCTTCTATCAATGCGGGAAGTTCTGCCATAGACTCTACGTGTTGTTAGATGAGGCGCAATCCTTTCCTGGGATGGCGCTATTTGTTGTATTGTGCGGTGAGTTCACACAGTTTGACGATGACCTGCATGGCTTTCTCCATAGACTGTACAGGCACAAACTCGTACGGACCGTGGAAGTTGATGCCACCGGCAAAGATGTTGGGGCAGGGCAGACCCTTGAACGAGAGTTGGGCACCGTCCGTACCACCGCGTATAGGCTTGATCTTGGGTGCCACGCCAGCTTCCTGCATGGCCTTCAGTACCAGGTCGACGACATGCATCTGCGGGTCAATCTTCTCCTTCATGTTGTAATACTGGTCGCAGACCTCGATGCTGACCGTTCCCTCGCCGTATTTCGCATTCATCTCTTCAGCTACGCGTTTGATGAAACGCTTGCGGTCCTCGAATTTCTCGCGGTCGTGGTCACGGATGATATACGACAGTCTGGCCTGTTCGGTCTGTGTCTGCATGCCCGTGAGGTGATAGAAACCCTGATAGCCTTCCGTCGTCTCAGGCGTCTCGTTGGCAGGCATCATACTGACAAATTCCGCTGCCAGCAGACTGGCGTTCAGCATCTTTCCCTTGGCATATCCCGGGTGAACACTCACGCCCTTGATGGTAATCTTGGCAGACGCGGCGTTAAAGTTCTCATACTCCAGTTCGCCCACGTCGCCACCATCCATCGTGTAGGCCCATTCGCATCCGAATTTCTCTACGTCGAAATGGTGGGCACCCATGCCAATCTCCTCATCGGGATTGAACGCCACACGTATCTTACCGTGCTTGATGTGCTTGTTGGCTTTCAGGAATACCATGGCCTGCACAATCTCGGCAATACCAGCCTTGTCGTCGGCACCCAGCAAGGTGTGTCCGTCCGTCACAATCAGGTCCTCGCCCGTATGCTGCAGCAGTTCTGGGAACTTATCTGGTGAGAGGTAGATACCCTCCGACAGTTCGATATCCCCGCCGCTGTAGTTGTTCACGATGCGCGGCTTGATATCGGCGCCACTGCAGTCGGGACTGGTGTCATAGTGGGAAATGAATCCTATCACGGGCACTTTATCCTTGATATTGGCGGGCAGCGTGGCATAGATGTATCCCTTGTCGTCCAGGGTCACATCCTCCAGTCCCTCATGTTTCAACTCTTCATACAAAAAGCGTGCAAACACCAATTGCTTGCTGGTGCTTGGCACGCTATCGCTCTCCTCATTTGATTGTGTATCAAATTGAGTATACTTCAGAAATCGTTCGATAATATTCATAATGCAAAATTACGAACTTTCTCTTACAACTCCAAATTTTGGAGGAGATATTTGCTGTCTGCCTTTGCAGACGTCATAAATTATTTGGCAGTTATTGAAGCGACACTAGATGTTCCCTGATGTGTGGCCCCCAGATACAGGCCGTGCCAAGCTGTGGTGGCATCGGTAGGTTCCGTGGTACTGTATTTCACGTTGTATGTGGAGCCCTTGACCATTCCCGTAGCCGTGAACAGCGCCAGCTTGCTGCTACAGGACCCATCAAAACTGTAGGTCACGAGGTTGTTGCCCGAGGCATCTGCCAGGGTGTAGTAGCGACCCTTCGTGTAACTGATGGTGCTGGTGACAAAGGCATAGCCTTGTTTGGCGTTCGAGATGGTGTTGCCACTTGAACTGCCGCGACCGCCGCCTCCGCCCTGACTGCCGCCGGCGCTGATGCCGATGCCCGTACCCGTAATTTGGATATACGAGTTGTTGTCACAGTCGAAGCCTTCCTCGGGATCACCCTTGGTGGTGTAGGCAAAGGCCACGCCGTTGCCGATGGTGATGGCCCCCGTGGTGCCTGCGTTGGAGTCTACGGCATCGTTACCGTTGGAGTAGCACACCGTGACGCCGCCGTTGAACATAATCTTTCCTGTAGAGTTGATACAGTCGTCGTAGCACTGGAAATAGTGCTTGCCGCCCTGAATATCGATGCTGGTCTTTGACTCCAGACCTTCACTTCCGTCTGATTTCGTGTAGATATCCGTCTCGCCGCCATAGATGGTCACCGCACAGATAGCCTTGATGCCCTTGGCCGATGAGGAACTGTAGGTAGAACCCGTCTGACGGATGGTCAGCTTCGGACCGGTACCGTCGGGCTTGCCCTGGGTGTAGGAACCCGTGACGTCCGTCCACTTCGTACTTCCGCCCATGCCGCCGGGACCGCCCCATCCCCAGTTGTTGCCACCGCTTGTCGTCTCTGTGCCGTCGCCGCAACGGATAGCCTTCGAGGCGTTACCGCTCATGTTGATGGTGATATCGCCCGCATTCAGGGCCATGCAGAGCGCCTTCATGCCCTTGGCACCCTTCACCTCGCCATTCTCGATGGTGGGTGCCGCACTGTTGTTGATGACCAGCGTGCCACCGTCCACATACAGCGTGCCCGAGTTCTCGTCCTCATGATCCTCTGTCTGGGCTGTCGTCTCATCGTCTTCCTCCAGGTCCACGTTGATGCCGTCGTCGCCCACGCCGCTGATGCTGACGCTGCCACTCTTCATCTGGAAATACTTGTTGCACGAGATACCGTCCTTCACGGCCGAGAGGATATTCAGCGTCAGGTTCTTGATGGTGATATAGTCGCCACTCTTCAGGGCATGCGCCGTCTTGCCGTAGATATTCAGCGTGCCGTTGCCCTGCAGTTGCAGTTGTCCCTTGCTGTATATACATGCTTTCTGGTCGCCGCTGGCCCCGTCGGTGAGCGTATTCTCCGTATCCTTCTTCACGCTGAGCTGGATGCGCTTCTTGTTGTTGATGGTGATGGCAGCCCCGCTGGGGTTGGTCATCGTGATGCCGGCCAACTGTACCGTACATTTATAGGCGCCGTCGAGGGTCAGCGATCCGTTTTCGGTACTGCCTTTGAGGATATACGTTATCTCGTCGCCATCGATGTCGGCCGTGTTGGCCTGACTGATGCTGACGTGCCCGCCATTGACCGATGCGCTGACATAGGCGGCGATATTGCCGGCGATGCTGACGCTTGCCGTCGTGCCGTCGTAGGTAATCCTGACGCTGTTGTCCGTCACTTCCGTGGCATCAATATACATCCTGCTGATATCGCCGACAGCGAACGCCTTGTCCATGATGGTCAGCGTGGTCCCGCTGGCGTAGTTCATCTCGCCGGCTTTCTCCGCGGGAAACTGATACGTGACGCCGCCCGATACCACGTTCAGCGTCTGAGCCTGTACTGCGATAGTGAGTACCAGGGCTGTGATGAGGCTATATATCTTCTTCATTTTACCACTATCTTAAAGGATTTCTGCTTGCTCTTCAGGATATAAAGCCCGGGTTTAAGAGAAATCTTTGCTTCGTTGACATTCAGATACTTACCAAGTTTGACTCCTCCAGTAGTAAAGATCTCCACAACCTCTTCCTCCTGCGTGCCGGCATTACTGATGCCGGTCAGGTCGGCCTGTTGGGTGAAGTACATTTTGCTGAGGTCGGTCAGCGGCAACGACTGTGTGCCGTCGGCATTCGTGGCCACGAGTTGTCCGTTGCTGATTGTGATAGAGAGCTGCTCCACGGCGAGGACCGTCGTCGTGCCCTCCGTATTCTGGAATACCAGATACGGGTAGTCATAGGCCTGCGCCTGGAGTGTGCCCAGTGTTATCAGGGTGGTTAGAACCAGTTTCCTCATTTTTGTGTTCGTTTTGATGTTATCAAAAAAAGACTGTTTGCCTGCAAAGTTAGTCTTTCCCAGTCTAAAGACCAAACTTTTTAAGCAAACAGTCTGATATAATCAGCGAAAAGTAGGCTTCCTTACTTGTAGAGGTAGCGCTTGATACTCTTCTTAGGTGTCTTGGCAAACTCCTCCTCGTGGATTTCAATCTCCGAAATCTTCTCGTAGGCAGGCAGCGCCTCGTTCAGCGTGTTACGGTTCTGCTCCATGATACCAGCGAGGTCGTCCATCGTGAAGCCCATGTTCTTGGCCTCGTCGAGGTCGGGGTGTACCAGTGCCACCAGCTTGGTGTCGCGCTGCACCACGATGCTCTCTACCACCATGGCCATAGAGTTCAGCTTGTCCTCAATCTCCTCAGGATAGATATTCTGTCCGTTGGCACCCAGCAGCATGTTCTTCGAACGTCCGTTGATGAATACGTTGCCGTTGACATCCATCGTACCCAGGTCGCCCGTGTGATACCAGCCGTCCTTGTCGATGGTCTCTGCCGTAGCCTCCTCGTTCTTGTAGTAGCCCAGCATCACGTTCAGGCCGCGGGCCAGGATTTCGCCAGGAATCGTAGCAGGATCGGGAGAGTCGATCTTCACCTCCATGTGGATTACCGAACGTCCGCAAGAGCCGGGCACGAACGAGTGCCAGTCGCTGTAGCAGATAATCGGGGCACACTCCGTGGCACCATAGCCCACCGTGTAGGGGAAGTTGATGCGGTGCATGAACTGCTCCACCTCCTGGTTGAAGGCAGCACCACCGATAATCACCTCGTATACATTGTCGCCAAAGGCCTTGAGCACCTCCTTGCAGATCATCTCGCGAACCTTCATAGAGATGATAGGCATCTGCAGGAGCAGGCGCATGCGGTTGTTCTGAATCTTGGGGAACACCTTCTTGCGGATAATCTTCTCGATAACCAGGGGCACGGCGATGATAATCTTCGGCTTCACCTCGGCAAAGGCCTGCGCGATGATGGCAGGCGACGGGGTGCGGTTCAGGTAGAACACGTGGCAGCCATGCAGGAATTCGAACAGGAATTCGAAGGCCATGCCATACATATGCGCCATGGGCAGAATCGAGATGATGTTATCACCCTTCTTGATCGTAGAGCCCAGCACGTTGCATGCAAAGTCGTAGTTCGACCACAGCGCACGGTAGGGAATCATCACACCCTTTGAGAAGCCTGTGGTACCGCTGGTATAGTTGATCAGGGCCAGCTCGTCAGGACTCTGCTCGATGTAATAGTTGATATGCTCCTGACGGAAGTATTTAGGATACTTCTGTCCATAGAGGGCGTTCAGGTTCTCGCGGGCATAGGTCAGCTTCTCCGAGCGCGACACGATGAGCGAGTAGTCCGTATTGCGGATGATGCCCTCCAGGTGAGGCATCTGCTCAGGGTCGATGATGCCAGCCACATAGTCGCCGGCAAAGAGCAGCTTCGCATCAGAGTGGTTCACGATATTATGAATCTGCTCGGGCATGAATTCGTGCAGGATGGGCACGGCAACGGCACCGTAGGTCAGCGTGGCGATGAAAGCCACAGCCCACTGGCTGCTGTTTCGTCCGCAGAGTGCAATCTTGTCACCTTTCTGTACGCCTGAGTTCTCGAAAAGGATGTGCACCTTCTCTATCTTTCTGGCTACGTCGTGGAACTGCAATGTCTGTCCCTTATAGTCGGTCAGCGCATCTGCATCCCAGTTGGCGATGATACTTTCCTGTATGAGTTTATTAAAACTTGGTATTGTTTCCATATCTTAGATTTGTTTATGCATGATAAAGATAACGCTTGATGCTCTTCTTAGGTGTCTTCTGGAACTCCTCGTCGCGCAGCACGATGCGGCTGATGCGACTGTAGGCAGGCAACTGGGCGTTCAGGTTCTCGCGGTTCTGGTCCATCACGGCCTCCAGTTCCTCCTGTGAGAAGTTCACCACCTCGTCCTGATCGGGATAGATCATTGCCACCAGCTTGTCGCCGTCCTGCACCACCAGACTCTCTGCAATCATCGGCATGGAGTTCAGCTTATCCTCAATCTCCTCAGGATAGATATTCTGTCCGCTGGCACCCAGCAGCATGTTCTTGATACGTCCGCGGATAAAGATGTTCTGCTTCTCATCCATCGTACCCAGGTCGCCCGTGTGATACCAGCCGTCCTTGTCGATGACCTGCTGCGTGGCTTCCTCGTTCTTGTAGTAGCCCAGCATCACGTGCTTGCCGCGTGTGATAATCTCGCCGGGGATGTTCTGCGGGTCGTCGCTCAGGATGCGCACCTCCATGTCGTCCACCGGACAGCCGCATGAGCTGGCGGCAAACTCCTTATGGTCGCGATAGCTGATCAGCGGGGCACACTCCGTGGCTCCATAGCCCACGGTGATGGGGAATCCGATGCTCATCAGGAACTGCTCCACCTCTTTCGACAGGGGCGCACCACCCACGATGACCTCGTAGGCGCGGCCGCCGAAGGCCTCGTACACCTGCTGACAGATGCGGTTCTTCACCTTCGTGGATACGATAGGCATGGCCATCAGCAGTTTCATCTTGTTGGTCTGTATGATGGGGAACACCTTCTTGCGGATAATCTTCTCGATAATCAGGGGTACCGATACCACCAGGGTAGGGCGTACCTCCGTGAAGGCCTGGGCAATCAGCGTGGGCGATGGCAGGCGGTTGAGGAAGAACAGGTGACAACCGTTGCAGAAACCGAACACAAACTCGATGGCCAGACCATACATGTGGGCCATGGGCAGGATGTCGAGCATGGGGTCGCCGGCCTTCACTACCGCACCCAGATGGCGCAGACAGAAGGTCAGGTTGCCCATGATGGCGCGATAGGGAATCATCACGCCCTTCGAGAATCCCGTGGTACCGCTGGTATAGTTGATCAGCGCCAGTTCCTCGGGCGAATCCTCGTGATAGCGTACGTGCTCTTTCCTGAAAGCCTTGGGATACTTCTCGCCAAACATCATGTTCAGATGCTCGCGGGCATACGTCAGTTTCTCAGAACGTGATACCATCAATGAGAAATCGGGCAGGAACACGATACCTTCAAGTGCGGGCATCTGCTCAGGGTCAATCTCCTTGGCCACGAAGTCGCCCACGAAGAGGGCCTTGGCGCCAGAGTGGTTCACGATGTTATGGATCTGCTCGGCATTGAATTCATGGAGGATGGGTACTACCACGGCTCCGTAGGTCAGGGTTGCCAGGAAGGTCACGGCCCAGTGGGCAGAGTTACGTCCGCAGATGGCAATCTTGTCTCCTTTCTCAATGCCACAGTTCTCAAAGACGATGTGAAGTTTTTCTATTTTACGGGCTACGTCGTGAAACTGCAACGTCTGTCCCTGAAAATCAGTCAAGGCATCAGCGTCCCAGTTGTTGATGATGGCGTCGTAAATATACTTGTTGAAGCTAATATTTGAGCTCATTGCACAATTTTCAAAATTTTGTGCAAAGGTACGATATTTTTTGCACATTTCAAAAAAAATCGTGCAATTTTTTAGACGTTTTTGTTAATTAAGGAAAAATAGACTAATATGCGCAACTTTTCGAATTATTCGTAGTGCATCGAGCGTGCCGGATGGATGAAAAGTATCAGAATACAGGGCAGCAGAAGTACCACGGCGCACGACATGATTGTCTGCAGATTGATGAGTAGAATCAGCAGCGGATTCAGTTCCATGGGTGCCTCACTCACATAGTATGTCTGGGCGTCGAGCGTGATGATGCCCGTGTATTGCTGTAGCAGTACCAGTCCTATGCCCAGCACGTTGCCCCACAGCATGCCGCGCCCGGTAATCATGATGCCATAGTACATGAAAGTACTGATGATGCTGCCGTTGCCTGCGCCCAGTGCCTTCAGGATGCCAATCATCTGCGTGCGTTCCAATATAATAATAAGGAGGCCGCTGATCATGGTGAATCCAGCCAGCGAGACCATGAGTCCCAGGATAATCCACACGTTGACATCCAGCAGTTCCAGCCAGGAGAACACCTGCGGATACACCTCCGTGATGCTGTAGCTCACGCTGGTGTTGCCGTCGCGGTCGGTTTGTCCCTTCAGCGCGCGCAGCACGTTCATGTTCGTAGGCTTCAGCTGTTCAAAGTCGTTGACCAGCAACTCGGCACCCGAGCATTGCAGACTGTCCCATCCGTTGAGCCGCTGCGTCACGTACAGGTCCGTCAGGCATATCTGGTCGTCAAAGCGCTTCATGTTGGTCTGGTAGATGCCGCAGATGGTGAACCGGCGTGCGCGCACGTCGTCCTGGCCTATGAAGTAGGCAAACAGCTTGTCGCCCGTCTTCACGCGGAGTTTCTTGGCGATGCTCTTCGAGATGACCAGCGGATATTTGGTCTTTTTGTCCGAGAACTGCGGCAGCGTTCCCTCTACCAGGTTCTCGCTGATAAAGGTCGTGTCGTATTCCTGTCCGATACCTTTCAGCATCACGCCCAGGAAGTCCTCGTCGGTCTTCAGGATGCCCTGCGTCATGGCGAAGCGCTCCGCATGGCGCACGCCCTCTACCGCCTCGTAGGCCGCCAGCGTACTGTCATTGATGCAGATGGGGTAGCCCGTAGCCTGCACGTTGTACACCTGTATATGACTGCCGAAGCCTGCCACCTTTTCGCGGATGGCATGTTTGAAGCCCAGCACCACGCTCACCGTGATAATCATCACAGCCAGTCCTATGGCCACGCCGATGGTAGCTATACGAATAGCCGGGCGGCTCACCTTGCGGCGGTCGCCCTTGTCGCTATAAATTCTCTTGGCTATGAATAATGGGAAGTTCACTCTACAGCGGTAGCCGATTTTTCACTTTTCACTCTTCACTTTTACTTTTCCATGACCCTCCCCGGATAAGCCTCCAGAGCCTTCTGCAGCACCACGAGTGCCTTCATCAGGTCCTCCTTCTTCAGCACGTAGGCTATACGCACCTGGTTGATGCCTGCGCCTGGCGTGGTGTAGAAACCGGCTGCGGGAGCCATCATCACCGTCTGTCCTTCGTACTCAAATTCCGACAGGCACCAGCGGCAGAACTTCTCCGCATCGTCAACAGGCAGTTTGGCCACGGTATAGAAAGCGCCCATGGGGATAGGCGAATAGACGCCGGGAATACGGTTCAGTCCGTCAATCAGGCACTTACGGCGCTCCACGTACTCATCATACACGTCGCGATAGTAGTCCTCGGGTGCATCCAGCGATGCCTCGGCCACAATCTGTCCGATGAGTGGGGGAGAGAGGCGGGCCTGACAGAATTTCATCACGGCTGCGCGTACCTCTTTATTCTTAGTGATCAGCGCACCGATACGGATACCGCACTCAGAGTAGCGCTTCGACACGGAGTCAATCAGGATCACGTTCTGCTCGATGCCCTCCAGGTGACAGGCCGAGATATAGGGCGAACCGGTGTAGATATACTCGCGATACACCTCGTCAGAGAAGAGATACAGGTCGTATTTCTTCACCAGGTCGCGTATCTGGTTCATCTCGCGGCGGGTGTACAGGTAGCCCGTGGGGTTGTTGGGGTTGCAGATCATGATGGCACGTGTGCGCTCGTTGATCAGCTCCTCAAACTTCTCCACCTTGGGCAGCGAGAAGCCTTCCTCAATCGTCGTGGCGATGGTGCGTATCTTGGCACCGGCCGAGATGGCGAAGGCCATATAGTTGGCATAGGCAGGCTCTGGCACGATAATCTCGTCGCCAGGATTCAGGCACGACAGGAACGCGAAGAGCACCGCCTCACTACCGCCGCTGGTAATGATGATATCATCGGCCGTGACGTTGATGTTGTATTTCGCGTAGTAGCCCACCAGTTTCTCGCGGTAGCTCTGATAGCCCTGCGATGGTGAGTACTCCAAGATAGAACGGTCTATCTGCTTCAACGCATCCAGTCCCACCTGCGGTGTGGGCAGGTCGGGCTGACCAATGTTCAGGTGATACACCTTCGTTCCGCGTTTCTTTGCGGCAACAGCCAGCGGAGCCAATTTTCTGATTGGCGACTCTGGCATCTCCAGTCCTCGTACTGATATTTCTGGCATCTTGTTTATGTGCTATTTTTATAATTGCGTGCAAAGATACGATTTTCTTCCGACATAACAACAAATAAATCTGAAAAAAACGGCTTTTGCTTGCTCATTTCGGATTTTATGCGTATTTTTGCACGTCAAAATAAAGCGCACATCATATGAATTTCGAGGAAATGCTGAATGTTCAGGAAGGACAGAAACCCCACCGTGAGTCAACCCCGCTGGGCAGTTACTATCGCCGTCAGGTGGATGGTAAATACCGCTATGTCATTGAGTTAAGACCGGAGCTGACCGACAGTATCGTGTTCTGCGAAGCCCTGAAGCAGGAACAGCAGTGGTCTGTGCGCCAGCGTGGCAAGCAGCAGCTCCACTACGAGGTGCATCAGGACAGCAATGACCAGCTCTATGAACTCGAACTGGAGCAGGGACAGTTCCTGACGCTGGCATCTCTCCTCGACCAGAATCCCGCTGCCCTGGCCGGCAAGGGGTTTGTGGACAGCATCGTGAAACCGCTGATTGAGTTTGGTGCCAAGCTCAATGAGGAGGGCGTGTTCCAGCTCTGCTATGCGCCCAACAATATCTTTGTGCGCAAGAGCGACAATCATCCCTTCCTGCTCTCCCATGGCTCGTTCTATAAGGCCATGACCGACCAGAAGGCACTCTTTGCCGGGGCCGAGGACTATGTGGCTCCCGAGGTGCTTGCCGGTGAGGAGGCTACCGGGCGCAGCGATGTCTATTCCCTGGGTAAGCTCATCGCTTTCCTCTACGAGCAGGGCTCCATGCCTTTCGAGTATAAGCAGGTGGTGAAGAAGGCCACGGCCGAGGAGCCCAGGAAGCGCTATAAGTCGCTCGACGAGATGCACAAGGCTATCAGTCAGAAGCGCAGTATGCGACGCTCTGCCGTGCTGATGGCTGCCAGCGTGCTCGTCTCTCTGCTGGCCGTCTATATCTATGTAGACACGCTGCCCGAGGTTACTAACAATATAGAGTTCGTAGAACCGGCTAAACAGCAGACTAATGACCTCTTTAGTAGTGACGAACTGGAGGAGGATACGGCATTTCTGGCTGATACAATAGATCTCTCTGATGAAGCGCTGATGCAAAAGGCTGAGATGATTTACCGTAAGCGTTACCAGAAAGCTGCCGATGAGATTCTTTCGAAGGTTTATAACAGCAAACACATGGGGTCGTCTGAGAAGACCTTCATGGCCAATTCTCAGTCTATGGCCGAGGAACTGCTCAAGGTGCAAAAAGAACTGGCTGGCGAGGCTGGCTTGCCCGACGGTCTGGCTGGCCGCATCGGTCACGAGATCGTGGAGCAGCTCACCCAGCAGAAGCAAAAGGGGCTCAGCCGTCATGGCTATATCAAGGCAAAGGAAAATGATAATAAATAGATAAAAGAAAATGATGAGAAGTAGAACAGCAACATGGTTTGAATGCAAGATTCGTTATGAGAAGACAATGGAAGATGGTATGCAGAAGAAGGTCACCGAGGCTTATGTGGTGGATGCCCTGAGCTTCAGCGAGGCCGAGGAGCGTATCATCGAGGAGATGTCTTCATATATCAGTGGTGAGTTCAATGTCACCGACATCAAGAAGGCGCCTTATGGCGAGATCTTCTTCAGCGACCAGGAGATGGCCGACCGCTGGTACAAGGCAAAACTGCAGTTTATCACGCTCGACGAGAAGACTGAGAAGGAGAAGCGCTCTAACGTGAACTACCTGGTTCAGGCCGGTTCGTTCAATGGTGCCGTGAAAAACCTGGAAGAGGTGATGGGTGGCACCATGATCGACTATTCTATCGTCAGCGTCAACGAGACCACGCTCATGGATGTTTTCGAGCACCTGGCAAAGGCCAGTAAGCAGGACGATAAACCCGAATACGAAGGGTAAAGGGAATAGTGAAAAGTGAAAAGTGAAAAGTGAAAAGTGAAAAGTGAAAAATTTGCTACCGCTTTATGTATCCTGTTAAAGAGAAATTAAACGAAGTGCGTCAGTCGCTCCCTCAGGGGGTGCAGCTCGTGGCTATCAGTAAGTTCCACCCCGAGGAGTATATTACTGCGGCCTACGAGGAGGGCCAGCGCGTCTTTGGCGAGAGCCACGAGCAGGAACTGTCCCGCAAGGTGCAGTCGTTGCCCAGCGATATCGAGTGGCATTTCATCGGTCATCTGCAGACCAACAAGGTGAAGTATATCGCCCCTTATATCTCGATGATCGAGGCGGTGGACTCGCTGAAGCTGTTGCGCGAAATCGAGAAACAGGCTGCCAAGGCCGGTAGGGTGGTGCGCGTGCTGCTGGAACTGCATATCGCTGAGGAGGCTACGAAATACGGACTCACCCTCGATGCCTGCCGCCAGCTGCTGGCCGATGGCGAGTGGCGACAGATGGAGCACGTCCAGATCTGCGGACTGATGATGATGGCTTCGAATGTGGACGACGAGGCGCAGATAGCGCAGGAGTTCCAGACGGCTGCCCGTTTCTTCGACGAGGTGAAACAGCAGTATTTCGCTACCGACGATGCCTTCTGTGAGCGCTCCTGGGGCATGAGCCACGACTACCACATCGCTGTGCAAAGCGGTTCCACCATGGTGCGTATCGGTACCACCATCTTCGGACCCCGCGTATATTAAATTAGTAATGGAAGATAGCATACTGAATAAATACCTCGACGAGATTGGTCGCGAGCAACTGCTCTCCGAAGAGCAGGAGGCCCGCCTCTCGGCTCGTATCCTTCAGGGCGACGAGCGGGCGCTGAACCGCCTGATCGAGGCTAACCTGCGTTTCGTCGTTGTCATTGCCCGCCAGTATCAGGGACAGGGCCTGTCTATGGAAGACCTCGTCAGCGAGGGCAACCTGGGTCTGATGAAGGCTGCACGTAAGTTTGACGCCACGCGCGGACTGCGATTCGTCAACTATGCCGTGGTCTTTATCCGTCAGCAGATAGAGAAGGCGGTGCGCAAGGAGAGCGACGAGCAGCGTGTGGAGAGCACCCGCGACGGACAGACGCGTTCGGTGGATGCCCCACTGGGTTCCAAGGCCAATGTTAGTCTGCTGTCCGTACTGGTCAATGCCGACTCCCCACAGGCCGACCAGCGTGTCTATAATGCCAGTCTGGAGGATGCCATCGAGCGTTCGCTGCAGACGCTCAACGAGCGCGAGACCGTCGTCGTCAATGCCTACTTCGGTATTGGTGAGGAGCGTCAGACTATGGCCGAGATAGCCGAGCGCATGTCGTTGAAGCGTGAGCGTGTACGCCAGATACGCGACCGCGCCGTGCGGCGCCTGAAGAAAAACATGAAGTTATTCCGAAAGTAAACATAGAAAGGCTCCCAGAAACGGGAGCCTTCTTTGCACTCCAATCAAATTAATCAACTCATGGCGGAGCAAGATAAATGGAAATGGCAAGAGCCCGGCACAGCCTGGCGTGGCATCTGTACCTATCATATCACGCTGACGATACCGTCGCGCGAACCCTTGTTAGGGACGTTGGTGATACCCGACGGCGACCCTGCCCAGGCGCGTGTGGAGCGCACGGCATTGGGTAATGCTGTTGTTGATGAGCTATACGTGATGTGCCGCCACTATCCTGCCATCCGCATCCTCCAGTTTTGCCTGATGCCCGACCATCTGCATGCCATCATTAGGGTGACCCAGGTCATGGATACAAGCATACGCAGCGTGATTCGCGGATACTGGCAAGGCGTTAAAAAACTGGGTAGGGCATACACCTTGTCCGTCTCTCCCGCGTCTGGCTCTTCGTCCGTTTCTCCTGTTTCCCGTCCTTTGGCAGTTCCTCCCGCGTCTGGCCCTTCGTCCGTTTCTCCTGTTTCCCGTCCTTTGGCAGTTCCTCCCGAATTCAATTCGGGGTCAACGCCCCAAGCCCCCACCTGGCCCTTTCCTATCTTCACCGAGAGGCCCTTTATCCGCCCTTTGTCGCGCCGCGGTCAGCTTCATACTATGATGCGCTATGTACAGATGAACCCTCAGCGCCTGGCCACCAAGCGCCTGAAGCCCGGCTTCTTTCATGTGCAGAGGGATATCATCATCCATGGCCGCAGCTATGATGGCGTAGGAAATACCATGCTGCTGATGGCCCAGATCTTTGCTCCCGTCCACGTGCGTAGTGCGATGGTGGCGGCAGCTGAGCATGGCGAGACAGAGTCCCTGCGCAACTACATGAATTCTTGCGTGTTGAAGGCCCGCCAAGGCGTCGTGATGGTATCGCCTTTTATCTCTACCCAAGAGAAGATGGTGATGCAAGTGCTGCTGCGCGAACAACGCCCTTTTATCATACTTCTCGATAATGGCTTCCGGGATTTCTTTAAGCCCTCCGACGCCCTTTTCGATGCCTGTGCCTCAGGTCGCGTCCTCCTGTTAAGCCCCTGGCCCTATGATGCCACCAAGCGCCACATCAGTCGCGCCGATTGCGTAGCCCTGAACCAAATGGCGGAAGAGATATGCAGCATGTAAATAAAAATCTTTCATCATGTTAGCCTGTATTACAGGAAGCAATACGTCGTCTCTCTGTCTGAAAAACGACGTGTTGCTCATCGAGAAACGACGTTTCTCCTTATCCCCCCCAAAAAAAATATCAAGTCGTAATTTAATGTTTCATATTTAATGTTTAATGTATTCATAATACCCCCAAAATCTTCACTCGAGTGAATTCATCGAATTAGCTCAAGTCATGAAATCACTCGGGTCATTTCATGATTTCAGCTATATAGATATTCCGCTACATTTTCTGTCCTCTTTTTCTTTAATTCTCCTTCTTTTTCCTCACCAACCCTTTTTTTTTCTTCGAAAGGGTAATAATATCTTGAAATATCCAATTGAAATTACAACAATCTCATAAAGTTTTTGTAACTTTGCGGTGCAAAGCCAATGGAAATTATATGGCGATTGAAAACACCAATGCCAGCATTAATGTTGAATATAGCAAAACATAGGTCAGTAGGATAATGAAACACATAGAAGTTGTAGCAGCAATTATGCATGATGACGAGGGTCGCATCTTTGCCACTCAGCGAGGATATGGCGACTATAAAGACGGTTGGGAATTCCCGGGCGGAAAGATGGAAGCTGGGGAAACACCTGAGGAGGCGCTGAAGCGTGAGATATGGGAAGAGCTGGAAACGAGAATCGTGGTGGAACGGTTGATGCAGACCGTGGAATATGATTACCCGCAGTTCCATCTCACCATGCATTGTTTTTGGTGTCACGTGGAGAGTGGCTCACTAACATTAAAGGAGCATGAGGCCGCCCGCTGGCTCACGAAGGATCAGCTGGACACCGTCGACTGGCTTCCAGCGGATGTGAAGGTGGTGGAAATGCTTAAGATGTAAGATGTCTGATGGCTGAGGGCTGAAGATGTAAGAGGGAAGATGCAAGATAAAAAAAGCGCATCCGGGAGGGGTGCGCTTTTTGTTGTTATAGAGGGGGAATTTTATTTGTACTGACGGAGGGCACCTATTAGCTCGCTGTTCTCGTTGCGGGTGCCGATGGTGATGCGCAGGCAGTTGTTGCAGAGCTGCACGCGGGTGCGGTTGCGCACGATGATGCCCTGGCTGACCAGGTAGTCGTAGATGCGCTGGGCATCCGTGACCTTTGTCAGGAAGAAATTGGCATTGGTGGGATATACCTTCTCGCAGATAGACAGTTGGCTGAAGGCCTGCATCATACGGGTGCGCTCCTGCATGATGAGCTGTACCCAGCGGTCTACCTCGTCGGGGTCGCTCAGCACCTTGATGGCCTGCTGCTGTGAGAGGAGGTTGACATTATAGGGATACTTCACCTTGTTGAGGATGTCGATGATGGCGGGTGAGGCGAAAGCCATGCCCAGGCGGATAGCGGCAGAGGCCCATGCCTTGCTCAGGGTGTTGAGCACCACGAGGTTGGGGTAGCGGGGCAGTTCGAAGCGCAGGGGGCGCTGGGCAGAGAAGTCGCTATAGGCTTCGTCGACCACGACAATGCCTTCGAAACCGTTGAGCACCTTCACAATCTCGTCGCGGTTGATATCATTACCGGTGGGGTTGTTGGGGCTGCAGATCCAGATAACCTTGGTGTGGGCGTCGCAGGCTGCGAGGAGCTTGTCGGCTGTAATCTGGTAGTTCTCGTCGAGCAATACGGGACGATACTCCACATCATTGATATCGGCACATACCTTGTACATGCCGTAGGTGGGCTCGATAGCCACCACATTATCTTCCTTGGGTTCGCAGAAGCAACGGTACATCAGGTCGATGGCCTCATCGCTGCCATTGCCCAGGAAGGTGTATGCTGTAGGAATGCCCTTGACCTTCTCGATGAGCTTCTTTACTTCCAGCTGCAGGGGGTCAGGATAGCGGTTCAGGTTGTCTATGCCGTAGGGGTTCTCGTTGGCATCCAGGAACACGGTGGCCGTGGTGCCAGAGAACTCGTTGCGCGCACAGCTATAGGGCGCAAGATTCCAAATATTCTTTCGAGTCAGTTTTTCAAGACTAAACATAATTCTCAATAATTAGTTGTAGCGGTAGCCAATTTTTCACTTTTCACTTCTCGATTGCGTTCAATCGAACGCTCATCGCATTCTTGTGGGCATCCAGCTGTTCGGCACCTGCCATCAGTTCTACGGCATGACCTATCTGGCGTACGCCCTCTTCGCTGAGGTGCTGGAAGGTGATCTTGCGGCAGTAGCTGTCGAGATTGACGCCGCTATAGGCCGTGGCATAGCCGTGGGTAGGCAGCGTGTGGTTGGTGCCGCTGGCATAGTCGCCGGCACTCTCGCAGGCATACTGTCCCAGGAAGACGCTACCGGCATTGATGACCTGAGCAGCCATCTCGTCGTAGTTCTTGGTCTGAATAATGAGATGTTCGGGCGCGTAGGCGTTAGAGAGCGCCATCATCTCGTCGGCAGAGGCAACAAGTACCATGCGACTGTTCTCGAGTGCCTTCTGGGCTATCTCCTTACGGGGCAGGAGGTTGAGCTGGCGTTCCACCTCGGCCTGAACCTGCTGCATCATGTCCTCGGAGGTGCTGATGAGCAGTACCTGGGAGTCGATGCCGTGCTCAGCCTGTGAGAGGAGGTCGGCAGCCACGAAGGCAGGATTGGCGGTCTCGTCGGCCAGGACGCATACCTCACTGGGACCAGCTGGCATGTCGATAGCCACCTCGCCCAGCGATACCTGTTGCTTGGCAGCCATCACATACTGGTTGCCAGGACCGAATATCTTGAAGACCTTGGGCACAGACTGTGTGCCGTAGGCCATGGCGCCGATAGCCTGAACGCCACCAGCCTTGAAAATCTTGCTGACGCCAGCCACACGGGCTGCTACGAGGATGGCGGGATTCACCTTGCCCTCGCGGTTGGGAGGCGTGCAGAGTACTATCTCACGGCATCCGGCAATCTTGGCAGGCGTGGCCAGCATGAGGACGGTAGAGAAGAGTGGGGCGGTGCCTCCGGGGATATACAGTCCTACTTTCTCGATAGCGACACTCTTCTGCCAGCAGGTCACACCCTCACGCGTCTGAATCTTATGGCCTTCGAACTTCTGGGCAGCATGGAACTGATGGATGTTTTCATGGGCCAGTACGATGGCGGCTTTCAGTTCCTCACTAACCAGGCGCTCGGCCTCGTCGATTTCAGCCTCTGTGACAGCCAGGGATGTGAGCACGGCATGGTCGAAGCGCTCTTCATATTCCTTCACGGCTTCGTCACCCCTTGTGCGCACATCGCTGAGCACGGTATTGACCGTGGCCTGCAGCTGTGTGATGTCCAGATGTGGACGCTGGCAGATTTCTGCCCATTCTTCCTGTTTGGGATATTTGATAATGTTCATCTCTGCGGTAGCAAATTCTTCACTTTAAAAGCGGTAGCCAATTTTTCACTTTTCCTAATCTGCGGTAGCCGCTCGAGCTCTGCTCGCTTTTACAAAGCTTCGCGACTAAAAGAAATTTTTCACTTTTCACTTTCCCCTATACCCTTCTAGAGGATCATCTTCTCGATTGGTGTCACCAGAATGCCCTGAGCACCCAGTTCCTTCAGCTGGCCGATGATCTCCCAGAAACGCTTCTGGTCGAGCACGGTGTGTACTGAGCACCACTCCTCGTCGGCCAGAGGAATGATGGTGGGACTCTTCAGACCAGGCAGCACGCTGATGATCTCCTGCAGACGGGCCTTGGGAGCATTCATCCGTACGTATTTCTTGTCCTCAGCCTCACGAACGGCCTCGAAACGGAACAGCATCTGGTTGAGCAGGTCTTTCTTCTCCTGACTCATGCCGGGGTGGCCAATGAGCAGGGCCTCGCTCTTCATCACTACCTCTACCTCGCGCAGGTTGTTGCTGACCAGGGTAGAACCGCTGCTCACGATATCGAAGATAGCGTCGGCCAGTCCGATACCCGGGCTGATCTCCACGCTACCGGTAATCACGTGAATCTCGGCATTGATATGATTGTCGGTCAGGAATTTCTTCAGGATAACGGGATATGACGTAGCGATGGTCTTGCCGTTGAACCACTCAAGACCTTTGTAGTCGATATCCTTGGGGATAGCCAGCGACAAACGGCACTTGCTGAAACCCAGACGAGAGATGATGTCGGCCTCGGCACCCTTCTCTACAAATTCGTTTTCACCTACTACGCCGATATCAGCCACGCCAGAGGCAACGCTCTGGGGAATATCATCATCGCGCAGATAGAGTACTTCCAGGGGGAAGTTGGTTGCCTCGACCAGAAGCGTACGCTTGCTGGCACTTACTTTGATGTCGGCCTCACTAAGCAACTGCATCGTGTCCTCGAAGAGGCGACCTTTTGATTGTACTGCAATTCTAAGCATATTTCAATTTTTTACCTTTTTACCCTTTTACCTTTTTACTTTTATAATTATCGGTTGCAAAATTACTGTTTTTTTCTTTAATTTGCAATAAATTGATTACTTTTGCACCAAAATAACAACTTTTTTGGAACTTGTGAGTATATTTATACTCTTTAATGGATAATTGTATGAACAATCACTCTGTATTGATAGCTGATAGCGGAAGCACGAAAACAGACTGGGCTTTTATGGGCAGGCGCGTGCAGACGCAGGGCATCAATCCCTTTCATCAGGACGAAGACACAATACGCGGAATCTTGAAAGATGAACTGTTGCCACAGCTGACGTCAGACATCAGACATCTTACATCAATCCTCTTCTACGGCAGTGGGGTGCGCCCTGAACTGGAAGAGAAGATGCAGCGGTTGTTGCAGGAGGCTTTCCCGCAGGCAGGGCATGTGGAGGCTCACGGCGACCTGCTGGGTGCGGCACGTGCACTTTGTGGTCATCAGGAGGGCATCGCCTGCATACTGGGAACGGGGGCAAACTCATGTCTGTATGACGGCGAGCGGATTGTGGAGAACACGCCACCAATGGGCTATATACTGGGTGACGAAGGTAGTGGAGCAGTACTTGGAGTAAGGTTTCTTAATGCGCTGTATAAGAATAGGTTATCAAACGTCGTAAAAGTGGCTTTTGAGGCTTATATGGAGATGTCGATGGCACAGGTTATTGACCGTGTGTATCGTCAGCCGATGGCTAACAGGTGGTTGGCTTCGCTCTCTACTTTTATTCATCAGCAGATAGGAAATCCGCAGATAGAGCAGTTGGTGATTGATAACTTCCGCGACTTTATCCAACGAAATATAACGCCTTATCAACGAAAGGATCTGCCCATTAATGCTGTGGGCAGTATCGCGTTCTATTATAAGGAACAATTAGAAAAGGCCGTCAAAGCAGAAGGCTACACACTGGGAAAAATAGTGCGTAGCCCTCTGGATGCGTTAGTCGAGATGGAATAACTCGGGTAGGGGAATGGTGACTGGCGAATTGTCGGGGTTCACCTCCATGATGTCGGCCATCATGTCCCACCAGCGCTGGGTGATAGGGTCCACGTTCTCCGTATCCTGCGAATTACCCTCTTTGGTACACTCCTGATAGGCAAAGAGAATATTGGTGTCTTTGTCCCAGTAGATACTGTAGTTTTGTACTCCTTGTTCTTTAATCATCTGTTTGAGTTCTGGCCAGATGGCGGCGTGACGTTTCTCGTACTCTTCCTCGAAGCCTGGCTTCAGGAACATCTTGAATGCGAATCTTTTGATCATAAATTTGTTTTAGTTACTGATTATTGGATATGTACCTTACGTGAGGTACCGTCGTAATATCTGAATATATAGGTTTTACCTGTCAAAGGGGTGCTGATCTTGATGCCAGCAAGCGTATAGATGCCCTCAAGACGCTTGTCCTTTGGGGATTCTGCTATGATAATATCTTCAATGGCATCGGGCGTATAGGCAAAGTAGGCATCAAGGAACTCGATACGGCCCTTCACCCAATTATGGATACGTTCTTCGCTGTCTTTGTTGGCATTGGTGATGAATGGTTTTACGCCTGTGATTGTAGTGGTGGCCCGCCATAGTCTGCCCTCAAGCCAGCATACGTCACCAGCATGATATTCTTTTGTGGCTTTATAGGAACCTTGTTCTGAGAGGTAGTACTCTGGGTCGTCCAGCGGCACAGTCTCCCATCCACTATTGCAGACGGCATCACTATAGCAAGGACTCAGAGGCCAGCGTTCCTCTTCCGCAGCATAGAACGCTTCGCCTATGCGTGCTCGCCAATCGTCGATGATAGCCACCACGTTGTCATAGTCAAACACACCATTCTCTCGCAGGGTGATATAACGGTCTGCGATATCGTCGGCATAGTATTTGTTAATCCAGTAGAAAGGGCCCGATGTCAGTTTCTCTACAGGACGGTAGGGCGGTTCTATGTTGCCATAGAGTCCTACACCGAAGGTCTGGTCAAGATCATAGGGAGTCACCATCCATCGATGTCCGTCGTAGGTAAACCATTGCCAGTTTTTCTGGGAACCGTCGCCATTGCGGGTGAAATAGTAATGTACGGCATAGTCGATAAGTGCGTCTGTGTCAAAACGTTGCTCTATCTCCTGTCGCATCTGTTCGATGCTGGCTTCCTGGGCCTCGATGTCTGTCAGGACTGACCAGTATTGGCTTAGCTCCTGAATATGTTGCTTCACCTCGGCAGACAATTCCTTGGCCTTGCGGATACTGTCTGGCTCGTCATCTACGATGTAGAGCGGACTGTTCTCGTCGATGAGTTCCTTCGGACTATTACCGTCGTAGACATTTCCCTGAACGGTATAGAGCGTTTTAGGCGTGCGCACCTCGAAACGGTTCCAACTGATTGTTCCTTTGAAGAGGTATTGGTCGTTCAGATTACCGTCCAGATGGATATGGGTAGCGCGGGCTTTCTTCTGGTTCATGTTCTTGCGGTGCTTCTTTAGCTGCCAGGCATAGATGCCGTAGAAATTGCCTTTGACATAAACGATACAGGGAAATCCGTCAGGGAAACAACGGGCTTTGCTGCTCTCGTAATAGCCCCCGCGTTCCCAATAAGGTGGTCGGTCGGCTATCATCTGACTGAATAGTTTGTAGGCTGCCTCTCCGAGTCCACGGATGTAGTCGGTATAGAAAGCCTTGAGATGAAAACCGTCTTGTTTCACCCAGTCGCCAAACTTCAGGTCAGGAGCCCCGTCTTCGTTCCAAGTGGCATCGGTGAAATGGCATGAGAAGTTTTTCTTGGGGTAGCGCATGGTATAGTCGCCTTGGCCGTTCAGGGTTACGGGTTTTCGGAAATAGTGTCCGTTGCCGTCGTACATCTCCAGATAGCCCTTTTGTATGTCAGTCTTTTTTGTAGGCAGTTGGGAAAAGCCGGTCAGGTTGACGAATGCCAGTGTAGGTTCGTCAATCTTAATGGTCATAGAATCGCTCAGGTCTTGGACATTCTCGTTGTAGCCTCGTTCCGTGATGGCCGTTATAAAGGGTGTCTGTGCTGCAATAGGGGTAGATAAGATAAATATAAGCAGGAGTTTCGCCAGCGATAGGAAATAGCCTAGCTTGTATAGTTTGAAAAGCCTGAGCGAGGGCTTCTGGCTACAGAGGTTACGGCGTTCCCATTTGCCAAAGAGGCGGTGCCATAGGCGGATAACACTCTTTACGGCTCCGATATGGATGCCATCTACGAAGGTGATCATCTGGGAGTAGCCGCGCAGGTCATTATGAAAATTATGGAGCGTGCGCAAACCTTCCTCTGTCTTACTGACGAAATGGGCGTTGTCCTCGTAGTCGAAGAATCCTGCGGGATTGTCGGGATGGACAATCCGGATGCCTGCCTGTCTGAGACGCTTGCCGAAGAGAACGTCTTCATAGCCGTAATGATGGAAGCGCTCGTCAAAGGGATATTGCTGCATCAGGGGCTTGGAAATCAGGAAGTTGCACGTATGGAAATGCATGAAGGGACGCTTCCTGCGCTCCTCGGCAGTATGCATCGCCTCGCATTGTCTTTCGTACAGATAGCGCAGGTTGGTCTCCTCGCCACGACCAATGATATAGCCGCCATAGCCCACCTGCTCCACGTCGGCATCGAGCCAGCGACGTACGAAATCGTCGGAGGGAATGGTCATGTCGCCATCCATGAACAGCAGCCAGGCATACTGCGCCTCGTTGCAAAGGAAATTGCGGATGGCTGCACGGCCCACATTCTGCTCACGGCGAATGAAACGCACATGGGGGAAAGCGGACAATTGTCCATCATCCATCATCCATCTTCCATCATCCATCCTGTCCGACCCGTCGTCGGCTACGATAATCTCGTACTTGAGACCCTCGATAGCTTCCGCCTGCCGGCTTAATGCTGCCACCTGACTGGTGCAGTCACTATTATATATAGGTATTAATATTGATAGCTCTTGCTTCATTTCGAGCCCAAAATTACACAAAAAAATCTAAAAATACCGTTGTGGGAGCAAATTTTTCACTTTTCACTTTCCACTTTTACTTTTTTTTCGTAATTTTGCAGCCGCTTTCACGAGATGGGAGCATGAAATTCAAACTTTTAACAACAAAAACAACATTTAAAACATGGCAACAAAAATCAGATTGCAGCGCGGTGGCCGTAAGAGCTATGCTTTCTACAGCATCGTAATCGCCGACGCTCGTGCACCACGTGATGGTCGTTTCACTGAGAAGATTGGTTCTTACAATCCTAACACCAATCCCGCCACGGTAGACTTGAATTTCGACCGTGCATTGTACTGGGTAGAGAATGGCGCACAGCCTACTGATACCGTACGCAACATCCTCAGCGGTGAGGGCGTTTACCTGATGAAGCACCTTAAGGGTGGCGTGAAGAAGGGCGCTTTCGACGAGGCTACTGCACAGAAGAAGTTCGATGCATGGAAGGCTGACAAGCAGAAGGGTCTTGACAAGGTAGCAGCCGAGGTAGCTAAGGCTAAGAAGGATGCTGAGGCAAAGGCTCTCGCTGAAGAGAAGAAGGTTAACGAGGCAATTGCTAAGAAGGTAGCTGACAAGAAGGCAGCTGCTGCTGCAGCAGAGGCTGAGGTAGAGGCTCCCGCAGAGGCTGAGGCAGCTGCAGAAGAGGCTCCCGCAGAGGCTTAATCTGCTTCTTCTTTATTCAAGTAGAAATCAAACTGGAACTCTCGAAGTTTTTCTTCGAGGGTTCTTTTTTTTGTGCGTACTTGTATTTGGTAAGATTGATGGTAGAATAAAAAAGAGCATCCGGCAAATGCGGATGCTCCTTTTTTATAGAGATGGGTCAGCGGGCGAACCGCTGACCACACGGATTCAGAGAATTAATCCTCCCAGTTCTCCTGAGACTTGCGGATGTAAGTCTTGTAGCGGAGCTGAGCCATCTTCTGTGCCTCAGCGAACAGCTCCTCGGCCTCGTTAGGATAAGCCTTCTTAACAGAGAGGTAACGAACCTCACCGAGCAGGAAGTCGTGGAAGTTCTCCCAGTTGGGCTCCTTAGAGTCGAGAGAGAATGGGTTCTTGCCTTCATCAGCCAGAGCGGGGTTGTAGCGCCACAGGTGCCAGTAACCGCACTCAACTGCCTTCTTCTCCTCGGCCTGGCTCTTACCCATACCGCCCTTGGCCTTCAGACCGTGGTTGATACATGGAGCGTAAGCGATGATGATTGAAGGTCCGTGCCATGCCTCAGCCTCGCGGATAGCCTTGAGGGTCTGTGCGTGGTCTGCGCCCATAGCAATCTGAGCTACATATACATAACCGTAAGTGGTAGCGATCATACCCAGATCCTTCTTGCGGATGCGCTTACCCTGAGCAGCGAACTGAGCGATAGCACCAAGAGGAGTAGCCTTAGAAGCCTGACCACCGGTGTTAGAGTAAACCTCAGTATCGAGCACGAGGATGTTCACGTCCTCACCAGAAGCAATCACGTGGTCGAGACCACCGTAACCGATATCGTAAGAAGCACCGTCACCACCGATGATCCACTGTGAACGCTTCACGAGGTAGTGATCCAGAGTCTGGAGCTCCTTGCAGGTAGGACAACCCTTGGCAGCGCTCTCAGCGATGAGCTCGCGCAGACGTGGAGCAATCTCCTTGGTCTTCTCGGCATCCTCCTTATTCTCAATCCACTCCTTGGCAAGTGCCTTGTACTCGTCGCTGGCGTTGCCGTCGATCATCTCCTGCAACAGCTTAGCTACACGCTCCTTCATCTTCTTGTTACCCAGAGCCATACCCAGACCGAATTCGCAGAAGTCCTCGAACAGAGAGTTGTTGAATACAGGACCCTGACCCTTCTCGTTCTTAGTATAAGGTGTAGAAGGAATAGAAGCAGAGTAGATAGAAGAACATCCGGTAGCGTTGGCGATCATCTGACGGTCACCGAAGAGCTGAGAGATGAGCTTCACGTAAGGAGTCTCACCGCAACCAGAGCAAGCGCCAGAGAACTCGAACAGAGGCTGAGCGAACTGTGAGTTCTTCACGTTGCTCTTGATGTCGACGAGGTTCTGCTTTGACTTAACATTCTTAACCAGGTACTCCCAGTTCTTAGCCTCCTGAACCATGTCGGCTGCATCAGGATTGAATGGAGCCATGGTGAGAGCCTTGCCAGTCTTAGGATTGCCTGGGCAGATGTCGGCACAGTTACCGCAACCCAGACAGTCGAGTACTGAAGTCTCGATGCGGAAGTGCATGCCCTTCATAGCGGCAGGAGCCTTCATCTCGAGGGTGTCGGCAGCAGCTGCGAAGCCCTTGATCTCGTTCTCGTCGAGTACGAATGGACGGATGGCAGCGTGAGGACAGATGTAAGCACACTGGTTACACTGGATACAGTTGTCCTTGTTCCATACAGGAACGAAGGCCTCTACACCACGCTTCTCGTAAGCGGCTGTACCAACCTGCCAAGAACCGTCAACAGTGTTGTGCTTAACAAAGTCAGAAACCTTCAGCAGGTCACCAGCCTGAGCGTTGATAGGACGAACCAGTTCCTTAACGAATGCGGGAGCATCGTCCTGCTTCTCAGCATCGTCTGGCAGGTTTGCCCACTCGGGCTTAACGGTGAACTGTACATACTCACCACCACGGTCGATAGCTGCGTAGTTTTTATCAACTACATCCTGACCCTTAGCCCCGTAAGACTTCAGGGCAGCAGCCTTCATCTTCTCAACAGCGAGCTCCACGGGGATGACGCCGGTGATACGGAAGAATGCACTCTGCAGGATAGTGTTAGTACGGTTACCCAGACCAATCTCCTGTGCAATCTTAGTAGCGTTGATGGTATATACAGTAATGTTGTTTTGTGCGAAGTAGCGCTTTACCTTGTTAGGCATGAACTTCTCGAGCTCGTCGGCGTCGAAGATCGTGTTGAGCAGGAACTGACCGTTCTTCTGCAGACCACGTGTAACGTCGTACATGTGGAGGTAAGCCTGAACGTGGCAAGCCACGAAGTTAGGTGTGGTTACCAGGTAGGTAGAGCGGATAGGTGTGTCACCGAAACGCAGGTGAGAGCAGGTGAAACCTCCTGACTTCTTAGAGTCGTAAGAGAAGTAAGCCTGGCAGTACTTGTCGGTGTTGTCACCGATAATCTTAACTGAGTTCTTGTTAGCACCTACGGTACCATCGGCACCCAGACCGTAGAACTTAGCCTGGAACATGCCCTTGCCGCCGAGAGCAATCTCCTCAACCTCAGGCAGAGAGGTGAAGGTAACATCGTCTACGATACCAACTGTGAAATGGTTCTTTGGCTCGGGCATAGCGAGGTTGTTGAACACGCTGATGATCTGAGCAGGTGTAGTGTCGCGGCTACCAAGACCGTAGCGGCCACCCACGATGAGAGGCTTGTTCTCTACGTCGTAGAAAGCATCCTTCACGTCGAGGTACAGAGGCTCACCGTTAGCACCGGGCTCCTTGGTACGGTCGAGCACAGCAATACGCTTAACAGTCTTAGGAACTGAAGCGAGCAGGTGCTTAACTGAGAATGGACGATAGAGGTGAACAGAAATCATACCAACCTTCTGGCCATTAGCGTTCAGGTAGTCGATGGCCTCGCGAGCAGCATCGGTAGCAGAACCCATGAGGATAATCATGCGATCAGCATCCTCAGCTCCGTAGTATGAGAATAGGTGGTACTCACGGCCAGTAATCTTAGAGATCTCGCCGAGGTATTTCTCAACAACCTCGGGTACAGCATCGTAGTACTGGTTGCTAGCCTCACGGTGTGTGAAGAATGTCTCGGGGTTCTCAGCAGTACCACGTGTGATAGGACGCTCAGGGCTCATAGCACGATCGCGGAAACGCTTAACAAACTCCTCCTTAACCAAAGGACGGATATCTTCCTGATCCATCATCTCAATCTTGTGGTACTCGTGAGAGGTGCGGAAACCATCGAAAAAGTTAACGAAAGGAACGCAGGTCTCGAGAGTAGCCAGATGAGGAACGGCTGTCAGGTCCATCACCTCCTGAACTGAACCTGAGCAGAACATGGCGAAACCGGTCTGACGGCAAGCCATAACGTCCTGGTGGTCACCGAAGATACACAGAGAGTGTGAAGCCAGCGTACGGGCAGAAACGTCGAATACGCAAGGAATCAACTCACCAGCAATCTTGTACATGTTTGGAATCATCAGGAGCAGACCCTGAGAAGCGGTGAATGTAGTGGTGAGGGCACCAGCCTGCAAAGAACCATGAACGGCACCGGCAGCACCAGCCTCTGACTGCATTTCCTGAACTGAGACGTTCTGACCCCAGAGGTTCTTGCGACCACGGGCAGCCCACTCGTCAACATGCTCCGCCATTGGCGAAGACGGGGTGATGGGGTAGATAGCAGCTACCTCCGAGAACATATAGCTCACGTGAGCCGCAGCCTCGTTACCATCACAGGTGATAAATTTCTTTTCTTTAGCCATTTTTTTGTAATGATTAAAAATGAATGTATTTGTTTGCTTTTAGTTTTATGTCCTTTTTTTACCCTTTTACTGTTCTACCTTTTAATAAAGGAATCCCAGCAGCCAGAGGGGTATCTGATTGTCCTTGCCGATTTCCGTGTTGTAGCGGGCGTAAATCGTATCGGACGCGTACTTTATTTTATTATGTACGTCGGCATCACAGATGCGGAACTTCAGTTTTCCGTCTACCAGGAAGTAGGGCTCGCGTCCACTCTGGTTCACCTTGTGGTCCTTCCAAAGAGAGTTTACGAAGAAGGTCTCCATAGCTGTCTGCTTCTCTACGTGAATGGGGTAGATGGCATACAGGAGGTTGGAGTTGTGGAGCATCACCTTTGAAGGCTTCTTGGGGAAGTCCTCGCCCTCTGGGTAAATCATATTGAGCAGACGGGCATCGGTGAGGTACTTGATATAGTTCATCACCGTGGCACGACTGGTCTCTATATCGGCAGCCAGCTTTGACACGTTGGGAGCCTTCGGACCTTCCTCGGCCAGCTCGTAGAAGAGCTTCTTGATCTTAGGCAGATACTTCAGTTCAATCTGCTTGATAATCAGGATGTCAACCTCGGTCATCATGTTCATGGTCTTCAGCAGGTTCTCGCTATAGTTGCGATGCTCCTGGAAGAAGGGGTAGAAGCCATGATGGATGTAGTCCTGGAAATAGCGGCGTGGTGATACCTTGGGCAGAATCTGCTTGACAATATGCTCGTGGTCGCTCAGGATCTCGTCCAGGGTGTAAGCGCGGAAACTATTGCCTGTCATTAAGTTCAGGAACTCACGGAAAGAGAAACCGCGCAGGTTGTAGGACTTCACGATACCATTGAGCTCCGGATTCTCGTCCTTCAGGCGCATCACGCTGGAACCGGTAAACACAATCTTCAGACCTGGATAGAGGTCGTAGCATTTACGCAACTCCTGGGACCAGTTGTCTTGCTTGAAGACCTGGTCTATCAACAGCACACGGCCACCGCGATGATAGAACTCGCCAGCAAAATCAGCAATGCCGCGTCCCTGAAAGTAGAAGTTGTTCATGTTGATATAAAGACATTGCTTGTCGTTTATATCAAACTTTTCCTTGGCATACTGTAAAAGGAATGTCGTTTTTCCAACGCCTCTCGTACCCTTAATACCAATCATGCGGTCAGACCAGTCGATCTCGTCCATGAGACTGCGACGGACTGGTGCATTCACATGCTCTACCAAGTAACGATGTGTTCTGAAAAAAGCTTCCATCTACAGATTTGTTTTAAAACAGCTGCAAAGGTACGACTTTTTTGCGAAATTGCAAAGTGGAAATGGCAAAATATTACAAAAATCGTATTTATTTTAATATAATTGATATAATGTTTAAAATAGATTTAATAAATATGCAATCATACATTTACGATGGCTGGGTATTAAAGCTTAAATGCCACCGTTCCCATCAGGGTGCGACCCGGATAGCGATAGGGGATATATGACGTTCCACCAATCTCGTAGCAGGTGTTAAACACATTGTCGCAATCGAGTGAGAGCTGCATGGTCTTGTTGTAATCGTACTTCAGACGCAGGTCAACCAGGGCACGTTCGTTGAGATAGAAATCTTCGCTACCTGTGACACGTGAATTGGCCTTGTTGAGCGTACGTGAGGTATAGCGCAGATTGCCCGATAGCCACAAAGAGTGGTTCTTCTTGTCAAACAGGCGCTGCTCGCAAGCCAAGTTGGCCGTTACCGACGGTATGCTATAGATGTGATGATCGTAGTAATAATACTGTTCAGCACTCATGGCCCGTTGGAAAGTGGTGTTGAGTCGTGAACGGAACGCCGTCGTTTTGTAACTCAGTTCTGTTTCGATACCTGCCACCTTAAGACTACCCGAGTTTACATATTTCGGCGCATTCAGGTCGGTGCTCTGGTTATTACAGATGAGGTCTGTCAAGTGGTTGTAGAACAAGTTGACATCATAATCAAAATGCCCACCTATAGACCCCAGAAAGTCCAGCTGTATAGCATTCATATATTCCGGCATCAGGTCCTCACTACCTTTGTACGTGTTCTGCGTGTTCTGACGATAAAAATAGGGAGCATCTACAAACGAGCGTGAGTACGACGCCTTGACGCTGAACGTCTTAGAGGGAACATAGACCAAGGCGACACGGGGCGAGAATGCCTCGACGCTCATATCGTTTCGACGATACTTCTTGTCGTAGCGCAGACCAGCATTGAGGATCAGCTGGTCGGTGAAATAGTGCTTATTCTGAATGAAACCCGAGATGCTCTTCTCATGGCCCACATTTAGCTGATTAGGGGATTCTGGTGTGGTTACTATAGTGATGTTACTATACTCCTCTCCGAGGAAGAACTCGTTGACAGGGATTCTGTAGAATTCAAACTGTGCACCAGCCAGCAGGTTACCATGCTGATTACCTATCTTATAGTTGGAGGAGTACTTAGCCGTTGCACCAATAGTATATTCTTCCCAGTTGTCATCCTGATACACACCATGATAAAGACGCATAACCGGTTTTCCGTCTGGACCTATCTTTGGGGTACCACTGCCATCAGGATTGAACTCTACGTTATACATAGAATCAGAAACAACCTGATAGTCTTGAAACTGATACCAGTCACCATAGAGCGCTATATTCAAGTTGGAACTGCCAAAACTCTTGTCGTATTCGAGATTGAGATGGTTCTCATTGACAGAATAGCCAGGGGTGACCCCAAAGAACTGACGATAACGGTCGTAGTCATATGTTTGAGCATACCATGAATACTGAGGAACCAGTTTTCCGTATTTGCGACTCACCATCAGGTTGAAATCATTGAGTTTTATGGTGACTCCTATGTCGTAAGACGGTTTGCCCTCGTAACGGCCCACATAGGCATAGCCATCGTGTGGGGTTTGTGAATAGCCAGAACCAGCAGGAATCGTGATACGTTCTCCTTTTGAGGTGTAGAGAGAAGCCCATGCCATCACGTCGGCTCCTAGGAACGTTGTTCCAGCTGTGAGGTCGGCACGATGAGTACCAAAAGAGCCATAGCTGTATTTGCCCTTGATGCCATTGATCTCATTACCACTTTTTGTGATAATATTGACCACAGCCGTCAGAGCCACGTTACCATAAAGTGATGAAGCAGGACCTCGCAGCACCTCTATATGGTCAATCTTCTCCGTGCTGATGGCATAGTCGAGCTTACCGTTGTTGGTAGAACGGGCATTCAGTCGGTGACCATTCTCCATCACAAGAATCTTCTCCTGACCATTCGTATATACACCATGCATGGCCACATTAGCGAAAGCATACGTACAAATCTCACTCATGCCAGGCACATAGGCAGCCAGTATCTGTCCGATGTTCCTGTTGTTGCTCAGCATATCAATCATCTCGCGAGTGATGATGGTTACAGGTACAGGCGCCTCCTCGATATTCTCTTCCTGACCAGATGCCGTCTTAATGGTAGTACCCCGACCTTCGCGCAGTCGGTTTATCATATCGACAAAACGCACAGGATCTTCCAGTGAACCGAAGAAATACTTGTTTTCGTTCAGCAGCAGTCCTGCGTAATACTCCGATTGTTCTGGCTGGTCGAGCGCCAGACAGCAGAGCGACATCAAACGATATGCTTTCTGCCTGTCGGTACCAAGAAAAGCTTTCTCATTGCGTTTCAGCAAAACGAGCGCAGAGTCAATACGACCTATCTTATAGGCATTTTCCGCCTGAACATAGACATCCTGAGCTGATGCAGGCATTGCCAGAAGCGTGAGGGCGACGACTGTGAGGTATATTCTTAGATGATTAATCATTTCATAAAAACAATTATACGTTACACATTATATTTGCGACAGACAGAAGCTGACGTTATTTGTATCCAACAGACGGAAGTGGCTGGTTGACACAGAATGGACGCAGAGGTGAGGCAACAAGCGGCGCCAGGAGGCATCGCTATCAGACTTCAGTTCCTTGTCTGCCATCTGTGTGGCTTCGAAATAATCCACACTACCACTATAGAACGGCATGGGCGAATGATCCTCTATGGGATTGATATACTCCTCCATTTGATGGAGCCTGCCAACAACCTTAGAGATATCGAAATAGGTGTCGAACAGCAACACACGTGGAGTCTGATTTGTTTCCTCGTGCCACTTGACTGCACAACGATAGCTGAACTCGCCACCAAAGCTATGGCCCACGAAGACGCTGACCTTGGCATCAGCAGGGAGACTATGGCGAATCAGTTCAATATAGCCATCCACTATTTCTGACTTGTTCTTGCCAGCAAACAATGTACGGATATGCTCCTGAAGGGGTTCGATGACAAAGACGGAATAGCGCTGACATAAACGGGTGATCAGCGGCTGCAACAAATGGTAGGAAGTGAGTCCTTGAACGACCACGGCAACAGGTTTCGAGGCATCGTAGCCCTGAGCCCAGTCGCCAACAGTGGTTTTGTGGGCTGCTATCTTCTTAATAGTCTTTAACCGGAGTATGTCATTGACTTTCAGATTGAAGTCGGCTTCCTTAGCCAATACTGCCAGTTTAATGGCATTGAGTGATGACAACCCCAGCAGAGTCAGGTCATCAGTAATACCCACCTGTTCGATACCCAATATCGTCTTAACGATGTCGAGCAAGACCTTCTCCCGTTGATTTGAAGGTGGTTCTGTAGTACCATGACTCAATGTCATACTCGTTGCCAGTTCTGTGAGCTGCCGATGATCAATTTTTCCATTGGGAGTCATCGGCATTCTTTCCAGTTGTACAAGCTTCGAGGGCACCATATAAGAAGGCAGTGAGTCTGTCAGACTCTTGCGTAATACCTTTGGACTCATCTCACTGCTGTCGGAAACATAAAAGCCCATCAGGTACTGAAGGTTGTTATGTTTGTTCACAATTACTGCCGACGTCTGAATACCAGGCAAACTATTAATGCAGCTCTCTATTTCGCCCAGCTCTATTCTGTAGCCATTAATCTTCACCTGATTGTCTATGCGTCCGTGGAATATCAGTTCGCCGTCCTGGCTCCACTTCACCAGATCGCCTGTGCGATACATCTTCTCGCCTGGCAGGAAGGGACAGTCGACGAAACGCTCACGAGTTTGTTGCTCTCGTTGCCAATAGCCACGAGCCAACTGCGGTCCCACCAGACATAACTCACCCATAGCGCCCCAGGGGACAAGACGCCCTTCTGGACCGACAATCAGCGACTTGCTGCCAGGAACGGGATGCCCAATGGGAATATTCTCGTATGTACAATCAGGATCAACGACGTGATAAGAAGAACAGACCGTAAATTCTGTAGGTCCGTAACCATTGATAACCTTGACACCCGTATTTCGGTTGACATGCAGATTCTCGCCTCCAAGGAACAGATAGCGTAGCGACAGGTCCTGACTCTCAAGCAGTTCCATTCCTATCTGCGTACTCATTGTCAGACCCGTAATTTGGTTGTCGGTAAGATAGCGGCTGAAAGCCACTATGTCATAACGCATGGCCGATGATATGATATGAATCTGTGCACCACATGTAAGTGGACCAAACAAGTCAGGTATTGAGGCGTCAAAGCTGAAGCTGGGGTGAAGTGCACACTTGTCTCCAGCCTTTAATTCTTCCATAGGAATCAGCCAATTCAGCATGGCACAGAGCGAATGATGTTCTATCATAACACCCTTAGGTTTGCCTGTAGTGCCCGATGTGTAGATGATATAAGCCAGCGATTGCGCTCTACTATAGTCTAATGGCGAAACAGTAGAAGAAAAATCGAAATGATCTAATAAGATAATATGTCGCTGACTATCATTCGACCTTAAATCATGTTTCTCTGCCAGTTTACTGGTGGTTATCAGGAATCGGGCATTCAGGTCGTTCAACATGAAGTCAATACGAGCCTGTGGATAGTCAGAGTCCATCGACAGATATGCGCCTCCAGCCTTGAATACTGCGAGGACAGCAATCACAAACTCTTTACGGCGTGGAAGCATCAGTGCCACAAAAGCGTCGTTAGCAACTCCAGCCTTGACAAGTGATGCAGCCAGACAGTCAGACTGTCTGTCCAGTTCTGCGTAAGTGATAGAAGATAGCTTATCGACAACAGCTATCGCATCGGGAGTGTGTGAAACCTGGCGCTTGAACAGCTGGATAAATGTCTCTGACGCATCTCTTTTGACTTCCTTCCCGCAGCCCATGGTTAGCAGATTCTCCATATCTTCATGCGACAGAAGAGGAAGCGACATCAAAGTCACCTCATCATTGTCAACAGCCGCAAAGGTCTTAATCAGGTGAATGTAGCTTTGCAAAATCCTCTTCACAAAAGCATCTGAATAGATGTTGCTGTGGTATTCCGCATGAAGCGTGAGTTGGTTGCCATTTCTGGAAATCTCGAATGCCAGTTGCTCGCCGGTGGCATTATCCATCAGAGGTATCTGACAGTATGGCGCTCCGCCAATACGGTTTGGAAATTCGATGTCGCCCTGATAGGCAAAGAGAATCTGACTGCCAATATAGTGATTCATGGCTCTGAGCTCGGCAAACGAATAAATATCGTTTGCCATGCTGCCCATCAGTTGCTCTTTGATAGTCTGTAGCAATGTTCTCAGCGTTGTCTGCTTGTCCCATTTCTCATAGACGGGCAACGTCTTTACCAACATCGAAACAGTACGGTCCAATCTTAATTCATGACGACCGTGATAGATGGTAGCGAACAGAGACTCTTGAGAATAGGTATAGTGTCCCAACAGATAACCAAAGACTGCAATCGTAAATACATTAGGAGTCACACCAAAACGTTGGCACGCCTCGTTCAGTTCTTGTACACTCAAACCCAGGTCAGCCTCCTGTTTTCCAAATGTGGTAGCAAGTCCGTTGCTGTCGGCAACGGGCAGGGATGTGATTTCCAGACTTCCAAACACATTTGTGTTCCACTCTTTGGCATCACTGTAAGTTTTTGTTTGTCGTAGGGCCTCTTCCTCCTGCGCTACCTCAAAGCCACTGAAAGACTCACCTTCCAGATGCTCACCATCATAAGCTTTCTCTAAGTCGGATAGTACAACGCCCATAGACATTCCATCGAAGATAACATGATGGAAGTCCATGAAAAGATAGGCATTCTTCGGCGTAGCAATGATACGGATACGGAACAGTTGGTCATGAAGCAAGTCAAAGGGTTGCATCAGTTGAGGCTTTAGATAGTCAAATTCCTCTTCCGAAACATATTCTATCTCCTGCCTATAACTCTCGTCATCATTCCTGTGCTGACGGGGATTGCCGTTGCTGTTGATAAACAGGCGAGTCTTCACAAAGGGATGGGCCTCTACTACGGCCTCAAGGGCTTTTGCCAGACGAGGTAGATCCAGCCCGGGGGCCAGTTTGAAAAGCGTGCTGTTGTTATAGACCACCTCGCCCTGTCGAGCCATGCATGCAGCAAAGATTCCCAACTGCGTCTGACTCAGTGGGTAGTCCGCCAGGCGTTCAAAACTGAACTCGCCCTTCTTGCTGATGGCTTCGGCTATCCTGCGTGGCGTGCGATGCGTATAAATCATTCGGGCGTCGATAGACAGGTCGGCACACAGCGTCTGCAACTTCATCACACGGATGCTGTCGCCACCCATCAGGAAGAAGTCCTCATTGACACCTACCTGCGTATGGCCCAGTGTACGTTCGAAGGCAGCACACAACTTCGCCTCTGTATCGTTCTGAGGAGCCTCGTAGGGCGCACGCTCTATGACGTCGTCCTCCACAGCAGGCGACTGCAGACTCTTGCGGTCGGTCTTGCCGTTCATGTTGAGCGGAAAACTCTCCATCTTCACGAAATAGACCGGTACCATGTAGGCAGGCAACTTCGACGTGAGGTAGTCGATGATTTCCTGCTCCGTGACGCCCGTCTTCGAGATATAATAGCCGCAGAGATACTGACGCTTATTACCAGAAGTAAAACCCTTGACGATGGCGTTGTCGATGCCAGGAATCTTCTTGAACACCGTCTCCACCTCACTCGGTTCTACGCGCTGCCCGTTGATTTTCACCATCCAGTCCTTTCGGTTCACGTATATCAGGTTGCCGTCTGGCCGAGCCCTGACAATATCGCCTGTATGAAGCCATCCGCCCCGATACAGTTGTGCCGTACGCTCCGGGTCCTTATAGTAGCCAGGCGTCAAGTCGCCCCGATAACACAGTTCTCCCTCCTCGCCGAAAGGCACCTCGTTGCCGTCCTCATCCTGTACACTATATATATAAGGTTCTACAGGGATACCGATAGGCGTATTGTCGTAGGGTTTGTCAATCATAAACGTGCAGCCGATGCCAGCCGTCTCCGTCTGACCACAGTAGTTGACGAGCTTATACCCCTTAGGGCCTACACCCGACACACGCTCAGAAGCAGTAAACACCACCTTTAATGCCTGTGATTTATTCTGGAAATAGGGTAGTACCGAAGGAGGAATAAATACAAACTCGATACGCTGCTCGGCCAGGAAATCCTCCAGTTTACGAATATCCATCCTGATATTCTGAGGCACCACGTTGACGGTCTTGCCCCTGGTGATGAAATCATAAATCAGTTTGCAGGCCACAAAAAACATTGGCGCCGTGACAGCCATCACCGACACATCCAAATCCTGGAACATCTTGTCAGGGAATAGCGGAATGCCAAACGAGCGAAACGAGTGGAGCACACCCTTTGGCTGCCCCGTACTGCCTGACGTATAGAAGAGGGCGTTGATGTCGTCCTCACCAGGCAGTGCCGACGGTTCTTTTGGTTCTGTGGATGCCATCTCGCTCATCACCTTCTCATCAATCAACAGGGGCGATTCGCTATGCTCCATAATCTGCTGAATACGAGACTCCGGAAACTGGTCGCCCATGGGAATGATAGCATGACCTGCCAGCCAGATGCCAATCTCAGCAGCTATATACTCCATACTCGTGGGCAGACAGATGCCGATGAAAGAGTGGGCGGGCAACCGACGCTTGTCGATATAGCCCACAACCCTGCAAGCCATGATATACAGCTCTTCGTAGGTTGTTTCCCGTTCGCCAGCATGGTCAATGATAGCCGTCTTCTGAGAACAATTCTCAAAAGCATCCACTATCCATTTTATAAATAATGCGGTAGTAGAGTCTGTTTTAACCATTCGTATGGATTTTTCTCCTGTGAAAGAAGGAATCAATTTTTAATTGGAATTATAAAAGTGAAACTCGTGCCCTGTCCCAGCGTTGACTCGAACGACAGTTTGCCTCCGTGTTTGTTTTCTACGATATCGCGTGTGATGCCCATGCCAAGACCAGTGCCTTGTCCTACGGGTTTGGTGGTAAAGAAATTCTCATAGAGATGCTGCTTCACCTCGTCGCTCATACCCTCACCATTGTCGGCCAGCGAGATGGTGAGTTGCTTGCCGTCCGACTTCACGCATACCGTTACCTCCGGCTGATAGTCAGCACCCGTTGCCTCGGCCTTCTTCTTTACAGCATAGCAGGCATTGTTCATCACGTTGAGTACGGCACGACTCAGATCCTGTGGGATGACCATAATCGGAGGCAGACCCTCCTGATAGTTCTCACGGATAGCTATGTTAAAACTCTTATCGTTGGCACGCATGGCGTGATACGACAGCCACACATACTCCTTGACCAGGTGACAGATGTCCGTCGGGATAAACTCGTTTTCCTTGCCACGAGAAATGAGCAGTATGCCCTGAATGATGCTGATGGCCCGTTCGCCATGCTCCACAATCTTAGACATATTCTCTTTCAGGTCGGCCACGATATCCTCCACCTCCTCACGGTCGTCCTCACTCAGTTTATCTTCGTTGTCCTCTACAATCTCAGTCAGATCACTCAGCAACTTGTTCGACATCTTACTGAAATTAATGACGAAATTCAAGGGGTTCTGAATCTCGTGGGCAATGCCGGCGCTGAGCAGTCCTAGTGATGCCAGCTTCTCCTGTTGCTTCAGTTGTTGCCTGAGGTTTTCCATTTGCTTCTCCATAATATGTATCAGTTTTGAAGAATTGGTAACGTAATGGTTATTATTGTATAATTATCTTTCTCGGACGCTATCTGGATGTCGCCACCGTGATCCTGTATCACTTCATGACTCAGATAGAGACCGATACCTGCTGCCTCACCCGTTGGCTTCGTGGTGAAGAAGGGGTCGCAGACCTTGTCAATGATGCTTTCCTCTATGCCGATACCGTTGTCGCGAACGGTGATGGTAGCAAACGCGTCGTCCTGAGTCAGCGTGACAGCCACCTCCGGCGTATATTGCGTGCGTGCTGCTTTCTTCTCCAGCGCATACATCGCATTGCCTAGAATACTCATGATGGTCATACTGATCAGCTCTGGATTACCATTGATATTGACACTTGTCTCAGGTATAGAGAAAGGTGCCTGGATGTTGAACGCAGCAATCTTCTCCTTGAAATAGTTGTGTAGCATCTCTTCGTCCTGTCTCAGAATACTACAGAGGTCTATTGCCATCTTGCCACCCGTGCGGTCTTTCAGGATTTCCTCCATCGCCTTCAGCGTGCGTGTGGTGTTCAGTCCGTGCTGTTCCACCTTCTCCAGGTTCTGACTCAACATCTCCAGCACATCCAGCGTGTCCTCGAAGTTCTCCTTGTCCATGTGCTCCTCCTCGTCCTCGATATTCGCCTTGAGGTCTTTCAGCAGTCCGCACGACAGTTTCGAGAAATTATTGATATAGTTCATCGGGTTGAGAATGCGGTCAATCAAGCCCTGCGTCAGTTTACCGGCCGTAGCCATCTTCTCCTGACGAATCAGTTCGTGCTGCGCCTCGCCCAGGTCTTTGAGGGCCTGCTCCAGACTCTTTGACTTCTCTTCAATCTCGTCCTTCTGTTTGACCACCTCGGCCGTGCGCTCCTGCACAATACTCTCCAGACGCATCTTTTCCTTCTCCAACCGGTGCAGACGGAAACGTACGAGGAGGTAGATCAGGATACCAACCACAACCAGGTAGAGAATCATCATGTACCATCGCTGGTAGAACGGCCGCTGAATCTCAAATTTCAGGGCTTCTGCCTGCGTCACCTGTCCGTAGGCATCCATCGCCTGCACCTCGAAGGTGTATCTTCCTGGTTCCAGACTTGGGAACTTAGCCTCCTGCTCGTTGTCCCATGCCGACCACGACTGATTGTTCAACCTGTAGCGATAGCGTGTCTCCTTGATCAGGATGGTGTTGTCCAGTGCGAAGGTAAACTCCAGGTTGCGCTCATCGCTGCTGAGTCTCTGCAACTTGCTTGGCATCTTACCGTAGCCACCCCACAAGATGCTGTCGCCATTCAGCTTGACGCTGCGGATAAACAGTTTTGGACTGCTATCCAGTATGGGGTCAGAGAATTTCACCTTATAGGTAATCAGACCAAAGTCGCCACCCAAGATGAGCCTGTCCCTGTCGTAGAACAACATATCGCGTACATTATATTCGCTGATAGCGTTCAACTGCTGCGTGAATCGCTTGTCCTTGATGCCATCCTTGATGCAGTAAAGCCCTCGTCCGTCGCTATTTGTGAGCCATGTGGCCCCGTCCTTGTCCAGATAAGCCATCTGAGGGTAGGGGATGGGGGCTGTCTGGTTGGCACTGATGGTGAGCAGTTCCTTGTTCGTTGGCACAATCATGCCCGGCACGGTCTTGTCGCCCTCCAGCACCACCTGATGGAACGCCTTCTCTGCCTGCTTCTTGCACCAGATGATGCCATACAGATTCTGCAGCCAGATGGTCTCCTTCTTATCTATATAAATATGTGTCACGCGCTCCAGGTCGGCTATCTTCTCCCTGCGACCGTTGTCGCCGTTCATGAACACACCCTCCGACTCACCAGTATAGAATCCGCCCTGCGCCTCCTTCACCGACATGGTGTTGTGGTCGTTCAGTCGCTCGGCCACCGTCTTCTCCTTCATCAGGTACAGACCGTTGCTCGTAGCCACCAGCAATCCCTTGGGTGTGGTAATCATTTGCCAGCAAGGGTGGGTCATATCGGCCACCTGACGGAAGAATTTTCCATCCATGAAAAACAGTCCGTTGGCAGTGCCCACGTAGAGCGTTCCCTCATGAAAGATGATAGACAGTACCTCGCCACGGAGCCCCTCTTGCGCTGTGGCATGCGTGTAGGTAGTAGGTACGGCGATGCAGAACAGGCCGTTGTTCGTGGCGCCCCAAAGGATGCCTTTGCCGTTGTAGGCCAACTTATTGATAGCGTTCGAGCACAGACCGTTGTCCTCCGTAATCAGATAGGCCGTCTGCCCGTTGCTCAGAATATTCACGCCGTTGGCCCCCGTTGTCTGCGCCTTCAGTCCGAATCCTATGTCAATAAACTCGTTGTCGGGCGCCGTCTCCAGCAGGCGCTGCGAGGCCTCCTTCACCTCGCCCTTACTGAGCGTGTAGCCGTAGCCGTCCTCCAGTTGGAAGACCATCTGGTTGCCGTTCTCCCAAATCCTGGTGACCACACCCTGAAAATTACCTTTCTTCACGGCATTATGCAGCATCAGCTCACCCTTGTCGTTGCTCTCTATGAAGCCCAGGTAGTTGTAGCCGCCAGCCCAGATCGTACCCTTCCGGTCGCGATAGAGGGTCGTCACACGGGTGATGTTGGGCGTATGGATGATGCGCCATTCTGCCTGGTCGTAATACAGCAGACCTTCAAAGTTGGCCACATACACAAACCCCTTGTCGTCTGTGGTGATGTCGAAGTTGCGGTTGTGCGCCTGATACTCCTCAGCGCTAAAGTTGCGCAGGAATGGAATTCCCTGTGTGAAAGAATAGGTTGAGGCTGTCAGAAGGGCGAAGAGTATAAAGAGCCGTTTATTCATTTCTCACCTCCTTTCACACTATTGATAAACATCTTGTAAGAGGCACTCTTACCTATATAGTTATCCCATTGCTCCTCCGTGAGCAGATGCGCCTTCAGTCGGTTTACCATCACATCGACCGATACCAACGTCTCCGTCAGGTTGCCGTTGTTATCGCCCGACCACAGGTGCGTCTTCTTGTTATTGATGTTGAAGTAGCGAATCCATCCGTCCGACTGGTCCGACTGGAACAGTTGGATAGGTTCCACCTTCTCGTTTTCGTAGAGCCACAGGTTCATCTTGCCGTCGTAGCTGGAAGAGTAGAGTTGGTTGCCGTTCACCTTCAGTCGGGTGATGCGCGAACGATGGCCCACCAGTTCCTTTATTCTCCCGTTCTTTTCCTCCACATATATCTTGCCGTCGCTGGTGCCGTAGGTGTTGATACCCTTGTTGTCAGAGCGTGCAAAAGCCGTGACGATGCCCTTTACGGCAGTGGGCTTGCGCTTACTATCCAACTTGTCTGTGCTCACCATCTCGTGCATATATCCCTGTTCGTCGAAGAGATACGGATGCTTGTTGATGCGCCCCAGGGCCGTGATCTTGGCGTTCACACGTAGGGTGCCCTGCTGCTGGTGAGTCTTCGTATTAAAGAGTGCCACACTGTGTTCACCCACCACCACCAGCATGTCGTCGTTATACATATCCAGCGCCATGGGGTGACTGATGTCTGAGAGTACCACCTGCTGCGCCTTGCCGTTGGCCGGGATGACGACCAGATGGCCCGTGTGACTGGCGGCATAGATGGTGCCAGCCTTATCCACATACACGCTACGGAAGTCCAGTGCGCTGTTAGAGAACAGGTTGTGCGTCTTTAGTTTATCATCCTGATTCACATGACGGTATATCTCGCCATAGCTACTCACCGTTACCAGCTCTTTCTCTTTGTTGGGAACGAAGAATATGCCCGTGATGCCACCCTTGTGCAGGTTGTTCCAGGTCGTCTTACTGTCGCTCACCTCCATCAGGGCCTGAATCACGGAGACGTGATACAGGTCGTTCCTGCTGCCGTAGGTCTTCGTCAGCCAATACGACGCAAAGACCAACCGCTTAGCCAGTTCCTTATTGCCGCCCGACTGATACTGATTAGAACCCATGGAGGCCAGCGAGCGTCCCAGCGCTATGTAGCTCAGGGTATCAGCCACGCGCTTGTTGAGCTCTGCCGTCTTCCTCTGGTCGTTGGCTATCTCGGCCTGCCGTTTAGCCTCCTTACTCTGAGCCTCGGCATTGTCGCGCTCCTTTCGGGCTATTTCTTCCGATGCCCTCGCCTGGTTTTGGGCGATGATAGCGCTCTGCTTCTCCTCCTCAGCAATCTCGGCCTGCTTCTTTGCCTCGACGGTACGCTCATCGCTGATGCGTTTCTGTTCGTAGGCAATCTCCTCCATCTGCTTGTTGATGCTTTGGTCTATCACGGCCCGGTGCTCTTTCTGACTCATCACGGCCAACTGCTGTTCCAGTTCGGCCGTCTTCTCCTTCTCGAAGTAGTAGCAGCTAAAGCCCACGGCGCATCCTGTGCCCAAAGCGGCACAGGCAATGCCCCAAAGCATATTATTTCTAATCAGCTCTTTCAATGCTTTTTACTTTCGTTTAAATGATAATAAGGTGATGTCGTCACTCTGAGGTGCGCCGTCGGTAAAGGCCTTCACACTAGCCAGGATATTGCTAATGGTCTCCTGACAGTTCAGTCCCTTCAGCGCCTCCAGCGTCTGTTTCAGTCGGGGCTCACTATACTCCTCCAGGGCATTGTTCACGGCCTCGTTCACACCGTCGGTATACATCACCAGCATGTCGCCCTGCTGCAGTTGCAGCGTGTTGGCGCTGAAGTCCAGTCCCTCTATAGCACCAATCATGCAGTTATTGCTCATAGGCAGCGCCTCCACCTGTCCGCTGGCATGGAGCAGGTAGGGCGAGTTGTGCCCGGCGTTACAGTAGTTCACCTCGCCCGTCTTCGTGTTGTAGATAGCGTAGAACACGGTGACAAACATGCAGTTCACCGACTCCTTGCAGAGCAGTTCGTTGGCCCGTGTCATCACCTCGTTGGGTGCTATGCCCTGCATGCCGATAGCACGTATCAGCGTACGACTCACAGCCATGAAGATGGCTGCCGGCACACCCTTACCACTCACGTCGGCCATCACGAATCCAATCCTGTCTTCATCAATGCGGAAGAAGTCGTAGAAGTCGCCACCCACGTCCTTCGCAGGTGTCATCGAGGCAGCCACGTCGAGGATAGCCTCAAACTCAGGGAACGGAGGGAACACCCTGGGCAGTATGGCCTGCTGTATCTCGCCAGCCACAGCCAGGTCGGTCTTCAGCGACTCCAGTTGCGAGTGCTCCTTTTGTGACTCTTTGATATAATTAATCTGCTCGATAGCCTTCTCAATGGTGACACTCAGGTCGTCCAGGTCTATAGGCTTTGTGGCAAAGTCGAACGCACCGTTGTTCATGGCCTGACGGATATTCCCCATGTCGCCATAGGCACTCACCATGATACACTTCATGGCAGGGTTCTGCATCTCATTGATTTTCGTTAGCAGCGTCAGTCCGTCCATCTCCGGCATGTTGATATCGCTCAGTATGATATCAAAATCTTTGTGCTGAAGCATCATGGTCAGTGCTTCCACACCATTGTGAGCAAAGTGGAACTCGTACTCTCCTTTACGGATCTTTCTTCTGAAATATTGTGTCAAGAGCAACTCGAGGTCCATCTCGTCATCGACACTAAGAATTTTTGTTGGCATAATGTTTATCTAATTTTTACTTTATATTTCGTTTATTTTCGATAACGGATTTAACGGATTTAACGGATTTAACGGATTTAACGGATTATTTTTTTTCTACGAGAATATCACCGTTAGTCCGGCCATCACGATGCTTACCATCGACATCAGTTTGATGAGGATATTCAGCGATGGGCCCGACGTGTCCTTGAAGGGGTCGCCTACGGTATCGCCAACGATGGTGGCCTTATGGGCAAACGAACCCTTGCCGCCGAAGTTGCCTTCCTCTACCATCTTCTTGGCATTATCCCATGCGCCGCCGGCATTGGCCATGAACACGGCGAGGGTGAACCCGCTCGACAGTCCGCCAACGAGCAGTCCCAGCACACCGGCAATACCCAGCACACAGCCAACGACGATAGGAATGGCGATAGCCAGGAGCGACGGTACAATCATTTCGTGCTGGGCGGCACGTGTGGATATCTCTACGCAAGAACCATAGTCGGGCGTGCCTGTACCTTCAAGTATGCCCTTGATCTCACGGAACTGTCTGCGCACCTCTTCCACCATCTTCTGGGCGGCACGTCCCACAGCCTCCATCGTGAGTCCACAGAACAGGAAGGCGGCCATGGCGCCGATGAAGGCACCTACCAGCACGCGAGGGTTCATCAGGTTCACCTGGAAGTAGTTCATGAAGTCGGGTATGGTAGCGTTGATAGCGTCAATCTCCTCACCGGCCAGGTTCACGATGATATCGCCAGAGCGGTGCATCGCAATCTTCACCTCCTCGATATAGGAAGCCAGCAGGGCCAGGGCCGTGAGGGCGGCAGAACCAATGGCGAACCCCTTACCGGTTGCGGCGGTGGTGTTACCAAGAGCATCGAGTGCATCCGTACGGTGGCGCACCTCTTCACCCAGCTCACTCATCTCAGCGTTACCGCCTGCATTGTCGGCAATAGGACCGTAGGCATCCGTAGCCAGGGTGATACCCAGCGTAGAGAGCATACCCACGGCAGCAATACCGATACCATAAAGACCTTGCGACAGGGCGCTGGCATTCATGTCCATCACAAAACCATTGGCGCAGAGATAACTCAGCATGATGGCCACACCGATGGTGACCACGGGGATGCAGGTTGACATCATTCCCGTGCCGATACCCTTGATGATGACCGTGGCAGAACCCGTAAGACCAGCCTCCGAGATTTTCTGCGTGGGTTTATAGGAATGTGAGGTATAGTATTCCGTAGCTTGTCCGATGATGACACCTGCGGCCAGTCCTGTAATCACGGAGAACGAGAGCCCCAGCCAGTTGTCTATCTGGAGCAGATAGAGAATTCCGAAGGTAGCCGCGGCAATCAAGACGGCCGACACATTCGTGCCCAGCGACAACGAGTGTAGCAGGTCGCGCATCGTGGCACCTTCCTTGGTGCGGACAAGGTAAATGCCGAAGATACTCAGGAAAACGCCTACGGCAGCTATCAGCATGGGGGCGATGACAGCTTTCAACTGCATCTCGCCGGAAGCGGCAAAGGCTACGGCACCCAGGGCTGCTGTAGAGAGGATACTGCCACAGTAGCTCTCATACAGGTCGGCACCCATGCCGGCCACGTCGCCCACGTTGTCACCTACGTTGTCTGCGATGGTGGCGGGGTTGCGTGGATCGTCCTCGGGGATGTCGGCTTCCACCTTTCCCACGATATCAGCGCCTACGTCGGCAGCTTTCGTATAGATGCCGCCGCCCACACGGGCAAACAGCGCCTGTGTTGAGGCACCCATGCCAAAGGTCAGCATCGTGGTGGTGATGGAGATGAGTCCGTCGGGATCAAAATAATTCAGGATGATAAACCATACTGCGATATCAAGCAGTCCCAAGCCCACTACGGTGAGTCCCATAACGGCACCGCTGCGGAAGGCTATCTTCAGTCCGCCATCCAGACTCTTACGGGCTGCGTTAGCCGTACGGGCTGAGGCGTAGGTAGCCGTCTTCATGCCAAAGAAACCTGCCAGTCCACTGAAGAAACCGCCCGTCAGGAAAGCAAACGGTACCCATGGGTTCTGTACACCAAAGCCATAGGCCATCACAGAGAAGATGATGGCAAGGATGATGAAAACAATCAACACCACTTTGTACTGCTGTTTCAGATAGGCCATTGCGCCACGTCTTACGTGACCGGCAATCTCTATCATACGGGGCGTGCCTTCTTCCGCCTTCATCATGCTGCGGAAGAAACTGTAGGCCATGCCAAGGGCCACTACTGAGGCAATTGGAACGAGCCAAAAAGCAATAGGTATATTCATCATTGGTTATTGTTTTTAGTCTATTTGTATAATATTATGTATTACATTCTGCAAAAGTATCACTTTTTTTTTATAAATACAAATAAGTTTGCGATTTTTTGAGTAATTTTGCCGAAAAATTGAGAATATGACTTTACATATATTTAATCCTGAACACGATATCGCCCTTGCAGCCAATCTCGCCAACTTCACCGCGCCTCATGCCGGTCGGCAGTTGCGCCATGACCTGGGCTTTATTCCGGCCTTGTGGGCTGAAGAGGGAGACAGCGTTCTTGTTGATAATCCTGAACGTGCCGCCTACGACTATGACCGTTTTCTTCATGCCGTCAACAGGCAACTGAAGGATTACGCGCCGGTCAGAAAAAATTTCCTCCCTCGTTGGGAAAATAAAAATCCCTCGTCGGACATCACGAAAATCCAGCCCTGGGGATGGGATGTGGCCCTGAAGGCCCGTCTGAAGCGGAGTGGGGCAGACGAGCGCTTGTTGCCCACGGATGTTCAGTTGGACGTTATCCGTCAGTTGTCGCATCGCCGCACCTCAGCCCAACTCCTTCCGCTGCTGCAATGTGAAGGTACGGTAGGCGAGTCGTTCGAGTGTCATACGGAAGAAGAAATTCGCCTGCTTCTGGAGCGTTACGGCCGACTGGTTCTCAAGGCTCCCTGGTCGTCGAGTGGCAGGGGATTGCGCTTTGTGAACAGTACCAATTTTACCACGCATCAGGCCGGATGGCTGCGCAATCTGTTTGCGACGCAGGGCTCTGTGATGGCTGAACCATTTTTTGACAAAGAGAAGGATTTTGGCATGGAGTTCTATGCCGGTGAAGATGGCAGTATCCGTTACTTGGGACTCTCGCTTTTCCATACGGCAAACGGTGCCTATACGGGAAATATCCTGGCTACAGAAAATAAAAAGCGTGAAATGATAAGCCGTTATATATCAATTGAATTGCTTGATAGTATTAAGGAAAATATTTGCAGTAGTCTGCCGGCCATCCTCAAGGGTGGCTATGCCGGACCTTTCGGGGTTGATATGATGGTGGTCAAGGGTGAGCGTTTCCTGCTGCATCCTTGTGTGGAAATTAATTTACGCCGTACCATGGGACATGTGGCCCTGGCCTTGACGCCAACCGATGACGAGATGGTGCGTGTGATGAGAATAGAATTTGCGGATGGCCGCTACAAAATGAAGGTAGAAAGAGTATAGGTCTCATGATGAATCTATTTGATATATGGATGCTCTCCGTGGCGTTGGCCATGGATTGTTTTACGGTGTCGATAGCCAGTGGTGTGATTCAGGGCCGGCGGGAATGGCCTGTGATTCTCCGTATTGCCTTCCTCTTCGGACTTTTCCAGGCGATGATGCCTTTTTTCGGATGGCTCGCCACGAATTATTTTGCCCATTATATTGAAGCCTACGACCATTGGGTGGCTTTCGGTCTGCTGGCTTTTCTGGGCGGCAAGATGATTTATGAGTCGTTCCAGCCTGAGGAACAGCATTTCTTTAATCCACGAAAACTCCGCACCCAACTCCTCCTGGCTGTGGCCACGAGTATAGATGCGCTGGCCGTGGGCATCTCCTTTGCCGTTACTGGCTATTCCTCCATGTCGCTCCTCCTGGAACCACTTGTCTGGATTGGTCTGGCTTCCTTCTTTTTCAGTGTGTTTGGCCACCTGTTGGGACTTCGTTTTGGCGAGACCGTGAGAAGGCGCATCCGCCCTGAATTATTGGGCGGTATCATCCTGATATTGATTGGCGTTAAGATTTTACTGACTCACATTTCAATTTTTTCTTCATTTTATTTGTCAGAATGATAAAGATTAACTATCTTTGCAGACAAATTAATAAATATTCTAATGGCTGACGAACAATTTCTTAATTCAGAACAAGAACTACAGCGCGAGCAGTTCAGGTCTCGAGATAACGAAACTCCCCAGATGCAGCAGATGATGCAGGGACAGACGGCGAATGCCAATGGCATTCCTTGTCCTAAGTGTGGCACTGTCAATGATCCCGATGCCACCTACTGTGCGCTGTGTGGTGCTTTCCTTATCACGGGCGTTTGCCCCAACTGTGGTAGTGAGATAGACCCGGATGCCGATTTCTGTGAGGCATGTCATCATTATATCAAGACGGATGTGTGCTCTTTCTGCGGCGCAAGTTTTAACGAGCAGGATGTCTACTGCCCTGAGTGCGGACAGCCTCGTGGCGGTATTGTATGTCCCGCTTGCCATACGCTCAACGATTTCTCTTTCTGTAAGCAATGCGGACGCCCCCTGACCGACCAGGCGCGTGCCATGCTGCAGCAGGTACGACAGATGCCTGAGTACAGGGAACTGGTGGCTATTGCCCAGGAGTACGACGAGCTGCAGATGCAGTTGCCCTACGAGACCGAGCAGGACAAGATGCGCGATGATGAGCTGCAGGGCTTGCGCAAGCGCGTGCTCACGTTGCTGGCCGAGGACAAGGGGCAGCATATCGACGTGAAGCCTGTGCCTAAGCGCCAGCGCGTGACCAAGGAGGAACTGGCTGACATGAAGAGCCGTAAGCTCGACCAGTTGGCTGAGTTGCTCAACCGAATGGCCATCCCCGAGGATCCCTCGCCGGCCACGGTCAGAAACTATGCGATGGCCCAGAAACCGTCGGGCGTGCGACTGGCCTGGAAATGTAACTATAAGAGTGCCCTTCACTCCAGTCCCTGTGGCTGTGCCAAACCTCAGATGGGTGGCAAATGGGTGATACTGGGACATAATTCAAAGCAGGATATTAAGGACGATAAATAATGGCAGACGATTTCGATAAAACCGACGTGTTCGACGACGACCCCGTTGTGGACGACAAGACCATGGTGATGAATCGTGACCTTGACCCTGTTGACGACGATAAGACGATGGTTTTTGCCGATAAGAACAAGGCAAATGCCAACGATGATGACGCCGTCAACGATGACGTTATCAGCGACGATAAGACGATGGTCTACAACGACGACAAGACAATGGTCTATGGTGGCGATGACAAGACCATGATTTATGGTAACAAGTTGCCCGAGGGTGATGACGCTACCATCGTGGGGATGAAAGAGAAAAACTCGGGAGAGACCACCATGCGTCCTGAAGGACCAGCATCGCGCAACGGCGCTAACGAGTCGTCGGCTCAGTATTTCAGTCTGAAGGGACTGGACTATGAACTGGTGACCTGTCTGAGCGATAACTCCGGTGAGGCTCAGGTCTATCTGGTTCAGAGAGAGGGTAAGGAGTATGTGCTGAAGCTCTATTACCCCAATTTCGATATCAATAAGAAACTGCTCCAGCTGGTTCGCTCGTTCCAGTTCGAGATGATTGTTGACCTTCAGGACTACGGTCGTACGTATGTAGACGGTAAGAACCGCTACTATGAGTTGATGGAGTACCTGAAGGGTGGCACCCTGAAGGATGTGAAGATCAATGGCGACTACAACCGTTTCCGCCGACTGACGCTCCAGGCTGCTGCTGCCTTGGCCTACTGTCATAAGAACCACTTGCTGCATAAGGACGTCAAGCCCACCAACTATTTCTTCCGTGACAAGGAGCAACAGGAACTGGTGCTGGGCGACTTCGGTATCTCTTCTATACAGGAGACCGAGGGTAAGTCGTTCCGTACGACGCAGGCCCGTACGCCTATCTATGCGGCGCCTGAGATGTACACCGATGTGATCGACGGCGTGGTGGAGATTACCTTTGCAGCCGACTTCTACTCACTCGGTATGACCCTCTTCACGTTATGGCTGGGCGAGAGTCCGATGAGCTCTAACGAGCGTGCCATGATGAAACAGAAGAACGAGGGTCGTCTGCCTCGACTGAACGAGCTGCCCGATCCCGTCAAGCGACTCATCCAGGGTCTTACCTCCGTGAACGAGAACACCCGTTGGGGATACGACGAGGTGGAGCGCTGGTTCAAGGGCGAAGACGTGGCTGTAGATATCTCGTCGCCTTTCCTGCGCTATCAGAGCTTCGTGGTTGACCCCGAGCGCAACCTGATTGCTGAGAACGTGAAGGAACTGGTGCCCATGCTGATTGCCAATGAGCAGTTGGCTGTCCATTATTTCTATAGCGGACGCATCGTACAGTGGTTGGAACAGAGTGGTAACATCAAACTGGCCACCCTGATTAAGGATATCCTGAATGTACGTTACCCCAACGACCAGAAAGCTGGTTATATGGCGTCGTGCTTCGCCATGGAGCCCACGCTGAAATATATCGACGTAGATAATAAGGAGTGCGCGGATGTGTCGGACATCGTGATGACGCTGCTCGCCAATCAGGAGAAATACTCCATCCTTCTGCTGAATCCCAACGATGCCCTGTTCCTGTGGCTCGAGGCAAGGGAGTATGGCGACGTGACGCGTCTCCGTTCTTATTTCCAGCCTGATGTCGACGGAAAGACCAGCGTGCTGCGTATGGTCTATGAGTTGGACAAGGGCATACCTTTCATCACCTACCTCCCGTCGTCTACCGTTCAGGATATTGTCCGTGCCTTCGGATATGAGAAGGTCAGGGAGGAAGACTGGCACGCCTTGTGCGACGGACGTCTGCTCTCATGGCTGTATTCACATGCCGACCTGGCTGTGTGCGAGTCTGTAAGACATCTCACGCAGGGACAGGAATATTCCAAGGCCCTGGCCTATAAGGTGCTCTATAAGATTGCGCCTAATGTGGGCTACGACCTGCGTGATGCTGACACGCCCGAGAAGATCGGTATGCTCCTGGCCTACGAACTGGTGAAGGTGCAGCGTGCTACTGACGATGAACTCAGGGAGCAGCTGGTGGAGTTCCTGGATCCCAACGACCGCTTCTATTTCTATGCCAAGCATAAGGGTTGGAAGGGGCTGATTGCAGAGGCCGACAAATGTTTTGACCTGAATTCCGAGGAGAACAGGGAGCGCCTCTGTGCCTACGACCTCCATACGGCCTTGTATCGCTTCTGTAAGATACTGGGCGGCAAACCCGTCTATTTCATCTCAGGTGGCGTCACGCTGAATGATGGCCGTAGCCTGGATTCCAAGAAACAGCCTCAGATCAAGGTGGAACTGCGCAACGGTTCCCTGATGCAATGGCTCTCGGTATTCTATCATGAAGACCCGTCCCAGGCGTTCGAGGAGGAATACAGTTATGAGCGTGAACTGGAGAGCTGGGTGCTCAAACTGGGCGACCTGGATCCCCAGAGCATCTACTACCGCCGTTATACGAAGGCCTTGGAAGAGACGAAGGCCCGTGTCAACGAGGTACGCCGTGAATGGCAGTCGGCCCACTATCGTGATGTGTCCATCCGTTTCGGCTTCTATGGCCTCGCTGCTCTGTGGTGCCTGCTGGTATTCGTCCTGGGACTGGACGACCGTACCTATCTCTTCAGGCATCATCTCACTACGATTATCTATCCGCTGGGCGGCATGACGGGCGTCATCGTGGCCGTGCGAGCCTATTTCCGTGGCTATGGTGCCTTGGTATCGCTGCTGTTTGGCGGCTTCGGACTTGCCACGTCGTTCGCACCTTACTACGCCTTGAAGTTTGTCAACGAGCACACACCGTCGTTATTCCATCTGGCTGTGTTCCTGATATCCATCATCTATGTGATTGTAGCCCGCCTCACCGACTTCAGCCGTGATGAGAAGGCCGATTCCAAGTTTATCAATGAGGCCCTCAAGAAGGAGGATATCAAGTCCACGCTTCTTGAACCGCTTTACTATACCTTCAAGACCAAGTCACAACGATACAAGGCTTCTCATTTCAGCGTGCTCGATGAGGTTGACGACCAGATCCACTCTATATCGGGTGAGTCGGTGATCCATTATCTGCTGTGGATGCTGCTTGTTATCGTGATGATCCTTGAGTTGTGTCTGTTCAGTCCTAAGGTGATTGGCTGGCACCAGAATAAAAACGTCAATCAACAGGAGAGCGTACGATGAAATGCGAACATTGTCATAAGGAAAACAGAAGTATTGCCAAGTTCTGCAAATGGTGCGGCCAACCCATGATGTCGCAGCATGTGCTCGATAAACTTGTGGGCTTGGACGATGTGAAGTCGCAGCTGAAGAATATCGTTGACGCCTATGCTTATCTGCGTACACGCAAGGACATCACCACCGTGCGCCTGTCGGTCAACTCTATCATCGTTGGTGAGACGGGTACGGGTAAGACGGCCTTGGCAGAGATTATCCGTGATTATTTCTGTCAGAATCAGATTATCAGTAAACCCAAACTGACCATGGTGGATGCTGTTGACTATCAGCGTTTTGTGGACCAGTGGGACGATAATATCAAGAAGGCCCAGGACGGTATCCTGTTCTTTGATAACGTGCAGAAGCTGTTGCCCGATAAGTATTCAAACCAGGTGAACCCGCTCGACAAGCTGTTTGTGGAGATGGACAAGTGGGAGGGTAATCCCATTGTGATTCTGGCTGGTCTGCCCAAGGGTTTTGAGGAGTTCCTGGAGAACAACCCCGCCGTCAAGAACCGCTTCAAATACATGTTCAACCTGCCCGTTCCCAATTGTCAGGAACTGTGCGACATGGTGAAGATGCAGCTGAAGACGAAGTACGGCATCACCGCTTTCTCAGAGGAGGCCGATAAGCAGTTGACCCGCTACTTCAAGTATCAGATAAAGATCAAGGACGAGACCTTCGGTAATGCCCATCTGGCTATGAAGACGGCCGAGGATATCTTCTCGTCGTTTATCAGTCGTGGCAGCAAGGAGTCTGTTGTCGAGAAAGACGATATCAAGGGTTATGTGCCCGAGGAGCGCACGCTCGACGATATCCTCAAGGATATGGATTCCTTCATTGGCATGACCGAGGTGAAGCAGGCCGTTCGCGAGATGGCCTATACCGTCCAGAATAATATGCAGCGTGTGGAGCGCGGACTGGGCGAGGCTCAGAAAATCTCCATGCATACCGTGCTCACGGGTAATCCCGGTACGGGTAAGACCACCATCGCCCGTAAGTTGGGCGAAATCCTCGCCGCCATCGGCTATCTGGACTCAGGTCATGTGGTCGAGGTGGACCGCTCTAAGATGGTATCCCAGTATCAGGGCGAGACGCCTAAGGTGGTCAACGAACTGTGTGACAAGGCCATGGGCGGTATCCTCTTTGTTGACGAGGCCTACACGCTGGCACCTGTCAGCGCCTCTGGCGAGCGTGATGCCCAGGGTGCGCAGGCCTTGGAGACGCTGATGAAGCGTATGGAGGACGATCGCGACAAGTTCGTGGTGATTGCTGCCGGATACCGCATGGAGATGGACAACCTGTTCCGCGTCAATCCCGGTGTGCGCAGCCGCTTCAATTATTTCCTGAACCTGGAAGACTATACGCCCGACGAACTCTATCAGATTATGCAGATGTTTGCCAAGGGCAAGCAGTATGTCTTCTCGCCCGAGGCCGAGAAACTGGCACGTAAGAAGATTAAGGAGATGTACGACACGCGCGAGAAGGACTTCGCCAACGGTCGTACTATGCGCCAGCTCTTTGACGAGATATGCAAGCGTCAGGCCGGCCGATTGCAGAAGGGCGATATCTCGGCTATGTCTGACGAGCAGCTGGTGACCATCGAGTCGCAGGATATACCTTACGAGGAGCCCAAGGCTGTCGACTGCTCTGAGTGCCTGAAGAAGTTCGACGGCATGGTTGGTCTGGAGTCTGTGAAGAAAGAGGTTACCAGTCTGGCTGCCTTCCTCACCTTGCAGATCAAGCGTGGCGAGACCAATACGTTCCAGGGCAAGCACTATGTGTTCACGGGTAATCCCGGTACGGGTAAGACCACCGTGGCGCGTATCATGGCCGATGTCTTCAAGACGCTGGGTGTCTTGTCGCGCGGCCAGCTCGTAGAGGCCGACCGCTCTAAGCTGGTGGCTGGCTTCTCTGGTCAGACGGCTATCAAGACCAACCAGCTCATCGACTCTGCCATCGGTGGCGTACTGTTTATCGACGAGGCCTACACGTTGAAGTCCAACGATCAGGATGCCTTTGGCAACGAGGCCATCGACACCCTGCTGAAGCGCCTGGAGGACGACCGCGGTAAGTTTATCTGTATCGTGGCGGGCTATACCGACCAGATGCACGACTTCATCGATGCGAACCCGGGCTTGAAGAGCCGATTCACCCAGACCATCCATTTCGAGGACTACAATCCAGACGAACTCACGCAGATATTTGTCAACATGGCTACGGGCAAGAATTTCGTGCTCGACGAGGAGATGCGTGCTGCCGTTCATCGTCAGTTCGAACAGCTCTACCTGCGTCGCGACAAGAATTTCGGCAATGCGCGTGAGGCCCGCCGTATCTTCGACCAGACCGTGGAGCGCCAGAGCGAGCGACTGGTCCGTCAGATGAGTCAGCCCGATGTGCAGGTATGCGACGATGTGGCCGACGGATTCCAGTTCGAGGATATGTACAAGTTGACCGTGGAAGACCTGCCCATGGCTCAGAGCACATCATCACGTCCGCTCGACGAGGTGCTGGCCGAGCTCGACGACTTCATCGGCATGCGCTCCGTCAAGAATGCTATCCGCCGCCTGGCCGTGCAGAGCATGTTTATCAAGCAGCGTGCCGCCATGGGTGCTGGTAGTGTGCAGCAGATGACGATGAACTTCATCCTGACGGGTAATCCCGGTACGGGTAAGACGTCTATCGCACGCAAGATGGGTGAGGTGCTCCAGGCCATGGAGGTGCTGCCCACATCCAATGTCATCGAAGCCAGTCGTGCTACGCTGGTAGGAAAATATATGGGAGAGACGCCCAAGATTGTCAACGCCATGTGCGACAAGGCGATGGGTGGTATCCTCTTTATCGACGAGGCCTATACGCTGTCTGACCAGAACGACCAGTACGGCAAGGAGGCTATCGACACCCTGATGAAACGTATGGAGGACGACCGTGGTAAGTTCGTGGTTATCGTGGCTGGCTATCAGAACAAGATGGAGCAGTTCCTGATGATGAATGCCGGACTGGCCAGTCGTTTCACCTATAAACTGCATATCGAGGACTACACACAAGACGAGTTGCTGGCTATCTTCAAGAAGATGGCCGAGAAACAGCAGTACACGCTGTCGCCTGCAGCCGAGTTCAAGGCTCTGGATGTCATCAGCCAGATGCTCGAGGTCAAGGACGAGACCTTCGGCAACGCCCGCGAGATTCGCAACCTGCTCGACGAGACCATTCAGCAGCTCTCTATCCGTGTGTCCAACATGCCGCCTGAGACCGTTACCAAGGAGACCTATCAGATTATCCAGCCTGAGGACTTCAAGGACCGTCAGTAAGCGGAATAGTAAGTACCGAAAATTCTTAGAACATGATTATTTGTCCTAGTTGTAAAGAAGAGATAGAAGACGATTCCTGTTACTGTGACCAGTGCGGAAAAGCCTTAGCATATTGTGAGCGTTGCGGCCGTGTGGGTATAGGCCGGCGCTGCACCTCCTGTGGTGGCATGATGCTGCTGGCCGACGAGTTCAAGCAGCGTCAGGAGACCTCTAATGTATCGATGTCTGTGTCTATGCGCCAGATGTCTATGCGTGGCATCTCCCAGCGCTCGGTATCGGTCAGTCAGCGTGGCGGCATCCCCGGCACACCTACCATGGGTGGTGGCGGACTGCCTCAGCTGCAGCTGTTCAACGACTCGCTGGGCATCCGCATCGTGGGTATCAACGGGGCTGTCATAGGCCGCAAGCAGGGTCCGTATATGCATTTCTTCAAGACGCAGGCCTACGTATCGGGTGCGCATGCGCAGCTGCTGTTCCGTCCTGAGTCCGGCTGGTGTATAGCCGACCGTGGTTCGTCGAATGGCACCAAGCTCAACGACCACCGTCTGCAGCCCGACGTAGAGATGTCTATCAAGAATGGAGATATCGTCACCATAGCCAATGTGGTGTTGAAAGTAGTAATTAGTGTAAATTAAATAAGTAGAAATGGCACATTTTCATATATCAGCATCAAGCAGAGTAGGATGTGTGAGGACAAACAATGAGGACATGATCCTCATCGGTTCAGAACTGTTGCGTAATGATGTCTATAAAACCAGTTTCACGACTAAAGCAGATAACCGTCTGCTCGTGGCTATTGCCGACGGCATGGGCGGACATAACTGTGGCGAGGTGGCCAGCGAGGACTCCCTGACCAATCTGCGCTTTTTCTTTGACGACCTGCCTTTGAACATGACCGAGGGCAACCTGCGTCAGGCTATGGACAACTGGCTGAAGAGCATGTGTCTGGCTGTAGAGGCCAAGGGTAAGGAAGACCCCATCTACCGTGGCATGGGCACCACGCTCGTAGCTTTTCTGTATTACGGCGGACAGTATTACTGGGTCAACTGTGGCGACAGCCGTCTGTACCGCTTGCATCAGGGCGAACTCACACAGCTCACCACCGACCACTCGCTCAGTAATGTGCTGGGCCTGAAGACCCACTCCAGTCAGATTGTCAACTGCATCGGCGGTGGCAGCACGGAGAGCTATATCGATATGGCGAATATCACCGGTGAGGTGGAGTCGGGCGACACGTTCATGCTGTGCAGCGACGGACTGACCGACATGGTGGCCGACGAGGACGTGCAGGCGCTGCTGGAGAAGAAGGCCGATGCCGACATGCTGTGCGAGGCTGCCGACAAGGCCGGTGGATATGATAATGTATCAGTGATTACGATTAGAGTAGATTAGTAAGATTAAGTATTTGAACAGATAAGAGTTTTATATGCCGTTAAGATTACCTGACAGGTTACCTGCCATAGATATTCTGAAGCGTGAGAATATCTTCGTGATGGATAACTCAAGGGCACACTCACAGGACATCCGACCTCTGCGGATTGTGATCCTGAACCTGATGCCCCTGAAAATTACAACAGAGACCGACCTTATCCGACTGCTATCGAACACCCCGTTGCAGTTGGATATCAATTTTATGAAGCTTAAGAGTCATACGCCGAAGAATACGCCCATAGAACACATGATGATGTTCTATCGCGACTTTGAGTCGATGCGCCATGAGAAGTTCGACGGTATGATTATCACAGGTGCGCCTGTGGAGACAATGGATTACGAGCAGGTGACCTATTGGGATGAGATAGTGGATATCTTCAACTGGGCTCGTACGCACGTCACCAGTACGCTCTATATCTGCTGGGCTGCGCAGGCTGGACTCTATCATTACTATGGGGTACCCAAGTATCCGCTGGAGAAGAAGATGTTTGGTATCTTCGAGCAGCATCCTCTCCAACCTCAGATGCCTATCTTCCGTGGGTTCGATGATACGTTTATGATGCCTCATAGTAGGCATACGGAGATTCACAAGGAGGATATCCTGGCACATCCGGAACTGGAACTGATTGCTGAGAGTGAGGATAGTGGCGTCAGCATCGTGATGGCGCGTGGCGGACGAGAGTTCTTTATCACGGGCCACCTGGAGTATTCGCCCAATACGCTGGATAATGAGTATAAGCGCGACTTTGGTGTGCGTTCTGATGTGGAGTTGCCTCGCAACTATTATCGCAACGACGACCCGTCGCAGCCTCCTTTGGTTACCTGGCGCGCGCACGCAAACCTTTTCTATAGTAACTGGATCAACTACTACGTCTATCAGGAGACGCCGTTTGATATCAACAAGATTGAATGAGACAACTGGAACTGCTGGCTCCTGCCAAGAATCTGGAGTGTGGCATTGCTGCCATCGACCATGGGGCTGATGCCGTGTATATCGGGGCTGCGCGCTTTGGTGCGCGTGCTGCCGTGGGCAATAGTGTGGACGATATCCGCACGCTCTGCCAGTATGCCCATCAGTATGGCGCCCGTGTCTATGTCACGGTCAATACCATTGTCTATGACGACGAACTGGCCGACACGCGGGCGTTGCTGCAGCAGTTGGCCGAGGCACGGGTCGATGCTATCCTGGTGCAGGATATGGGTGTGCGTCAGATGGCGCAGGAACTGGGTCTTACCGTTCATGCCTCTACGCAGACTGATAACCGCACGGCCGGGAAGGTCAGTTGGCTCCGCTCCCTGGGCTTTGCCCGTGTGGTACTGGCGCGCGAGTTGTCGGCACAGGAGATAGCCGACATCCATCGCCAGGTGCCCGATACCGAACTGGAAGTCTTTGTACACGGTGCGCTCTGCGTCAGCTATAGCGGACTCTGCTATGCGTCGCAGTATTGCTTTGGCCGCAGCGCCAACCGTGGTGCCTGTGCCCAGTTCTGCCGCATGAAGTTCGACCTGCTCGATGCTGATGGCGAGGTGCTCGATGCGCAGCGCTATTTCCTCTCGTTGAAGGATATGAACCAGAGCGAACATCTGGGCGAACTTATCGAGGCGGGTGCTGTGTCGTTTAAGATTGAAGGCCGACTCAAGGATGTGACGTATGTGAAGAATGTGACGGCGGCCTATAGCCAGTTGCTCAACGCCTATATCAAGCAGCATCCCGGCCAGTACGAGCGTGCCTCGAAGGGCAGTTGCACCTATACGTTCAGGCCTGATTTGCGCAAGACCTTCAATCGTGGCTATACCACGTATTTCCTGCATGGCCGACAGCCTGATATTGCCTCTTTCGACACGCCCAAGGCTATGGGCGAGTTTGTGGGCACGGTCAAGGAGTTGCGTGGCAATTCGTTTAATGTGGCTGGTGTGGCGTCCTTCAGCAATGGGGATGGTCTCTGCTTCGTCAACGACCGCCGCGAGCTCGAGGGTTTTCGTGTGAATAGGGTAGAGGGCAACCGTCTTTTCCCCTTGAAGATGCCGGCCAACCTGCGTCCCGGACTCCGTCTTTATCGTAATAACGACCAGGAGATGGAACGCCTGTTGGGTAAGAAAAGTGCCGAACGAAAGATGACGGTCACCATGGCTTTGCGTGCCACGGCCGATGGTTTCTCCCTGCAGATGGGCGATGCTGTAGCCTCTATCGTGGCCGAACATCAGGAGGCTCAGAAGGACCCGCGCGAGAATATCATCCGTCAGCTCACCAAACTTGGCGGCACGCCGTTTGAGTGCTCAGAGGTGGATATCCCTGCCAACTTTAACTACTTCATCCCTAGCAGTTTATTGGCAGAACTCAGAAGGAAAACTGTAGAGGCGGCGCTGACTCTTTCCGTCAGCCCTCAGCCCTCTCACATCATCCATCAGACATCAGCCTTCAACCCTCAACCCTCTTACCATCTGCCGTACCTCTACAACGCCTCCAATGCTCTGGCGCGTGCGTTCTACGAGCAGCAGGGTATCCAGGTGGCCGATGCCTTTGAGGTGCGCCAGCCCGCCGAGCGTCTCATCATGCAGTGCCGTCATTGTCTGCGCTTTGCCCTGGGACGCTGTGTGAAACATGGTGGCCGGAAGCCCGAGTGGAAGGAACCGCTGTCGCTGCGCTTAGGCGACGGACGCCAGTTCCGCCTGGAGTTCGATTGCCGTCATTGTCAGATGAATATTTACGCCGATGAATAGACTGTCGCTTTTCGTAATAGGAGTGCTCAGCCTGCTCTTCATAGGTTGCTATCATCAGACGCCCGAGACCTCGGACGCCTGGATAGTCACCGAGGAGCAGATGGACTCTATCTCTTTCTATACCACCCATCACTACACCCACAACTATAACTTCCTGGTTACTGCCGACACGCTCTGGCTCGTGGTGCAGCAGCCTACGGAGGTGCTCAGCGACATGCTGGTAGACAGTGTTGCCGTGGTGCGCGACGACCGTCTGGTGGTGGCCGATATCATGACCCTCTCGTCAGATACTATCGACTCCGTATGGGTGCAGGTGGCGCGTGATCAGATGACCATGGGCTGGATCCACGAGCAGCAGATGTTGCCCGGTGTGGCCCCTGACAACCCCATCTCGCAGTTTATCACCTTCTTCTCCGATACCCACCTGCTCATCATGCTGGCCTTCCTTGTGGTGGTGCTTGCCGCCTATACCCTCCGCATGGCCTATCGTCATAATGCCCGCATTGTGCATTTCAACGATATCCCCTCCGTCTATCCCATGCTGCTGGCCATTCTTGTGTCGGCCTCAGCCGTGTTCTATAGCACCATCCAGTTGGCCGACCCCGACTCCTGGCGACATTACTACTATCATCCCACGCTCAATCCCTTTGCCGTGCCCCTGCATCTCAGCCTGTTCCTGATATCCGTATGGGCCATGCTGCTTATCGCCATTGCCGCGCTCGATGATATCCGCCGCCAACTGTCGTTCACCGAGGCCATCCTCTATTGCCTGGGCCTGATGGGCGTCCTGGCCATCGACTATGTCGTCTTTAGCATCTCCACCCTTTACTACATCGGTTACCCCCTGCTGATCGCCTACGTCGCCTTCGCCATCTACCAGTATGTGCATCATGGCCGTGCTGTCTATATCTGCGGCCAGTGCGGTGCCACCCTTCACCAGAAAGGCAAGTGTCCCCATTGCGGCACCGTGAATGTATAGAGCGGATATAATCCACAGGTAAGCAACGGAACAAATCTTTATTGTCCCGTTGCTTACCAGCAATTTTTATTTGCCAATGACAAACGAGAGCGTAAACACAACAATAATCGAGAAACATACGTGGCTGGAGCCAGGAGCTTGGCGCAAACCATGCATCGTACATGTAACGATGGTGGCAAATGCGCGGCAGGCGTTGTTTGGCAAACTGGCGCACAATGGTTCGGAGGCTGTCATAGAAAAGACCCCGATAGGCTGGGCACTCATCAATAAGCAGCAGAAAATGCTGATGATGTGTCCTGAGATAAAAATTCTTGCTGACAAAGTGATGCCCGACCATCATCACATGGTGCTTCAGGTGCAGCGGACCATGTCGCGTAGCATCAAACAGGTGGTGCGCGGCTATATGCAGGGATGCAAGGAGGAAGCACGCAAACTGGGATATACTGAGAACCTGTATGACGCGCCGCCCTTCTATCGTGTGCTGACCCACAAAGGGCAACTGCATGCTATGATAGAATATGTGAAAGCCAACGCAGAACGTGCCTGGCAGCGCCGGCAGAACCCCGATCTCTTCAGGTTACATCGCAAAACGGCAGTTTGTGGATTGCAATTCACGTCTATGGGTAACCATTTCCTGTTGGACTGGCCTGACAGACAATTGGTGGAAATGAGCCGTGAAGCCGGTGCTGAGCAAATAGATGAACGGCTGCAGAGGGTGCTTGCGGCAGCACATAATGGGGCGGTTACCTATACGGCGGCGATTAGCAAGGGCGAGCAGAAAATAGCAAGAGCAGTTCGCGAAAGCGGATTCCCGTTGGTGGTGCTGCTTAACGATGGTTTCCCGGCAGAGGGCTCACCGCATGAACGTTTTTTCAAACCTGGCGGAGTCTATTTCGAGACTTGTTCGAATGGTAAGTTATTGCTGATGGAGCCAGAAGAGAGTGCTTTTGTAAATCAGGTGGTGATGAAAGCAACAGAGGAGACTCTGCGACGGAAGGCAGAAGCTAAGCACTATAGCTACAGGGAAATCCCTGTAACATCTCAACGCTACCGATTTGTGGCTTTGAATGAAATTGGCCGATTACTGGTTGAAAGGTGAATTTATTTCATAAAAAATGAAGTGAGCCCGGCATACCCCTGAAAATTTGAGTTAACTAAAATCATGATTTGAATTAACTCGATTGATGATTTGAGTTAACTCAAACGATTAAATTAGTTAACGGGCCATTTTTAGGTCCGTTTTTTTGTTCACTTTTTTGTCTTTGGAATCAATACCAGCCTCTCACTTCACTTCGTCGTATTTCTGTCCGGGAAACGACGTGTTGTTCATCGAGAAACGACGTTTCTCTTTCTAACCCCAAAATTTCGAGTCATAATTTCATGTTTAATGTTTAATGTTTAATATTTAATGTTTCATGTATTCATACCCCCAAAAACGCCACTCGAGTGAATTCATCGATTTACCTAGCTCAAGTCATGAAATCACTCGAGTCAATCGATGATTTCAGCTATATAGGGGTGACTTTTCTGCTTTTTCCTTGGGAAAGTAGAATACGATTAACGGTCATCACTCGATATTACAAGATATGACATAAATCGTTTATTTCCAAGCAATTCCACACTCGCAATATCATCAGCGTTAATCGTTGATGATATTTTTTTCGCTCATTTTTGTACGTTATTTGTACGTTTGGGAAAATCCCAACGTTGGCACATGCTCACTCAATGTCTCCGACTGGCACGCATTGGACACCATTGGATTGCTAACCGATGTCTCACCTTGGCACACGTTGGACACATTTGGACACATTTAGACAGACTTGGACAGAAAACAGGTGTAATAACATACAAAAATAGGATATATGGAAATAGTTAAGAAATGCGAATGGTGTCACAAAACATTCATTGGTCAGATGGTCACTGCAAGGTTTTGCAGCAGTAAATGCTGTGATCAAGCATACAGGTACAAGAGGAAGGTGCAGTCAGGCAAGTACACTCCTGCCGATAGCAATATCGATTTGAGTACCTTATCACGAAGAGTTGATGAGCGGAAGCACTTCAATGACACGCTGAAGGATAAACAGTTTCTTTCTCCCTCAGAGGCAGCAAAGCTTCTGGGTGTTTGCCGAAGTACAATCTACAACTATCTTGCGCTACAAGAATTAAGGGCAAAGCAGTTTCGAGGAAAGACTATTATCAGAAGGAGTGACATTGAAAAACTCTTCGATGAAGCCCCATCTTATAAGAAGCGAGGCAACATCCAAAAGGGAAAGAAAAATCAAAATGACTATTATTCCCTTAAGGAAATGATGGAGAAATTCAAAATCAGCAAACGGACGGTATTCCGTAGATGTGAACAGTTCGGTATTCCTCAAATCATTGAAGGAAGAAGAACTTTCTGGAAGAAGACTGACGTTGACGTGCATTTCGCAGAGTTGCTTGTGCAATATGACTTGAAAGACTGGTATAATGCACAGCAAATAGAGGACATATACGGCATGAAATGTGCTGCACTCAAGAAGTATGCCCTTCGTCATAATGTGCCACGAATCCAGTTTCAGAACATCACCTATTACTCGAAAAGCCATATTGATAATCTCAAACGACTTGCCAAGATTTCTGATGGCAACTATTACACCATTCAGGATATTGTCAAAAGCAGCAGTTTCTCAACATCCCAAGTACGCTACTATGTCAAGAACGAAAAGCTAAGTGTGAAAAGAGTCAACGGACTACTGCTTATATTGAAGGCTGACTGGGATGCTTTCGTGAAAAGATACCAGGCAAGCCATCTCTCTGAAGCACCCAAGCAACAAGAACCCAATCCTTTCTACACCATTGATGAAATTATTGAGAAGTACAAGGTCAAGGAAACGACCATCTATCGCATTGCCAAAGCGCAGAACATAGATGTCTTTACTATCGGGGATAAGAAATGCTTCCCCAAGACTGGCATCGACAACTATTTCATCAAGGACAATCCCACCCCAGAACTGACAGAATGGTACTCCAGCGAAGAAATCCAATTGAAATACAACATGACTTACAAGCAAGTCACGACTTTCGTCTGCAAGCATCATATCCCTCGAAAGTATGTCGGCACAAAGCCCTACTACTCCAAACTGCATGTTGATAAGGAGAAGAACATTCTTCAACCAGAAGACGATTTCAAGACCGTTGAGGAACTAATGTCTATGTATCAGATGACTGTCCATCAGGTAAGAGAGGTTATCCGCTTCTATCATGTGCCAAAGAAGAGGTGTGGCAAGTTCATCAAACTCAGTTTACATGATTTCAACCGTATCATCGAGGAGCGAAGGCAAGGTATTGTACCGGCTAAATGTGATGAGTTGCCAACAGATCCATCCTAAAATCCAGTTTATTGTAAGTTTATGGCGGTATAAGGATATACTGACGATACACTCCCTAATTTTGCAGCCAGATTTTCAAAATAGAAGTATAACGCATTAAAAAATAAAGCATTATGAACACAAGTAACACTTGCACCAAGGTAACCGTTCGCCAGGCAAAGCTCAAAAACGGCATGATTTCACTCTATTTGGATTACTACCCTGCAATCCGCAATCCCAAGACGATGAAAATGTCTCGACGCGAATATCTTGGAATCTACATCTATGCCAACCCTCAGAACCAGATGGAGGCTGATTTTAACAAGGACATGTGCATGAAAGCAGAAGGTATTCGCTGCATGCGTGTGCAGTCTCTCATTAACGAACAGTTTGGATTTCTCGACAAGACAAAACAAAAGGCTGATTTCCTTGCATACTTCAAGGAGAAATGCAGAGTGAAGCACGACAGATGGGGTATTGTGTACAAGCATTTCTCCAAGTACGTCAACGGGAAATGCACTTTTGGACAAGTTACTGTCGAGCTATGCCGTGGGTTCCGTGAGTATCTTCTCAATGTACATCAGCTGAAGCACACCAAACAGATGCTAAGTCAGAATTCCGCCGCCAGTTACTATTCCACCTTCAGAGAACTGTTATATCTAGCCTACAGGGAGAAGTGGCTCAATGAGAATATCAGCGAGTATCTTGACAAGATTGACACGCTTGATACACGCAAGGAATCGCTTACTCTTGATGAGTTGAAGAAGTTGAATCAGACACCATGCAAAATTCCCACAGTAAAACAGGCTACACTGTTTGCGGGTTTGACAGGCTTACGTATTAGTGACGTTCTAAGACTGAAGTGGGAAAATCTTCGTATTGGTAACGATGGTGGTTATGTAATCCAGTATCGCATCAAGAAAACTGGTGCCGAAGAAACTCTTCCTATTAGCAATGAAGCCTATGAGCTTTGCGGTGAACGCAGTACGGGTACGGTGTTCAAAAAACTCAGCTACAGTATTGTAAGCTATACTTTGAAGGAATGGGTAAAGGCAGCTGGCATAGACAAGCACATCACCTTCCACTGCTTGCGTCGCACTTTTGCCTCCCTTGAAGTAAGTATGGGTACCAGCATCTATACCGTTTCAAAGATGCTTGGGCATAAAAATGTGGCAACAACACAGATATATGCAGACGTGAACGATGCCAACAAGCGTAAGGCTTCTGAACTCATTTCTTTGAAGTAAAAGTCCATAGAATATCATTAGGAACCAGGCCTTATCATTCATTGTTTAAGTGACTTATGTAATGAATGGTAAGGTTTGTCGTTCCTTATTGAAAAGTTTATTTTTAGCACTAAACATTACTCGTTATCACTAAAAAGTAGTACCTTTGCATCCACTTTTCAGGATAACAAGTTATGAGTATAGACGAATATTTCCACAAGACACTATTTGCAAGCACCATTATTATAGGGCCTGCTCTGACAATGACACTTCCTTTTGTTTACTGGGTTCAGTACAAAGATATGTTGTTGTTCCCCAGTCTTATCTACTATGTAACAGCAACTGGTAGTATGTCTGCCTTACTTTATTTCTTTCTATATGTTATACCAGGCAACAAGGTTAAACTAATGGGAAAGAATAAGTCTCCCAAACAAATACTCCTTCTACCTCCACCCAAAACACATGTAGAAGATAGTAAGACCAAAAAAGAGGCTAATACAGAAGAATCTGATATAGTAGATCCTATTATATATAATAAGGTGGAAGATACATCACTTGCTCTTTCCCCTTCTGTTCCCAATGCTATTAGTCTAGCCAAACAAGAAGAGACTAAAATGTATAAGAGGTTCTATCTCGCCTACATAGAGAATTATGTTAGAAAATATCTACACGAAGAGGATGCACAAATAGTTTTAGATGATATATACCTTGCCATTGATAACCGAGCATTGGATCTGATAACAGAAGGCTACAAATACCGCCTTCCATTTGAAGTAAAGGCTACGTCAGACTTCTCAGGTCTTACTACAGAAGACTTATGTCATATAGGCTTCGTTGTGAAGTTTTTCCTCAAGAAGCGTAACAACTATGGGGCAGCTTTCATAAAAGAAGTATTCCCCCATCAGCTGAAAGACGTAGAACTTAGTACCCTTGAAGTAAAGTTGGCCTCAAACGAATCCCCGAATAAACACATACCTATTCCAGAGGTATGCTGGCCAGAACATGGCAGTTTACCAAAGAAATATAACGGCCAAATCACAGAAGAACTAATCGGAAAAGTATAAACGATAATCACTGGGAATAAGCTATTCAATACAGTTTATTCCCAGTTTATTTTAGTTTATAGCGGTATAAGGATATACCATTGATAAACCCTGTTCCTTTGCGGCGATGTTCCACTAAAGGGACAGGATTTTATAATGATAGAAGAACAAATACAAAATCTGACAGAGAAAGTCAATCAGCTTACACAACTCGTTTATGAGTTGTCGAAAGCGATTACTCCATGTGAGCAATCATCAGTATCTAACCACCATGTCCTCACTGACATTGAAGGAGCCATGCGTATTACTGGCAAGGCAAAGCCCACCATCTATGCCAACGCCCGTAAAGGTATCATCCCTCACTATAAAAGAGGTAACAAGCTATACTTCTACGAGGATGAACTTTACCAATGGATTGAAGGTGGCAGGCAGAACTGCTATGGTATAAACTCCGAAGAAATGCTCAAAGAGATTCGGCAGGGGATTCACCACTTGCCAAGTTCTAACCGCTAATCATCTGGTATATGATTAACAAGCAATGTTTACCCTTTGAATGCTTGCAGGTGGAGATTCAAGGTGTCATCAAAAACTTCACTGAAGTATACCAGTGTGATGCTGACATCATCGTGTCAACCATCTACGCCATTGTGAGTATTGCCGTCAACAAGTCCATCAAACTGTTTGACGGCAAATACACAAACTATCCCTCAATGTGGATTTGTCACGTGGCTCCAAGCGGCAGTAACAAGAGTGCGCCAGTGAAGATGCTATTCAAGCCAATCAACGAACTAAATGAGGAAGCGGTGGTGGCTTACTATGAAGAACTTCGACATACAGACAAGGACGATAGCAACAAGCCTAAGCCTATCTGTAAGAAACTGTCACTAACCGACACTACCCCCGAAGCTATTTACAAGGCACTTTCCTTTATGCCGCAGATGGTTTATCGTGATGAGATAAAGGGCATGATTGATGACTTCGACCGCTATAATCGTAGCGGTATCATCAGCAATATGCTCTCCATCTGGGATAGTACCAGTTTCTGCATCGACCGCAAGACTGAAGACCCAACCTTCATCCGAGAGCCATTCTTGGACATACTTGGTGGCATTCAACCAGGGCTCTTGAAATCAACATTCGGTAATCCGCAGTTGATGATTAGCGGATTTAACCAACGCATTCTTTTTGTCTATCCCGATAAGCTTCCTGTCACCTACTATTCCGATAATCTGCTCAGTGAAGCCATCATGCCCTACTGGACAAACTTCGTTAGAGATCTGATGAAGTTAGAATCAACTACGCTATCTCTTTCCCCTGAGGCTAAAGACTTCTATTGCACTTACTATAACATGCTGCAAGACAAGAAGTCCTCTTCTGATGACTATATGCAGTACGTCTATAGTAAGTTCCAGATTATCATCCTACGCTGGTCTATCGTTACTCACCTGCTATGGGAGAAAACTTTCGAATACTATCGCAAAGACACTATCTCAGGTGATGAAATGTTACAAGCTATTCAGTGTATGAACTACTTTGAGAGTGCAGCAGAGAAGGTCTATCATGAGATTAGTGGAGGAATGTATCAGGGTTTCACCAAAGAGCAAAGCCTACAGATACTCTATAACACCTATAAGGGTGAAGTGAATCTGCAGAAGTTGGCCGATGCGCTTGGCTGTTCTCGTCAATATGTAAGCAAGGCTGTCAACAAGAAAGACCCGAGTTGACAAGTTGCGCCAAATTTTCAAGTTATGTCTTGGTTATCAGTAATATACACAAGAATAGGCCGCAACTACGCAACATTTGTGACAAATATGGCCGACATAAGCCCTCCGCAGGAGTTCCCTGTTACTCTTCCTTAGAAGGGTGATAGCCCACTAGCACCCTAAAGAGTGCAATGGGCTCAGGGAAGCATTCCCTAAGAACCTTTCCACAAGGGCTTCGCCCCTTGACCCCATCTTTTGAAGTAACAATCATAAAATCAAACATGCACTATGGCTAAGACATCAATACATTTCGTCCCAGTAAAATCTGGGAGTGAGATACACAATCTCCGTGAGAAAGAACTTGATTACGTGATCAAAGAACTCACACCAAACAACGAGCACTGGGTTGATCCTCGATACGAAGGTCAGACCTTGGCAGATATTCGTAAGGAAATCGCAGACCGTTATCAGACTCATGTAGGTCAGAAAATGCAAGCAAAAGCCGCTCCCATCCGTGAAGCAGTCATCGTTATCAAGCCTGATACCACAATGGCAGATCTCCAACTATTGGCAAAGCAACTTGAAAAGGAGTTCGGCATCAAATGCATTCAGCTTCATATCCATCGTGATGAAGGCTTTAGCAAGGATAATCCAGATCCCTCGAAGTTGAATCTACATGCTCATTTTGTAGCAGACTGGACACATGCCAATGGAACGTCATTGCGCCTGACTCCACAAGACACCTCAAAAATGCAGACTATTGGAGCCGAATGTCTCAAGATGGAACGTGGTAGTAGTTCTAACGTAAAGCATCTCAATGCAGTACAGTACAAGGAGAAAAAGGCTCTTGAGAATATCTCTTCCCTTAGGAAACTGGTCTACAAGTCATTTCTCTCCCAAAATGCCAAGAATGCACTCTATAAGAAGATAGACCAACTCGTAGAGGATCTAAAGGCTGACCCAATGAATATTCAGCTTCAGCAACAGGTAGAGCAACTGACTGAAAAGGTCACTCAACTTCAAGCAGATATTGAACGCAGAAAGCAACAACGTGAGCAGGACCAAAAGACCATATCAGCATTAAGGGAAGAAAATGCCCAGTTGCGTCGCAACAATGAAAAGAATGCCTCCTTCAACGAGAATCTACGCAAGGAAAATCGGGACTTAAAGCGCAAGGCTTACCCAGAGCGTTATGTCCTACCCTCTTTCATCAATGTAGATGCTACACGCATCTATAAAGACAAGCAAGGACAGTGCCACATCGCCATGATGTTTACTGGTGGTTCCAAGGAATATAGCGAGAAGATGAGCAACGAGGACTTTATGGCTTTCAAGAATGGTGACTTGACGAAAGAAGAAGTCATCGCCAAATACTATAAGCCCCTCATTGAAGGCTACATCCGCAGAGAGTTTTCAAGACCCGAAAAACGCTCCGCAGCTCTTTCCCTCATAGAGAATACCATCTTCGACTACATGAAACTCTATGCCAGTTCCACCTTTGTTCCATCATCCAATGGTGACAACAATCCTCGCAAGCGAAGAAACTATGATGATATAGACGATATAAATGAAGAAGAGCGTAAGGGGATGGCATATAAATGAATCCAAATGGCTATAATTCTGCTAGGTAATTCACAAAAAGCGTTAAACATTCAAAAATCGCCAATGTTGTGTCCGAACACACTGTCTTGTAAAAGAAAGTTTTTCGTATTAGAAGTATTATAACTCCTTTTCGTTTAATTTAGAAGTTGCGCACGACACGGACTTAGTGCAGAAATGTATGATAGGAATGGCTAAACAGCAAGGAACAAATGTTTGTGTGTATAGCGAGACTGGTAGCTTTATGTTCAATAAGACAGGGAATCTTGTCGGCTATACGTCAAATACTGTTACGGTAAAACAAGGCGGAACCACCTATGTTTATGGGGAACATGGAGAAATCAAGTTCACAAAATAGGAAATGATAGAATAATACGAGCACAAACATTCAAAGCATAAATAGGCGAGGCTTCCTGACCAATCTATTCATGTCATCGAGCAGGGCGGCATTTGAAAAGACAATGCCGTCCTGTTTTACGATACCATAGTCTTGATGGGCATGTCCAAAAAGGTGGTATCGTGGTTTTACATCCATTACTCTGTTACGTAATGGAGCGTTACCCCAATGAATACCAATCGATTGGTCAAGTATCATCACAGGTGGCTCATGTGTAACAACTATATCTGTTCCTAATGGGATTAACTCTTCAGAGTGATTGTATGCTATACCGAAGAACTTAACACCCTCAATCTCCACGCCACAATCCTGAAGGAAGTGAACGTTCTCAGGCAAATCCTCTATCCCCTCAGCATCCCATAGACAAAGATCATGGTTGCCTGTTACGAAAATCTTATGCGGATAACGCAGTTCAATAAACCAGTTCAAGAAGTCAAGTACTTCTTCCTCTGTGCCATTATTGCTGATGTCACCACTATGAACGATGACATCAGCTTCTGGCATATCCTTTATCCTCTGGTGTAAGCCATGAGTATCAGAGAGGTGCAGAATCTTCATTCGCACTTGAAATTTAGTAAAGGGAATAACATCACCCTTGGTACAAGTTCTGTATCGCTCATAGTCAAACTTAGACTATTCAGTCGAACATGAGGATGAACAGCGACAGAATCCCAATCCCAATCTATCAATGTCTCTTGAAAATCCTCAAAGGAGTCGTAATAGTTACTTGCCATTTCGTCTGACTCGAAATTCTTCCGAATGATATCTGGAACTACTGGCCCGACAACTGTTGCTGGTACTACAGCCTTATATCCTGCTTGGAACGCAGCAAGCACTTTTTCACCAACCTTGAATCTGCACTCCTCTTGGTACTTTTTCCCTCCAGGTTTGTGGCCCCCTTCTTTATATGTTGCCAACAAGTCGAAATTTGAATCATATACGTTTACCATCATGGGTGCAGAATCTTCTTCCTCATAGATTTCATAGCCTAGAAGTGCATGTGGTCTGAAAACTGTATGTGAGAGAATTGATCTGGCATCTTCCATGTTTTTGAAGTCGCCGAGACATCTTGCACAAAGTCTCCAATATGTGCTGTCGCCATCATGTGATATGACTTTTGTGTCGTCTTTTGGCTTATCAATGCAGATAACCTCCGCTTTACAAGTGTCGGCTTTACTTGATGATATTGGAGAAATGCAATCTCCGTCATTTAATACGATAACGGGCCATTCGTCGCTGAACTCTCTGGCAAATGCTTCTGGTTTTTCCGTATGGATGGGAATGATGCCATTTGGATGCAACAAACGGAGGAACTCACGTAGGTCAGACATGTCAATATGACCACTAGTGTGCATATAATCGAAATCCTCATCCAGCGATCTAGCCAGATTCTCGTTGTATGCATTTGAACCTTCTTTGACGTAGCCGTTCCACATCGAAAGAACTCTCTTTTTCTCCCCAGGTATCTGTTCTATCAGTTTGTCAAAGCGTGGATTAGCGCGAGCTATGAGGACATATCCATATTCACTAAGAGCGTCCTTAAAACTATCTGAGACAAAGAAACTATTTTTGTCATACTTGTCATATATCAAAGACTTTGGCTCATGTTTCCCATATTGGTACAATTTTGATTTAGTCCATATAGAACCGCTATTAACGACAGTATCCATCACTTCCTTCTGATATTCATCTACATAAAAGGCGCGACGAGCCTTTTGGGCTGCCTGATAGAGAGCGAACAATCTGTCAATGTTGGTCGATGACATATAGACAACACATCCTTTATTATCTTTGAACAATGTTTCGAAATCCTTCTGAAGCCTGTACTCTTCCTTACTTGCTGCCTTTGGGCGCGCCACATTAGTTCCTTCACATACGACATAATCAACCTTGCCCACATACTTCTGTAGCATATCAGGAATCTTGCCACTTCTGAAACCATGCAAACGGAAGTCGCCTGTATGGTAAACTGAAACCCCATCAGCAACAATCTTGAAAGCATATGCATCAAAAGCGGAATGGTCAACAGTTACTGGCATGATGGAGAATGGACCGAACTTAAAAACGTTACCTTCCCTAAATGTGTTAACGTGCTCCAATCGTTCAAGCATCACCTTATGAGCTTCAATCTTATTTTTCAGATGGTTGGATAATACTCTTTGAATATCTCGTCCCACCTTACCCATATAGATAGGCAGTTCTTTGGGCAACTTAATGATACTGCCTATATGGTCACCATGATAATGTGTAATCAACAATGCACTCTTAGACAGGTCGCCATGAGTCATGCCCTCCACTTGCAAATCTCCTGTCTTGGGCCCACCAGGCAACTCTTCGCCATAATCAACGAACAGATGCCAACCGTTACATTCGTATTCTGTGACACAACCACCTATTTGGTGAGTGCCGCGATGGATTTTAATGTTCATATGTATCTAGGGATAATATTTTCAGTTAATAACGTCTTCTCTATATCCTCAATTCGTTCCGTCCTAGCCTTTGTCCTTTTCTCATAATTGAGTGCTATCAATAACTGTGGTTCAGGGTCAACGATTAGACTATCAACGTCACCAACAGGTGGAACAGGAAGACCCAACTTACCTTTTATTCTATATAACGTTTTATAATACTCAGCAAGCCTGTCTTTATTGTATTGAAGAAAAGCTCTGTAATTCCTAATCTGGGTTAATATTTCTGGCTCTCCGTTCGTTGTTCGCAAACGACTATCTCCTATTCTTTTGAGTTCTTCAAAAATGATACGGTTGTTCTCAATTTTTACCATATCAATTCTAATAGTTTCTTTCTCATTATCGTGAAAACGATGAGCGAATTCTGAATCTAAGTATATATCTCGTCTTGTCGTTATTAATCTCCCTTGAATAAATTTCTCTTTAGTATTCTCTCCATTTTCTGACTTGGAGTAATTGTTTCTAATATTTTCCTTTAATGTCTCTATTTTTGATTCCAACCATTTTTGGCAATCCTGATAGACTGGCGTGAATTTAACTTTACCATCTTTACCAACGCTTTTTCTATAATAATTCTTATCCAAAACGTCTGAATGTCCTAAATATTTTGGATGAGCATTTGCTACAATTCCTTTGCTATACTTATCATAAGATATCTCAGCCATTCTGCCTCCATAATAATATACATCAATAATGTTCTTTTTCCTGATTTCAATATAAAGCTCATTATCGTTTAATAATGTTTTCCACCATAATGGTGCATTATCGCCAATAAGGAATTGATACAGGCTATGGCCAACATCTAAAAGACCTGTTTCTAGTAAAGAAATATTGTTCATAAACTTATATTTTTGGTTAGTATTTCATATCATGTTTATAACACCACAATTCACCATCATATCCATGTTGAATAGACAATTTCTTTCCAGCCAACTTTGCCATGATTTGAAGATGCCTTGCTTCTTCCTTAGAGAGGAATACGACATTTTCGTCACTAATCCATTCACCATTGTCATTGCGAACTAGATGCCACTTTCTTTCTTCATCCTTGGTTTCCATTAGGCATATTCAAATTTGGGTACGTCTATTATTACATCTTCTGTCTCATCCCCATCATCCATTGTTGGCACAGCCAAGCGAACTTCATTGTCTCGCATGGTGTCGTCAACAAGCAGGGTCAGAGGATAGATGTCGCTATTTTCATCCAAGATAGGATAGCCATATTCATCAAACTCAGTCATAAAGGCTGAGTCAATGCCATAGACATAAATGCTGGGACTATACTTTTCCATCTCATGATTAACGAAAGGGTCTTGTACCGCATCAAATGATTTGCCCTGAGTCAAATCCATTCCGTATGTCAAGAAAGGTGCCGCATCATTCGACTTAGCCAAAAGTGCCATCGTTCGAGAGTTGGCATATAGGTTGAGTGCATATTCCGTACTATATGTATCATGGAAATCATATTCGAACTCTTTTATCACATCACGAAAAGACTTGCCATCACTTTTCCTCCTACCTCTTTTGTCGTAGTCGGCAGAGTCGAAGTAATAGGTCTTATAGAGTTCCTTCTCCATCATACTTGCGTAAATTTGCTACAAAGATAGGAATTATTTATGATATAATCAAGTTTCCTCATAAAAACTTGTTAATCATCTTGTATTTCTCTTCTAATCTCTTCCCGAATTTCCTCTTTTGCTTTTTGTCTTACGATGCCAGCAACTCTTGTACGTCCATGTTTGTCTGGCTTATGAGACCATACGCAGCTATGTCGCTGAACCCATTCAAGTTTAAATGATGGACATCTGCAAGAGATGTATTTTGATGGATGGTTTTGGGGCGAGTAGTCCTTACGACATTTTTTCTTATTCATTGCATTTTTATTTGTTATGATTCTGTCTCTTTGCAAAGCGTTTCGTATAGTTTCATAAACTCGTCGTGCAAATGCACTTTGATGTATGCTAATCGGTATACAAGCTTTGCGCGACGCTCTATATAGTCTCGATTGACCAACCATTTCCAATGCTTCTGAAGATCTTCTTTAATAAATCCCGCTTGTGGCTCAAGTTCCGTTCTTCCTTCTTCCAATAGCTTGTCAAGACGGCTTGTGATTTCGTCAGCCTGTTGTTTGTAGATAACGATACCATTGGTTTCTCGCAATACTTCGTCAACTTCTGGTATTCCGTAATAGTCACCGTCGCTTCTTATTTCACGATTCTTTAGATACTTGTATATCAAGTCGTTCGTAAGAGGGTGAGAGAAGGCACAGGCAGCAGTTAGTTGTTGAAGGTTTGAAGGCTTCAGTTGGCATAAGTCAAACTGATTAAAAGCACCCTCCAAAAAGAAAATTCCATCAGTGTCACCACGTTGGAGCAGTTGATAGGTGGCTTTGTCCTCGTAGTTGAAATCACATTTCTTTAATGCTGCATCTACTCCTGCTATAAGAAGCAGAGCCTTTTCTTCTGTCATTCTTTCTTTCATACGTCGTAGTATTTATTTTGCGAAACCGCAGGGAGTTTAGACTCCCGGCAGTTCCTTTTTGATTAGTCTTCTGAATTCTTTCTGTTGGCTCATGATGAGGGCGATTCTCAGTCGGTGGCGCAGTCGGTGATTCAGTTCGTAGTACCATCCGTGGCTGCTGGCGAAGCATTCGGCGACGTTGCGCTCCAGAAATTCAAGATTCTCTTTTGAGAGGTGCTCGTTGAGCCGCATGCCCATCAGCAGGTAGTATTCCGTGTGGCCTCCGATTTGCGGGTACTCATGGAGCCAGGCCGAAAAGAGTCGCAGGAATTCTTGGTCGCTTTCGCCCTCCTGCTTGAACTCATAGGCGGCGCACAGCGAGCCAGGCGCCGTCAGGTAGTTCATCGTGTCATCACTCAGGATCTTGTGTCCTCTTACTTTCAGGCTGTCCAGATACAGCCTCATGGGTTGTTCAATCTTTCTCGTTAGCATAATTCACTATACGATTCCGAAATTTTTACACCGAATTGTGTTCGGACACAAAGGATTTAATAAACAAATATTAACTTAAAACCAATAGATTTAAGGAATATTTATAATAAATATGACACTAAGTCTACTAAACTTAGTGCCACATAAAAATTCTGTCTCACTTCCTCAACAGCTTGACGTACCACTCTTCATCAGGATGGAATCCGAAGAAGGCTTTTCCATCACCACCTAAATCCCAAGAACTCATAACCTCCAAGGACTTTAAGGGAAGAAGATGATGCTTTCCTTGATGTAATAACACATTCGCCCTACGGCGAAACTTTCGGCTACTCGCCTGCTTTCCTTTCTTTTGCGACTTGCAGCAACACCATGTGCTGCCCGGCATTCGCTTTCTACTTCTGCTCATTGTCTCGTAAATGTTATGAGGCGACATGGATTATTGTCTCATGTCGTCTCGGTTAAACATTACGAGGCTGTTAATTTCTGAATGTTCATAATCGTATTTCTTTCCCTTTAGGTTTCCTCTTGTTTAATATCCCAACATAGCTGCTGGCGTTATTCCTAAAGTGACACAGAGCAGACGGGCAATTTTCAGCGTAGGCTCTGCCCTTCCTGAGACGTAGTCGCTTATGCGTGAAGGACTAACCCCAATCTCTGTAGCCAACTGCTTCTGACTCATATTCTTCTCGTCCAACGAAAGCTGTATCAACTGGGCTACGGTAGGTTTGCCTATGGGATAGTGTTCCTTCTCATAGTCAATGACAACATCCGACATCATTGTCAACTCCACAGCATTGCGGTCGTTGGCAGGTGTATTGTCATCCACCATTGGCAACAATTCCTCAATTCGTGCCAATGCGAATTCATATTGCTCTTTCGTAATCTTTGCCATATCTGTACCTCCTATATTATATCGTTGAAACATCTATCTTATCATATTCACTGTGAGTACCCACAAATCGGATGAAAATATGCCCGATTGTGAACTTTACGACCACAACAAGCCGATATTTGTTGCCCCTAATGTCAAAGACATAATGTTGATTCCCGACGGAGTCTGTTGTGGGGAAGTCTGCTTTTATATCCGACAGGTTCTTCCATTCTGCCTTTTCTGCGATATCATACCATCGTTCAAGTGCAGCCTGAGCGTCTCCATGTCCTTCTGAACTATAGAACTCAACTAATCGTCTATGTGATACTATCCTCATATTGGGTGCAAATTTACGAAATAGTTTTGAAATTCAAAAGAATATCGCTATTTTTTTCTGATTTTTAAGATTTTTCTTTCGATTTTCTTTGTTATCTTGTGATTATTGATTATCTTTGCAGCGCAATAGTACAGAACAGATGATGATACTCTTCTGAGCGAAGAGCGAGTTTGTGGAAGACCTCTCAATGAACTAAAGGAAAAAAATCTCGATTTTCTATTTCCTGAAATTCATTTGTACGGTTTAACTCTTAAAGTGCAGAATATCAGCACTTTGTAGATGCTGCGTGGCAAAATGGAGATGGTTACGCATTTTTCTCGTCAATCATTTTTGCCGCAAACGCATGTTTCCTCATCGAAAAGTGCCTTTTTTTAATTGTCACAACTGTCACTGTCACGCACTCCGTCATTTCTCATTTTTTACATTATCTCATTTTTACATTTTCCCATACTAAGCCATTTATTTTCGATGTATTCCTTTGTCTTTACAAATAATATTTGTATCTTTGCATCACATAAACACTAAAGACCAAGAATGAGTAAGAAGTCTATACGCTTTTTCAACGATAGAGAAGTGCGAGCCGTTTGGGACGAAGAAAACTCTAAGTGGTGGTTCTCGGCTACTGACATTGTGCGTGCTATCAATGATGAGGAGGACTATAAGAAATGTCGTAACTATTGGAAGTACCTGAAAGGCAAGTTCTCAAAGGAGGGCATTCAACTGGTTAGTGTCACTAACCACCTCAAATTTGAGGCACCAGATGGCAAACAACGTGCCGCTGATGCGATGGATGCAGACTGCGTAAAGACATTAGCAAAGCACTATCCTAATAATCGTGCAAGTGCTTTCCTCGACTGGTTTTTATATAGCGACAACACCATTGACGGACAGAGCAAGAAAAAAGCATATACCCTTGTTGAGAGTGGCCTATTGGAAACGTTGAAACCTGGTACTGTCAAAGCACTACAGCAGATTCATGCTTATCTCTTTGGTGGCCTCTATGATTTTGCTGGCAAAATCCGCACCAAGACCATTTCTAAAGGTAATACCATTTTCTGTTTGGCTGAGTATCTGCATGATAATTTGAAAACTATAGAGCAGATGCCAGAGACTACTTTCGATGAGATAGTAGATAAGTATGTGGAGATGAATGTGGCCCATCCTTTTATGGAAGGTAATGGTCGCTCTACACGCATTTGGCTTGACTTGATTTTCAAGAAGCAGCTGAAGATGTGTGTGGACTGGAGCAAGATAGATAAGAAAGACTATCTCGATGCTATGATCGCAAGCCAAATGGACAGTACAAGAATCCGAGAACTGCTGAAACAGGCTATGACGGACCGTATTGACGATCGCGAAATCTTCATGAAGAGCATCGATTATTCTTACTACTACGAACAGGAGGATTAGAGATGGCAGGCCAATCCCCTATCATCCTCACTCATTTTTACTGCGAACGCATGCTTCTTCATCGAAAAGTGTAGTTTTTGCCTGGTTTTTGTGCCTTTTAGGGCGGAAAACTGAGATGATTTGTGCCTTTTAGAGGTTAGGCATCTCGGGAGCCTTGTTTGTTGTTATGTCGTATCTTGTTGATTATAAGCTTTTTAGATAAGACTATTTCTTGTTTTCAATATCAATATCAATAATATCAGTTTGTTTTTTGGGGTGTGCCTTTCTTGTATTATATATATAACTATCTATATATTAATAAGTTATATAATAATTACGGCAAGTGTAGACCCTTGTTTTTTAATTGATATAACTGATATTGATATTGGCTTAGTCATTTTTTCTCTAAAATGGAAACCAGATTGCATTTTTTTTACTATCTTTGCAAGCAAGTATCGGCGCGAAGCCTCAGAGGAGGTGCCGGTATGATTTTTGAGGGTAAAAATATATTAGCGTTAGTGCTATATTCGGTGATGTCCCTGAACCTAGGAAATTCATAAGACGATTCACGAAACGAGTAAGTACCTGCGTCTACGCGATAGCGTGGGCTGGGCTTATCTTCGTGAATGGGTTTTCCTAGGACCTTGGGGCATCGATAAGAGCGGTTCACGCTTTTATTGTGTCCTGAGGTTCTATGTTGAGAACCCATTATCATTCGAATGATAGTTCTTTCGCCCTAAAACTATCGTTATAAATGAAATACGACAATACTTTTAAAGCTATAGACCAGATCCTGTGGAAAGAACCGGGATGTGGTAGTGAGTTGGATTATCTGGAGCAGAAATCATGGATGCTGTTCCTGAAATACCTCGACGACCTTGAAACGGAGCGCGAGGAGGAAGCAGAACTTGATGGCAAGACTTACAAGCGACTGGTTTCTGGCTTCTATCGTTGGAGCCAGTGGGCAACACCTAAGAAGCGCGACCCGCAGACGGGCAAGATGGTGCTCGATACTGTCAACGCAATGAGTGGCGACGACCTGGTGGAGTTCGTTGACCAGAAGCTCTTCCCATACCTGAAAGGATTTCAGAGTTCAGCCACTCAGACGGACAGCCTTGAATACAAGATAGGCGAAATCTTCGGAGAGTTGCACAACAAGATTCGCTCTGGATTCAACATGCGCGAGATTATCAATATGATTGATGAACTCCATTTTCAGAGTGCTGAGGACAAACACGAGATGACTGTGCTCTATGAAAGCAACATCCAGCGTATGGGTAATGCAGGCCGTAATGGTGGTGAGTATTACACGCCTCGTCCCCTGATTCGCAGCATCATCAAAGTGGTAGATCCCCAAATCGGTGAAACGGTTTATGACCCTGCCTGTGGTTCTGCTGGTTTCCTCTGCGAGGCTTTCCTCTATATGAAGGATAAGATCAAGAGTGTGAAAGACCATGAGATTTTGCAGAAAGAAACCTTTTACGGCAAGGAGAAGAAAGGTCTTCCGTATATCATTGCAACCATGAATATGATATTTCATGGTGTATCTGCCCCCAACATCACTCATGGCAACACGCTGGCGATGAACCTCAGTCAGATTCAGGAGAGCGATCGCAAGAATGTCATCTTGGCTAATCCGCCCTTTGGCGGCAACGAGCGTGGCGAGGTGTTGCAGAACTTTGAGATTCGCACCTCCGAGACGGCCTATATGTTTATGCAGCACTTTGTCAAGATGCTGAAGGCTGGTGGTCGTGCAGGTATCGTTATCAAGAATACTTTCTTGAGTAATGGCGATGCAAGCGCTATCCGCAAGATGCTTTTGGAGAACTGCAACCTTCACACTATTCTCGACCTTCCTTCTGGTGTGTTCACAGGTGCTGGTGTGAAGACTGTTGTTTTGTTCTTCACCAAGGGCGAGCCAACGGAGAAGATTTGGTACTATCAGTTAGATAAGCACTTCACCAAGACACAGGCGCTTACTGAGTCTGATATGGAAGAGTTCCTTGAATTGCAGAAGGCAAAGGCTGAGAGCGAGCATTCGTGGACACTCGATGTTAGCACCCTCGACGATGCTTGTGACCTCAGCGTAAAGAACCCTAATAAGGTAGAGATTGTTGACGAGCGCACACCCAGCGAGATTGCAGAAACTATCCTTGCCCTCAATAGCGAGAATCAGACTCTTATTAACGAAATATTGGAGATGGTGAAATGAAAGAAGGTTGGGAATATAAAACCTTAGGTGAGGTCTGTAAGATATACAATGGTAATAGTATTAATGCAGATTACAAAAAGAAATATTTTTTAGGTGCTACTGGAGGATTACCATTTATTGCCACCAAAGACGTTTCACCTTTAGGAACAATAGATTACAATAATGGAGTAAGAATTCCAAACTACGAAGAATATAAAGTTGCTCCTGCCAATTCTGTGTTTATTTGTGCAGAAGGTGGTAGTGCAGGAAAGAAATTTGCTTACGTAGAAAAAGATGTGTGCTTTGGTAATAAGCTATTCTGTATTACACCTATAGATAAAGCCATAAAAGGCAAGTTCATTTACCACTTTGTTCAATCGGATAATTTTAGAGGGCAATTTTTCTCTCTACTTACTGGTCTTATTGGTGGTGTAAGTGCTAAGAAATTTCAAACGATAGAAATTCCTGTCCCTTCTCTTTCCGAGCAGCAATCCATTGTAGATTATCTTGACTCTGCTTTTGCAAAGATAGATGCGATGAAGGCTAATGCAGAAAAAGCCCTCAATGAAGCCAAAGCCCTCTTCCAAGCATCACTCAAAGAAATGCTTGAACCAAAAGAAGGGTGGGAGGAGAAGACATTGAAAGATGTTTCTGTAATTTATGGAAATTATGGTTTATCCGTGCCGTCTGCAGAATATAATGGGGTTAGATATTTGAGAATAACAGATATTACAGAATGGGGCGACCTAAATGATGAAAAGGTATCTGCAAAGTTAGATGAAGAAAAGGAACAAGAATTGCTGGAAGAAGGAGATATCTTATTTGCAAGAACAGGTGCAACGGTGGGTAAGACATTAATGTACAAAGAGGCTTTTGGGAAATGTTTATTTGCTGGCTATCTTATTCGATATAGAATAAATAAAGAAATAGTCTTACCAAAATTTATATTTTATATAACTCACTCTGCCAATTACTATAAGTGGGTTTTAGAAAATCAAAAGGCTGCTGCACAACCTAATATAAGCGCAAAACTCTATAATGAATATGTTTTGTCATTCCCTTCTCTCTCCGAGCAGCAAACCATTGTTGACACTCTCGACTCTCTCAAATCTAAAGTTGACAAACTCCAAGAGAATTACAACAAGATTTCTCAGGAGTGCAATGCATTGAAACAAGCTATTTTAAGACAAGTATTTGAATAAGATGGGGAAGAAAGATAATTGTAATGAACTGAAACCTATCATGAATAGTGAGGAATATGAAAGTGTATCTGAAGCTGCTCTTAGAGAGTTGCATGATATTGCAGAAGCATTGATAAAAGCACTTTGCAAAAGAAGAAATCCCAATTCTATTAGGAATAAAAGGATCCCAAGAGTTGTACACTTACCCCAACCAATAGCCCAATTGGCATGTAGTGGGCTTCTGGATAATATCGATGTGAGTTATATTGAAAATTGGCAGAAAGGAGAAGTGTTGCTTGTATATGCCGACAATCAAACAGAGGAGGCTAAAAGTAATTTTGAAAAAGATAAATTTCTATTTGCGAAATACTATAATGCCGTAGTGATGGGTAATCTTGCTGAGACGATGGTTACGGAAGCATTTATTGGGTTCGTTAGGTTAGGGAACAAGGTTACAAATGAAAATAAAAAGCAATTCATTGAAATCAACGGAGCAGAATTGTTTGATGAACCATTTGATGATTCTCCAACTAATGTCACAGAGAGGAAAACGCATGTATTTAAATATAAAAATATAACATTGACAGGCAATATAGTAAAGATACCAATAAGTGAATGGGCATTGGAGAATATGATAAATGCAGAGAATTATTTTCTTTTATTATGGGAGAAAAAATTCGATGGGTTAACCATGTTTCCTAATGATTTCGATTATTTGTTCTATACCAATAATACGCAGTTATTTTTGACTCCTCGAAGGAAAGAGGAAGATGAAGAGGAAGATGAAGTAATATACAGAGTGAAAAAGGATGATGGCAAAGTGTGCCTATTCTTTGACTTAGATAAATTTAACAAAAAAAGACTTGACGCGAGTTCTGTTGACTTTCTTCAAAAAAGGGAGTGGGTTCTCGATTGGGAATGTGTTACCTTTAAAAATAATAATTTAGTGGTAAAACCACCAAAGACTGGAAACGTGCAATTTTTACCATTGACAATAGATAAGCCTGGGGTTAATGAATCATATAACTATCTAAGAAAATACCTCAACGATAGAATTTCACCAATAAGATGTTTTGTCGAAGATATGAAACTGACAATCAATGATACGATTAGTTTGGATGAGGCCATTGTAAAGTTTGCATCCATTTCTAATCAGAGACCGATATTGTCAACAGATACTATATTTCAAACAAATTCTGCACCAATGCAGATGTCTTTTAAACAGGCTTTGTCTAAAGCGCAACAAATGACACCTGCAGAATTTACAAAATATAAGTCTGAATTTATCAATTTTTTATTAAAGAAACAATCGGGCAAGTATAAGGTTATACCTTGTGTGGAGAGATTGACCCATACCGATAACGATATAACTGAAGAAGCATTTATGTTTTCATTGAAAGAAAATACGGGAAGATATCTGATTGTATATGAGAATGTAAACCCCGATAGGTCGACTTTGTTATTTGAGGTTGAGGAAAATGATTATGAATTGACCGTTCAATCTATATACGACTTTCTGCAGAGTGCAGAAGTCAACAAGAGAAGCAATTTAAGAGGCAGAAAGATAGAGCTTAAAGAAGCTAATGTGAAAAGATTTAGGTCAATTAACCACGACAGTTCTTGGAAATATTCTATAATATGCTGTTTGGAATTTGATTGGATCTCAAATATTTATTAGTTATGAACGAAGCGCAGACACGATTTAACAAGATAGACCCCAAGCTGAGGGATGCAGGTTGGGGAATAGTTCCAGGAAGTAATATTCTTGTGGAGCAGAGTGCTTATATTGCGCCAGGTCGCATCACTACTACTGGTAATAAGAACCCGAAGAAGGCAGATTATATTCTTGAATATAAGGGTATTAAACTGGCTGTGATTGAGGCAAAGAGCGACGAAAAAGACGTGTCTGAAGGTGTGGCTCAAGCCAAGCTCTATGCCGATGCCCTGAAAATTCGCTATACCTATAGCACCAATGGCGATGAGATTTGGTTCATCGATATGGGTATCAAGGACGGCAAAGGAGAGTATATCATTCCCAGCAAGGAATATGATATAGAGAATTTTCCAACGCCGCAGGACTTGTGGCAGATGACCTTCCCTGAAGAGAATCCTTGGCGAGACAAGTTCAATCTTTGTGCCCTGAATCGTAGTGGTGGTCGTCAGCCTCGCTACTATCAGGAGATTGCTATCAAGAATGTGCTGGAGGCTGTGGCTAAGCAGCGCAATCGTATCTTGCTGACAATGGCTACGGGTACAGGTAAGACCTATACGGCTTTCCAAATCTGTTGGAAACTGACGCAAACGAAATGGAACACCAAGGGCGTAGAACGTGCGCCAAGAATCCTGTTTATTGCCGATAGAAACATTCTTGCCAATCAGGCTATCAACGACTTTGACCAGTTCCCAGAGGATGCGATGTGTCGTGTGACACCAAAGGAGCTGAAGAAGAATAACTACAAGGTTCCAACAGCCCGCAACCTTTACTTCACCATCTTCCAAACGATGATGACGTCACCCAATGCCCAGAAAGCAGAGGAGCAGGGCATCTCGTTGCCAGAAGGTTCAAATGACCAGCCATACTACATGCAGTATGAGCGTGATTTCTTCGACTTCATCATTATCGATGAGTGTCATAGAGGTGGAGCCAATGATGAAAGCGAATGGAGAAAGCTGATGGAGTATTTCGATAGTGCTTATCAGCTGGGTATGACTGCCACACCAAGAAGAAAGGATAATGCCAACACCTATGCCTACTTTGGGGAGCCTGTATATAGCTATTCTCTGAAACAAGGTATTGAAGATGGCTTCCTTGTTCCGTTCCGTGTAGACATCTCTACGAGTAACATTGATGACTACAAGTGGGAAGAAGGCGACATCGTGAAGAGTGGAGAGATAGACCCGGAAAAGGTTTACTCGGAGTCGGATTTCTATAATGGCAGAATCCAGATTAAGGAGCGTGACGAGCATCGTGTGAAAGAGTTCCTGAATAAGATTGATCCAGACGAAAAGAGTATTATATTCTGTGCTACTCAGAAGCATGCCATGATAGTGCGTGATATGGTGAACAAGCACAAGAAGAGACCTGCAAACAACTATTGTGAACGTGTGACTGCTGACGATGGCGAGGTGGGGGAAGCAACTTTGAGAACGTTCCAGGACAATGAAAAACTGTTGCCCACAATCCTGACCACATCATATAAACTGAGCACAGGGGTTGATGCCCGCAATGTGCGCAACATCGTATTGATGCGCCCTGTTCAGAATATGGTGGAGTTTAAGCAGATTATTGGTCGTGGTACTCGCTTGTTTGATAAGAAGTATTATTTCACGATTTATGACTTTGTAGGTGCATGTAACATGTTCAAAGATCCTGATTGGGATGGCGATACCTATTGTCCAATTTGTGGCAACTGGCCTTGCACGTGCATGAAGAAGAAACCTGGGGAATCGCCTGAGACACCTCACGTGGCAAGAGACCACTGGGTTTGTCCGGTATGCGGTAATCTGCCTTGTACATGCGAAGGTCCCAAAACAAATCTGATAGAAGTTAAGTTGTCAACGGGAAGAAAGCTGTCTCTTGAAACAACATGGGAACAGAAAATATTCTTTGGCGATGAGTTCGTTAATCTTGATGAATATGTCAAGAAACTCTTTGGAAGAATTCCCGAATTCTTCTCTGATGCAGATGACCTCAGAGAAAAATGGTCAAATCCCGAAACTCGTGAGAAATTGCTGCAAACATTGGATGAGGCTGGCTTTGCTGAAGAAAAACTCTTGCTCTTGAAGAATATGCTGAAAATGCAGAAATGCGATTTGCTGGATGTGCTGGAGTATATTGCTTACAACTCTACGCCTATTGAGAGGGCTAAGCGAGTGGAGCTTGTGAAGAAGCAGTATGTTGATGCCTTGAACAAGGAGCAGCGAGAGTTTGATGATTTGATTCTGGAATACTATGCCAGCAATGGTTTTAGGGAACTTGGTTCGGATAAATTGAAGACGTTTATCAACATCAAGTTTAATTCCATGAGGGATGCAAAGGAAAAATTAAATATGTCTGTTTCCGATATACGAGCACACTACTTCGAGTTACAGCGAAGATTGTATAGTGCATAGAAAAGAGGACATAAAATGTCTGGGTTGGCAGGGGACTGGTACTGCCCATTCTGTGTTTTCACAAATTCAGCTTCTAGCCTGCTCTTAGGCAGCAATCACTCTGCTCCTAGGCTGCTCCTAGGCTGCTCCGTGGAGCACTCACGAAGCAGGCTAGAGTATGGCTAGAAGCAGCCTAGAGTATGGCTAGAGTATGGCTAGAGTATGGCTGAGGGCTGATTGCGGAAGATGTAAGAGGTAAGAAGGAAGATGTAAGAAGTAAGATGGCTGAGGTCTGAAGGCTGAGTAATAAAAAAAACGGGCGTGAAGATTTTCACGCCCGCATTTTTTTTGATATGTCGATGATGATTATTCACCCTTGATAGCTGCTACACCGGGAAGCACCTTACCCTCGATGGCCTCGAGAAGAGCACCACCACCAGTAGAGATGTAAGATACCTGGTCAGCGAGACCGAACTTGTTGACACAAGCTACAGAGTCGCCACCACCAATCAGTGAGAAAGCACCATTCTTTGTAGCTTCAGCGATAGCGTCGCCGATGGCACGTGAACCAGCGGTGAAGGCGTCGCACTCGAATACACCGGCAGGACCGTTCCACAGAATAGTCTTAGCACCCTTGATAGCCTCGGCAAATGCCTTCTGGCTCTCAGGACCTGCGTCAACACCCTCGAAACCAGCGGGAACCTTGTTGGCAGGGCAGGTGATAATCTCAGCACCTTCCTTCACAGTCATAGTACCGAAGTCGAGACCGTTGGTAGCTGTGCAGTCAGAACCCAGAACGAGCTCTACGCCGTTCTTCTTAGCGAGCTCCTCAACACCCAGAGCAACATCCAGCTTGTCGAGCTCTACGATAGAGTCGCCAATCTCGCCGTTGTGAGCCTTAGCGAAGGTGTAGGTCATACCACCGCAGAGGATGAGCTTGTCAACCTTGCCGAGGAGGTTCTCGATGATACCAATCTTAGAAGATACCTTAGAACCACCCATGATGGCAACGAAAGGACGCTTGATGTTTGAGAGAACGGCGTCAACGGCCTGAACCTCCTTCTCCATCAGCAGACCCAGCATCTTGTTGTTAGCATCGAAGTAGTCAGCGATAACAGCGGTAGAAGCGTGCTTGCGGTGAGCTGTACCGAAGGCATCCATCACGTAGCAGTCAGCGTAATAGTACAGAAGGGGACGGGTGAGCGTCTCGCTCCGATGGAAGATGTCTGATGTCTGAAGGTTGATGTTCGAGGGCTGATTAACCTAGAAACAAAAACGATATTACTGACTTTTTATCCGTCTTCTACCTGATAGTAAGAAAATTCTCGAGAGAATTTCTTCGCTACTCTGTAGTTTGGAAATTCTTAGCCTGCTTTCAGGCTGCTATTGCTCAGCTTCTTATTGCTTCATTACTCTATGGTTTTTAAGTCGTTACTCTATGGTTTACGATGTGTTAACCTATGGTTTACGATGTATAAGTCTGTGGTTTACTAAAATGATCTGGTAACAGATGTAACATTAGTAACAGTAGATTTATAATATTTCCTCGCGTACGTCTGCGCAGACGTACGCGAAGGGATCCTGAAAAACCTCTGTTACCTCTGTTACTTCTGTTCCTAATGAACATTGTCTGGCTTGTATTTCTTCTGTACTGCATTGCGTTTTACGACGATATAACCCAGGATATGGTTGAGAATCATGCTAACCCCACAAAGTTACTTCACAGAGAGTGACAAGGTTTTCAGTACGATGTAAACGATGTTGACAAGCAATTCAGTTTAACCCGGTGAAAACTGTCAAGTGAGTTTAGGAAAAGGCACAAATTAGCTTCTAGCCAGCTCTTAGGCAGCAATCACTCTGCTCCTAGGCTGCTCCTAGGCTGCTCCGTGGAGCACTCACGAAGCAGCCTAGAGTATGGCTAGAGTATGGCTAGAAGCAGCCTAGAGTATGGCTAGAAGCTGCCTGGAGTATGGCTAGACTATGGCTGAGGGCTGATGTAAGATGGAAGAGGGAAGAGGGCGGAAGATGGAAGATGGAAGAGGGCTGATGTATTAAATATTGATTTGGAAATAACATTTTCTGTCTTTTGCATAGTTATATAAAAAATAAATCGTATCTTTGCAGCGGATTCAAATAATTGCAGTTATGGAAGTAGCTATTAATTCACAACTTTATCAGCAGGCTTCAAACTATGCTCAACAACAGGGACTGAACATCACCTCAGTTATTGAGAATTTTCTGATGCGTTTTGTTGGAGCCAGCAAAAACACTACAGAGCAGGCCGTTCCTGATGTAGTGCAGAGCTTGCTGGGAGCTGGAGAAAAAGTTGCCGAAGATGATTTGAACGCTCGTGAAGCGTATTACAAATTCTTGGAGGAGAAGTACAAATGACACGTCTTTTTTTAGATACTAATATTGTAGTAGACGTGTTGGAGCGTCGTGAGCCATTTTGTCACGATGCTGTACGTTTGTTCACTATGGCTTATAATAAGAAGGTACAGCTCATTGTATCACCAATGACATATTCGACCGCCTCCTTCTTACTTCGTAAAAATGGTCCAGAAGGCGTTCGCAATCTGTTGTCGAATTTCCGCCAGCTTTCACGTGTTGCAACGACTAACGAACGAACAGTTGATGACTCGTTGGCTTCGCAGTTCAAGGATTTTGAAGATGCTATGCAATATTACACAGCTATCAAAGCCAAAGCTGACGTCATCATAACACGCAACGGAAAGGATTTTACTGCCTCAAAACTTCCTGTAATGACCGCAACCGAATATCTTGCAACTATTGAAGATTAGTAAGAATATTTGTCACTTCCCAGAGGTTGACGGGGGACTGGTAACTGCCATTCAACGGAAAAACGATACATCAAGATACAATAAAAGCTGGTCACGTGTGGCCAGCCTTTTATTTGAGTGAAAGAAACCAAGCGGCCGCTCGAACTTGTTCGCTTGCCAGAGCAAAAGCGTGCCACGGGACAGGTAACTGACATATTGATGTGTGATAATAGATTGGTAAAAAAACGGGCGTGAATCAATTCACGCCCGCATTTTTTTTGATATGTCGATGATGATTATTCACCCTTGATAGCTGCTACACCGGGAAGCACCTTACCCTCGATGGCCTCGAGAAGAGCACCACCACCAGTAGAGATGTAAGATACCTGGTCGGCCAGACCGAACTTGTTGACACAAGCTACAGAGTCGCCACCACCAATCAGTGAGAAAGCACCATTCTTTGTAGCTTCAGCGATAGCGTCGCCAATGGCACGTGAACCAGCGGTGAAGGCGTCGCACTCGAAGACACCGGCAGGACCGTTCCACAGAATGGTCTTTGCACCCTTGATAGCCTCTGCGAATGCTTTCTGGCTCTCAGGACCTGCGTCAACACCCTCGAAACCAGCGGGAACCTTGTTGGCAGGGCAGGTGATAATCTCAGCACCTTCCTTCACAGTCATAGTACCGAAGTCGAGACCGTTGGTAGCTGTGCAGTCAGAACCCAGAACGAGCTCTACGCCGTTCTTCTTAGCGAGCTCCTCAACACCCAGAGCAACATCCAGCTTGTCGAGCTCTACGATAGAGTCGCCAATCTCGCCGTTGTGAGCCTTAGCGAAGGTGTAGGTCATACCACCGCAGAGGATGAGCTTGTCAACCTTGCCAAGCAGGTTCTCGATGATACCAATCTTAGAAGATACCTTAGAACCACCCATGATGGCAACGAAAGGACGCTTGATGTTTGAGAGAACGGCGTCAACAGCCTGAACCTCTTTCTCCATCAGCAGACCCAACATCTTGTTGTTAGCATCGAAATAGTCAGCGATAACAGCGGTAGAAGCGTGCTTGCGGTGAGCTGTACCGAAGGCATCCATCACGTAGCAGTCAGCGTAAGAAGCGAGGGTCTTAGCGAACTCCTTCTGGCTGGCCTTCATAGCCTTCTTAGCCTCGTCATATTTTGGATCTTCCTTGTCGATACCTACGGGCTTACCCTCTTCCTCTGGATAGAAACGCAGGTTCTCGAGCAGCAGAGCCTCGCCCATCTTCAGAGCCTTGGCAGCATCAGCAGCCTTAGCGCAGTCGGGAGCGAAAGCAACGGGAACACCCAGAGCCTTCTCTACAGCCTCGCGGATCTGACCCAGACTCTTCTTCATGTCAACCTTTCCTTTGGGCTTACCCATGTGGCTCATGATGATGACAGCACCACCATCAGCCAGAATCTTCTTCAGGGTAGGCAGGGCACCGCGGATACGGGTGTCGTCTGTGATCTTACCATTCTCATCGAGGGGTACGTTGAAATCTACACGTACGATTGCCTTCTTACCGGCAAAGTTGAATTCGTTGATTGTCATTTTCTTACAATATTATAAATTACAAATTAAACTGGTTGCAAAATTACTAATAATAATTGAAAATTGAGAATTGATGATTGAAAATTTGCTTTCGCACATCATTTTTTTATCTTTTCTCTCAATTATTTACAGCGTGCCCTTGGTGGAGGGCAACTGATAGTGGTCTATGTCGCGGCGCACGGCAGCTCGGAGGGCACGGGCCAGGGCTTTGAAGATGGCTTCTGCCTTGTGGTGCTCATTATCACCATCGGCCTCGATATAGAGATTCATGAGGGCTGCGTCAGAGAGGCTCTTGAAGAAATGGAAGAACATCTCGGTGGGCACATCACCCACGTACTCGCGATGGAACGCTGTCTTCCAGATGAGCCAGGGACGGCCGCTGAAATCGAGCGTCACATGGGCATGACAGTCGTCCATAGGCAGGGAGAAGCCGTAGCGCTCAATGCCGCGCTTGGAACCCAGCGCCTTGTTGATACACTGGCCCAGAGCGAGGGCGGTATCCTCAATGGTGTGGTGCTCGTCAACATGGAGGTCGCCCTTGGTATGAATGAGCAGGTCCATCTGCCCGTGGCGTGCTATCTGTTCAAGCATGTGGTCAAAGAAACCCAGTCCGGTCTGGATATCGGCCTTGCCTGTGCCGTCGAGGGTGAGGCGCACGTGGATATCGGTCTCCTTGGTGGTGCGGACGACCTCAGCGGTGCGTTCACCGTCAAAGATCTGTTCGGCTACCTGCTTCCACGAGAGGGTATCGCTCAGGATGAGTGACTTACATCCTATATTCTCGGCAAAACGGGCATCGGTCTCACGATCACCGATGACGTAGCTGTTGGCGATGTCGTATTCGGGGTCGTTCATGTATTTCTCTACCAACCCGGTGTTGGGTTTGCGCGTAGGTGCATTGTCCTCAGGGAAATGGTTGTCAACGAGGATGTCGTCGAACTCGATGCCTTCGCCCTTGAGCGCCTCAAGGATGAAGTTGTGGGCGGGCCAGAACGTGTCCTCAGGGAAAGAACTGGTGCCCAGTCCGTCCTGATTGCTGACCATCACAAAGCGAAAGTCGGTTTTTTCACGTAGGAATGCCAACCAGCGGAAGACACCCGGCTTGAACTTGATTTTCTCGAGCGCGTCAACTTGCTCGTCGTGAGGCTCTTCTACGAGCGTGCCGTCACGGTCAATAAAGAGTATGCGTTTCATAACTTAATACGTTTTCTTTCTTTTTCCAGCGTGTCAATGCTTCCGTAGGCATAATAGAAGGGGAACACCGTAATAAGGTGTACGTATGCCTGAATGAAGCCAGCAATGACGAAAGCGGCGAAGGTGAGCTTGCCCATATAGTCGGGCATGCCCAGTGGGTCGCCTGCAGCGGCACCTGCATAGGCCTTGATATTGGCAATGCCAATGATGATAGCCGGCAGTTCACAGAAGAGCGTGAGCACAGCGGTGAACAGCAAGGTTATAAAGAATGTGGCAAAGAGGGTGCCGAAATGACGCAGACCGGGACGGAACAGAAAGCAGACCGACTTCCATAGCAGCTTGACATACCACAGACCGGGCCATACGCCCCACCAATGAGCCGGACGGGGAACGGTGCCCGTGGTCTTATGCTCTCTGCATGCCCAGAAAGCCGTTGATGCCAGGAGCAAGGCTGCCAGCACAAAGAGCAGTTGGGCTGCCAGCGTCAGGCAGGAGGCCATCAATACGGCCCCCAAATTGGTTGCAGAGAATGCAGGCAGGGTTACGACAATAGGCAGAAGGTCACTAATAAACAAGTATGTGGCCAATGCGAAAACCAGTGCATAGATGATGGCTATAGGCCAGGATGCACGGAACAACTGTTTGAAGTTCTCGGTATAAAGTTGATATGCATCATAGAAGATGGAAGCAATGCTACGCGTCTTCTGAAACATTAAATCTTCCTTCGTTTTCATGTCTTTGTATCAAAAATTGTTGCAAAGGTACGAAATAATTATGAATTAAGAATTAAGAATTATGAATTAATTTGTACCTTTGCAGAAAATTTACATTCCTATGAAGAAACTAAGGTGGGGATTTATTGGCTGTGGCGAGGTCTGCGAACTGAAAAGCGGTCCGGCCTTCGCAGAGGTGGAGGATTCCACAGTGGTGGCTGTGATGAGCCGCACGGAGCAGAAAGCCCGTTCGTATGCCGAGCGTCACGGGGTGCCGCGCTGGTATACGGATGCACAGGAACTGATTGACGATCCCGATGTGAATGCCATCTATGTGGCCACACCGCCGTCCAGTCATGCTACATACGCCATCATGGCAATGAGGGCAGGCAAACCTGTTTATGTAGAGAAACCGCTGGCCTCGAACTATGAGGACTGTATCCGCGTGAACCGTGTGTCGGAACAGACGGGCATACCGTGCTTTGTGGCTTACTACAGGCGCAACCTGCCGTATTTCCAGAAGGTGAAGCAGCTGGTGGAGCAGGGTACGATAGGCGACGTGATCAACGTGCAGATACGATTCTCATGGCCGCCTCGTCCGCTGGACTATGCCCATCCGGAGAACCTGCCCTGGCGACTGAAGGCCGACATTGCGGGTGGTGGCTATTTCTACGACCTGGCTCCACACCAGATAGACCTGTTGCAGGATATGTTTGGCATAATACTGGAGGCGCGAGGCATCTGTGCGAACCGTGGCGGCCTGTATGAGGCAGAGGACTCGGTGAGCGCCGTGTTTCAGTTTGAGAACGGACTGCCTGGAAGTGGCTCGTGGTGCTTCGTAGGGCATGAGTCGGCTCGTAACGACCGCATACTGATTATTGGCAACCAGGGGTCGCTGAGTTTCTCGGTGTTCAACTATTCGCCTATAGAGGTGCACACCAGTGACGGCACGCAGCGCATAGAGGTGCCCAATCCGCAGTATGTGCAGTATCCGCTGATTAAGAATGTGTGCGAACATCTGCAGGGACGCGGCATCTGCACGGCAACGAGCGTGTCGGCCACGTCGATCAACTGGGTGATGGACCGCATCCTCGGAAAATATTAAGGCATATTATATAATAAGGATAACAGTATACTTTGAAAAAACTCGTTTTAGGACTGATGATGATGATGACGGCTCCTGCCTGTGCGCAGGAGACGATCCCTGTGGTGCTGGATTCCGTGAAGACAGACACCGTGGTGAAGAGTGCGCCCCGGAAACTGGGACTGATTCGCCGCATCATCCGCGGGTTCGACAAGGTGGACGAGCGCTACATAGAACCTCAGCATTATGTCTATGCGGCGATGCTTCAGGGTACGCGCAACTACGATTACTATACACTCCGCTCGGCGGGCGACAACAGGCAGTCGATTTCCTTCTCGCCTGACTCGGAGGTGCGCCTGGGTCCGTATGCCGGATGGCGATGGGTGTTCCTGGGCTATACGCTGTCGCTGGAAAACCTGTCGGTGAACAGTCATAAGAGTGGGTTTGACCTGAGCGTGTACAGTTCGCAGATAGGACTGGACCTGTTCTACCACCGCACGGCACGCGACTTTAAGTTGCGCGACGTGAACCTGGGGCATCAGCAGGACTACTCGGCACTCAACAACGTGTCGTTCGATGGTTTTACCACGGACATCACGGGCTTCAATATTTACTATATCTTTAACCACGGAAAGTTCTCATATCCAGCAGCTTTCTCACAGAGCACGATACAGAAAATCAGTTGCGGTTCGTGGTTGGCCGGCTTTGGCTATACCCAGAACTCGTTTGATCTCGACCATGAGCTGCTGCAGTCGGTCATCGACGAGAAAATGGGTGCGAAGCGCGTGGAACTGGACAGCGCTTTGCAGTTCAGGAATATCAAATACGTGGATTTCAGCCTGTCGGGCGGCTATGCCTACAACTGGGTGTTTGCACGCAACTGGCTGCTGGGTGGCAGCATCCAACTTGCCGCCTCGCATAAGCGTAGCACGGGTGAGATGAGCGACAAGAAAAGTAGGAGCTTCAGTATCCAGAACCTGAACCTCGACGGTATCGGACGTTTTGCGCTGGTATATAACAACATGAAATGGTATGCAGGCTGCAGTGTGGTGATGCATACCTATAATTATAGCTTGTCGCAATTCTCAACGAATAATACGTTTGGCTCGGCTAATCTGTATGTGGGAATCAATTTTGGCTTGAAGAAGAAATACAGGGAGAAGAAATGAGACACAGACTGGGTGTGGTAATCATGCTGCTGGTGCTGACGGGTGTCGGCACCTATGCGCAGAAGGAAACGGACAGCATCTTCATAGAGCGGGCGTTGAGACAGGCACCGGGTGGGGCAGGGACGCTGCATTTCGCCCGCCTGTTGATGGGCAGGCCCTATATAGCGCATACGCTGGAGGTGAACGACGAGGAACAGCTGGTGGTGAATACCCGTGAGCTGGACTGCACCACGCTGGTGGAGAATGTGGTGGCGCTGACGCTCTGTCATGAGCAGAAGAAAATGAGCTTTGCCGATTTCCGTGAGGTGCTGCAGCGAATCCGTTACCGCGGGGGCGTCATCGACGGTTATCCCTCACGACTGCACTATTTTACTGATTGGATTATAGACAACAGCAGAAAGGGCATTGTCAGCGAGATACAGCAGAAGAAAGCACCCTTTACGTCGGTACAGACGGTTAGCGTGAACTATATGAGCAGGCATCCGCAGTCGTACAAGGCGCTAAAGGCCCATCCACAGTATGTGTCTGTGATTGCAAAACAGGAGGAGATGCTGACGGGCAGACAGTTTCGATTTATCCCCAAGTCAGCAGTACGTAACACTAAACTGCTTCGCTCCGTGATTCACGATGGTGATATCCTGGCTATCACCACATCGAAAGCCGGACTGGATATAGCGCATCTGGGATTTGCCGTGTGGAGAAAGGACGGACTGCATCTGCTGAATGCCTCACAGATACATCACAAGGTGGTAGAGGAGCCCATGACATTCCGCAAATACCTCTCAAAACATCCGGCACACACAGGCGTGAGAGTCATTCGTCTTAACTCCTTAACTCCTTAACTCCTTACTCCTTCGCTCCGTAATTCCGTAAATCCTTAAATTCCGTTATTCCCTCTTCATCTTCCTCCAGTTGAAGAGCTCTCCGATGCCGTTGAAGTCCTTCTTCATAATCAGACCCACACCCTGCGTATTCAGGGAAGAACGGGTGAAATAACGGTCGTTGGTCTGATTATATACCTTTAATGCCAGATTGCCATTAGGGTTCAGCAGATACTGGATATCGAAGTCGCCAATGAAAGAGGTGGTGGTCTGAGTGGCGTTGTCGCGATAGCCGAACTGGCCGTTGATGAGCAGGCGGTTATTGAGCATGCGTCCGCTGACAATACCCTCGTACTCGGCATTATGCCATCCCTCGTCACCCGTAGAGATATTCGCACCAAAGTTCCAGTCGCGCGACTTGATGACCTGCGACAGTACCTCGTTGATCTGGGCAGACACGGTACCCGAGAGGAAAGACTGCATGGCCAGTTGGGTCTGTCCGTATTCCTGCGTCTGTGAGTTATTGGTGCCCTGCGTGTAGAAACGGCCGATACCGAGGAGATAGAGCACCTGCTGGTTCATCTCCTGTTCGCTGGCAATGACAGAGCGGATCATCTGGTTTTCCTCCGCATTCACATTGGGCAGTTCGAAGTCGAAGTCAACATGTGGCGACTCAGGCGTACCCTGGATATTCATCAGACAGTTCACACGGACGGTATTGCTGGCAAAGGAAGTGCCGAGGTTCAGGTCGGACAGCGACACACCATTCACCGTATACTGTGCCTGCAGGTTGAGGTTGGCATGCAGCGGGTCGCCTCCAAAGATGATGGTGCCACCATTCTGGAAGGTGAAGTTCTTCTTGATGATATTCTGGATGGTGATGCCATAGGTTCCACTCTCAACGGTATAGGTACCAAACATATGGAACGGACCTTTGTTGTAGAACGACGCACGGATGCCGCCACTGCCATGGAGCGTGACGTAGTCGTTGGTCTTGGAGTCCATCAGGATGCGGAGCGTACCCTGGGGCGTGGCGTTGATATTGAAGTTGATATAGATATTCGTGGACGAAGCAAGGTCCTCCTCGGTGTCCTCGCTATGACGAGAACGTATGCCGGAATGATCCACCCAGGTGATAAACTCCTGTTGGCTGATGGCGTCGGGGTTGGTGGCATTGTAGGCAAAGACCGACTTGGCCTCGGGGGTTACGGTACAGTTGATTACGACCTCGCCGGGACGTCCGTGGAGGTCGGCAGTACCCGTGGCATAGACCGTACCGCAGACGATGCCGCCATTGAAATCGTCGAAGTCGTAGGCCAGCAGGTTCTCGGCCGTGATATCCACGTCGAAGGTGAAGTCGGAGAAATGGTCGTGGTTGATGCTGCCATTCAGCGTGCCCTGATGTCCCTCTTTGTCGGCTATGGTGCACTGGTTCAGCAGGATGCGGTTGGGAATCAGTCGGACAGTATCTTTCTGAAGCGTGTATGTGGTGTTCAGAGCTGTCACGGTGGCCTTTCCGTCAACGATGAGGTCGCCAGTCAGGTTGAGTTCCGAGAGGGGACCGTAGAGCACCACGTTACCATAGGCATTGCCGCTGACATCGTGCAGGAAGGAAGATGTGAAGGACTGGCAGAACTCGATACTGGTACCTGCTGCCTGGATATTCAGGTTGATATCCTCCCTGACGGGTGAGATATAGCCGTTGATGAAGGTCTTTGACTTTGCCCCGTTGTCGGCAATGGCGTCGATGTCAATCTGCTTTCCGGCCTTATTCCACCTGGCGTTGGCAACCAGCGTGCCCATGCGGCCCGACTGGAAGCGGAACTGATCGACGGTGAGGTCGGTGCTGCCCTCGATATCGTCAAAGACCTGAGAGAGGGTAGCGGTACCCGTGGCCAGACCATCGAAGCTCACGGCATCGAAATCCACCAGGTCGAGGATGTAGGCCACATCCAGTTCCTTGAGGTCGATGGTGATGGCATCGGCAGGCGACTCAGAGGCAACACCATCGATAATCAGGTGCTGGCGCTCATGGTTGATCGTGAAATGATCCACCACGAGGTGCTTGGCTGAATAGAAGATGTCACAGGGCTCGAGATTCCAGGGCTTCTCGCGTACCGTCATCACAGAGGGGAGCACACGGATATGTGCTTCGGCCTTTCCCTGCTCGTTGGCATAGAGTTCGGTAATGGTATTGATGGTACCGCTGGTGGAGTTGACAGGTTCCAGCAAGTTGGCCTTGTTCCAATGGAGCGAGGCAAAGATATGGTTGTCGGCCGCCGAACCATTGAGGTCGATATCCATGTACTCTTCCTCCGCCATCACCTTGGTGAGGTTCGCCTGATAGTTCATGGTGTCGGCCTTGGTAGAGATGCTGATGGTGGAGTTCATATAACGATTACCGTTATAGGTGAACATAGGCAGTTGTCCCTCTACATCCAACAGCTTATGCTTGTCGTCGACAGAGGCTGTCAGCGTCAGCGGACGCTCGATGCTGAGGGGTAAGTTCAGCAGCTTCTGCATCCAGTCAGTATCCGTCATCGTGAGTTCCACCGTGAAGTTATTGTTCGTAGGCTGGGTCGCCTTGGGCAGGTTTGGCAGCGTGGGCATCTTAGAAGCGATATAGTTGATGAAACTCTGGGGAAGGGTGTTCCAGTCGAAATCACCCTTGATATCAGCCTCGCCCATGTCGCCCTTCACATTCACGAAATGCAGATGGTCATCATAGCCCGTCATCACCTCCAGGTTCTTCATGAAATAATAGCTGCCGATGGAGTCGTCGGCCTGCATCTCGAAATCGCTGAGGGTTAAACTGCCCTCTGCGTCATTCAGGTTGTTGGCGATGAAGTCGGCATTGATACAGGCAGAGAAGCGGGTGTTGCCCCATTCGTCGGAGAGGTTGAGCGACTGGGGACGCAGGTCCTTGATGAAGCCCTCCAGTCTGACGGCATACCGGTTGCCCTTGCGCAGTTCGCCCGTGAGGTCGGCAAGGACATTGGGATCGTCCACCTTCAGCGAACCGGCGATATCTCCATGATGATACGTACCGTTTATATTTATATTATGGTAGGGGTAGCTCTTGTATTCTATCAGCGGGATATTGCCTTCGGCCGTGAAACTGTCCTTACTGCCTCTGATACTGATATTGGTGGCAAGCGTACCCAGTTCGTCGTTGTCGAGAATCTTGCCCAACAGGACGGACTCAGTATCCAGATGACCGTCGAACTGCTCGTCTTTATTCATGGAGAATGCGAGAACGATATTACCGACGTCAGAACGGATGTCGGCATTCGTACGGATGGTGCCGGCATCGTCCTTGCTGACATTTCCATCCAGATGGATATCGCCAAGACGCGTCAGTTCATCGGGCAGCCCGTCAAAGGCCTGTTTGCATTGGCTGATGAATGCCTGTGAGATATGGAGGCCGGGCGTAGAGAATGCCCATGTATTATTGCGCATAAAACCTTTTCCCTGAAGCTCAAACGACTTGTCGCTGGTGGTGACGGTCAGGTTGGAACACTCGAAGTTGCTGCCAATGCCCTTCAATGACGTGTGGATGGAGAATGTCTGGGGGAATTCCTTGAGCGCCGGCAACAGACAGGTGATGTCTGCTGGTGTCAAGGCAGATGCATTCACCACGGTCTCGTATTGGATTGTTTCTGCGATATGTTCCTTGTCGTAGGTGGCATGAATGGCATCGATAGTTACCGCGGAATGTGGCATCTGCAGACGGAAATCCTTGAGCTCGGCCTGATGGTCATTGGCCTCCACGGCAAGTGACAGACGGTTGATCTTCAGGCCCGACTGCTCCTTGAAGGTCAGTCGCTTGATGTTGGCATTGAGCGAGTCGGACTGAAACTCCTTCAAGATGATATGAGCGCTGATATCGCTGACCTTCAGGTGACGGGGATTGAAGACCTGCGGCGTCAGAGGCACGTCTCTCTGGTTGTACGCGATACTGGAGTGACGGATGATGAGTGAGTTGATGCGCAGGTTGATATTGCTGGGCTCATCATTGTCCTTAGAGGCCAGTGAGTCGAGAACGAACTGAAAGTTGGGTGCCGCCAGCGAATCTGTTTTATAAAGGTTCGCGTGCGTACCGAAAACTTGGGCTGACGAGATGGAGATACGTCCATAGGTCAGGGGCATGAACTCAATCTTTGCCGTGAGGCGTCCTACACGCAGCATCTCTTCCTGCTGCTGGTCGAGAATCAGCACGTCGTCCAATATTACACGATTGGGGAATCCCAGTTCGACGCGCTCAATCTTCACGTCGGTACCAATCTTTTCCGACAGGATATCTGCTATCTGCTGACCCAGGAAATGTTGGATGAAAGGAAGGTGAATGAGCACAAAAATTAAACCATAGAGAGCCATCAGGCTCCATACGGTCCAGTTGGTTATGTGCTTCAATTTATTCACTTTCTGTAAATTCTACTTGGCAATTATATGTGTTCTTGTCATTTTCGTTGTGCAAATTTAATACAAAAGTTCCGAAATCCGTGTTTTTCCTAACGTTTTTCTTCTCTGTTAACCTAAAAATTATTAATTTTGCAGCCCAAAGAGACAATCAAACCAATTTATTGAATATGGCAAATGTTATTAGGCTACGTAAAGGCTTAGACATTCACCTTCAAGGAAAAGCTGAGGAAACGAAAATGAACCTCAAATCGAACGGGCACTACGCTTTGGTGCCAGACGATTTCGAAGGCGTCGTTCCCAAGGTCGTTGTACGTGAAGGTGACGTTGTCCGAGCCGGGGATGCTTTGTTCGTTAACAAACTCTATCCCGAAGTTCGTTTCGCCTCGCCTGTAAGTGGTAAAGTTACTGCAGTAGAGCGTGGAGATCGCCGTAAGGTGCTTTGCGTAAAGGTAGAGGCCGACAGTCAGCAACAGTATGTGGATTTTGGCAAGAAGGATGTGGCCGCAATGGACGCTAAGGCCGTTGTTGATGCCCTTCTTGAGGCAGGTCTCTTTGGTTTCATCAACCAGCTGCCTTACGCCATCTCTACGAACCCGTCCGTGATGCCGAAGGCTATCTTCGTGTCAGCCCTGCGCGACAAGCCCCTGGCTGGCAGTTTTGAGTTTGAGGTAAAGGGTCAGGAGGCAGATTTCCAGACCGGTCTTACCGCACTCTCAAAGATCGCCAAGACGTATCTGGGTGTAGGCGTTGACTCTAGTCTGGAGAACATGAAGGACGTGGAGGTTAACGTGTTCAAGGGCAAGTGTCCTGCCGGTAACGTAGGCGTACAGGTCAACAACATCGACCCAGTCAACAAGGGTGAGGTGGTATGGACCATTGGTGACCCCTCTGTGGTGCTCTTTATCGGACGCCTGTTTAACACGGGTAAGGTGAACCTGACACGTACGGTGGCACTCTGCGGTAGTGAGGTGAAAAAGCCCTGCTACGTGGATATGCTCGTTGGTGAGGAACTCTCTACGCTGCTTTCCAACAGCTATGATGCTGATCACTCCGTACGTATTATCAATGGTAACGTACTGACAGGCCGTATCACTTCGAAGGATGGCTTCCTGGGTGCTCACACCTCAGAGATTACCGTGATTCCCGAGGGTGACGATAACAACGAGCTGCTGGGATGGATCATGCCCCGCTTCGGTCAGTTCTCTGTAAACCGCAGCTACTTCTCATGGCTCTTCGGCAAGAAGGCTTATGCGCTGGATGCCCGTGTGAAGGGTGGTGAGCGCCACATGATTATGAGTGGTGAGTACGACAAGGTGCTGCCTATGGATATCTATGGTGAATACCTCATTAAGGCTATCATCGCCGGCGACATCGACAAGATGGAGCAGTTGGGTATCTACGAGGTGTCTCCCGAGGACTTTGCCCTGGCTGAGTTTGTTGACTCTTCTAAGTTGGAACTCCAGCGCATTGTTCGTGAAGGATTGAATAATTTACGTAAAGAAAACGCATAACGACGATGAAAGCATTAAGAAATTATCTCGATAAGATAAAGCCCGCCTTCGAGAAGGAAGGTAAGCTTCACGCTTTCCGTAGCGTATTTGATGGTTTTGAGACTTTCCTCTTCGTGCCCAATACAACAGCGAAGAAGGGTGTGCATATCCACGACGCTATCGACTCGAAACGCATTATGAGTATGGTGGTCATCGCTTTGATGCCTGCTTTACTGTTTGGTATGTATAATGTTGGTTATCAGAATGCTATCGCATCAGGACTGAACGCTTCATTCATGGATATGTTCCTCTTTGGTGCCCTGGCTGTGATGCCAAAGATTCTGGTTTCCTATATCGTTGGTCTGGGCATTGAGTTTGCTTGGGCACAATGGAAAAATGAGGAGATTCAGGAGGGTTACCTCGTATCAGGTATCCTCATTCCCCTGATTGTTCCTGTGAACCTGCCTCTGTGGATGCTGGCTATCGCCGTTGCCTTTGCCGTGATTATCGGTAAGGAGATCTTCGGTGGTACGGGTATGAACATCTTCAACCCCGCACTCTTGGCTCGTGCTTTCCTCTTCTTTGCTTATCCTCAGAAAATGACTGGCGACCAGGCATGGATTGCCGACAGTCCTATCTTCGGTTTCGGTGGTCAGGTGCCCGATGGCTTCTCTGGTGCTACACCTCTGGCCAACCTGGCCGACTACAATTTCACGATGGATGCCGTTTACGGACTGATTCCCGGTTCAATCGGTGAGACTTCTGTAATTGCCATCGCCATTGGTGCCGTTATCCTGCTCTGCACGGGTATTGCTTCATGGAAGACCATGATTAGCGTCTTCGCCGGTGGTATCCTGACAGCCCTGCTGTTCGAGAGCCTTGATATGACACCTATCCACTGGTATGAGCACATTGCCCTGGGTGGTTTCTGCTTTGGTGCTGTATTCATGGCTACCGACCCTGTTACCTCATGCCGCACCGAGTGTGGTAAGTGGTTCTACGGTTTCCTGATTGGTGTCGTTGCCATCGTGGTCCGCGTGATGAACCCCGGTTTCCCCGAGGGCATGATGCTGGCTATCCTGCTGATGAATATGTTTGCTCCTGCTATCGACTACTTCGTGGTTGACCGCAATATCTCAAAACGTTTGAAGAGAGGAGGTACAAAATGAAACTGAATACAAATTCCAATACGTACATTATTATATATAGTACGATCATGGTGGTCATCGTGGCCTTCCTGTTGGCTTTCGTCTCTCAGACCCTGAAGCCCATGCAGGATGCTAACGTAGCCCTCGACACTGAGAAGCAGATCCTGAACTCGCTGAACCTGCGTGGCCTGAGCGATGAAGAGGCACACGCTACCTACGAGAAGATTGTGGCTTTCGATGAGACACAGAATGTTTATGTTTGCACACTCGAGAATGGCGACGTGAAATACGTGCTTCCCCTGAAGGGTCAGGGCATGTGGGGCGGCATCAGCTGCTTCCTGGCTATCGATAGTGACAAGAACACCGTATATGGTGCTTATTTCAACCACGAGAGCGAGACTGCCGGACTTGGTGCTGAGATTAAGGACAATGCCGATTGGCAGGCAAAGTTCCAGGGTAAGAAGATCTTTGCTGATGGCGATGATTCAAAGATTGCCTTGAGCGTTGTGAAGGCTGTCAACGACGAGACAACGGTTGACGCTGTGACTGGTGCCACCGTTACCTCTACAGCTGTGAGCAAGATGCTGCAGGACCAGTTGGCCAAGTATATGGACTTTTTAAAGAACTAACGAACTATGGCATTATTTAGTAAGCAAAATAAAGAGGCTTTCACCAATCCGTTGAACCTCGACCACCCGATACTTGTTCAGGTGTTGGGTATCTGCTCGGCACTTGCTGTGACCAGTCAGTTGAAGCCTGCCATTGTGATGGGTCTCGCTGTAACCGTTATCACGGCTTTTGCCAACGTGATTATCTCCATCTTGCGTAACACCATTCCTACTCGTATCCGTATCGTGGTACAGTTGGTTGTTGTGGCTGCTCTGGTGACTATCGTTTCTCAGATTCTGAAGGCTTTTGTCTATGACGTCAGCGTACAGCTCTCAGTCTATGTGGGTCTGATTATCACCAACTGTATTCTGATGGGACGTCTGGAGGCTTTTGCCATGCAGAACAAGCCCTGGCCTTCATTCCTCGACGGTGTGGGCAACGGTATCGGCTACGCCATGATTCTGATTATCGTGGGTGCCGTACGCGAGTTCTTCGGACGCGGTTCGCTGCTGGGCTTCCAGATTATTGATTGCAAGGACTTTAACAACGGCATGATGACGATGCCTGCCATGGCGCTGATCCTCGTGGGAATCGTTATCTGGGTACACCGTGCTTATTTTTATAAGGAGAAGTAAATTATGGAACACGCAATATCATTATTCTTCCGTTCGATTTTTGTCGACAACATGATTTTTGCTTTCTTCCTGGGCATGTGTTCGTTCCTTGCCGTTTCGAAGAATGTGAAGACTTCATTGGGACTGGGACTGGCAGTTACCTTCGTGCTGTTTGTTACCGTACCTGTTGACTATCTGCTCCAGACCAAGGTGCTCTCTGAGAATGGTATCTTCGGTATGGACCTCTCATATCTTTCGTTCATCCTGTTTATCGCCGTTATCGCCGGTATTGTGCAGTTGGTCGAGATGATTGTGGAGAAATACTCACCATCGCTCTATGCAGCCCTGGGTATCTTCCTGCCTCTGATTGCCGTAAACTGCGCCATCATGGGTGCCTCGCTCTTCATGCAGCAGCGCATCCTGCTGGACCCCAGCGAGACAAAGGCTATCACCAGCATTGGTGACGCTGTGGTCTATGCGCTCGGTTCCGGTATTGGCTGGACCCTGGCTATCGTGGCTATGGGTGCCATTCGTGAGAAGATGCAGTATAGCGACGTGCCCAAGCCTCTGCAGGGCCTCGGCATCACGTTTATTACTGTGGGTTTGATGGCTATGGCCATGATGTGTTTTAGTGGACTTAAAATCTAAGGAGGGCGACAGTTATGTTTATAGTAAATAGTATTATCGTTTTCCTGGTGACGATCATCGCTATCGTCATCATCCTGCTCGTAGCGAAGAAATATCTATCGCCCAGCGGCAATGTGAATATCACCGTGAATGGTGACCGTGTGCTCAACGTGCCTCAGGGTAATAACCTGATGGCTACACTCAACGAGAACGGCATCTTCCTGCCTTCTGCCTGTGGTGGTAAGGCCAGTTGCGGACAATGTAAGGTTCAGGTGCTTGAAGGTGGTGGCGAGATCCTGGATTCAGAGAAGCCTCACTTCACACGTAAGCAGATTAAGGACCACTGGCGCCTGGGTTGCCAATGCAAGGTGAAGGGCGACCTGAAGATTCATGTTGACGAGTCTATCCTGGGTGTTAAGGAGTACGAGTGTACCGTTATCTCTAACAAGAACGTGGCTACCTTTATCAAGGAGTTCAAGGTACAGCTGCCTGCTGGTGCCCACATGGACTTCCTGCCTGGTTCCTACGCTCAGATCCGTATTCCTAAGTTTGACTGCATCGACTACGATAAGGACTTCGACAAGTCTCTGATTGGCGACGAGTATCTGCCCGCATGGGAGAAGTTCGGTTTGTTCCCACTCAAGTGTAAGAACCCCGAGGACACCATCCGTGCTTACTCTATGGCCAACTATCCTGCTGAGGGCGACGTGTTCATGTTGACCGTACGTATCGCTACGCCTCCGTTCAAGGCCGATCGCAGTGGCTTCATGGATGTGAACCCTGGTATCGCTTCATCTTATATCTTCTCGCTGAAACCCGGTGACAAGGTGATTATGAGCGGTCCCTTCGGTGACTTCCACCCACACTTTGACTCTAAGAAGGAGATGATCTGGGTTGGTGGTGGTGCCGGTATGGCTCCTCTGCGTGCACAGATCATGCATATGACGAAGACGCTGCACACCACCGATCGCGAGATGCACTACTTCTATGGTGCCCGTGCGCTCAATGAGGTGTTCTACCTGGAAGACTTCCTCGGACTGGAGAAGGAGTTCCCCAACTTCCACTTCCATCTGGCTCTGGACCGTCCAGATCCTGCTGCCGATGCTGCTGGCGTGAAGTATACTCCAGGCTTCGTACACAACGTGATGTACGAGACCTACCTGAAGGACCACGAGGCTCCCGAGGATATCGAGTACTATATGTGCGGTCCTGGCCCTATGTCAAAGGCCGTTGTCTCTATGCTCGACTCGCTTGGCGTAGATCCCGAGAGTATCATGTACGATAACTTCGGTGGATAACCAGAATACAGACACAAAAATAAGGCGCTTCAAAACGAAGCGCCTTATTTGTTTTATGATCCTTATCAGGTTTACAGGATTGTCTTCACAGCCTCCAGCATACCCTTAGCCTGGATGAGGTCAAGGAACTGCTTTACCAGAGCGTTCAGACCAGCAACCTTGTTCAGGTCTTCCTGCCAGATGAACTCTGCACCCAGCACACCGTCGGTCACCTTCTGAGTATCACCGGTAGCCCAGAGCTCTTTCAGCAGGTCCATAATCTTCTGGTCGTCGTTAGGTGTGATTTCTGCACCGTCGAAACGCTTGCCACCCTTATAGTAGGTGATGATGGCAGCCAGACCGAATACCAAGCCCTTAGGCAGTTCGCCCTTGCGAGCCAGATAGGTCTTTACTCCGGGCAGGTCGCGAGCCTGGAACTTGGGGAATGAGTTCAGCATGATGCTGGTAACCTGATGATCTACGAATGGGTTGTCGAAGCGCTCCAGCACGTCGCCGGCAAACTTCTCCAGCTCGTCCATAGGCAGGTCGAGTGTCTGCATCAGTTCCTCGAACTGTACCTTGTGGATATATTTTCCGATAACCTCGTGGTTGCAAGCATCACGTACGATGTTCACGCCACTAAGATAAGCTACAGGGCTCAATACGGTGTGAGGACCATTCAGCAGGGTCACCTTACGCTTGTGGTAGGGCTCTTCTGAAGGAACGAACAGCACGTGCAGTCCGGCCTTGTCTGCAGGGAACTCCTGAGCTACTTCCTTTGGAGCCTCGATAACCCAGAGGTGGAAGTTCTCGGCCTGTACAACGAGGTTGTCACGATAGCCAACCTTCTCCTGAATCTCAGCAATCTCCTTGCGGGGGAAGCCTGGAACGATACGGTCTACGAGGGTAGCGTAAACGCCGCAAGACTCCTCGAACCATTTCTTGAAGCCCTCAGGCAACTGCCACAACTCGATGTATTTCTCGATGCAATCCTTCAGCACGTGACCATTCAGGAAAATCAGCTCACAGGGGAAAATGATAAGTCCCTTGGTGGGGTCGCCGTTGAAGGTCTGGTAACGACGGTACAACAGCTGAACCAGTTTACCGGGATAGCTGCTGGCTGGTTTGTCGTCCAACTTACAAGCGGGGTCGAAAGCGATACCGGCCTCTGTGGTATTAGAAATCACAAAACGAATCTCGGGCTGGTCAGCCAGTGCCATGAAGGCATCGTTCTGAGAGTAGGGATTCAGGGCACGACTGATAACGTCGATGCGCTCCAGGGTGTTTACGGGCTTACCGTTCTCACGGCCCTGCAGATTGACGTGATACAGACAGTCCTGACCGTTGAGCCAGTCTACCATACCGCGTTCGATGGGCTGAACGACTACGACACTACCATTGAAATTGGTCTTCTGGTCCATGTTCCAGATAATCCAATCTACAAAAGCACGAAGGAAGTTACCTTCACCAAACTGAATCACCTTTTCAGGCATCACGCTCTTAGGAGCGAATTTTTTGTTTAACGGTTTTAACATAGCGTTGTTTGTTTTAGAATTATGTTTTTAAAATTAGTCAGCTGCTTGGAATTCTTCCAGGAAACGGGTATCGTTCTCAGAGAACATACGGAGGTCTGATACACGATATTTCAGGTTGGTGATACGCTCTACACCCATACCGAAGGCATAGCCGCTATACTCCTTAGAGTCGATACCGCATTGCTCCAGTACGTTAGGATCCACCATACCACAACCCAGAATCTCTACCCATCCGGTGTGCTTACAGAAACCGCAACCCTCGCCACCGCAGATGAAGCAAGAGATATCCATCTCTGCGCTGGGCTCAGTGAATGGGAAGTATGAAGGACGCAGACGAATCTTTGTGTCGGCGCCAAACATCTCGCGGGCAAACGACAGCAGTACCTGCTTCAGGTCGGTAAACGACACATTCTTGTCGATATACAGACCCTCTACCTGATGGAAGAAACAGTGGGCACGGGCTGTGATAGCCTCGTTACGATAAACGCGACCCGGACAGATCACGCGGATGGGACCGGTCAGTTTGCCGTCCTCAGTATGCATGTTCTCCATCACACGAGCCTGTACGCTACTGGTGTGTGAGCGGAGCAGAATATTCTTGGTCACATCATTGGGATGCTGCGATACGAAGAAGGTGTCCTGCATATCGCGTGCGGGGTGATCGGCAGCAAAGTTCATACGGGTGAACACATGCAGGTCGTCCTCTACCTCGGGACCGTCGGCCAGCACGAATCCCATGCGACTGAAGATATCGATAATCTCGTTGGTCACAATGGTCAGGGGGTGGCGTGTACCCAACTGGATGGGGTAGGGCGTGCGTGTCAGGTCGATGGCTTCGTCGCCAGACTCCTGTGTGGTGCATGCCTCGCGCAGGGCGTTGATACGGTCTGTGATGCGCTGTTTCAGCTCGTTGATTTTCATGCCCACCTCTTTCTTCTGTTCTGCGGGCACGTTGCGGAAGTCCTTCATCAGCTCGTTCAGTTCACCATTCTTACTCAGGTACTTCAGTCGGAGCTTCTCTACTTCCTCAGCATTCTTTGCCTCCAGCGAGTCAACCTGCTGAAGGAGTTCGTTTATCTTTTCAAGTATCATTTTATATATAAAATTGCAATTTGTGTGCAAAGGTAACTAATTTAATTGAAAATTGATAATTGAAAATTGAAAATTTTGCTGCCGCACACCCAAAAAGTGCAGACGGTTGATAAAAAATTCCTATTATGCAACAAAAGCAGTATCAGAATCAGAATGGAGAGCTGGACACGGGAAACTAAAAAAACAGAGATTTCCAAACCTCTACGCGTACCGTGAACATATATGTACGCAAAGAAAGTTTGAAAATCTATGTTTTTAGTGTCCAGTGTCCAACGACTCTGTCCAAATTAGTCAACCATGTGTCTTACATATGTCATAGGTTAATTGTTGTACTCCTGCCAAGACTTTATCTTGATGTCGTCGAGACTCATGGCGGTGAAGGCTTCGATGAAGGCCTTTGCCAGACGTACATTGGTCATCAGGGGAATGTTGTGGTCAATGGCGCCACGACGAATCTTGTAACCGTTGGTCAGCTCACGTGAGGTGTGGTTCTTGGGTACGTTGATGACCAGACCCACCTTGTGCTGGGAAATGAGGTCCATCACATTGTTCTCGCCAGCCTCATCGGGCCATGCTACGGTGATAGCCTTCACGCCATTATCGTTGAAGAACTTGGCAGTACCGGCGGTGGCGTAGATGGTGTAGCCCTTCTTGGCCAACTGCTGTGCGGGTTCCAAAAGGGAAACCTTGCCTTTGGCACCACCAGAAGAGATGAGCACGGCATCCTTAGGAATAGAATAGCCAGTTGCTATCAAACTGTTCAGGAGAGCCTCGTTCAGGTCGTCGCCCAGACAGCCAACCTCACCCGTAGAACTCATGTCGACACCCAGGACAGGGTCGGCATTCTGCAGGCGGGCAAATGAGAACTGAGAAGCTTTGACACCGATGCGGTCAATATCAAATTCACTCTTCTCGGGCTTCTGGTAGGGGGCGTCGAGCATAATCTTTGTAGCCGTCTCGATGAAGTTGCGTTTCAGAATCTTAGAAACAAAGGGGAACGAACGGGAGGCACGCAGGTTACACTCAATGACCTTCACCTCGCGGTTCTTTGCCAGGAACTGGATATTGAAAGGACCGGAGATGTTGAGTTCGGCTGCAATCTTATGGGCAATCTTCTTAATCTGACGGATAGTAGAGAAATAGATGTGCTGTGCAGGGAACACCATCGTTGCATCACCAGAGTGCACACCGGCATACTCTACGTGCTCAGAGATCGCGTACTCAATCACCTCACCCTTGTCGGCTACGGCGTCGAACTCTATCTCCTTGGTCTCAGTCATGAACTTAGACACCACCACGGGGAATTCCTTGGATACCTCTGTAGCCATATTCAGGAAGCGTTGCAGTTCTTCCTCGTCATAGCATACGTTCATCGCAGCACCAGAGAGCACATATGAGGGACGCACCAGGACGGGATAGCCCACTTTGTCAACGAACTCCTTCACATCGTCGAAGCTCGTCAGCGCACGCCAGGCGGGCTGGTCGATACCAAGCTTATCGAGCATAGCTGAGAACTTGTCGCGGTTCTCGGCACGGTCGATATCTACGGGAGAGGTTCCCAGTACAGGCACACCCTGACGGTGGAGCTTCATGGCGAGGTTGTTTGGAATCTGACCACCCACTGAAACGATAACACCACGAGGCTGCTCTAAATCCATCACGTCGAGCACACGCTCCAACGAGAGTTCATCGAAGTAGAGACGGTCGCACATATCGTAGTCGGTAGATACGGTCTCGGGATTGTAGTTGATCATGATAGACTTATAGCCCAACTTACGAGCGGTGTTGATAGTATTTACTGAACACCAGTCGAACTCTACACTCGAACCGATACGGTAAGCGCCTGAACCTAAGACAACTACAGATTTCTCGTTATTGTAATAGTTGATGTCGTGGGCAACCTTGTATTTCTCGCCCTTGGTGTCGCCAAAGGCAGGTACGTGGGTATAGGTGAAGTAGAGATAGTTGGTGAGCTCAGGATGTTCGCTGGCTACTGTGGGGATGCGCTTTACAGAAGGCATGATGCCACGCTGTTTGCGGAGCTTGCGCACCTCAAGGTTCTCCTTCTCCATATTGGTTGACTTGGTCTTAAGCACAAAGCGTGCAATCTGGAAGTCTGAGAAGCCACAACGCTTCACCTCAAGCAGCAGTTCGTCTGAGAGATCCTCCAGCTTATCGAACTTCTGCAACTCGTGCTTCAGGTCAACGATGTGCTTCAGTCTTTCAAGGAACCATACATCAATCTTGGTCAGTTCCTCGATGCGCTCAATGGTATAGCCCTCTTCCAGAGCCTGGGCAATAGCGAAGATACGTAGGTCGGTGGGGTTAGCCAACTCGTTGTCGAGGTCGTCGAACTTGGTGTGGTCGTTGCCCACGAAGCCATGCATGCCCTGACCAATCATGCGCAAGCCCTTCTGAATCATTTCCTCGAAAGAGCGACCGATACTCATTATCTCACCTACGGACTTCATTGATGAACCAATCTGACGGCTGACGCCAGCGAACTTCGTGAGGTCCCAACGGGGAATCTTGCATATCATATAGTCGAGCGAGGGAGCAACATATGCAGAACTTGTAGTTCCCATCTCGCCAATCTGGTCGAGGGTATAGCCCAGCGCAATCTTAGCTGCTACGAAAGCGAGCGGATAACCCGTAGCTTTTGAAGCCAAGGCTGAAGAACGGCTCAGACGTGCGTTGATCTCAATGATACGATAGTCGTTGGTCGTAGCGTTGAAAGCAAACTGGATGTTGCACTCGCCCACGATACCCAGATGACGCACACACTTGATAGTAATTTCCTGCAGCATCTTAACCTGTTCCTCGGTCAATGAACAAGTAGGAGCCACTACGATACTTTCGCCCGTGTGGATACCCAGGGGGTCGAAGTTCTCCATAGAGGCCACGGTGAAGCAGCGGTCGTTGGCATCACGGATGCACTCGAACTCAATCTCCTTCCAGCCCTTCAGGCTCTCTTCAACCAGAATCTGGGGTGCAAAGGTGAAGGCCGACTCAGCCAGCTCTACAAAGGCTTTCTCATCAGGACAGATACCAGAACCCAGTCCTCCCAGCGCATAAGCTGAGCGAATCATGATGGGGAAGCCTATCTCGTGGGCTGCCTTCAGCGCATCTTCCATATTCTCTACGGCGTGGCTTACGGGCGTCTTCAGACTGATCTCGTCGAGTTTCTTCACAAAACGGTCACGGTCCTCGGTATCCATGATAGCCTCAACACTGGTACCCAGCACCTGTACACCATATTCCTTGAGTGTACCGTTCAAATAAAGTTCTGTACCGCAGTTTAGGGCTGTCTGTCCACCAAATGCCAAAAGGATACCATCAGGACGTTCCTTCTTGATGATTTCCGTGACGAAATGCGCATTAACCGGTTGGAAATACACTTGGTCGGCAATACCTTCCGAGGTCTGGATGGTGGCAATGTTTGGGTTTACCAACACGCTCTTGATGCCCTCTTCACGCAGGGCTTTCAGTGCCTGTGAGCCTGAGTAGTCGAACTCACCTGCCTGTCCGATTTTCAGTGCGCCCGAACCGAGTACGAGCACCTTCTTAAGATTCTTTTTGTTCATTTATTTTAGGGTTTAAGTCAAATTGGTTGCAAATTTACTAATATTTATTGAAATACCACGTCTAAATTTGAATATTTTTGCAAAATATGACGCTATTTGGATAGGGTGTTTATTTTTATGCAGGATATCAGCGTTTGATGCTAAAGAAACCGATGCGATGGTTACGTCCTTTTTTGCCCAGTGAACGCAGCTGATAGATGCCGTTAGGCAGACCATCTACCGACAAGAAAGCAGAGTAGGGGCGTAGGGCTACTTGGCGTCCATCGAGGGTTTCAACGATTACAAATTCAGCATCAAGGATGGTACCTTTTTCGGGCAGGGCGATAGGACGTCCGTCGGTCTTACTGATAGTGGGAGCTGCATAGCGCTTGCCCACGTTGAGCAGAAGTTGGGCGGGTGTGCTCTCTATGCCATAGCGGTTCATCGCTGTGACGGCATAGTTCTTTCCATTATTTGGCACCAGCAGACTTGTCTTGGTGATTCTGGCGGCTACCAGGTTCTCAGCCTTTGTGATATCTACGGGGAAGTCCTCGCTGGCATATATATTATAATAGATGTGGGGAGCATCGCTCTTATCGGTAGATGCCTGCCAGGAGAGGGTGTTATGATGCAGGGCAAGTTGAGAGGGTTCTGTTGGGGCTGGCTGCCCGGTCCATGTCATGGGTGGTACAAGTGCTGGCGTCTGGTTGAAACGCACGGTGAAGTCGTAGATGCCTTTCACGTTGTCGGTAAAGAACTTGGAACGGAAGAAGCAATGTCCCATGCCCAGTTGACGACTGACGTTCATCTGACGTACCACCTGGTCGAGTGTCCACTTGCCTTCGCGAGGGTCGAGGAAATAGATGCCAAGACCTGGTACTACAGGACGTCCGGCACTCTGTTCCTGCCAGTCGATTGCGAAGGGGAAAAAGTTATTACCCTGGAAATACATCATCGGGAACAGTCCGTCCATCAGTCCGTCGCGAAGCCAGGCTTGTGCATCCTGGCATACGGTGGTCCGGGCATTCCATCCACCGGCACGATAGCGGCGAAGGTCATCATATTTTCCAATAGGAGAACAAGTCAGTTTGACCCATGGCTTCTCTGTCTTAACTGCCTTGTTGATTTTACGAACGATGCTGGTAATGTACTCGCGGCCTTGCGGACGACTTACTTTGATTTTCCATGTCTCAGGATAGCGGATGTAGTCCAGGTGAATGCCGTCAACATCATAGTTGGTTACAATCTCCTTGCAGATAGAGGCTATATAGTCGCCAGTCTGCCCCTGTTCGGGATCCATGTAGCCATCGTCGCCAATCTTCTTGATTAGCTTGGGGAATTTCTGACGCAACTGCTTGCAACCCAGTTTGTTCCATTTTCCAACGGGGATGGTTACAACCCAAGCATGGCACTCCATGCCACGCTTGTGACACTCATCGATACACAGTTGCAAGGGGTCGTAGGAAGCCTTGCGGCCAGGCGTACCCGTGATGCAGCCGTCCCATGGTTCGATGGCCGAGGGATAAATGGTCGTACCGCGTACGCGTGTCTGTACGAGTACGGTATTGATACCTGCTTTCTGTAACTGGTCCAGTATTTGGGTGAGTTCGCGTTTCTGAGCTTCCGACTGATAGGAGTGAGGCCAGTCTATACCACCGATGGTTGTGAGCCAGACGGCCCTGACTTCGTACTTGGGAGATTGCGCCTGAACTGCGATAAAGGCGCATACTAGAATAAGAAAACAGATAAATTTCTTCATTTCTTGATGTTTTGCCTGCAAAGGTAGAAAATAATTATGAATTATGAATTATGAATTGTGAATTATTTTGTATCTTTGCATCGTCAAATTTGATAAAAGAAAAGCAGAAATGATTACTTTTGTACTGAGCCTTGCGGCTCTGGTTCTGGGCTATTTCCTTTATGGCCGTTTTGTAGAGAGAGTTTTCGGACCTGACGACAGACCTACGCCTGCCATTGCCAAGGCCGACGGTGTGGACTTCATGGTGCTGCCTTCATGGAAGATTTTCATGATACAGTTCCTGAACATTGCAGGTACTGGACCTATCTTTGGTGCCATCATGGGTGCCAAGTTCGGACCGGCTGCCTATCTCTGGATTGTCTTCGGATGTATCTTTGCAGGTGCTACGCACGACTATCTGAGCGGTATGCTGAGTATTCGTAACGGTGGCGCTAACCTTCCTGAGATTATTGGAAAATACCTGGGTAATGCCACAAAGCAGATTATGCTGATTTTCTCGGTTTTCCTGCTGATGATGGTAGGAGCCGTGTTTGTGTACAGTCCTGCCTTGTTGCTGCAGAAACTGTGCCTGAGTAGTGTGCCAGGCATCGAGATACTGAGTAACAGTACATTCTGGATTATTGTCATCTTCGTGTATTATATCATTGCCACGATGATGCCTATCGATAAGATTATCGGAAAGATTTACCCCTTGTTCGCATTCTCCCTGTTGTTTATGGCTGTAGCCCTGATGGCGATGTTGTTTGTGAAGATGCCAGATATCCCTGAGGTGTGGGAGGGCGTTGGAGAGGCCTCGCTCACAACGAAGAGCATCTTCCCCTGTCTGTTTATCACTATTGCCTGTGGCGCTATCAGTGGCTTCCACGCCACGCAGAGTCCGTTGATGGCGCGTTGCGTGAAGAGTGAGAAGATGGGTCGTCCTATATTCTACGGCGCTATGATTACTGAGGGTCTGGTAGCTCTTATCTGGGCTACGGTAGCTATGTATTTCTTCTACAATGAGCCAACACCTGGATATCAGGAGATGGCTGGTGGTGAGGAGATCATCAGTAAGGCACCGGCAATTGTGAGCATGGTGTGCGACAACTGGCTGGGGCTCTTTGGAAGTATTCTGGCCATTCTGGGTGTAGTGGCTGCACCTATCACCAGTGGTGATACGGCGTTACGCTCAGCACGACTCATCATTGCTGATTTCATCCACCTGGAGCAGAAGACGATGCGCAAGCGTCTGTATGTCTGCATTCCCATGTTTGCGGCTGTCATTGCCCTGCTTATTTGGCAGATGGCCAACCCTGAAGGCTTTGACGTCATCTGGAGCTGGTTCGGCTGGAGTAACCAAACCTTGTCTGTCTTCACACTATGGGCTATCACGGTTTATCTGTATCAACAGAAGAAGAACTACTGGATTTCGCTGGTTCCTGCCGTATTCATGACGGTGGTGAGTGTGGTGTATCTGCTAACGGAGCAAATTTTTTAATGTCACGATAACGTAACAACGTGATAACGATATAACGAGACAACGAATAATTATTAATTAAAAGATATCGATTATGAAAAAATTACTGTTTACGATGCTTTGCGGACTGATGTTCTCAGTCGCAGGCCAGGCTCAGACACAAGATCGTCTGCCATTTGCTAAGGATAAATACTATGCTTCTGCAGGATTGTCTAATTTCGACCTCAACTGGAGCAAGAATCAGAGTTGGCACATGGACCTGAATGCCAAGTGTGGTTATCTGTTTGAAGATGACTGGATGATAACGGGTACATTGGGTTACGACTGGCATAAGGTAGGCGACGATACGTTTACACTTGGTGCCGGTCTGCGCTACTATATTGAGCAGAACGGCTTATACCTGGGAGCCAGCGCCAATTATGTGAACAGTCCTATCCGTAAGGATTTTGTGCCCAGTGCCCAGTGTGGCTACGCCTTTTTCCTGAACCGTACCGTGACCATCGAACCGGAGGTATATTACAACCTCAGTACAAAGAATGTGACGGAGTATAGCGGCTTCGGTATCCGTCTGGGACTTGGTATTTACTTTGAGTAATAAAGTAGTGAAGAAATTATGTTAAGTGTAGAAGAACTGAACGATAAACTGATTGACCTCGCTTTTGCTGAGGATATTGGTGACGGTGACCACACCACGTTGTGCTGTATCCCTAAGGATGCCATGGGTGAGTCAAAACTGCTGATTAAGGAGGAGGGTATCTTTGCTGGCGTGGAGATTGCCAAGGAGGTATTCCGTCGTTTTGACCCTGAATTGCAAGTAGAGGTATATATTGAGGATGGTGCGCATGTGAAGCCAGGTGACATCGTGATGAGTGTGAAAGGCAAGGAACAGAGTTTGTTGCAGACGGAGCGCCTGATGTTGAATATCCTGCAGCGTATGAGTGGCATTGCCACAATGACGCACAAATATCAGCAGGCGCTGATTGATGCAGGCACGAAGACACGCGTACTCGATACCCGTAAGACAACACCTGGTATGCGTATGCTTGAGAAGGAGGCTGTGAAGATTGGTGGCGGTATGAACCATCGTATCGGCTTGTTTGATATGATCCTGCTGAAGGATAATCATATTGATTTCTGTGGTGGCGTGCATAATGCCATCTCGCGTGCTAAGCAGTATTGCAAGGATAACGGCAAAGACCTGAAGATAGAGTGCGAGGTGCGTAACTTCAAAGAGCTGGACGAGGCTCTGGCCGAGGGATGCGACCGCATCATGTTTGACAATTTCACACCTGAGGATACTGAGAAGGCGGTGAAGATTGTCAACGGACGTGCTGAGACGGAATCAAGTGGTGGTATTACCTACGACACAATGATTCCCTATGCCAAGGCGGGAGTTGACTTCATCTCGTTTGGTGCACTCACACACTCGGTGAAAGGACTGGACATGAGTTTCAAGGCTGCAGGCAGCGATAAACTGATTATTAAATAAATAATGAAAAGACAACTGATTTTATCAGCCATGCTCGTTGCTACGGCGGGAGCAATGGCTTGTACTAATTTTATTGTAGGTAAAAAGGCCTCTGTAGATGGCTCTGTGATTTGTTCTTATAGTGCCGACAGTTATGGCATGTTTCAGGGATTGAAGCATCAGCCTGCCGCCAAGCATCCGAAAGGAACGATGCGTCAGGTGTATGACTGGGACACGAATAAATATGGCGGAGAAATCCTGGAAGCTGAGGAGACTTATAATGTCATCGGCAATATCAACGAATGGCAGGTAACTATTGGTGAGACAACCTTTGGTGGTCGTGAGGAAATGGTGGATACCACAGGTATCATCGACTATGGTTCTCTGATTTATATCACCCTGCAGCGTGCTAAGACGGCTCGTCAGGCTATTGATATCATGACGTCACTGGTGGAGCAGTACGGCTATTGTTCTGAGGGTGAGACCTTCACAATCTGCGACCCCAACGAGGCTTGGATTATGGAAATGATGGGTTGCGCCAGCGACCGAAAGGTGGAGAAGGGCCGCACGGTATGGGTGGCTCTGCGCATACCAGATGATATGATTTGCGGTCATGCTAACCAGAGTCGTATCACAAAGTTTAATATGAAGGACAAGGAGAATGTGCGCTACTCCAAGAACGTGGTCTCTTACGCCCGTAAGATGGGATGGTTCAAGGGTAAGGATGAGGACTTCAGTTATAATGCTGCCTATGCTGCTCCTGATTTTTCAGGTCGTCGTATCTGTGATGCACGTGTATGGAGTTTCTTCAACCGTTATGCCGATGGTATGGACCGTTATATCCCCTGGGCTGAAGGTCATGATGCTAACGCAGAGGTGATGCCTCTGTGGGTGAAGCCCAATAAGAAACTCTCTGTGCAGGATGTGGAAACGGCTATGCGCGACCATTTCGAGGATACACCATTTGCGCTGGATAGCGACATGGGCGGTGGTATCTGGGAAATGCCCTATCGTCCTACACCTCTTTATTATAAGGTGGATGGCAAGGAGTATTTCAATGAGCGTCCCGTATCTACACAGCAGGCCGGCTTTGTGTTTGTAAGTCAGATGCGTTCTTGGTTGCCACGTCAGATTGGTGGCTGTTTCTGGTTTGCCAATGATGATGGTAATATGGTACCTTTCACACCTGTGTATTGCTGTGCTACGAAGGCTCCCCGTCCTTACGACACACCAGGTGCTGATGAACTGAACTTCTCCATGGACAATGCTTTCTGGGTACAGAACTGGGTGAGCAACATGGTTTATCCACGTTACTCTATGCTTTTCCCATCCTTGAAGGAGGTTCGCGACTCGCTGGATAATTCATATTTCCGTGCTCAGAAAGAGGTTGAGGATAAGGCGCTGACACTCGACGAGGCAGCACGTACAAAATATCTCACAGCCTATACAGCAGAGAAGGCTGAACAGATGTTGGCTCGTTGGCAGAAACTGGCTACTTATCTTATCGTAAAGTATAACGATATGACAGTTAAGCCAGAGGAGAATGGTCAGTTCACCCGTACAAAGTACGGACTTGGTGCTACGGTGAAGCGTCCTGGTTATTCTGAGAAGTATGCACGCGAAATCGTTAAGCAAACAGGTAAGAAGTTTGAGAAATAACAAGTGAAATTATTCACTATTCACTTAGAAATATGGCTACAGTTGACGACAAGAAAGTGATTTTCTCAATGGTTGGCGTAAGCAAGACCATTCAGCAAAATCAGAAACAAGTTCTTAAGAATATTTACCTCAGTTTCTTCTATGGTGCCAAGATTGGTATCATCGGTCTGAACGGTGCAGGTAAGTCCACATTGATGAAAATCATTGCCGGACTGGACCAACAATATCAAGGCGACGTGGTATGGAGCCCCGGCTATAGCGTGGGCTACCTTCCACAGGAGCCACCTCTTAATGAAGAGAAGACCGTCAAGGAGAACGTGATGGAAGGCGTTCAGCATGTGTATGATGCATTGGCTGAATATGATGAGATTAATGTAAAGTTTGGTTTGCCGGAATACTATGAGGATCCTGATAAGATGGAGAAACTGATGAACCGTCAGGCTGAACTGCAGGACATCATTGATGCTACCGATGCATGGAACATGGACTCTAAACTGGACCGAGCCATGGCGGCACTTAACTGTCCTCCGGGCGATTGGAGCGTGAAGAATCTCTCTGGTGGTGAGCGTCGTCGTGTGGCGCTCTGCCGATTACTCCTTCAGAAACCTGATGTGCTGCTCCTCGATGAGCCTACCAACCATCTGGATGCTGAGAGTATCGACTGGTTGGAGCAACATCTGCAGCAGTATGAGGGTACGGTGATTGCCGTGACGCACGACCGTTACTTCCTGGACGATGTGGCTGAGTGGATTCTGGAACTGGATCGTGGTGAGGGTATTCCCTGGAAAGGTAACTACTCTTCATGGCTGGAACAGAAGAGTCAGCGTCTGGCGCTGGAAGAGAAGGCCGCCTCAAAGCGTCGCAAGACGTTGGAGCGCGAGCTGGAGTGGGTGCGTATGGCACCGAAGGCACGTCAGGCAAAGGGAAAAGCTCGTCTGAACTCATACGACAAGATGTTGAATGAGGAACAGAAACAGAAGGAGGAGAAGTTGGAGATCTATATCCCCAACGGACCACGTCTGGGTAATAAGGTTATTGAGGCTGTCCATGTGGCGAAGGCTTATGGTGACAAGACGCTGTTCAGCGACCTTAACTTCAGTCTGCCACCTAATGGCATCGTTGGTGTTATCGGACCTAATGGTGCCGGTAAGACTACTTTGTTCCGTCTTATCATGGGCTTGGAACAGGCTGATGCTGGCACTTTTGAGGTTGGTGAGACTGTGAAACTGTCATACGTTGACCAGCAGCATAAGGATATCGACCCGGAGAAGAGTGTTTATCAGGTTGTGAGCCAAGGTAACGAAACAATACGCATGGGCGGACGCGACATTAATGTTCGAGCTTATCTGAGTCGTTTCAATTTTAGCGGTGCTGATCAGGAGAAGAAATGCGGGGTGCTCTCTGGTGGTGAGCGTAACCGTCTTCACCTGGCTATCGCTTTGAAGCAGGAGGGCAACGTCTTGCTTCTCGATGAGCCAACCAATGATATTGACGTGAACACGCTGCGTGCGCTGGAGGAAGGTCTTGAAGCCTTTGCCGGTTGTGCTGTCATCATCAGTCACGACCGTTGGTTCCTGGATCGTATCTGTACGCATATCCTTGCTTACGAGGGCGATGGTAATGTCTTCTATTTTGAGGGTAACTACAGCGAATACGAAACGAATAAGGCTCAGCGCTTAGGACTGGAAGAGCCCAAACGTGTGCGCTATCGTAAGCTGATGGATGAATGATATCTTGAATAAGATGATAAGAAAAGCCCTGACTAATTCAACTAAGTCAGGGCTTTTAATTTATTGGTATTCTAAGATTCCAAACCTATTAATATTCAAAGGTTCCGAACTCACTCTTAATCGTTAATGAGCGCTGTCCTTCTTCGATATGACCGATTACCTGTGCGTCGATATTGAATGACTTCGATATCTCGATAACTTTTTCTGCCATCTCAGGACGTACGTAGATTTCCATACGATGACCCATATTGAAGACCTGATACATCTCCTTCCAATCGGTGCCAGAACATTCGTGGATAGCACGGAAGAGGGGAGGAACGGGGAACATATTGTCCTTGATGACACGGCAGTTGTCATTGACAAAATGCAGAACCTTGGTCTGAGCACCACCAGTACAGTGTACCATACCGTGAATCTCGGGACGAATCTCATCCAGCAGACGCTTGATGACGGGTGCGTAGGTGCGGGTGGGAGAGAGAACCAGCTGACCAGCATCAACGGGAGAGCCTTCTACAGCATCAGTAAGTTTATACTTGCCGCTATATACCAAATCATTAGGAACGGCGTGGTCGAAACTCTCGGGATATTTCTCTGCCAGATATTTTGAGAATACATCATGGCGGGCTGAAGTCAGACCGTTACTGCCCATACCGCCATTGTAGCGTTTCTCGTATGTGGCCTGTCCAGTAGAAGAGAGACCAACGATAACATCGCCAGGACGGATATTGGCATTGTTGATGACATCGCTGCGCTTCATGCGACAGGTAACGGTAGAGTCAACGATAATGGTGCGAACAAGGTCGCCAACATCGGCTGTCTCACCACCAGTAGGATAGATACCGATACCCATCTCACGGAGTTCGCTGAGCAACTCATCCGTACCATTGATGATAGCCGAGATGACCTCACCGGGTACCAGCATCTTGTTACGTCCGATGGTAGAAGATACCAGGATATTGTCCACGGCACCTACACAGAGCAGGTCGTCGGTATTCATCACGATGGCATCCTGCGCAATGCCTTTCCATACAGAGAGGTCGCCCGTCTCTTTCCAATACATGTAGGCCAACGACGATTTTGTGCCTGCACCGTCGGCATGCATGATGTTACAATACTCAGGGTCGCCCCCCAGGATATCAGGGATAATCTTACAGAAAGCCTGTGGATAGAGTCCCTTGTCAATGTTCTTGATGGCTGCGTGGACATCTTCCTTTGCGGCACTGACGCCACGCTGCATATAGCGGTTATTACTCATAATTCCTTATTGGTACAATTTCTTTTGAAGCGTACTTTGCTTGCTTAAAATTCAACTTTAGGAGCGTTCTCAGAACCTGCGGCAGCCTCGAACTTATCCATCTTCTCAAAACCAAAGATGCCAGCCAACAGGTTGCTGGGGAACTTGCGAATGGCGACATTATACGTTTGAACGGCCTTGTTGAAGTTGTTGCGCTCCACGTTGATACGGTTCTCTGTGCCCTCCAGTTGTACCTGCAGTTCACGGAAATTCTCGTTGGCCTTCAGGTCAGGATAAGCCTCACCGATAGCAATGAGTCGTCCCAGAGCACTTGATAACTCGCCCTGAGCCTGCTGATATTCCTTGATATTCTCGGCATTCAGCGTGATGCTGGTAGCCTTTGAACGGGCGTTGACAACGCCTTCCAGAGTCTCTTTTTCATGAGAGGCATAGCCCTTTACTGTCTGAACCAGATTAGGAATCAGATCGGCACGACGCTGATAGGCCGACTGTACGTTGGCCAAAGCTGTTGTAGCTTCTTCCTCTACGCTAACCATTCCGTTGTAGGTACTCTTCACCCATCCAAAGAGAGCAATGGCGATCACTGCTATCACTGCTACAACGATTAAAACAACATAACTTTTTTTCATAACTTCTATTTGTTTTTTATGATTAATATCTTCTTGACTGATTACCAGCTGGATGTGGCACCACCGCCACCACTGCTACCGCCGCTGAAGCCACCTCCGAAACTGCCTCCTCCAAAGCCACCTCCAAAGCCGCTACTGCGACCGCCGCCAGTACCGATAATAACGGGGCCGGTATAGTGGCTCTTCTCAACAAACGGGTTGGGGCGTAACATACCAAGGGCGTAAGCCATCAGGTTCCATCCTAAGCGGCTGGCCATCGCGTAATACATGATACCCCATCCGATTAGAATAACGAGATAGAGGAATGGCAACAGGGGAACATCCTCGTCATCACTGCTTGTGCTACTCTTTGGCGTGAGTTCCGCCATCTCTGGCAGTTCCTTGCCTTGCAGAGTGTTATAGATGGCATCAACCATATAGATGAGTCCGCTATCGGGTAATTCTGCTTTCATACTGGGTATGAGGTAGTGCTCCTGCAGTCGGAAACATTCTACGTCGGTCAGTTCGGCTTCCAGGGCTCTACCGGTCTGAGTGCGGAACTTATGATCATCGTAGGCTAGTACCATTACCAGTCCGTAGTCTTTCTTTCCTACTTTGTAAATATCAAAGATTTTTTGAGCAAAGCCTTCAATATCAGCACCTTCCACATGACTGACAACTGCAACGACAGATTCAATGCCCAGCGAGTCGTCCAACTGCTTGAGTTTGGCATCGAGGCGGCTGACCGTTTCCTGACTGATGATGCTGTCCGGATTAGAAACGTAACGTCTTCCGTCCTTCAGATGAGGCATCGGAATATCCTCTGCCCGCCAGTAATGCTCTGTCGTGTTGGAGTAAGATAAATAGTCTTCATCTTCTCCGATTTCATCTAAAGCGTGTGTGCATGCACCCAAAGAAACGATAGCGCCAATGACAATAAGTCCTTTCCAATAGATAGTCCACTTGCGGTTGTTTTTACCCTGAGCGTTCCACTCGTGTATTATCTGACGGACCTCATTGGTATATTGTTTCTTTTCGTGCGTATATCTGCTTTGGTATTCTCTTCTAAGGGAAGTCGTGTTCTGACCCGTCAGTTTCTGAAAGATATTCTGCTTCGTTCTGAGTGCCTTCTTGTCTTCCTTATAGGATTGTTCCAAAGACTTTATCTGAATATTGTATTTCTGTGCACAGGCTTTCAGTTTATTCTTCTTATTCCTGATTAATGCCTGTCGTTCATTGTTGCTTGAACGCTCAGCATATAGTCCTCCGGCAATCAAGCTACCGAAGATAATGACGTAGAGGCTAAAAATCGTCCAGGCTGTTTCCATCTTCCTATCAGTTATTTCTCTTTACCATTCCAGAACTCCCAAGAGGCAAAAGCCTGCAAAAGAAGCATTTCCAATCCGTTTTTAACGCTAGCGCCTCGTTCTGCACCTTTTTTCATAAATAAGGTCTCGTCGGGATTATAGATAAGATCATAGAGGATGTTCTTTTCATCCATTGATTCATAGGGCAGTTTCGGACATTCTTCAGTCTTGGGGAACATGCCTACTGGTGTACAGTTAACTATGACATTATATTCTTTGATGACCTCTGGTGTGATATCTTCGTAGCAGATGGTGTCCGGACGTTGATAGCGGCTGACATAGACAGTCTCTAACCCCAATGACTGTAATCCATACGAGATGGCTTTTGAGGCACCACCGGTACCCAATACCAACGCTTTCTTGTGGTAGGACTCCAGCATGGGCTCAATGCTCTGTGTAAATCCGATAACGTCAGAGTTAAAACCTTTCAGCTTGATGTCATTACCTTCATGTGTCACCCTTATCACGTTGACGGCACCGATAGCACGAGCTTCTGGACTGATCTGGTCCAAATACTCCATCACTTTCTGTTTGTAGGGAATCGTAACATTCAGTCCTTTGAGCTCAGGATTCTGGTCAAGCACTTCTGCAAGCGCTTCGATGGTTGGAATCTCAAAGTTCATGTACTTGGCATTGATTCCCTCGTCAGCAAACTTTTGGTTAAAGTAATTGATTGAGAAAGAATGCCCCAATGGAAAACCTATAAGTCCATACTTGTCCATAATGTCGGTTTATTATTTAGTTGCGAAATACATCGTACATATTCCGAAAGTAAGGCGTTTGAATGTAGCCTCCTTAAAGCCTGCCTGACACAGAATCTGTTGCATTCTTTCGCCCTGGGGGAATGCTTCAATTGTCTTTGTCAGATATGAATAGGCGCTGGTGTCTTTTGAGATAAGGCGTCCGTAGACAGGTAACACCGTGTGAGAATAGATATGGAAGAGTTGTTTCATAGGGAACGACACGGGAGTGGTCAGTTCTACGATGCTGAGATGTCCGCCAGGTTTTAATACGCGACACATCTCACTGAGTCCCTTGTCCAGATCAGCAAAATTGCGAATACCAAAAGCGGCTGTGACAGCATCAAAAGTATTGTCTTCAAAGCTCAAATGCAGACAATCCTCCTTTGCAAATGAGATAGTGTCCTGCAAACCAAGAATATTCACTTTTTTCCTGCCAATCTCCATCATACCCTCGCTGATGTCGGCACCTATCAGTTTCCTGGGATGCAACATCTGAGCCGATAAAATAGCAAAGTCCCCTGTACCCGTAGCTATGTCGAGCATAGTCTGGGGTGCAAAGGGAGCTAACTGCTTGATGGCCTTTTTGCGCCATCCCTTGTCTATATCCCAAGAAAGCCGGTGATTGAGCGCATCGTAGGTGGGAGCGATGTTATCAAACATCTGCTCCACCTGCTGTGCCTTCTCACCCTCGTGGTAGGGTTTTATCTCTTCCTGTTTATACATTATCTTGTTTTCAGCCATTCGCTGACGTTACGCTCAATACGTGCGGCGATATCTCCTTCCTCAGCAGCCTTGTCGAACTTGGTGCCGGTGATGTGCTCATAGAGTTCAATGTAACGCTCTGATACGCTCTCTGCATACTCGTCAGTAATCTCAGGCATAGTTTGTCCAGGCTCGTTCATGAAGTTGTGCTCAATAAGCCACTGGCGAACAAACTCCTTAGAGAGCTGTTTCTGTGGCTCGCCCTTGGCGAGTTTCTCCTCATAACCATCAGCATAGAAGTAGCGTGATGAATCTGGTGTATGAATCTCGTCAATGAGGTATACCTTTCCGTCGCGCTTTCCAAACTCATACTTGGTATCAACAAGAATCAGACCGCGTTTAGCTGCAATCTCCTGTCCACGAGCGAAAATCTTACGTGTATAGTCCTCCATGATTGCATAATCTTCTGCAGAAACGATACCCTGTGCGATAATCTCTTCCTTGGAGATATTCATGTCGTGACCTTCGTCAGCTTTCGTTGTAGGTGTGATAATTGGCTCTGGGAAACGCTCGTTCTCGCGCATGCCATCGGGCAGTTTAACACCACACAACTCACGACATCCGTTCTTGTATTCGCGCCATGCAGAACCTGTAAGGATTGAACGGATAATCATTTCAACACGAAAGCCCTCGCATTTCAGTCCCACGGTAACCATAGGATCGGGGGTAGCCAGTTTCCAGTTGGGACAGATGTCAGTAGTTGCATCCAGGAACTGTGCTGCAATTTGGTTCAATACCTGTCCCTTGAAGGGGATTCCCTTGGGTAGCACCACATCGAATGCTGAGATACGGTCTGTGGCAACCATCACCATCAGATCGTCATTGATGTTGTACACGTCACGGACTTTACCGTGGTAAACACTCTTCTGTCCTTCGAAGTTGAAGTCAGTCTTTGTTAATGCTTTCATTGTTGTTTTTATATTCTTTATCGAAATTCTCGTATGCGTTGACGATGCGTGTCACCAGTTTATGGCGTACAATGTCCTTGCCGTTCAGGTTGACAACGCCGATGCCCTCTACATTATTCAAAATGTGCAGGGCTTCTATGAGTCCGCTTTTCTGTGAGTGGGGAAGGTCAATTTGAGTCATGTCGCCCGTAATAATCATCTTGGTGTTCCATCCCATGCGCGTCAGGAACATCCGAATCTGGGCGGGGGTTGTGTTTTGTGCTTCATCGAGAATCACCACAGCATCACTCAGCGTGCGTCCACGCATGAATGCCAGCGGTGCAATCTGTATGACATGCTTCTCCATCATGTCCTGAAGCTTTACCTGTGGTATCATATCCTCGAGCGCATCGTAGAGCGGTTGCAGATAGGGGTCAATCTTGTCCTTCATATCGCCAGGCAGGAATCCCAGTTTTTCACCAGCTTCTACGGCAGGTCTGCTCAAGATAATCTTTTTTGCTGTCTTTTCCTTTAGCGCCTTGACAGCCAAAGCTATGGACAGATAAGTCTTACCTGTTCCGGCAGGACCTACGGCAAACACCATGTCATTATTCTGATAGGCATCTACAAGTCGCTGCTGATTCTCGCTCCGGGCCTTGATGGGACGTCCGGCAATAGAATATACTATCACCCCTTCAGGCACATCATCGCGCGTGCGCTTACCTTTTATTATATCAAGGATGTCTTCTTCGCTGATAGAATTGAATTTTACGATATGCTGGCGCATCTTCTCCGTGCTTTCCTCGAAAGCAGCCATCTGTTCTTCGTCGCCCATAATACGTATCACATTATCACGAGCCACGATGCGAAGTTTCGGATATAATGCGCGCAACATCTGCAGGTGCGCATTTCCAACCCCATAAAACATTACTGGGTCTACATCTTCTATGACTATATGCTTCTCTATCAAAACGCTAATCTGAATATGTATTTACTGAAATCGAGTGCAAAGATACAACAATTTTTTGTAACCTTAAAGTAAATGACTGCACTTTTTATTTCTAAAATGGCATTGGCTCGTTGGATGGTGGTGGGATTGGCATTCCTCCGCCAAAGGAGTCAAAATCGTTGGGTAGGGGAGCGCCATTGTCGTCACCATTAACCTTTGAACTTAGAATCTCGCCACCTGACTGTGGACTCATAGGACCTAACCGGCCGTCCTCAGGATTCTCGAATCGGGTATATTCACCGCGGAAAGTCAGAAGTACATCACCTGTAGCACCTTTACGGTGTTTGGCAATGATAATCTCAGCCATACCGTGCAGGTCGCGTCCCTTATCATCCTGGAAAATATGGTAGTATTCAGGACGGTGTACGAAAAGTACCATATCGGCATCCTGCTCAATAGCACCTGACTCACGCAAGTCGCTCAACTGTGGTCGTTTACCTTCAAGACCTTCACGGCTCTCTACACCACGGTTCAACTGTGACAGTGCTAGGATGGGGATGTCCAGCTCCTTTGCCAGACCTTTCAGAGAACGACTGATCGTTGACACCTCTTCCTGACGACTGGAGAAACGCATACCGTTGGCATTCATCAGCTGCAGGTAGTCAATCATGATAATCTTTACGCCGTGTTCACGTACCAGACGCCGGGCTTTTGTACGTAACTCAAAAACCGACAGACCGGGTGTGTCATCAACATAGATAGGTGCACCCAGCAGATTATTGATTCGCTTATCGAGTCGGTCCCACTCGTCGGGCTGCAACTGTCCGTTCAGAATCTTCTTACCTGATACTTCGCAGACATTAGACAGCAGTCGGTTCACCAGCTGCTGGTTCGACATTTCCAATGAGAAGAAAGCTAGAGGAACCTGGTAGTCAGCTGCGATATTCTTAGCCATAGACAGTGCAAAAGCTGTCTTACCCATGGCAGGTCGTCCGGCAATAATCACCAAGTCTGAAGGTTGCCATCCGCTGGTTTTGTCATCCAGGCCATGATAACCTGTTGGAATACCCGTAAGACCATCCTTGTTCTTGGCAGCATCCTGAATCACCTTGACAGCCTGCGCAATAACAGGGTCAATCTGCGTGTAGTCTTTCTTCATGTTTTTCTGCGACAACTCGAAGAGAGAACCCTCAGCATGCTGCATCAAGTCATCAACATTGACCGTCTCGTCGAATGCCTTCGTCTCAATGTCGCTGGCAAATTGTATTAACTGTCTGGCAAGTGATTTTTGGGCAATGATTCGTGCATGATACTCCACATGGGCCGAAGAAGCAACACGTGAAGATATCTCGGCAATATAGGCAGGTCCGCCGACTTCCTCCAGTTGTCCGGTGTGTGCCAACTGATCGGCTACGGTGAGTACGTCGACTGGCTGTTCATTCATTGACAAATGCTGGATAGCCTCGTAGATAATCCTATTGCGTGGTTCGTAGAAACTCTCAGGTTTCAGTATCTCACATACTACGGAATAGGCGTCCTTGTCTACAAGAAGGGCACCTAATACGGCACGCTCTACATCAAGAGCTTGCGGTTGCAAATGAGCGTATGTATTGTCTACAGGTTGTTGTTGACGACTTTGTCTGCGTCGTGGCGTATTTTGTTCTGCCATATCTATTGATAAATTTGGAGTGCAAAGATACGAATTTTTTGTAAAGTGAGATAATTCGGATACGTTAAAGAATATAAAGATTTTATGGTGTAAGAAAAATATATAAGTGTAGATTAAACTTTTATAACAGACCTACGTCATATCATCAGTTGGAAAAATAATTAAAAACAAAAATATAATGAAGCGATTCTTACTTTTGATGGCCGTCGTTCTTTCGGCCCTATCAATGCAAGCACAGCGAACAATTACAGGTAAAGTGGTTGATGAAGCCAACGAGGCAGTCATTCAAGCCACTGTATCGCTGTTGAAAACAGACAGTACTTCTGTGACACATGCCGTGACCAACATGAATGGTCAGTACACGCTGACAGCTCCTGCTGACGGCAAGTACCTGGTCCGTGTAACGTATGTAGGTTACAAGACACAGGTTAGTAGTGTAACGATGGCAGGCAAGCCTGTAAATCTTGGCACAACATCTATGAAGGTAGATGCCGTCATGCTGAAAGGCGCAACTGTAGTCAAGAACCAGGCTCGTGTTTACTCAAAGGGCGATACCGTTATTTATAACGCGGGCGCATACAAGACTCCCGAGGGTTCTGTTGTTGAGGAACTTGTGAAGCGTCTGCCTGGAGCTCAGGTGTCAGATGATGGTACTATCACCATCAATGGTAAACAGGTGAAGAAAATCAAGGTTGACGGTAAGGAGTTCATGACAGGCGACACCCAGACTGCCATGAAGAATCTGCCTACCAGTATCGTAGAGCGTATCAAGACCTACGATGAGAAGAGCGACCTGAGCCGTATCACAGGTATCGATGATGGTAACGAGACTACCGTGCTTGACTTTGGCCTGAAAGCTGGTATGAATCGTGGTATGTTTGCCAATGTCGATGCCGGTGTGGGTACAAAGGATCGCTATACAGGTCGTGCCTTCGGTGCTGTGATGCGTGAAAACACCCGTGTGATGTCAATGCTCAATGCTAACAATGTCAATGACATGGGCTTCGGTGGCGGTGGCTTCGGTGGCCGTTTCGGTGGTGGTGGCCGTAGCGGCTTGCAGTCATCAAAGATGGCTATGGTGAACCTGAACTATGAGAAGACAGACCTTCTGCTGCTCGACGGATCTGTAACATGGAACCATCGTGACGGCGATACTTGGTCTCGTTCATCTTCTGAGAGTTTTATGAATCCTACGTCACCCTTCTCTGAGTCAGTCAATAGAAGTTTCTCCCGTTCAAACAGCTGGAGTGCCCAGGGTCGTGTTGAGTGGACTCCCGATACTGCCTGGAACATCAGTCTGCGTCCTACATGGAGCTACAATACAAATGACGGACAGTCTAAGAACGAATCAGGTACATTCAGCGTCAATCCCTATGACTATGTATCTTCTACGGATAATATCAGTGGAATGGTTGCTACCATGTTGGGCATCGACTCTTCGTTTGTTGTCAATAATCGTGTAAATGGCGGAATGAACTATAGCGATTCCAAGCGTCTGGGTGCTACCTTGCAGATTAACCGTAAGCTCAGTAATACCGGTAGAAATATCACGCTGCGTTCTACTTTCAATTATAGTGACGAGAATTCACAGCAATTCTCTAATAGCCTTGTAGGTCTGTATCAGTTGCTCACCGGCGACTCTACCTATCAGACAAACCGTTATAATGTAACCCCACAGAAGAACTACAGCTACGGTGTTCAGGCTACCTATAGCGAACCTCTTACACGTCGTACCTTCCTGCAGCTCAGCTACCAGTTCCAGTATAGCTATACCAAGAGTGAACGTAATACCTATGACTTCTGGAAGGATGGCGATCCTACACGTCAATATGACATGACTGGCGTTTATCCGGAATATCGCGATTGGGGTTCTATATTCAATCGTCTGAACGGTCATAGCTATACCGAGTTCCTCGATGACGATTTGAGTCGTTATTCAAATTACAAGAACTATACACATACTGCTGAAGTAATGCTACGAATTATTCAGCCAAAGTTTGACCTTAATTTTGGTGTGCAGATTGTGCCCCAGCTCTCTAAGTTCCATCAGGATTATCTGGGTAACAAGATTGATACCACTCGTACTGTGGTCAATTGGAGTCCTACTGCTAATTTCCGCTATCGTATTGGTGAGCGTGGTCAGTTGCGCTTGGAGTATCGCGGTTCAAGCAGCCAACCTTCAATGACCGACCTGCTTGAGATTAAAGATAATACCGACCCTCTGAATGTACGTACGGGTAACTCAGGTTTGAAACCTTCGTTCACACAGCGTTTCAACCTCCGCTTCAACAACTTCATTGAGAGTCACTCTCAATTTATCAATGCCAACATGAACTTCTCAACCACCAGCAACAGCATTGCACAGCGCACGGAGTATATCCTTGAGACTGGTGGTACCAAGTCACAGCCTGTGAATATCAACGGACAGTGGAGTGCTGGTGGTAGCGTGATGTATAACGTAGCACTCGATACACTTGGTTACTTCAATGTGAATACTGAGACTGGTGTGAACTACAACAACAACGTTGGATATTTCTATGATGGCAGCAGTAAGACTACAACGAAATCTACCACCAAGGCTACAACCCTGCGTGAACGTCTGGGCTTCAGCTATCGTAATGACTGGTTAGAGGTAGAGCTCAATGGTAGTGTGAACTACAACCACAACTCTAATGCCCTGCAGGCTAATTCCAACCTGAACACCTGGAGCTTCAACTATGGTTTCAATACTACCATCAATGCTCCTTGGGGTACACAGTTCACTACCAACGTAGGCATGGCCAGCCGTCGTGGTTTCAGCGATGCATCTGCTAATACCGACGAGCTCATCTGGAATGCCCAGATTGCGCAGAGTTTCCTTCAGGGTAAGCCCCTCTCTGTACGCCTCGAGTTCTATGACATCCTGCATCAGCAGTCAAACTTCTCTCGTATGGTCAGCGCCTTCTCACGCAACGATACCGAGTATAACGCAATCACCAGTTACGTGATGCTTCGTGTCAACTATCGCTTGAACCTTTTCGGCACAAAGGCTTCTCGTCAGCAGATGCGCAACGGCATGGGCGGTATGGGTCCCGGAATGGGTGGCTTCGGTGGCGGTCGCGGTGGTAACCGTGGTGGCAATCGTGGAGGCGGCTTTGGCGGCGGACGCGGCGGATTTGGTGGACCAATGATGTTCTGATTTCATCCACTTATATTATAATATACTACAAGAAAGGGCTCTCGATGGTAATTACCTCGAGGGCTCTGTTTTTTTATATGGATTGCCAATCTCTCAATAGATTAACTTCAGTGCTATACATAATCATGGTTTTAAAATTTTTTCAATATTTCTTTTCTTTATTCAATTTTATTTGTATCTTTGCCGTCGTGAAAATAATTAATAATTTAATCTAATGCGTATGTTTTTAAATTACAATCATCAACACTACAATCTAATGTTTGCAAGCATTATGCTTGTTATGTCTTGTTTTATCACTGCTTGTTCTGATGACGATAGTCCGTCAGAGAACAAGATTATCTCTTCAACCTACGACAGTCTGAAACCTATAGGCTTCGGTGAGAACACTACTGGTGGTAACAACCAAAAAGTTATAGTGGTAACAACTGCTTCACAACTGCAATCAGCCGTGAGTGGTACCAACCAGGCAACCGTATATGTGCAGGGTAATATCAGTCTCGACTCAATGCTTTTAGTTGGTTCCAATAAGTCAATTATAGGTCTTCAGGGTGCCACCATCAGTAACCTGAACCGTAGCGAAAAAGCTGGAATATTCCTTTTGAAAGGCAGTAGGAATGTCATTATACGCAATCTGACTCTGAAAGGACCTGGTGCCTATGATATTGATGCTAACTATAGTGATAACATCTGCTTGGTAGGTGCCAAGAACGTGTGGGTGGATCACTGTGATATACAGGATGGCATTGATGGTAATTTCGACATAGTGGAAGGTTCTGATAGTATCTGCGTCAGTTGGACACGTTTCCATTATCTTATTGAACCGATGGCTGGAGGCAGCGGTGGAAGTGATGATCATCGCAATTGTAACCTGATAGGTAATAGTAATAATACAGCTGATATCGATGAAGGTCATCTCAACTGTACGTTTATTTGTTGCTGGTGGGGCGAGGGATGTTCTGAACGTTGTCCGCGCGTTCGTTTTGGTAAGGTACATGTGGTAAACTGTTTATACGACGGTGATAATTATAAATACTGTATAGGTTATGGTGTCTATTCTAATATCTATGTAGAGAAATGCGCTTTCGTCTCTGAGAAAGCAAAGCAGAATGCCCTGAAAGATTATCGTAACAGCAAGGATTTTAATATCAAGGTTGTGGACTGCCTTGGTATAGATGACGTAGAACTGTCTCAGGGTAATTATAAGCAGTTTATACCTACCTATGATTATAAGACCTTCGATGCAGAGAAAGTAGAATCTATCCTGAAAAAGGATGACTATGGCGCTGGTGCCACTCTCAAAATATCACGCCCATAATTTTTGTTTTGAAAATATAGAAAAAAAAACTGGAGATATGCTCATCACGCATACCTCCAGTTTTAATATTTATCGATATGATAGAATTTACATAGCTACTGCAGCCTTGTCAATCCATTCGTAGATGCAAGAACAGATACCGAAGAGCAGGATACCCACGGTGCAAATGGCAAGGCTCCAGTTGATTGCGGCGCCATTCTTGAAGGTGGGCAGCGGATTCTCTTCCTTAGTAATATACATGGCCTTCACGATGAGCAGGTAGTAGTAAAGTGATACTACGGTATTCAGAAGTGCGATGAACACCACAAAGTAGGGCCAGAAAGGTGCACTTTCATGCCCACCAACTGCTGCCATGAACACAAAGAACTTAGAGAACATACCTGCGAAAGGAGGAATGCCTGCCAGTGAGAAGAGTGCCAGCGTCATCAGCAGAGCCAACTTGGGGTTGGTCTGATAGAGTCCGTTGTACGCATTCATCTGAGTCTTGCCGCCGTTGTTCTCCTCTACGGTGCTGATAACGGTGAAGACAGCCATGTTAGCTGCTACATATACCAGCACATAGAATGTCAGGGCGGTGAGACTGGCGGCGCTGTTACCTACTACTGCCAGCATGATATATCCAGCCTGTGAGATAGAAGAGAAGGCCATGAAGCGCTTTAGCTCATTCTGGCGGATAGCCATCAGGTTGCCCACGGTGATGGTGAGCATGATGACAATCCAGAGCAGGGGCTGCCAGTATTCAACGAGGCGTCCGAAGACATGCATCAGGATGATAGCCAGCGTCAGAGTGGCGGCACCCTTGGATACAACACTCAGGTAACCAGTTACTGGGGTAGGAGCACCCTCGTAGGTGTCGGCCGTCCAGAAATGGAAAGGCACCAAAGAAATTTTGAAGCCCAGTCCGCTGAAGAAGAACACCATACCCATGATAGTGAGTGGGGTGAACTGCATCTGAGCGGCCATATCATCGAAGTACAATGTGCCTACAGCACCATAAAGGAATGAGATGCCATAGAGCATCACGCCGCTTGAGAAGGTGGCGGTGAGGATGTACTTGGCAGCAGCCTCGGCCGACTTTTGCTTGTAGCGATCGAAGGCCACAAGGCAGGCCATGGGTACAGAAGCCATCTCAAGACCAAGGAAGAACATGAGGAAATGTCCTGCAGACATCATCATGTACATACCTAGCAGGGTAGAGATAACCAGCAGGTAGAACTCGCCAGAAATCTTTGTGGCATGATTATTCAACCATGACTGAGACATCACCACCACAATGAACGTACCCAGTGTGAGCACGGTCTTCATCACATTAACGATGGCAGATGATACATAGAGGCCACCGAAGGCTGTTGCAGGCTCGGCCAAGAAGCAGGGCACCAGCTGACAGAGCAGCAGAGCGCCTGTGAGTATGCTCAGCACATAGGTCTTGCGGGGACTCTTGCTCAATGCGAAGTCTGCACAGAAAACTATAATCAAGGCCAACATCAGGGTTGCCTCGGGAATCATATTCAAAAATTGACTGTAATCCATTTCTTTTCCTCCTTTACATGACTCCAATTGAACTTAAGATATTTCCTACTGAGGGCGAGATCATATCGCTGAAGAAGAAGGGAGCGCATCCCAGACCAGCCACACAGAAAATGAGGCAGCATACAGCAACACGCTCGTCCCATGAAGCATCGGTGAGTTCTAAGAAGTGCTTGTTCTCAACTTCGCCATAAAGAATCTTACCTACCACACGCAGGATATAGACAGCGGTCACCACAATAGATGTACAAGCGATGATTGTTGCCACCATACGGAATGATGATGAAGGATCACCTGCAAGCTCGTGTGCTCCAAATGAACCAACGAAGATGGTCATTTCAGCAATAAATCCAGAGAAGCCGGGAAGACCCAGGTTAGCCAGACCGGCGATAACATAACCCACAGCCAAGAAAGGCATAATCTTCATCAAACCAGCCAACTCGCGGATATCACGAGTGTGAGTACGACCATAGATCATACCAATGAGAGCAAAGAAGAGGGCTGTCATCAAACCGTGAGACAACATCTGCAGGATAGCACCGGTGCAGGCTGTCTGCTGCATCATCAGCAGGGCGAAGAGCACCAGGCCACAGTGAGATACTGAAGAATAAGCGTTGATGTACTTCAGGTCGGTCTGTACACAAGCGCTCAGGGCACCGTAAACCACAGAGATAGTAGTCAGGATCAGGAAGATCCAAGACAGGTTCTGAGCAGCGTCGGGCAACAGATACATAGCTAAACGGAAACAGCCATAACCTCCGAGCTTCATCAGCACACCAGCGTGGAGCATAGATACTGCTGTAGGCGCAGATGCGTGACCATCAGGAGACCATGTGTGGAAGGGGAACAGAGCACCCAGCACACCGAAACCGATGAAGATGAAGGGGAAGAAAGCGTTCTGAACCTCCTCAGGGATGTTGTGCATAGCAGCAATCTCGTTGACGTTCATTGTGGTATGACCACTGAAGTAGTAGATACCCAGTACGCCGAGAATCAACAGTGCAGAACCACCCATCAGCATCAGGGTGAGCTTCATGGCTGAGTACTCCTTGCGACCAGAACCCCATACACCAATCAGCAGGTACATAGGAATCAGGGCCACCTCATAGAACATGAACATGGTAAACATGTCGGTGCAGATGAAGAATCCATATACACCTGTAGAAAGGAGGGTGAACCAAAGGAAATACTCCTTGGTCATGGGTTTCAGCTGCCATGAGGCGAAGGTACCAGTGAACACGATGATGCTTGACAAGAGCAGCATCACCACAGAGATACCGTCAACACCAACGCTGTAGGCAATATTCAAGGGCTTGAACCAAGGCGTAGAAGCCACGAGCAGCATCTCTGCATCGTTACCTGCATTACGCTCGGTTACGAAATAATAGCAAAGCCATATTGACAGGGCCAGCAGCATTGAAGAGCCAGCCACCATCACACCACGCACCTGATTGAGGTTGCGGGCAATCCACAATCCCAGAAGCATCAGGGCGGGAATCAGTACGAATAGACTTAATATATTCATTTTCGTTATTACGTTATTTCGTTATTACGATATTACGACTTTACAATGCGAGCAATACGAGCGTTAATGCTACAGTACCTGTGAGGAACCATACGGCATACTTGCGCACGTCGCCACTCTGCCAAGCACGCAGACTCTCACCTCCTTCGTTAGCACCCCATGCCAGGAAGTTGAACGTGCCGTCAACAACGTGGCGGTCGAACCAGGCAATAGGTGTAGAAACGCAACGGAAGATGATGCGGTGGGTGACAAACTGCCAGATCTCGTCCTGATAGAAACGCTTGTAGGCAGCACGATGCAGTTTGGGGAATGTCCTGTACAGACGATCGGCAATAGGCTGACTCTCACCTTTGTATATATAAGTAGCCAGACAGATACTCAGGATAGCGATGACCGTTGAGGTAGCAGCAATCTGAGTGTCGAAGTGAATCGTATAGTCAGTACCAGCCGCAGATACGAAAGAACCGAAGCTGCCGCCCCAGCCCAGGAAGCCTGCGAGGGTAGAGTAAACACCCACACCAACGGTGATGACGCAGAGTACAATCAGAGGCAAGGTCATGGTGAGAGGAGCCTCGTGTGGCGTGTGATGCTCGTGAGCCTCCTTGTTCTCTGTACCCCAGAAGATACCGTAGTACAGACGGAACATATAGAAAGCCGTCATTGCAGCGATACCAGTCATGATCCAGCCAACCACAGGACTGTAGGCCATGCAGGCGGTGATAATCTCATCCTTTGAGCTGAAGCCCGAGAAGAAGGGGATACCAGCGATAGCCAGACAGCTGATGAGGAAGGTGATGTGCGTGATAGGCATATACTTGCGCAGACCACCCATCAGCGCCATCTCGTTAGAGTGAACGGCGTGGATGATACAACCGGCACCCAGGAACAGGCAAGCCTTGAACATAGCGTGGGTAAACAGGTGGAACATACCAGCCATATAACCCAGTTGAGCGTGGTTGTCGAGCAGCGCACCATGATGACCAGGCAGGCAAACACCCAGAGCCACCATCATAAATGCAATCTGTGAGATGGTTGAGAAGGCGAGCACACGCTTGATGTCGCTCTGGGCGCAAGCCACGGCAGCAGCATAGAAAGCGGTGATGACACCCACCCATACCACGATTGACATAGCCTGAGGAGCATACTCAATCCAGAGGGGGAACATACGTGCAATCTGGAATACACCGGCTACGACCATCGTAGCAGCGTGAATCAGGGCAGATACAGGTGTAGGACCCTCCATGGCATCGGGCAGCCAGATGTGCAGAGGGAACATAGCACTCTTACCGGCACCACCGATGAACATCAGAACGAGTGCGGTAGGCAGGATGAAACCACCTGCAGCAACGGCCTTGGCCATATTGCCCTCGATGAATGGGGTAGTGCCCTGGCCCATCACGATGTCGCCAGCAAACGAGAAGCTGAACGAGTCGGTGAAGTAGCCGAAGGTCAGGATACCAATCAGGAAGAACATATCAGCAAAACGGGTTACGATGAAGGCCTTCTTAGATGCTGCGATAGCGGGCTTCAAAGGATAGTAGAAACCGATGAGCAGGTAAGAAGAAACACCCACAAGCTCCCAGAACATGTACATCTGGAAGATGTTGGTAGCCAGTACAAGACCCAGCATTGACATGGTGAAGAGGCTCAGGAAAGCGTAGTAGCGCTGGAAACCTTTCTCACCGTGCATATAGCCGAATGAGTAGATGTGAACCATCAACGAAACCGTTGAGATGACCACAAGCATCATCACAGAGATAGGATCCAGGAGGATACCCATGTCGAAGTGAAGATTACCCAGTGGCAACCAGGTGAAGTTGAAGGGCACGATAGTCTGATACACACCCTCAGCAGTACGGTCGGCAGTGAAATAAGTGATAGCCGTCCAGTAAGAGAGGATCGTAACCAGTGACAGCGAACAAGTACCGATAAGTCCGGCAGTCTTGTGCTGCATCTTCATGCCAGCCAGTCCCAACACGATGAAGGACAGCAGCGGCAGAAGCAGAATCAAATAAGATAATTCGTAGATCATAGCGTCGTTTTATCCTTTCATGTTAGAAATAGCGTCCACGCTGTCACTCTTGAAGTTGCGGAACACATTAATAATAATCGCGATAGCCACAGCACTCTCGGCTGCACTCACACCGATTGAGAAGAGAGTCATGAAGAAGCCCTCGAGCTCACCGGGGAACAGCAGACGGTTGAACGCTGCGAAGTTGATATCAACGGCATTCAGCACCAGCTCGATAGAGATGAGCATGGCGATGAGGTTGCGACGGGTGACGAAACCATAGACGCCGATGAAGAACAGCAGTGCACTCAGCACAAAATAACATTCTACAGGTACCATAGCTTAATCCTCCTTTTTACGTGATACAACCAAACCGCCGATGATACATGCCAGCAGGAATACTGAGATAAACTCGAACGGCAACACATACTGATACTTGTCGCTACCCAGCAGGGCGGTACCAATCTGGTCCATAGGCAACTCGTCGGTCGTAGCGGCGCTGATAAAGCTGTTCTTCAGGAAAACAACAACTACCGTTGCCAGGCCTACCACAGAGAGAAGCAAGCCCTGAAGCATGCGTGAGCACTTGATATGCTCTACTATACCCTGCAGTGTCTGCTTGCTAACCAACTGGATGACAAACACGTAGATCATCGTTACGCCACCAGCGTATACAGCAATCTGAGCAGCACCCAGGTAGGTGTAATCGAGCAGGAAGTAAAGACCTGCTACGCCAAAGAGCACGAACAACATATATGTTGCAGCTCTCATGATTCGCTTTGTTGTCACGCACAACAGGGCAGAACCCAGGATGACAACAGCGAGAATAGAAAATACTACTATACTAGCCATAGTGCGGTTTACTTCTTTTTAGTGTTAAACTTACCGACCTGCCAGTCAGCGCCGCCCTCCAGGATGTTGGGCAGTGAACCGCCCTGATAAACCTCCTTGTCGAGGTGGAGCACCAGAGAGTCACGACTGAACGTGGCATTCTCGAAGTCGTTGGTAAACTCAATAGCGTCGAAGTTGCAGGCGTTAGTACAGAGCTGGCAGAACATGCAGTCGCCCAGGTCGTACTGATAATCGTCGAGCACCTTTTTCTTCTTACCCGTCTCAGGATCCTCCTGCATGTGGGCAGTAATCTTGATAGTGCCGTTAGGACAAGCCTTCTCACACAGCGTGCAGGCTGTGCACTTATAGGCGCCGTCTTCGTTGCGCTTGAAGACCAGACGTCCGCGATGACGCTTTGACACGTGGAGTGTGGTCTTACGGTTCTCAGGGTACTGCTCAGTACACTTGTTGGTCCAGTAGTCCTTGAAGTACTCACCGATGGTGACCTTCATACCGGTGGCCAACGTCTTGATGCCGTGCCCTATTTCTCCGAAATATGATTTATTATCTTCCATTTTGCTATACCTTATTTAATATAAAGTCCGAAAGCCACGATGACCGTCATCAGCACCAGGTTGATGAGTGCCAGCGGCATGAGGTACTTCCACTCCAACTTCAGGATCTGGTCGATACGCAGACGTGGGAAGGTCCACTTGATCCACATGAGCAACCATACCAGCAGGAAGGCCTTACCCATGAACCACACAATACCGGGGATATACTGCATCACCTCGTCGAACGCCTCGACACCAATCTGGATAGGTGCCCATCCGCCCAGGAATACGGTGGCAGCAATACCTGCAATGATAAAGAGGTTCAGGAACTCGGCCAGGTAGAAGAAGCCGAAGCCCATACCAGAATACTCAGTGTGGTGACCAGCTGTCAGCTCACTCTCAGCCTCGGCCATGTCGAACGGGCCGCGGTTGGCCTCTGCATTACCTGCTACGAGGAATACGAGGAAAGCGATGATAGCGGGCACATGACCCTGTACGATGAGCCATCCCCAAGGTCCGGCCTGAGCCTCCACGATACCGCTCACCTGCATCGTACCAGTCAGGATGACAGCCGTAATCAGGCAGAGGCAGAGAGACATCTCGTAAGAAATCATCTGTACGGCAGCACGCATGGCTGACACCACAGAGTACTTGTTGTTAGAGCCCCAACCTGCGAGGAAGATACCCACCACGCCAATAGAAGAGATGGCGGTAAGCAGGAAAACACCTACGTTGAAGTCGAGGATTTGGGCACCACGGTTCCAGGGCAGGAAGGCAAAAGCGCCTACAGAGCCGATGATAACCAGGAAGGGAGCTACGATGTAGAGCAGCTTGTCGGCCTTGTCAACGAAGAAGATCTCCTTGATGAGCATCTTCAGCACGTCGGCCAGCACCTGCATCAAGCCCCAGGGTCCTACGCGAACCGGGCCGATACGGCACTGGAAGTAGGCGCAGACCTTACGCTCCATGAAAATCAGTATCATAGCGATTACAGAGTAGGCGCCCAGGATTGCAGAACCCACGAGAACGCACTCAATCAGAATCGCAAAGAACTCGCTCAGTCCCAGTGTCTGCAGGAGCAGCTCATGAAACCAAGTGGTCACTTGTGAAAAATCAAATATATGTTCCATAGTTTGTTTTATCTGTCGATGTCAGGTATAACAATATCGATAGCAGCGCCAGTAGTCACCAGGTCGGCAATCTTCTGTCCGCGCAGCATCGGATCGAGTGCACCAACGAGCGAGAGACCCATAGGACGCATCTTCATGCGGTAAGGACTCTTGTCGCCCTTAGAATCGAGGTATACGCCAAACTCACCTGCAGCACCCTCTACAGAGAAGTACCACTGTCCCTCGGGCACCTTGATGATAGGCTTCTGCTTCACGTAGAAGTCGCCCTCAGGAATATTGTCGATGAGCTGCTCGATGATGTTCAGGCTCTGGTACATCTCGTTGATATGCACGAGGTAACGACCCATAGAGTCGCAGCTGTCAAGAGTGATCTGTTCGAAGTTCACCTTGTCATACATATCATAAGGATGGTTCTTACGCACGTCGTTCTTCCAGCCAGAAGCACGGCCGGCAGGACCCGTCACACCATAGTTGATACAGTCGTCGAGTGACATAGGACCAACGTTCTCCAGACGGTTGTGAGCGATGATATTGTCACCAAACACATCCATATACTCCTTAATCATCGGACGCAGGTACTTGCACAGCTCCTTCACATTCTTCACGAAGTTGGGATCGATATCGTCCTGCAGTCCACCGATGCGGTAGTAGTTCTGGATCAGGCGTCCGCCAGTTGTCTCCTCCATCACGTTCAGCACATGCTCACGGTCGCGCATACCGTAAAGGAAGGCGGTGAGAGCACCCAGGTCCTGAGCGCAGCAAGAAGTAAACAGCAAGTGACTGTCCAGACGCTGCAGCTCGTCCATGATGGTACGGATATAGTGGATACGGTCGGTCAGTTCCACCTCCATAGCCTCCTCGATAACGCCCACCAGCGCATGACGCTGCTGCATGGCGCAGAGATAGTTCAGGCGGTCGGTCAGCGCCAGTGTCTGAGGATAAGTCATTGACTCCCACATCTTCTCGATACCACGGTGGATATAACCCAGATGGGGATAGATGCGCTTCACGGTCTCACCGTTCAGTACGGTCTGCAGACGGAGCACACCGTGAGTAGAGGGGTGCTGAGGACCGATGTTGATGACGTAGTCGTCGGAAGTGAAGAGCTTGTTCTCCTTCTTCTGCAGACGGCCGTCGCGGTCGAGAGAATACTCCAGGCCATAGTCGGGCTCGTTATCATCCTCCAGCGTATACTCGTCGGTAGCCTTGAAGTCCTTGCGCAGGGGATAACCCTTGAAGTCGTTGCGCAGGAACAGGCGACGCATGTCGGGGTGTCCCAGGAACTTAATGCCGAGGAAGTCGAAGCACTCACGCTCCAGCAGGTCGGCACCCTTCCAGATGTTAACCACGGTAGGAATGACACTCTCGCCATCCACCACCTTTGCCAGCATCTTCACGCTGACGCGCTCGTGGTTCTCCGTGTTCTCAAGGATATATACACAGCCAAGACCTTCTTCTTCGCCGAAGTCCTCGCCAACGATGGTCACCAGGAAGTCGAAGTGCTTCTTGTCTTTCAAGTTCTGCATCTCCTGTGCGAACTTGTCAAAATCAAATACAAGATGATTCAGTTTCATTTCGCTTCCTCCTGTTCTTTTTTAAGTGATTCAGTAAACTCGGCAGGTACCTCAGTCACCACGATGGGCTTCTTGCCACCGCGTCCGTAGGTCAGTTCCTCGTTAGAGACGCCCAGGGCAGCCTCTTCCTTGGTCTGCTTATGGTTGGCACCACCAAAGAATTTCTCAATCTTCACCTTACGCTGCAGCTGCATCATACCGTAGAGGATGGCCTCCGGACGGGGAGGACAGCCAGGAATGAATACGTCCACGGGAACGATTTCCTCGATACCCTTTACTACGTGATAGCTCTGCTTGAAGGGACCGCCACTGATGGCGCAGCCACCAACGGCAACCACATACTTAGGCTCTGCCATCTCGTCGTACAGACGCTTCAGTGCAGGAGCCATCTTGTGTGTGATAGTACCAGCACACATAATCAGGTCGGCCTGACGTGGTGAGTTACGTGTCACCTCGAAGCCAAAGCGTGAGAAGTCATAGCGTGAACAACCGCAAGCCATGAATTCAATACCGCAGCATGAAGTGGCGAAAGTGAGTGACCACAGTGAGTTAGAACGTCCCCAGTTAATCAGGGAATCCAAGTTACCGGTTACGACGTTGACACCGCCCTCATGGAGCTCGTCAACGATTTTCTCCAACGACTCGTTATCCTTGAACTCGTCGTATGGCAGAGACTTGATTGATGGTTTTCTTACTTCCATTCCAGTGCTCCTTTCCGCCAAGCATAAGCCAAGCCAAATACTAATACTACCAGGAAGAACCCGATTGACAGCAGAGCCATCGGTCCGAAGTCCTTCACAACCACAGCCCACGGATACAGAAACACGGTTTCTACATCGAACATGAGAAAGAGGATGGCAAACAAATAATAACCTACGTTAATGGGAATCCAACTGGATCCGTGCGTTGGGATACCGCACTCAAACGGCTCTCCCTTAATCTTGTTATAAGAACGCGGACCCAATAGTTTTGCCATCACATAGGCAGCTGCCACCAGTGTAATAGCCGTCATGAGGACGGTAATTAACATTGTGAAATTCATAAACTATTTAATGTTATAACAATATTGTTCTTAATAGCGGCTGCAAAGGTACAAAAAAAATACGGAAAATGAATGCGGAATTCATAAATATTTTGTACCTTTGCGCCGTTTTTTTTAAATAACTCAGTATGTTTAAACCTCAATTTCAGAAACGCCAGGTAATGGTATTCCACCAATTCCAGCGAAAAGGCTATTCCCTCTTCGCTGCATTGGGTCGTGAAGTTGTCATTTCTGTGCTCAGCGTTGCTACCTTGTCGGCTAGCAAAGCTGCCAGCATCAGCGATGAGACTTTCCGTGTGGATTCTACCAAGGCGACTGCCCGTGAGGTGACGCTAGATGATGTATGCGTCACAGGCTCCAGGGCACCCCTGACCGTGAGTCAGGCTGCGAGAATGGTAACTGTACTGAGCCGCGAGGATATTGCGCAGGCGCCAGTACAAAGTGTTAACGATTTGCTGAAGATGGCCGTTGGTGTAGATGTCAGGCAACGAGGCCCGCTAGGCTCCCAGACCGACATCAGTATAAGAGGCGGCACCCAAGAGCAAATCGTTGTGTTATTAAACGGCATCAATATCTGCGACCCCCAGACGGGACACAACACCTTTGATCTTCCTTGTGACCTTTCCGACATTATCAGGGTAGAAGTGCTGGAAGGACCTGCCGGACGCGTTTATGGCACGTCATCACTTGTTGGTGCCATCAACATCGTCACCTCAGCCCACAAGGACAGCGGAAACAGTGCGGATATCAGTCTGGAAGCAGGCTCTTTTGGCTATGCCAAAGTGGGTGCTGCCGGCAGTTATGCCCCCGGCAGCGTACCGCTGACCTCCCGTCTGTCGTGTTCGTACGCCCGTTCCGATGGCTATTCGCGTTCACGGGCAGGTAGGCTGAACACCGACTTCAGTGGTGCGAAAGCCTTTTATCAGGGTGCTTATGATGATGACCGGATAAAGCTCTCATGGCACGCCGGACTGTCGGACAAGGGGTGGGGGTCAGGTACATTTTATGCTACTCCCCGCTGGCAGGCCGACGAACAGTATGAGCATACCACGAAGGTACATACCGCCTTGCAGGGAGAAAATAAAGATGGTGTCTTGCACTTCCAGCCGTCCGTCTACTGGAACCATTACCAGGACCGGTACGAAGGTTACCGGGGACGCCCAAACACCATGAAGTATAATTATAACCGATGTGACGTATACGGCTTAAAGCTAAATAGTTACTTTGACTGGCTCTGCGGACGTACAGCACTAGGCGCGGAGATACGCAACGAAGACTTGGTGAGTGGTAACCTGGGCGAACCGCTATCCCGCACGCATCATATCAGTGGTACCGACCGCGACTATACGCTGGGCGTGAACCGTACGAATATCAGTGCCCACCTGGAGCATAATGTGATATTCGACCACCTGACCATTTCCGCTGGCTTCGTGGCAGCAAAGAGCTCGTGGAGCAACATGAACATGACCATCTACCCGGGTCTTGACGTGAGCTATGTGATGGGCCGCGTGAAACTCTTCGCATCCTATAACTCCTCCCTCCGTCTGCCCTCCTTTACGGAGATGTACTATAAGTTGCAGGGCTATGCCGCCGACCCCCATCTGAAACCGGAGGAGATGCAGGCCGTTGAACTGGGTTCGCAGATCCATACCCCTGTGGTCAGCGCGAAGGTATCGGCCTATTACCACCACGGTAAGAATATGATAGACTGGATTATGGATACGACGCAGGGCGAACAGGCACAGTGGCAGAGCGTGAACCACACCCAGCTCAATGCCTACGGACTGGAAGCCGCCCTGCAGGTACCTGTGAAGATTGGTCAGTTCGACTTGTCGTATAGCTATATCTATCAGGATAAAGCCAACGAGCCCGGCATCGTGTCGCAGTATGCCCTGGAGTATCTGCGCCATAAACTGGTAGCCGGTCTGCAGACCAAGGAGTGGCGTGGCATCAGCATGCGTCTCAACTGCCGTTGGCAGGACCGTGTGGGCGCCTATACCAGTTTCGACGGCACCCTGTGCGACTACCGTCCCTACGCACTGGTAGATGCCCGTATCCAGAAACAGACACAGCGCTATATGGTTTATGTCGAAGCCAACAACCTGTTTGACAACCGCTCGTATGTGGATTTCGGCAACGTGCAGCAGCCCGGCCTATGGGTTGTCACAGGCCTCAAAATCTACTTGCACAGCAGGCGGTAAGGACAGTACGTGCAACGCTCCCGTTGTTCGGTAGGCTGATACGGGATATCCGCATTAAACATATCGTCAACGGTTGTACGCAGCAGTTCCATGAACCGTGAAATATTTGGCCCCACATCTGTGATAGGCTCACGTCCGAAGCAGAGCGTGGGGTCATAGTCTTTTCCGGCCGAGTGCTGGATGAAGAGCAGGGCAGGGGATACCGGTACTTCGGGGTACTTTTTCTTGACGAGCGCCGCATACAGGAAGGTCTGCAGGTAATAGTCGCTGTGGTTGGCCAGACTCTCCTGCTTGAAGATAGCATCCACGTCAGCCAGCCCTTTCACGTTGCCGCCACCCGTCTTGTAGTCAATCACGCGAATCCTCTCCACGCCATCCTTCACAATACGGTCCAGTCGGTCTATGCGTCCGCCGATGACGGTGCTGATATGCGGTGTCTGGAACGTATCGCGCACATCCGTCTCCAGTCCGATGATACTGAACGGTGCCAGCTCGTGGTCCAACTGAAGCAGCTGGCGCAGGTAGTGTATCAGCACCTGACGGTTGATAATCTGCAGTCCGTTGAGCCGCTTCGTATCCAGCGACGCCACCTTCAGCTCCTTCTGTATCGCCTCGTCAATCACCCGTTCTATCTCACTGTCGTTCTTCAGCAGTTCCTCGATATCACTCTTCTGTATCTGGTGGCTCCTTGACAGCATCCGCTCGTAGAGCTGTTGCGAAGCCTCGTGGAAGATATTTCCGAACACGCGGTTGTCGATGGTCTCCTCCATATCCTCCTCAGGCTCAAGCAGTCCGCACTCATACTTGTAGTAATAGCGCAGCTGACAGCGCATATAGGTGTTGATAGCCGTTGGTGTGAGGAAGCCCAACTGCTTTTTCTTCTCCATCCTGATGACCGGCGGATTGCTGCGCATGATGGCAGCTGGCGTCTGGATGGCGTTGAAATGTATCTGATGCTGGTTGTCCTCCACCATCATCTGCAACATGAAGCGCGACATCTCGCCAGCCTTGCCGTCGGTCGTGCTGTTGTTATACAGTATCGTGATATCCGACGCACGCTGCAGCAGCCGGTGGAAATAATAGCTGTAGATAGCCACCTTGTGGTCGATGGTCGTCAAACCGTTGGCATCACGGATGGTATAGGGGATAAACGACGTATCGTTGACACCACGGGGCATGTTGCCCTCGTTGCACGACAGGAGCAGCACATGCTCGAAGTCCAGGTTACGCGTCTCGAGCACGCCCATAATCTGGATACCCTCTATCGGTTCGCCGTGGAAGGGCACGCTGGTCGACTGTATCAGCTGGTTCATCAGTCGCTGCAGGGTGTTGTCGTCTACGGTGAGGTCCCCGCTCTCCACCAGCGCCTGCAACCTGTTCAGCAATGTGTAGCAGCGGAACAGGCACTCCTGGAACAGCGGGTCGTCATCATGGATGCAGCGGGCTATATGCAGGATGATGGTACGCATCCATTCCAGCAGGGCCGTCTTCTCCTCCAGCAACCCGCGCACGTCGTCCTCGTCCAGTTGTGCCATATAGGGATGACGCAGTACGGCATCCAGATAGCGCTTGCGGAAATAGTTGCGCTGCGGGTCGTAACCCAGCAGACGCAGTTCGCAGAGCAGGGTGATGAGCGAAGCCACAGGCGACTGTGCCAGCGGATATCCGGTGGTGATGTTCACCTTCTCCACCTCATCCGGAATACAATGGACCACAGCCGGCAGCAACGCCTCGTTGCACAGCACCACCGCCGTCTTGCTGCCAGCCTCTATGCGTCCGTTCCCGCGCAACCACTGACTGACAAACCGTGCCTGCGCATTCTCCGTGGTCGATGAGACATAGTGAATCTCCTTGGCCTTGGCATATTGGTTATAGATGGCATCATCCTCCACGTCAAACTCATTGGGGAAGTCGGCCATCAGTCGCTTGATATAGAACCCCGACTCATTATCGTGCATGTACGACTTGTCAAAATCCCAGTAAAAATGGGCCTTTCCTTGCTCCTGCAGATACCTGAACACACATTGTTCTACGGGCTGCACCAGGTTGAAGCCCACAAACAGGTAGGTCTCGTAGGTCGTGGCCGACGGATGCAGGTTCTCGGCAACCTGCCTGTACAGGGCACCCTCGTAAGCCAGTCCCTGCTTCGCCAGACGCTCGTTGAAATCATGATAGATAGCCCCAATCTTCGACCAGATATTCAGGAACCGCTGCTTCAGGATGGTGTCCTGGTCGTCCGAGAAATTCCTGAAGAACCGTTTGATAGCCTCACGCTGTTCGTCGGTGAGGTGACTCACGTCGTCGTACTCGTGGATATCGCGCAGATTGGCAAACACCTTGTCGGCATTCGCCATATTCTTGTCCAGGTCGTCGAAATCGGCCAGCAGCAGCTGTCCCCAACTGTAGAAATGATCCAGCGACTCGTTGGACCCGGTGATGGTGACAAACGACTTGTACAGGTCGCATACCAGTTTGATGGGGTCGGCCACCTTCAGTTTCCCGTACTCACGAAACAAGTCGCTGATGGTCATGTAGGCCGGACTCCATATGGGCTTGTCCGACAGCCTTGCCAGCTGACTGTTCAGGAATAGCGACGCACGCTTGTTGGGGAATACCACGGCGACGCGCGACAGGTCGCTGCCGTATTTCCGTAATATATCCTCTGCTATATATTCTAAGAAAGTACTCATTTCACCTCGATAATTTGATTGCTGTAAACAAACCACAGATAGCCCGTCACGTTCTGGTGACCCATCTGCCTGAGCAGGTCCATGTATTCACGCACCTGTTCGTGGTATTCCTCGCGCTGATGACCGAACTTGAAGTCTATGACCACCGTCTTGTCGCCATTCGTCATCACTCGGTCGGGCCTGCGCTCCTGGCCATCGGGCAACAGGATCGTGCACTCGTTGTAGAGCGACCATTCCGCCGTGAACCACTGCGCCACGCGCTTGTCGCCCAGACGCTTATGAATCATCGCCTCAATCTTCTCACGCGTCAGTTGGGCATCATAGATAATACCCTCCATCTCCATCTGCTGCAGGGCACTGTCTACGTCCTGTGCTGTACGGATATGTGCAAACACATTGTGCAGGATGTTACCCATCTTGATATAGTTCGACTGCTGGGTAAACTCCTCATCCTCTGCATTCACGAAGTCCTTACTCTGGTTGCTCTGCCTGAACGATGTCTTCAGGCTGAAGGTCTCTATCTCCACCGGGATGATGGTGCTGGGCTGCGTGAAGGGGTTTGATGTCTGAGGGCTGAGGGCTGAGGGATGATGGCTGAGGGATGATGTCTGAGGGAGGTGTCCATAGGAGAATACAATGGGCTGGGTCTCGTCGTCCAGACCGGATATACAGGCACCCTCGAGGTCCAGCACCGGCAACACCTGTTCGATGCGTTCAGAGCGTGAGTTCTTGCCCTGGCGCTTACCGATGACGAAGAGACTCTCTACCGCACGTGTGAACGCCACATAGAGCAGGTTCAGGTTGTCCACCACGCTCTGCAGGTGTTCCGTCTTGTAGTCGTCCTCGTAGATGGTACCCATCATGCCCTTCTGACTATAGTCGATAGCTGCCAGAGGCAAGGCCATATACGGGTCCTCCTTGGGTTCGCACCACAGCACGTCGGGCATCTCCATACGCCAGTCGCAGAACGGAATCAGCACGTGGTCGAACTCCAGTCCCTTTGACTTATGGATGGACAGGATGCGGATGCCGTCGACGTCGGAGCACTGGATGGTCTTGCTGCACAGCGTGGCGTCCCATTCGCGCAGGAATCCGTTCACATCCGTCGATTTCTCTCCGATATAGTTCAGAACGTGGTCGTAGAACGTGCAGAGATAGGCACTCTGGTCCTTCATCCCTTGCAGGTTGAAGATACCGTAAAGGCGTTCCACCAGGTCGTAGAGTGGCAGGAGCAGCAGCGAGGCGTCGAAGTCCTCAGGCAGTGCACCGTCAATCTTTCCGCTGTAGGCCTTCTGCAGGAATGCCCGTGTAATCATGTCGTCAGGATGCGTCAGACTCCTCAGCGCATGGATAATCACCTGGACGGCAGGCGACGCATCCAGGCGGAAGGCCTCGTCGCTGATCACGCTCACCTCTGGCATCGTGGCCATCAGGTGGTTGGCTATCACGGTGATATTGGCGTTCGAGCGCAGCAGGATGGCAATCTGCCTGGGTGCGACGCCCTGCGACAGCAAGTCCGAGATATGTTCCACCAGCAGGTCCAACGTCTGTTGCTGGTAGTCCTCGCCCGTGAGCAACTGGATATCCACGCGTCCCTCGTCGGCCTTGGATGCCGGCCATTTCTGCTCCACGTCGTCATAGGCCGCCACCTCCTCCTGACTGGCTGCCTCTGTGAAGAAGGCGTTGTTGAAACGAATGACGTTGGGCGTAGAACGGTAGTTGGTATCCATCGGCAGCACCTCCAATCGCTGACTGGCATTCTGGAACTGGTCCCTGATATTGGCCAGCAGGCGCCAGTCGCCACTGCGCCAGCGGTAGATGCTCTGCTTCACGTCGCCTACTATCAGGTTCGACGTGCCCTCATGGCTCATCGCTTCCTCCAGCAGTATCTTGAAGTTCTGCCACTGCACGGTAGAGGTATCCTGAAACTCGTCAATCATGATATGTTCCAGGTGGGTGCCAATCTTCTCAAACACAAAGGGGGAGTCGCTGTCCTTGATCAGTTCGTGGAGCAACTGCTGCGTGTCTGACAACAGGAAGCGGTTGGCGTTGTCGTTCAGTTCGTGCACCTTACTCTCGATGCTGCCCAGGAGGCGCAACTGACTCAAGTGGCGCAGGGTCAGGTCGGCCGACTTGTACCGCTTGTACTGTACGGGCTGCTCACTCTTAACTGTGTTAAGAAGAGGAATTAGTTTGTCTTCTGCAAGGGCGTGAATAAATGGTCCCCGCTGGCATGTTTTTGTATACCATTTCGTAGGGTCTGCAGCTGCGGCATTGGCTGTTGCATTAAAAATGTCTTCACCAAAATCCCCGCGCTTCAGTTTCAGAAATACACCACAAACTCCACTGCTTTTCTTCGCAAAGTCGTCCACCGTGAGCCCCTCGGCCTTGATAATCTCGAAGAAGGTCTCCGCCAGTTGCATCATCTTCTCCTTGGCATCGTCGCGCTCATGGCGCAGCGTGGCCGAGTACTTGTCGAAGAAATCTTTCTCGTTGTTGAGCACCTCCAGCCGGTGGCTCTTCTCCTTATAGAAATCGCGGAAGATGGTCTTACCGAATTTCTTGATAGGTCCGATGACGTTCCACGAGCGGTCGTCACGGATGGTGTCCATGATGTATTTCAGGAGCCACTGCAGCAGCAGGTCGGTGGCCTGCAGACTCTCAATGAGCTGGTCTACAGCCTGTTCCTCCACCTGCACGTCGTTCAGACCCACGCGCAGGTTGGCCGTCAGGTCCAACTCGCGAGCCAGGTTGCGCAGCACGCACTGGAAGAACGAGTCAATCGTCTCCACACGGAAATAACTGTAGTTGTGCAACAGCAGGTGCAGGGCCATGCCCGCCCGTTCCGAGGCCATCTGGGGCGACACCTCCAGCTCCTCGCACACCTTACTCATATAGCCCTTCGACTCCTCCTGCTGACGCCAGATGCCGTACAACTGGCTCAGAATTCGTGATTTCATCTCGGCTGTGGCCTTGTTGGTAAATGTCACAGCCAGTATCTGACGGAAGGCATAGGGATTCTGTACCAGCAGCTTGATATATTCCACCGTGAGGCGGAAGGTCTTACCACTACCAGCACTGGCCTTATAGACAATCAGTGGTTTTACCATCTATTGAATAGTTCAAATGTGAATTTACAGCCCATATCCTGGTACTGGTAGTTCAGGAAACTGGTGAAGATACCCATCGAGAAGATGCGACAGGTGAAGCCGTAGCCCAGTTCAGAATATAGGCGGGTGTTATCAATGCTCAGACTGCTTACATACACGCGCTCGCGCTCTACGTAGCGACCTACGATAGGCACCAGGTAGCCGGCCATCAGGGGGGTCTCGAAACTGACGTTGCCCCTGAGGTAGTATTTCGACTCGTTATAGAGGCGTGAGTTAAGCAACTGGAAATTTCCCGTGAAGTCATCGTCCCATCCGCCGGGTATGTTGTTATCGTGGAAGTTGGCGAAGTCCATGAAGAAGTTGTTGTCCTTGGCCGTATAGAGACCGCCGCCAAAGCGCAGGTTGAGCTGCTGGGTGCGGCACAGCGGTTGCTTGTACGACGCATCGGCCTCCCAGCGCTCATAACTGATGTACTGGTGGTTGACCTTCACACCGCGCTCGTAGTCCAGCGACATCATCGGTGCTTTTGATGAAGGCATCCATTTCACGCTCAGCGACGGAGCCAGCGAGAAATACTGCGTCTCCTTGCCGTATTTGCGCATCTCCTCGGCATTGAGCGACTTACGGTTGTGGAACACCAGACCCGTCTCCAGGCGCAGGCGTTTCGTGGCCTGTATATGATGGCGCAGGCGGATGTAGTTGTCGTCAAAGAGCTCCAGGTTCTTACCGTCCAGGTCCAGGTCCTCACCGTATTGCTGCTTGATCTCGTCGAGTATCACCGAACTGCCTATACGGTTGTCGTTACCGAATATCAGTTCTACGCCGGCATCCTTCTTGTCATTATAATAGAGGTGGATCGGCGCCTTGTAGTAGAACTCGCGGAACTTGAAGTTGTAACCTACGTAGGGGTTGAAGTTGATATACGACGTCTCGCTTATCTTATACTTCGCACCGAGCTTGATACGATAGGCCAGTCCCTTGCTCTGACTGTAGCTGATATACTGCGGGTCGAGGATAGGCGACAGTTTCAGGTAGCCCTTGTCGCCCTCGGTCTTCAGACTGTGGATCAGGTTCTCGCCAATCAGGTCCCAGCCAATCTCCTTCAGGTAGTTGCGGCGTCGGCGTGGGGCAGGCTCCGGCTCCTCTTCCTTCACCCATGTCTGCGTAATCTGGATAGTGTCGCTGTCCACCTCGGGCTCCGGTTCCTCTACCAGTCCGTTCCTGCGGTCGTAATCGTCCCATACGGCCAGTTCTGCGGGCGACAGGCTGATAGGGCGGATGGAGTCCATCAGGTCGCGGTCGCCCTTCACGTTGACGGAATCGGCCAGGGTGATAGGACAGTCAAACACGGCCTCAAACTGTGAGGTGACGTGGTTGCCGCCAAACTTAAACGAGATGTTGGTCTGACAGATTCGTGGCAGCAGGGCATGGGCGCCTTCCTTACCCATCATCGTCAGGGTCTGGAAGCGTATCATGTCAAACTCGCCCTCCATCTCCACCTGCTCGATGCGTCCTGTCAGGGCGTCGATGATGGCCTTACCGCGTACCAGCTGCGTGTTGCGCACCAGTCGCGGACGGAAATAGAGTCGCACCTTGTGGTTGGCCAGGGGCACGGTCTTATAGCGGTAGTAAATCCTGTTCTCCTTGTTAAACGGCGACAGCACGTGGTCGTCGTATATCGTCACGTGATAGAAATTGGGCGTCAGATACATAAACAGCACCGACATCGCACTTCTGTTGCGTGGTATGGTGGTGCAGTAGGCCTGTCGCTTGTTCTCGTAGTGAGCTATATTATGAAAGGTGAACCTGTCGTACTCCTCGCACACATACACACGCTCGCCGTACGAGAAGTTGTACATCGACGGCACTGCCATCATCGTGGCATTTCGCTTGTGTATCTGATAGAGATGTTTGGCGTAGACATTCGTGGAAAAGCCTTCGAGTTTGTCTACATTGTTCTTCAGGAAACTGTACATGCGATTCATGACAAGCGAATCAACCTGTGTTTCGCCTGATACGGAGGTCACAATGGCCAAAGTTGTTAGTATCGCAAGTAATAGACGTTTCATTATATTTCAGGTGCAAAGATAGCATAAACAAATAGAAAAACCAAAAAATTTTTGGTTTTTCTATTCCTATCTTTTATTTACCTGAAAATTTATCCCAGATATTTCATCAGGATGCGGGCATTACCAGAGTCACGGAGCTTGGCAATACTCTTCTCACGGATCTGGCGCACACGCTCACGGGTCAGTCCCAGCTCGTCGCCAATCTCCTCGAGTCCCTTCTCATGACAGCCAATGCCGAAGCACTCGCGGATAATGATAATCTCGCGATCCTTTAATACGCGCGACAGTACTGAGTTCAGCTCCTGAGCCATTGACTCGTGGTCTACCTGGCGGTCCGTACGGGTGTCGTCGCCACCGGCCATCACGTCCAGCATACAGTTGTCCTCACCATCCTGGAAAGGTGCGTCGATAGACACGTGGTGACTGTCGGCCTGCATGCTCTGGCCAATCTTCTCCTCGTCGAGGTCGGTCATCTCGGCCAGCTCGCTCACAGAGGGGTGACGCTGGTTCTCCTGCTCAAACTTGTTGATCTCGTGGTTAATCTTGTTCAGAGAGCCAACCTGATTCAAGGGCAGACGCACAATACGGCTCTGCTCGGCAATAGCCTGGAGGATGCTCTGGCGAATCCACCATACGGCGTATGAGATGAATTTAAAACCGCGGGTCTCGTCAAACTTCTGGGCTGCCTTAATCAAACCGATGTTGCCTTCGTCAATCAAGTCGGTAAGTGTCAAACCCTGATGCTGATACTGTTTGGCCACAGAAACGACGAAGCGCAGATTGGCTGTCACCAGCTTGTCCTTTGCACGCTCACCCTCAAGACCACCCTTGCGAATTTTCTGTGCCAGCTCAATCTCTTCATCAATGCTGATAAGAGGAGCACGACCGATTTCAACAAGGTATTTATCCAGTGCCTCACTTGAACGGTTTGTAATACTCTTTTGAATCTTTAATTGTCTCATCTGTATTTTCCTTAGATTTCCTTAACTAACTGCCTGATATATAGGCTTATACGTATAAACTCTTTTATTTTGCGGGTGCAAAGTTACGAAAAATATCAATACGTTGTTCTCGAGACACCCGTTTTTTTATGTTAAAAAAAGAAAAGAGCCCCCATGACAACGTCCCGACGGCGCCAGCGCCGCCTTGGCGGCAAGTCCTATAAGTCCTTGAAGTCCGTAGACATAAATAAAGTGAGCCCGGCAATTTGCCGAGCTCACTCTTTTCGCACATCTGTATCCCTGCCGCTTACGCTATTGATGGTGTTTTGTATAGTATTTTCAATTCTTATATTTCCCCCTTATAATACCCCTGAAAATTTGAGTTAACTCAAATCATGATTTGAATTAACTCGATTCATGATTTGAGTTAACTCAAACGATTAAATTAGTTAACGGGTCATTTTTAAGGCCCGTAATTATGTATACTTTTTTACTTACTTGAATTGTCCATGGATATTTTTGTCTGCGACGCTACACGAATGACCATAAATATACATAAATGACTCATAAATATTATTCAGAGGTGACAGGTACCAGTCCCCGGCATCATATGAGAAGAGTGCTCTCTTTTTTTTATCCATTTATTTGGTCTTTACGGATTTTTTTGTATCTTTGCAAAAGTTTACCAACGAAATAAAACTACGTAATTTATAATCTTTATAATTTGTATAATTAAAACCTAATAAAAATGGACAAAAAATTCTTAACCATTATCGCCCTGCTCTGCACCGTGATACAGGGAATGTGGGCACAGACAACCGTCAGCCTCACTGAGGATACAGGCGAGAAAGCTGGTACACCGGCACACTGGTATATCAACATGCCTGCAACAGACACAAGCACGTTGACACTCGACGGCACCATCACTACCTTCAAGGTCTATGATAATGGCGGCAAGGACGGCACTTACAGTGACAACTGTGACGGAACCCTCGTACTGACTGCACCAGATGGCTATGTGTTGCAACTCTCGGGTAACATTTGTTCTGAAAATAATCATTACCTGTATGTCTATGACGGTAGTGATAATAAAGCTGATAAACTCATCGATGGGGCGTGTGGCAATAATAATGGTTTGGCGATTGATATTCCCACCGTCATCAGCAACGATCAGAGTATGACCCTCTGCTTCAAATCAACAGGTAACTCCTATCAAAGAGCCGGCCTCAACTTGACGGTGACACTTATCAATACCAATACGCTACATGAGATTAGCGGATTGGAGAATGTTTCGAACGGTAGCACTACTGCCAAAGTTAATGATGCTACTGTAACCCAAGCGAAGTATAGGGACGTAGTGGCCCTAACAGCTTCACCAGACGATGGCTATATCCTCAGTAATCTCAGCGTTAAGGACGCCAGTAACAATGACGTAAGCGTAAGTTGGCCCATTTGGTCAAACAATGCCACCTTTACCATGCCTCCATCGGCTGTTACCGTCACTCCGACGTTCACCCATAAGAACAGCCTCTCTGTCAACATGCCGGTGGATGGCGTAAAGACGGTGAGGATTCCTGCAGGTGTTCAGACTTTCAAGGTCTATGACGATGGCGGCAGCACCAGTGGGTATAGCAACAATTGTGAAGGCACCCTCGTGCTGACTGCCCCCGAAGGCTACGTGCTGCAACTGTCGGGTGGCATTGCTACTTATGAAGGGGTTGATTATCTGACTGTTTATGATAATAATGAAGCCAGTGGAACGAAACTTGTCGATGCAGTGAGCGGCAGGGGCGATCAGGGCAAGTTGAAGGACATTACAACTGTTACCTCAACCGGCAACAACATGACGCTTTATTTCTATTCGATTATTGGCAATAATTACACCGGTCTCGACCTGACGGTGTTGGTATATAACCCCACGATGGAATATGCCATCAGCGGATTAAGTAATACCACGCATGGCAGCATCGCTGCTACTGTCGGAGGTAATGCTGCAACTGCTGCCAAGTGGAAAGATGAGGTCACCCTCTCTGCCACCCCCGATGAGGGCTATGTACTTGATGCCCTGAGTGTGGTCGATGAAAACAGTAACGCCGTGGATGTGACGTGGAACCATTGGGAGAACAGCGCTTCCTTTACGATGCCCCTCTCGGCAGTCACTGTCACCTCTACGTTCACCAGCAAGAATAGCCTCTCCATTAACATGCCCACAAAGGCCACTAGAAATGTGACGATTCCTGCTGGCGTATCCTCGTTCAAGGTATATGACGACGGCGGTGCCGGAGGCAACTACAGCAACGGATGTGATGGTACCCTCGTGCTGACCGCCCCTGTGGGTTGCCGACTCCAGCTCTCGGGCACAATCTATTCAAGTAGCGGCGATAATCTGTCTGTCTATGATGGCAGCGACAAGAGCGCTCTGATACTCATCAATGAAATGCATAGCACAGGCGGCTCGGTTATCGAGACGACCTCTATTCCCACAGTAAGCAGCACTGGGCGAAGCATGACGCTTTATTTCCATACGGACGATTATTATCAATTGGGTGGCCTCGACCTGACGGTAACGGTTCTTGACGCCAGCGCTGAATATACCATTAACGGAATAGGTGACGTGACGAATGGTAGTATCGCGGCTACGGTCGGTGGCGAGGACGTAACGAAGGCTAAATTGAGCGATGTTGTCACCCTGACAGTCACACCTGCTGATAACTATGTACTGAGCGATCTCAGCGTGGTGGGCGCCAACAGCGAGACCGTGTCAGTGACCAGAGATTTCTGGGCAAATACTGCCACCTTTACCATGCCTGCTTCGGAAGTGACTGTCACCCCGACGTTCACCAACGATATTTTTGTCAACATGCCAAAGACGGGCGAAAAGACTGTAACTATCCCGGCGAATGTACATTGGTTCAAGGTCTATGACGATGGCGGCAAGGACGTCAGCTACGACTTCGGCTGCAATGGCACCCTCGTGCTGACCGCACCAGAGGGCTGTCAGCTGCAACTCTCGGGCAATATCACGACAGATAATGTGGACTACCTGACTGTCTATGACGGTGACCAGGCGGACAATAAGCATATACTTATCAACCAGGCGCATAGTTCAAGTAGTAGCACCTCAACCGCTATTTCTACCGTCTTCAGCACCGGTCGTAGCATGAGGCTCTATTTCTATTCGGACAACGGTGGCAGGTACGACGGACTTGACCTGACGGTGACGGTTATTGACCCCAATAAGAAGTATGACATTAGTGGGTTGGGCTCTGTGACGAATGGTAGCATTACTGCTACTGTTGGAGGTATAAACGTAACGCAGTCAAAAGCAAGTGATGTGGTCACCCTGACGGTAGCGCCTGATAAAGGTTATGTGCTTACCAACCTCAGCGTGACTGATGGCAGTAGCAATCCTGTAACGGTGACTAGAGATTTCTGGGCTAACACCGCCACCTTCACCATGCCCGCCTCGGCAGTTACCGTCACCCCGACGTTGACCAATAATCTAAATGACATCTATATCAACATGCCGCAGACGGGCACAACGACGGTGACGATCCCTGCAGGTGTCCAGTCGTTCAAAGTCTATGACGATCGCGGCTCTGATAACTACTACAGCGACAACTGCAATGGTTACCTCGTTCTTACTGCCCCTGAAGGCTATGTGTTGCAAATCTCAGGCCGCGTTGATACCTCTGAACCTAATGACTACCTGATTGTCTATGACGGTACCAATGACGCTGCTGATGTGCTTATTCCTGTAACGTCTGGCTACTATACAGATATTCCCACTAAAACCAGTTCTGGTCGAAGCATGACAATAAGTTTTGTTTCGAACAGCAGTACACATTGGGGCGATGGCCTTAACCTGACAGTGACGCTGATATTGAATAATGAGGTGGAACTGGCCAATGATGCTGATAACAGCACGATAATCAGCAACAACGACGGCAAGGATGCTAATGTGACGCTCTTTGGCCGCACGCTGACAAGGTCGGGCGAATGGAATACGCTGTGCCTGCCATTCAACGTAAGCGCTGCACAGATGGCAGAGACGACGCATCCGCTCTATGGGGCTATAATCAAGGAACTGAACACTTCTACGTCTAACCTAGCCGCCAACGGCCAACTGACACTGAACTTCGAGACAGTTACGGCAATCGAGGCCGGAAAGCCATATATCGTAAAATGGACGCAGAGCAATCCACAGAGACCGATTTTCTCTCCGTCTGATGAATTCCTTACAGCATTGGGCTTCATTAACGAAGTGGCAACTGTGGACTGCGGACAGAACAGCAATTGGAACGCAGACCTGGAAAAGGGAGAAAACTACAATAAGTTGGTGGACGGCAACACAAGCACTAAGTACGGACTGAGCGACAATGACCCCTACGTGGAGTTCCACTACCCGACAGCTATCACGCCGAAAGGCTATGCGCTTTGGACGGCTAACGACGAGCAGGGAAGGCGTAATCCAGTACAGTGGACCATCATGGCCAAGAACAAGGATGATGCCCAATGGACTACGCTTGTCACTGTTGACAACACTGCCAACGATAAGTTGCCACTGGCCGATAACGCGTGCACCGTCTTTGCACTCAACAACACGACGGCATACACGCACTTCCGCTTTGAGGCTACACGCCGATGGAACGGCAGCCTACAGTTCCAGTTGGCCGAACTGCAGTTCTGCACCGAGCAGCCCTCAGCGCCGCTTACGGATATCACCGATCCCGTGTTCAATGGTGTTACCATCAGCAGTACGACTCCTACACCTGTTGAGTTTAGCATTGAGAATAGCAGTGAGAAGTGCCAGTTCTTGGGGCAATACTCACCATTCAGCATCGTGGAAAGTGGAGCTATAGGCGACAATCAGGGCAACCTGAACGAAATCGTCATGCTGGGCAGTGGTAGCAAACTGGGCTACTCTAAGAACGCCAGGACGCTGAAGACCTTCCGCTGTCATTTCTATGTGCCTGCCGACGGCGGCGTTGCAGGAGCCCGCGCCTTCGTAATGAACTTCGAGGAGGGTGAGACAACGGGCATCATAACGATGTCTGATGTGAGAAGTGAGATGTCTGATGGATGGTACACCATAGACGGACGTAAACTCAGTGGCAAGCCCAGTGTGAAGGGTGTATATGTGAATAATGGACGTAAGGTAATTATTAAATAAATGGAGGATTCTGATATGAAAAAACAGTATATAAAACCCACCATTCAGGCAGTGCTATTGCAGCAACAGCACATTATCTGTGGCAGTCCCGACGGCTTTGCCAAGAGTGTGAGCAACAGCAGTGAAGGCATCAGTTGGAATGATAGTGGTTTCGATGACAATGATGACGACTATTAAATGGTTAGTATATCCTCAAGGAGCAGTGTCTGCTCCTTGAGGTAATTTTTAATTTACGCCATGCAGCTGGTCACACCCAGTGCCGTTGCAATGGCCGACAGCACACTAATGGCTGTTTGAATCGCGAATTTCCAAAATGTCTTGTTCTTCATGGTTCAGAATTATAATGTTTAATGTTTAATGTTTAATGTATTCACACCCCCAAAATCTTCACTCGAGTGAATTCATCGAATTAGCTAGCTCAAATCATGAAATCACTCGAGTGAATTCATGATTTCAGCTATATAGTGTGTTTCGCTACGTTTTTTTCTTCAAAAATGGAAACAGATTGCATACTTTTTTGTACCTTTGCATCTCGTATGAAACCGATAATCATTGAAGACAACATATTTGACTTTGAACCTTGTGAGGAAGACGGCTCCGTGCTGTTGGCAGAAGAGACTCCGTGGAGAGGTTTTGCTGACGAGCTACAGGATCTACACTATCTGAAAGGTGCCCAGTTTATCAATCAATTAAAACTTATTGTCAACTGTGGCGAATTCCGCCCAATTGCTGGTGAGACTAATATTTTTAGTGCCATTGGTGAAGAAAGTTCGGATTATGACAATCTGATAAAGGCTGCTCGAAAATTATCGAATCATGGTTATCGTGTCTATATACTGCCAAATCCCAAAGGAATCAGAACTGCAGATTTTATTTTCGAACGCAAAGGAGTTTTTAAATTGTTCGATCTAAAGAGTATTACCGGTAAATCATCCGTTAGTAATAGACTTATGGAATCCATTGGTCAGACTAATCATGTGGTTCTGAATATGCTAACGGATTATGCTCCTCGTCTGCTAGCAAAAGATGTACAATCCTATTTTGAAGCAAATACGAATGCGCGAGAAGTGCTAATTATAAGAGGAAATAGAATCTTATCCGTTTCACGTCGTTTTGTAGAGGGTAATTGCTACATCAAAATGTTTATGAAAAGATATTTGAGATAAAACAAAAAGAGCCTCAGAAGAGGCTCTTTTAAATGGGTAGTGTCGATATAGTCTTGCCCTCTCGGGATTCTGCCCGGATAGTAAATCGAATTGATTTACGTTGCAAAGATAGGAAGTATTTTCGTTAATTCCAAATTTTTGAGAGGAAATCTTTCTAAATCTCATTTTTTTTCTTGTACTATTTGACAAGATTACTTTTTTTTACTACCTTTGTAGGCAATTACCGGCAATTGTCGTTGTTCGACCTCTGGTCGCTTGTTCCCGTAAGGGTCTCAAGAAACAGCGCATGCTGCAAAGCATCAGTCTCTGAGAGCAGAGAGCCGGTATGATTTTTGAGGGTAAAATAACAATAACAGCATTAGCAGTTATTCGGCGTGTCTAGAAGGTGAGAGTTTTAGTATACGAGTCTCGAATATGGATAATGTCTAGTGTCTGCGCTTTATAGCGTGGACATTTCACTTATCATTCGAGACGGGTTTCTCTCACCACCCAGACACGGATAAGCGGTCCACGCTATTTCTGTGTCTATTGGTAGGTGAAGAATCTCGTTATATCCGATAAGTGCTATGCTCCTAAAACATAAGTGCAGACATGGCAAGGATATTTGACAACATTGAGTCAAAGTTCACAGAGGGTCTGAAAAGTTTGATATCCAAAAGTGGAGTTAAACGTGTAGACTTCTGTGTTGGTTATTTCAATCTTAGAGGTTGGAATCTAGTTATTAATGAGGTAGACAATATTGAGGGTGACTATGTAGACGAAAACGAAGATAGAGTGTTTCGCTACTGTCGCTTGCTGATAGGTATGCAACGACCAAACGAAGACCTTATTAAGCAATTCTATTCAGCTTCAGGGCCTGAGATGATAGACTCTCAAAAGATGTTGCAATGTAAAATGGAGATAGCTCGCGATTTCAGAAAACAACTGTTATTGGGACTACCCACTAAACAGGATGAATTGACTCTTCGCCGCCTATCAGCTCAACTCAAGGCAAAGAAGGTATGTGTAAAACTCTATCTTCGTGAACCACTTCATGCAAAACTTTATCTGGCTCATTGTCCTTCAGATACGCTTCATCCTATTACTTCATTGATGGGTAGTAGCAACTTGACTTATTCTGGTTTAACTGGTAACGGTGAGTTAAATGCTCTCTTTGGTGATGATGACCAGAACGATAAATTTGCTGCTTGGTTCGACAAGCGTTGGAATGATCGCACTTGTATTGATATCACAGAAGAACTTATCAAGGCCATTGACGAAAGTTGGGCTAGTGAACGAACCATTCCCCCATATTATATTTACTTGAAAACGGCCTACCATCTGAGTGAAGAGGCACGTTCTGGTATCAAAGAGTTTTCACTTCCTCCTGAATTTCGTCATGACCTGTTCGACTTTCAACAAACGGCAGTAAAAATTGCAGCTCGCCATCTAAATAGTGAAAAGCGTGGTGGTGCAATGATTGGCGACGTAGTAGGATTGGGTAAGACCATTACTGCGTGTGCCATTGCCAAGATTTTCGAGATGACCTATGCCAGTAGCACGCTAATCATCTGTCCTGCCAATCTGCAGGAGATGTGGGATAAGTATCGTAAGAAATACGACTTGAAGGCAGACATCATGTCAATGGCGAAACCTATTGATGTAGAGCAGGCAAGATATTATCGTTTAATTATTGTCGATGAGAGTCATAACCTGCGTAACGATAACGGTAAACGTTATCAGAACATCAAAGCATTGATTGAACGTCAGAATTGCAAGGTGCTTTTACTGACCGCTACGCCCTATAACAAAGATTATTCTGACTTGAGTAGTCAGCTGAAACTCTTTATCAGCGAGGATGATGACTTGGGTATTCGTCCAGAGAACTATGTTGCTGAACTAGGTGGCGACCGAGCATTCCTACAAAAGCATAGCGATGTGCACATTCGCAGTATCAAGGCTTTTGAAAAGAGTGATAGTGCCGATGACTGGATGGACTTAATGAAGATGTTCCTGGTACGTCGTACACGAACCTTTATCAAGAATAACTATGCCAAGTCTGACAGCAGAGGAAAATACCTTGAGTTTAATGATGGTCGTAAGAGCTATTTCCCAGAGCGTATCCCTAAAGCGTTAAAGTTCAAAACAGAAAAGGGTGACCAGTATAGTAGATTGTACTCAGATGATATGATATCGATGATGGAAAATCTTCTGTTACCTCGCTATGGATTATCGCAATATGAGGATAGTTCTAAGACTGCCCAAGCATCTAAGGCTGATAAGGACCTATTGGAGAACCTTTCTCGTGCAGGCCAACGTATGATGGGTTTCTGTAAGAGTACGTTCTTCAAGCGTATGGATAGTAGTGGCTTCTCGTTCCTATTGACACTCTATCGTCACATTCTTCGAAATGCCGTGTTTATCTATGCTATCGAGAACAAATTACCATTACCAATTGGTGATGAGAACTCTCTGCCTGATGAATATATTGAGGATGCCGACATCAACGATATTTTCAGTAACAATGACCAAGATGAAAGTAGCATAGGAGATTACAATGAGCTGGATATTCCTACAGATATGAAGGTCTATATGGATAAGGCTCGTGATTATTATAATCTGTTGGCTGAGAAAAACAATGTTCGTTGGATAGATCCTACCTATTTCAAGCGTACGTTGAAAAGTCATTTGCGTAAAGACTGTGACCAGTTGATAGAGATGATTTCGCTTTGTGGAAAATGGGAACCTCAAGACGACCAGAAACTGAATATGCTGGAAGAACTCCTTAATGGAGAACACGGAAAAGAGAAGATACTTATCTTTACTCAATATTCTGATACTGCCAACTATATCTATCGTCAGTTGAAGAAACGTGGAATGCAAAGGATTGGCCGGGTGACTGGTGGTATGCAAAATCCAACGGCGATAGTTGATCGCTTCTCGCCTCTGAGTAATAAAGCCAATGTATCTGCATCTGATGAACTGCGTGTACTTGTAGCTACAGATGTACTTTCAGAAGGTCAGAACCTTCAGGATTCACATATCGTCGTGAATTTTGACTTGCCCTGGGCCATTATCCGACTAATACAGCGTGCTGGCCGTGTGGATCGTATTGGACAGGAAGCAAAAGAGATATACTGCTATTCTTTCTTCCCTGCAGATGGTGTCGAGAAAATTATTAATCTTCGTTCTCGTTTGAATGCTCGTATCAACGAGAATGCCAGTATCGTGGGTAGTGATGAGATATTCTTCGAGGGCAACGAGCAGAACCTCCGCGATATGTATAATGAGAAGAGTGGTTCACTTGATGAAGATGAGGACGATGTAGATGTTGACCTGGGCTCACAGGCTTATCAGATATGGAAGAATGCCACAGATGCTAATCCTGAGCTAAAGCGGATTATTCCTCAATTAAGCAATATTATCTATTCTACAAAGAAAGCGGCAAGTCCTATAGAGGATGGCGTTATTACCTACGCTAAGACGCATAATGATTTCGATGTGTTGACGTGGTACGACTCCAAGGGGGAAATTATCAGCCAGTCGCAGCGTCGCATCCTTCAGGCTTTAGCGTGTAGCGCAGACGAACCTGCTCTTTCTCCACTCGACAATCATTTGGAACTGGTAGGTAAGGCTATTAACGGTATTCGTACAGACAATACCAGCGTAAGCGGTATCTTGGGTAGCCGCTTCAGTACACGTTATCGTATCATCGATTTGATGGAACACTTCTATAATCAGCCGCCTACGCTCTTCTTGCAAGGTGAGCGTAGAGACCAACTGAAGATGGCTATTGATGCAGTCTATAACTATCAGTTGCAAGAGGGTGCCAAATTTACATTGGGACGAATGCTGCGCAGCAATTCCAACGATGATGTGCTCGATACCATTTTGGAGTTGTATGCAAACAATAACCTCTGCCGCATAGATGAGAACAATAACACGCATAAAGATCCAACCATCATCTGTTCGATGGGCTTAAAGTACGATTGATATGATGAACAAACAGACATTCAAAGAGCTAATTGCAGGCTCAGCTTTCAAAGAGCTCTTTATTGCGGAAATGGGGTGGAATAATCCCCAAGGTAGTATCCGTCTTCCAAATATTATCATTGATGATACAAACTATGCTTTCGAACAGATAGCTGTACGTAGTGGGTTCCAAGTGTTATCATGTCAGGTTGACGCAATTCCGACATCTTCTAGCTGTAAGAAGATTGATACGCAACTGCGTAAACAGGCCAATGACTACATCTGTATTTATTATATTCCTCAGACTGAGCATCATCTGTGGGTAGTGCCTGTGAAGAAGGTTGATAAACGTGACTTGGTATTGATAGAATACGATTCTGCAGCAAAGGCTGAATTCCTGTATTCTAAGATGACTGACCTTACATTTGCCTATGATGATATTACTACCATCATGGATGTAAAGGAAAAGGTACAGGCAGGCTTCATTATTAATTCGGAGAAAATAACCAAGGACTTCTATACTGGATTCCGTAAGGAACATACCAACTTTGCAAAGTATATCACGGGTATTGATGATGAGATTACAGACTTGAAGAAAAACCGCAATAAGCAATGGTACACCTCTGTAATGCTCAATCGCCTGATGTTCTGCTACTTCATCCAGAAGAAAGGATTCCTCGATAGAAATGTCAACTACTTGCGTGATAAGTTGGCTTGGGTTAAGAATGAGAAAGGCGAAGACCGCTTCTACGGAACTTTCTATCAAGGATTTTTGCTAAGTCTTTTCCATGAAGGACTAAACTCGCCTAGACATGAGCAAGGCTTTGTCCAGAAGTACGGACGCATACCTTATCTGAATGGTGGTATGTTTAGTATTCATGAACTTGAAGAACAATACCCCGAGCTTGATATTGCTGATGAAGCTTTTGAGAGCCTCTTTGCCTTCTTTGACCAGTGGCATTGGCATCTTGATGATCGTTTGACGGCCAGCGGTAAGGACATCAATCCGGACGTTCTGGGTTATATATTTGAACAGTACATCAACGACCGTGCTCAGATGGGTGCCTACTATACTAAGGAGGACATCACAGAGTATATTGGTCGTAACACCATTCTGCCATTCTTGATGGATGCCACAAAGAAGATGGACGAGAAGCCATTTAAATCCAATGGTGAAGTCTGGCAATTCCTCAAACAGAGTGGTGATACCTATATTTTTGATGCAGTCAAGAAAGGTGCAGACTTAGAGATACCAGAGGAGATCGCCATTGGTATTGATACTACGAAGCCTAACCTTTTGGAGCGTCGTAGCCATTGGAATGAAAAGACTCCTGAAGCATTTGCTTTGCCAACAGAGATATGGCGAGAGACGATAGAACGCTTGCAAAGGTATTCTGATATCAAAAATAAGCTAGAGAATGGTGTGCTAACCGAGATTAACGACTTTATTACTTATAATCTCGACATCCGACAGTTTGTGCAAGACTTCCTTGCAAAGACAGATGACCACTTGTTTGTTAAGCATTTCTATGCCCAATTACGCAAGGTTACTATCCTTGATCCCACTTGTGGTTCTGGTGCTTTTCTCTTTGCAGCTCTCAATATCCTTGAGCCACTTTACGAGGTATGTATTGACAGAATGCAAACATGGAATAGGGAGAACGACAATCAGTTCAAAGAGGAACTGAGTGAACTTAATGGAAAGTATCGCTCAAATATCCGCTATTTCATATATAAGAACATCATTCTGCGCAATCTTTATGGCGTAGACATTATGGTTGAGGCTACGGAAATAGCCAAACTCCGACTATTTCTGAAGATGGTCGCAGTTGTGGATGTAAATCCTCGTGAAGAGAATCTTGGTCTCGACCCATTGCCAGACATTGATTTTAATATTCGTTGTGGCAATACCCTTGTAGGATATGCAACTGAGGCTGACCTGGAAAGAGACTTAGTTGAGGGCGATATGTTCGCACGTCAAGAGTTCAAAGACAAGGTACATGTTGAAATGGATATCGTGGCCCATGCTTACAACACCTTCAAAAAAGTACAACTTGAACAACATGCGGACTTGGATACCTATCGCAATGCAAAGAAGGAGCTAAAAGAACGTCTCAAGAAATTAGATGACCTTCTAAATAAGAAATTATATTCATCCACAGCAACCGAGGCTCAATACTTTGGTGGCTTAGGCTATGATGCATGGTTAAAGTCTCATCAACCTTTCCATTGGCTTGCAGAATACTACGATATAATAAATGGTAATAGAGGTTTCGATGTGATTATTGGTAATCCGCCGTATGTGACATTTACAGACAGAAGTATTCCATATAACGTTAGACACTACATTTCTTATGATTCTAAGAATTTATTCGCACTTGTAGGAGAGCGTTGTATAAGTATATCTAATGGCAAATCTTCAATAGGGTATATCATACCTCTTAGTGGTATGTCTATTGATGGATTTGCAAAATACCAAAATCTAATATATCACAATTGTGAGAGTTGGAATAGTTACTATTCTGGAGATAGGAACCCTTCAGAATTGTTTACTGGAGTAAAAATTAGAGCGGGTATATATATAGGAAGAAAATCAAATGTGTCTCATAAATATGTTTGCAGATATTTGAAATATTATGCAAATGAACGCTCAATTCTATTTAATAAAATAAAATATGTGGAATGCTATGATTGCGTTTCAGCCCCAAAACTAGATGGAGAAATAGGACGATCTGTTATAGAGAAACTTTTACAGTCTGGTAAACCTTTGGCTTCAGAGTTTTTCAACGATAGTTATATTTATTATCATGCAGCACCCATTTATTGGTGTAAGGCATTGATGAATATCGATACCCTCATAAATAGTGGCTTAAACATTGCTGATTCATATAAAAAGAGGGAGATTTCTCAAAAATATCAGAATTATGCTTTTTCTCTTCTAAATTCTTCCACTTTCTTCTATTATTGGATAGTACTTTCAGACTGCTACAATTTAACGAAAAAATATATATCAGATATTAGGGTTCCCAAAAATTTGTCAGATAATACACTAAAGAAAGAGGCAGAAAAACTTAATGCTGACTTAAATAACAATATCCAGGTTGCAGAATATCAATATGCTAATAGAGGTGCGGTACGATTCGCGCAATTCTTTCCAAAGAAATCTAAACCAATCATCGACGAGATTGACAAGATTCTAGCCAAGTATTACGGCTTTACGGATGAGGAACTTGACTTTATTATCAACTACGATATAAAATACCGTATGGGTGATGAGTTGAACGAAGAGTAAGATGAATTGTATTGGTAACAAGGATCTTTTGAAGCTAAAGAAAACAGCCTTTTTAGCCTCCAGCACCATACCATTAGATATGGTGTTGAAGTGCTATGACTGGGCATCAGGGAAACATGAGGAAGGCGAATGCGTTATTAGTGGTTTCAGTAGTAAGTTGGAACGCGACGTGCTGCATTTCCTTATAAAAGTCAAATGTCCTGTCATCCTGGTACTTGCAAGGCGTTTATATAGCAATACCCCAGAGGAATTAAGAGAACCAATTGAGCAGGGGAGACTACTTCTTATTTCAAATACCAATTCACCTCGCCAGACACGTGCGACAGCCAAAATTCGCAATAAATATGTCTGCAATATATCTGATAAAGTTCTCATTGTAACTGCGAACTCAAAGTCAAGTCTCGTACCCCTTTCTATGGAATTTAAATCAAAACAAATATCGGTCGATGGCTCATCTCAGACTAATGCTACCTAAATCTGAGGATAGAAGAGGGGAAACCTGAATAAAAATATCTTCTGTTCGCTTTGAGTGAACAAATAATTGCTATCTTTGCAAACAGAATCTAAGAATAAACGTATAACTAAAAACCGAAAGACTATGAAAGTACTATCAGTACAACAGCCCTGGGCATCGCTAATTTGCGCAGGCATTAAGGATGTAGAGAACAGAACATGGAAGGCAGCAAAGGTGCCTGGCCGTATTCTGATTCATGCCAGTTCGAAGAAAGTGACAAGAAACTTCTTTGCTGGTATTCCTGAGTATATGGAGTCAATCATCAAGAATGAAGTAGGATTTGGAAACCTTCCTGCTCTTGACACACTTCCTACAAGTGCCATTATTGGATATGTTACTGTTAAGGGATTCGAGGAAGGCAAATCTGATTCCTTATGGGCTGACGGTCCTGGGGTAATCAAGTGGGAGTTGGAAGATGCCTGGATGTTTGATGAGCCAATACTGAATGTAAAAGGTAAGCTGAATCTTTTTGACTATGATGAGGTAGATGAGGATAATCTGCCTCCAGCTCATCAGGTGCCATTAAGCGCTGTCGATCTTAATGATAATGAAGATGAGGTCTTTATACCATGCGAAGAGAATACTTTTGAACAGATAAAATCTGGTGAACTTGACAGCATGCAGCTGTATCTGGAAGGCTATCTGTATAATACTCTTTGCGTTGAGTCAACATTAGAGATGAAACCTTTTAAGGCTGTGACGATTGAATGTGGCAATGAATTTGTGAAGTTCGAACTGAAAGATGAGTCTGGCATTTTTGCTCTTCCTGATCCTGAAGATGAAACGAAGCCGTATGTTATCCAATACCCTGATGGGAGTGAATGTGGATGGTTGATTGCTGATTTCGTGTTTGGCAAGAAACTTGATGAGGGAGAACTTGTTGGTTTTTGTGGAGGAATAAAGAAGGATATGATAGACCAACTGATGAAGAATTAATGATGAAGCAGTTGTCAAAATCAAAGTACGCCAAGTATTGCCAGTGTCCTAAGTGCTTATGGATGAGTGTGTATAAGCCTGAGGAGGAAGTGGTGGATCCCAGTAGCGAAGCAAGATTCGAGAACGGTACTGAAGTGGGAGACCTGGCTATGGGATTACTGGGGGAATATGTCGACGTCACTACCAATCAGGAGGATGGTAGGCTCGACCTTTCAGCCATGATTACCAAGACTAAGCAGCTGATGGAGGCAGGGCAGGAGAATATCTGCGAGGCTTCATTCAGTTATGATGGAAATTATTGTGCTGTGGATATCCTTCATAAGACGGAAAATGGCTGGGCTATCTATGAGGTGAAGAGTACCAGCTTCCCGGAATTTAATGGTAATCCGGCCAAGTTGGACAAGTATCTGCCAGACGTGGCCTATCAGAAATGGGTGCTCAAGAAGTGTGGCGTCAACGTAACGGGCACCTTCCTGGTCTGCCTGAATTCTGATTATGTCAGGGAGGGTGAGTTGGACCTGCAGAAGTTGTTCGTGATAAACGACATGGAGGAACTGATAGCCAATGAATATGATAAGGTGGAGAACGGACAGGCAGCGGCAAGGAAACTGCTGCAGCAGACAGAAGAGCCAACGATGGATATCTGGGAGGGTTGCAAGAAGCCTTATGACTGCGGTTTCTTCAAATACTGCTCACGTCACTTGCCGTCACCATCTGTCTTTGACCTCTATCGTATGCGTTTCTCTGATAAGCTGAAGTATTATCGCCAGGGGCTTGTAACTTACGATGATATCAAGAATGAGAGACTGACTCCTGTAAGACGGATACAAGTGGATAGCGGATTATCAAACACCCCTCATGTTGAGGCTGATAAGATTAAGGCTTTTCTTGATACATTGACCTATCCGTTGTATTTCCTGGACTTCGAGACGATGCAGCAGGTGATTCCGCAGTTTGATGGTACGAAGGTGTATCAGCAGATTACGTTCCAGTATTCACTTCACATCATTGAAAAGGAGGGTGGGGAACTGATCCATAAAGAACATCTGGGCATATCGGGTACAGACCCGAGAAGGGCTTTGGCAGAACAGCTCTGTCAGGATATTCCCATGGATGTGTGTACGCTGGCATACAACAAGTCCTTTGAGTGTACGCGCATCAAGGAACTGGCTGGATGGTATCCTGATTTGGCAGAGCATCTTCTGAACATCATGAAAAATATCAAGGATTTGCTCGACCCGTTTGCGGCTGGTCAGTATTACCTGCCATCCATGGGAGGCTCATTCTCAATCAAGAGGGTGCTGCCGTCGTTGTTCCCCGACGACCCGTCGCTGGATTATCATAACCTGGAAGGTGGCGTGCAAAATGGTAATGATGCCATGACTATCTTCCCAAAGATACAGTTCATGGAACCGAAGGAGCAGGAAGCGGCTCGCAAGGCCTTACTGCAATACTGTTGCCTCGATACGTATGCTATGGTGAAGGTGTGGGAGAAACTAAAAGAGGCATGAGGACTGAAGGCTGAAGGCGGGAGATGTAAGAGGGAAGATGTTTGATGTTTGATGAGGTGCTCATCATTCTTCGACAAGCGAAGCGGCAGAGCCGAGCGGACCCAACTAAAATATGGCAGGTTATCAACATGATACCTGCCGTTGTACATCTATAAATAAGTGTTATTCCACAGCAATAAGTTCACGGCCTATTTTGTGCAGACCTTCAACGATGCGACGGCGCTGTTCTGGACGAGGCTTTTTAATACCGTTGGCATAGTGGCTCAGCTGGTGCTGATTGATACCTGAAGCACGGCTGATTGCAGCAATGGAGGCATAAGGAGAGCACATCTGCAGCAAGGCTGCGGCATCCAGATGGTACTCGAATTTGTAGTCGCCATCGCGAAGCCACTGGGGAACATCATCGCCATCTGCAATCATTCCTTCTATATGGAAGTTGAGTGTGTTGCGTACTTCATCAATAAGTTCGTTGTACGTTTTGGCAGTAACAACCACTGCACCAGGCACGTTCTCGCTCAGAGCTGCACCATAATTCTTGTCACACCAAGATACATTTACAATAATTTTTTCCATATCCATTCCTTTTTTTTATTATTTCCAACCTGCCTGTTTCCAAATACTATTCAAGAGAAATTGGTTTAATACCTCATTTTTATGTCCTCTGATAGTCACCTTGCCTTTCTTCTGAGGATGTTTATATTGTCGATGGTCACCTTTGGTGGCTACAAGTACCCATCCGTCAGCTTCAAGCATTTTGATGACTTCAATAACCTTATACGCTTTCATGTTTATACTTTATGTTGGTACAAAGGTAATAAAAAGAATACCATTTTGCAAATAAAAGCATCAGAAAAGTATTCTTTTTAATACTCTTTAAGAAAAATAGCATTCGTACAAACGATATGTCAGGTGTCTGAGTACAGAGGGGACGGGTGAGTGTCGGAAGATGTCTGAAGTATGATGTCTGAAGTCTGATGTCATATTAACCCGTCAACAGATTCTAGTCGTGAGATAGAGAACTGACAACCTAAATCAGTTCCTAGCCAGTTCTTAGGCAGCAATCACTCTGCTCCTCATTGCTTCATTACTCTATGGTTTTTAAGTCGTTACTCTATGGTTTACGATGTGTTAACCTATGGTTTACGATGTATAAGTCTGTGGTTTACTAAAAGGATCTGTTCCTAATGAACATTGTCTGGCTTGTATTTCTTCTGTATAGGCTATGCGAATCTGATTCTGATGGAATGAAATTCATGTCACAACTTTTTAGTGCTTTCACTAATTCAGCTTCTAGCCTGCAGAGAGTGACAAGGTTTTCAGTACGATGTAAACGATGTTGACAAGTAATTCAGTTTAACCCGGTGAAAACTGTCAAGTGAGTTTAGGAAAAGGCACTAATTCAGCTTCTAGCCTGCTCTTAGGCAGCAATCACTCTGCTCCTAGGCTGCTCCTAAGCTGCTCCTAGGCTGCTCCTAAGCTGCTCCTAGGCTGCTCCGTGGAGCACTCACGAAGCAGGCTAGAGTATGGCTAGAGTATGGCTAGAGTATGGCTAGAGTATGGCTAGAAGCAGGCTAGAGTATGGCTGAGGGATGATGTAAGAAGGAAGATGTAAGAGGGAAGAGGTCTGAAGGCTGAGGGCTGATGGCGGGAGACGTAAGAGGGATATGACTGGTGATGGATTCCTTAATTGTCTTTTGAATTGTCTTTCTTGCCAAAATATTTGCGGAAATCAACTTTTATGTATATTTTTGCAGCAGATTTAGAAACTATATGGAAAAGAATCTGTTTATAGAGCTGTTGGAGGATGGCGAGAAATATTATGAAGACTAACAGAATTATGGACGATATTCGTAGTACTATCTCTCCAGAGATGAAACTACAAATGGAACTGTCTGTAGCTATTGCTAACCGCATCTACGACATCCTTGAAGAAAAGGGAATGTCGCAGAAGGACTTTGCCCGTCTGATGGGAAAGACAGAGACAGAGGTGAGCCGATGGCTCTCTGGTACTCACAACTTGACAATGGCCACTATTTGCAAAATATCTGCTGCTCTTAATGCTGATGTTGTGAAAGTGGCAGATCGCGAATTGGAGCCTGCGTGTGTGTGATACTATAGAGATGATGTCTGATAACGCAGCAGGGCTGCCTCTATAATATACGCAAAACATAAACGACAATGGATATACAGGAATTATTGAATAGGACGGATAGGTTTGCAGCCAATGCTGGTTGTAGGATTACGGAGGTGGACGGGCAGCATGCCGTGGCGCAGATGACGGTAACGGCGATGCACCTGAATGGTGGTAATGTGTGTCAGGGTGGGGCGCTGTTTACGCTTGCCGACTTGGCCATTGCTGCCTGGATGAACTACAACGGACAGCTGACGTTTGGCATCAATAGCAGCATCATGTTTGTATCGAGTGCTCGTGAGGGTGATGTGCTGTGGGCTGAGGCTGTCGGTATATGTGACCACCACAAAATCCCAGCCGTAGAGGTGCGCGTGACCAACCAGGAGGGAAGGCTCATCTGTCACGTGACGGGCATGGGATATCGTAAAAATGTGATGATGTAAGATACAGCAAAAATCCTGGTGCTCATGCATCAGGATTTTTGCTGTTTTCAGGTCTTATGAGTTACTTCCCCATACTTCGTCGGATATCTCCTTGACCAGACGGAGCTTGGCCCATTGTTCGTCGACGGTGAGCTTGTTGCCGATGGCACAAGAGGCGAAGCCACATTGGGGCGAGAGCGACAGACGGTCGAGGGGGATGTACTTGGATGCCTCGCGGATGCGGGCGATGATGGCGGCCTTGTCCTCGAGTTCGGGACGTTTGGTGGTGATCAGTCCAAGTACCACGTGCTTGTCGGGGCTCACCTTGGCCAGAGGCTCGAAACCGCCTGAGCGCTCGTCGTCGTACTCCAGGTAGAGCACATCCACGTTCTCGCGTGCAAACACCCAGTCGGCCACCGAGTCGTAGGCACCGCTGTTGAACCACGTAGAGTGGTAGTTGCCGCGACAGATGTGGGATGCTACAAGCAGGTCGGCAGGACGCCCCTCGAGTGCCTGATTGTTGACCTGCAACAGCAGATCCTTCACGTCGTCAAGGTTGGCACTCAGACTGGCATAGCGTTGTGAGGCGGCCTCGCCCAGGACGGCACCCCATGTGCAGTCGTCGAGTTGAAGGAAACGGCCTCCTGCGTCGTAGAACTGACGGATGAAGTTCTGATATACCAGGGCTATATCGCGAATCAGTTCCTGCAGGTGGGGGTAGATGGCGATGGTGCCGGCGTAGTTGGCGGGCATGATGAGCTGCTGGAAGAACTGTGCAGGCGAGGGGATGGTGAGCTTGGCGATGGTCTGCCCGTCCTCAAACTGCTGTACACGACGGAAATCATCGATAAAAGGGTGGGGCTGTGCCTTGAGTTTGCCTGTGAGGAATACGCGGTCCAGTCGGGCTGTCTCGCCATTAAACACCACGTCGCCGCCCTCTTCGTGGGTCACGCCGCCAAAGCCCCAGAAGAAGTCGAGGTGCCAGAAGGTGCGGTTGAACTCGCCATCGGTGATGACGTGATAGCCCAACTGCTTCTGCTTATCGGTCAACTCGCGTACCAGTTGGTTGCGTGTGCTGTCTGACAGGTTCTGGGGACGAAGGAAACTGCCTACGAAATCGGCTCGCTGTGGAACCTGGATACCTTTGATTACTTTGCTCATTGTTGCTATTTAAGTTTATGTGATTAATGAATTTCCGGGTGCAAAAGTAGATAAAAGGTATGATATTCTGTAATTTATTTGGCAAGTTCAGTAAAATATTCTATCTTTGTACCGTGAATCTATGATATAACAGAATATTATTCGGTAAATTATGACATACGACGAACTGGACAACACCGACCGCAAGATATTGCGCATCTTGCAAAACGACTCTACGCTTACCGTCAAGGAACTGGCTGCCAGGGTACACCTGTCGGCCTCGCCAGCCTTCGACCGTCAGAAGCGACTGGAGCGTGAGGGCTTCATCAAGGGCTATCATGCCATCCTTGATGCGAAGAAGGCGGGTAATGGCATCACCGTGCTCTGCCACATGCGCCTGAAGCATCACTCGCAGGTGCTGATGGACGATTTCATGGAGGCTATCCAGAGCATTGAGGAGATAACGGAGTGTTACAATACGAGTGGTGAATATGACTTCACGCTGAAGATACAGACGCGCGACATGGAGTCGTATCAGGAGTTTATGCGCACCAAGTTGGGCAATATAGACAGCGTGGGCTATTTCCACAGCGTGTTCGTGATGAAGGAGGTGAAAAACACGCACGGTGTGCCGCTGAAGTAGAGGAGGGCGAAAAATGCCCGATTTCATCGGTGGAATTGGTGTAAAATCCGTGAAATGTACTAAATAAAGTGAAAAGGGAAGAGGTAAGAGTGAAAAATTTGTCGACGCTGCAAGGTTTTGGATTTTTCTTTGTAATTTTGCAGTTCGTAATACGTATTCGAATATGGGATTGTTTGATTTTTTTAGTAAGAAAAAGAAGGAAGAGACACTGGACAAGGGATTGGAAAAGACCAAAACCTCCGTGTTTGACAAGCTGGCTCGTGCAGTGGCAGGTAAGTCGAAGGTCGATGATGACGTACTCGACAACCTGGAGGAAGTGCTGATTACGAGCGATGTGGGCGTGGATACCACGCTGAAGATTATTGAGCGTATCGAGGAGCGTGTGGCTCGCGATAAGTACGTATCAACCAGTGAGTTGAATGGAATCCTTCGAGAAGAGATTGCAGCGCTGCTGGCTGAGAACAACACAGATGATAATGATAACTGGGACTTGCCTGCAGACCATAAGCCCTACGTCATCCTGGTGGTTGGCGTGAACGGTGTGGGCAAGACCACAACGATAGGTAAGCTGGCCTGGCAGTTTAAGCAGGCCGGCAAGAAGGTGTATCTGGGTGCCGCCGATACATTCCGTGCTGCTGCCGTGGAGCAGTTGTGTATCTGGGGTGAGCGCGTAGGTGTGCCTGTGGTGAAGCAGCAGATGGGTAGCGACCCCGCCAGCGTAGCCTTCGACACCTTGCAGAGCGCCAAGGCCAATGATGCCGACGTGGTGATTATTGATACTGCCGGTCGTCTGCACAACAAGGTGGGCCTGATGAACGAGCTGAAGAAAATCAAGGACGTGATGAAGAAAGTGCTGCCCGAGGCACCCGACGAAGTGATGCTGGTGCTCGACGGTTCTACCGGTCAGAATGCCTTTGAACAGGCAAGGCAGTTTGCTGCCGTGACGCAGATCACGTCGCTGGCTATCACCAAACTGGACGGTACGGCCAAGGGTGGTGTGGTCATCGGTATCAGTGACCAGTTGAAGGTGCCCGTGAAGTACATCGGACTGGGCGAGGGTATGGAGGATTTGCAGCTCTTTAATAAAAAGGATTTCGTTGATTCGCTTTTTAAAGGGTAAAGTGAATAGTGAAAAGTGAAAAATGAAGACGATTGATTTTATTTCGCTTGGTTGCTCTAAGAACTTGGTGGACAGCGAGAACCTGATGGGCATGTTTGAGGCCAATGGCTTCCACGTGACCCACGACAGCGACGACCCGCAAGGCGAGGTCGTTGTGGTGAATACCTGTGGTTTTATTGCTGACGCCAAGGAGGAAAGTATTAATACCATCTTGGAACAGGTGGCTCGCAAGAATGCTGGTGAGGTGGAAAAGATATATGTGATGGGATGTCTCTCAGAGCGCTATCTGGCCGACCTCGAAGCCGAGATTCCTGAAGTGGACGGATGGTACGGAAAGTTCAATTATAAGGAGCTATTAAAAAGACTCACCCCCAGCCCCTCTCTGCTCAGAGAGGGGAGTGGTCAGACTCGAAAACTGACTACGCCACGCCATTATGCCTATATCAAGATTAGTGAGGGATGTGACCGCCACTGTGCGTACTGCGCCATCCCGCTGATTACGGGCAGACACCAGAGCCGCCCCATGGAGGAGATCCTGGACGAGGTGCGCTGGCTGGTGAGTCAGGGTACGAAGGAGTTTCAGGTCATCGCACAGGAACTGACCTACTACGGCATAGACCTGTATGGCGAACAGCGTATTGCCGAACTCATAGAACAGATGGCTGATATCGAGGGCGTGGAGTGGATTCGTCTGCATTACGCCTATCCCACACATTTCCCCTGGCGCCTGCTCGACGTGATGCGCGAGAATAAAAACGTGTGCCGCTACCTGGATATCGCCCTGCAGCATATCAGCGACCATATGTTGACACGTATGCGCCGCAACACCACGAAGGCGGAGACGATGGCACTCATCGAGCGGATGCGACGTGAGGTGCCCGGCATCCATATCCGCACCACGCTGATGGTGGGATTCCCAGGCGAGACCGACGAGGACTTCCAGGAGCTGGTGGACTTCGTGAAATGGGCGCGCTTTGAGCGTATGGGCGCCTTTGCCTATTCCGAGGAGGACGGTACCTATTCTGCCGACCACTACGAGGATGACGTGCCCGAGGACGTGAAGCAGCGCCGACTGGATAAGCTGATGCGCGTGCAGCAGAATATCAGTGCGGAGATAGAGGCCGAGAAGGTGGGACAGACGCTGCCCGTGATTATAGACCGCACGGAGGGCGACTACTACATTGGTCGCACGGAGTTCTGTTCGCCCGAGGTAGATCCCGAGGTGCTGATTCGTCAGGACGTGAAACTGGAGATTGGAAAGATATATCAAGTGAAGATAACCGACTCTGAGGAGTTTGACCTCTACGGAGAAGTGATTAATTGATAATTGACAATTGATAATTGACAATTGGATGAACAACAAGGAATTTATAAGCATACTGGCTGGTCGCACGGAGAAGAAAACCTCCGAGACACAGAAGATGGTGGAGTCGCTGATAGCAGTGATGAGCGACTGTTTTCAGGAGGGCGACAGCGTACAGATGGCTAATTTCGGCAATTTTGAAGTGAAGAAGAAACTGGAGCGTGTGATGGTGAACCCCACCACCGGACAGCGTATGCTGGTGCCACCAAAACTGGTGCTGGCCTTCAAGCCTAATCCTACCTGGAAGGATAAGATCAAGAAAGGAGGAGCCGAGTAATGGGTAAGATATTCATGGCAGAGCTGGCCGACATGCTGGCTCAGAAAGCTGGTATCAGCAAGCGCGAGGCACAGCAGTTCCTGACGGATTTCGTTGAGACGATCCAGGACGGTGTGAACAATGATAAACTGGTGAAAATCAAGGGCCTAGGCACGTTTAAGGTGATTGACGTGGATGCGCGCGAGAGCGTCAACGTGAACACGGGCGAACGCGTCACCATCGACAGTCACCAGAAACTGACGTTTACGCCCGATGCGGCGATGAAGGAACTGGTGAACAAGCCCTTCTCGCAGTTTGAGACCGTGGTGCTTAACGACGGCGTAGAGTTTGACGATGAGCCCGAGGTGGAAGAGCCCGCTATCGCTGAGGAGACACCGGAGCCCGTTGTAGAACCGACTCCCGAGCCGGAACCAGAACCAGTTGTCGTTCCCGAGCCGGAACCAGAGCCAACGATTGTTCCTGAGCCGGAACCCGAACCGGTTGTCGTTCCTGAACCGGAACCTGAACCCGAGCCTATGCCCGAGCCCGAGCCTGAGGCAGCCCCCGCTCCTGTAGAAGAGGATGTGGCAGAGGAAGCAGAGGAAAAGTCGGCTTCCTACTGGTGGTTGTGGCTGCTGATAGCCATTATCGCCTGCGTCATCAGTTTCGCTGGAGGCTATCTCTACGGCCGTCATATGGATATGCAGGAACTCTTTGCAGAAGACGCTTCTGCCGACACTGCCGCCGTACAGGCAGCACCCGTAGTAGAGGTGAAGGATACCGCCAAGGTAGACACCATGCAGGTGAAACCCGAGGCAGAGGAGCAGGCAGAGGTGAAAGAGCCCGAGGTGAAACAGCCCGAGCCCGAGGTGAAGCAGCCAGAGCCAGAACCCGATTGGAAGAAATACGAGGCGATGGACGTGAGGGTACGCACGGGAGCCTATGGCATCGTGGGTACCGACCGCATGGAGAAGGTACGTCCCGGCGACACCATGAAACGTATTGCCAGACGTACGTTGGGCGAAGGAATGGAATGTTATATAGAGGTTTACAATAATATCACCACGAGCGCCCTGAAAGAGGGGCAGGAGGTGAAGATTCCAAAACTGAAACTAAAGAAATTCTTAAGACAGAACAAAACAAACAAAAAAATTAACTATGGCAGAAAATATTGATATCCGCGAACTGAACATGCGGATTGAACAGCAAAGCTCATTCGTCACCAACCTGGTGACGGGTATGGATCGTGTGATTGTTGGACAGAAACACTTGGTTGACTCCCTGCTCATCGGACTGTTGAGCGACGGCAATATCCTGTTGGAAGGTGTGCCTGGTCTGGCAAAGACTCTGGCAATCAAAACATTGTCACAACTGATTGATGCGAAATACAGTAGAATACAGTTTACCCCCGACCTGTTGCCTGCCGACGTGACCGGTACGATGATCTACTCACAGAAGGACGAAAAATTCCTGGTGAAGCAGGGTCCGGTATTCGCTAACTTCGTGCTGGCCGACGAGATTAACCGTGCACCTGCCAAGGTACAGAGTGCACTGCTGGAGGCTATGCAGGAGAAACAGGTGACCATTGGCAGCGAGACCTTCAACCTGCCCACGCCATTCCTGGTGATGGCTACGCAGAACCCCATTGAGCAGGAGGGTACCTATCCGCTGCCCGAGGCACAGATGGACCGTTTCATGCTGAAGGTGGTTATCGGCTATCCCACGCTGGAAGAGGAGAAGCAGATTATCCGTGAGAACATCGCAGGCAGTCTGCCCAAGGTGACTCCCGTGACCACGAAGGAGGAGATCCTGAAAGCCCGTGAGGTGGTGCGCGAGGTATATATCGACGAGAAGATTGAGCAGTATATCGCAGACATCGTATTCGCTACCCGTTACCCCGACCGCTACGGTCTGAAGGATATGAAGAACATGATTTCATTTGGCGGTTCGCCCCGTGCCAGCATCAACCTGGCCAAGGCTTCACGCGCCTACGCCTTCATCAAGCGTCGCGGATACGTGGTGCCCGAGGATGTGCGTGCCGTGGCTCACGACGTGCTGCGCCACCGTATCGGACTGACCTACGAGGCCGAGGCATCTAACGTGACCAGCGAGGAAATCGTGTCTAAGATTATTAATAAGGTAGAAGTGCCCTAAGGAAGGTAAAAGGGTATAGTGAAAAGTGAATAATTTGCTACCGCTATAGATGATGGAGACATCTGAGATACTAAAAAAGGTAAGAAAGATTGAAATCAAGGCGCGCGGACTGAGTGCCAATATCTTTGCAGGCCAGTATCACTCGGCCTTCAAAGGTCGTGGTATGGCCTTCTCGGAGGTTCGTGAGTACCAGTATGGCGACGATGTGCGCGATATCGACTGGAACGTGACGGCCCGCTTCAACAAACCCTATGTGAAGGTGTTTGAGGAGGAGCGCGAACTGACGGTGATGCTGCTCATCGACGTGAGTGGCTCGCTGGACTTCGGTACGCAGAAGCAGCTGAAGCGCGACGTGGTGACCGAGATAGCTGCCACCCTGGCCTTCTCGGCTATCCAGAACAATGATAAGATCGGCGTTATCTTTTTCTCTGACAAGATAGAAAAATATATCCCACCAAAGAAGGGTCGCAAGCATATCCTGTACATCATTCGCGAGATGCTGGACTTCCACGCAGAGAGCCGTCGTACGGACCTGGCACAGGCGGTGGAGTTCCTCACGAGTGTGAGCAAGCGCAAATGTACGGCGTTCATACTGAGCGACTTCTACGCACGTCAGGACTTCCTGCAGCAACTGACGATTGCCAACAGGAAACACGACGTGGTGGCTATACAGGTGTACGACAAGCGCGCCTGCGAACTGCCTGACGTGGGACTGATGAAGGTGGTGGATGCCGAGACGGGCTACGAGCAGTATGTGGATACGAGCAGCAGGAAACTGCGCGACACGTATCACCGCTACTGGCTGAACCGTCAGGCAGAACTGAAGGAGACTTTTGCAAAGTGCAACGTGGACAGCGTCAGTATTGCTACCGACGATGACTACGTGAAGTCGATGCTGGGTCTGTTTAAACAACGAGGATAACATGAAAAAAGTACTAATCATATTTCTCGTCTCTTATCTCTCATCCCTTTCCTCGCTGGCTCAGGTCAAGGTGGAATCCAGTCTGAGCAGTGTGGAGATGCTGGTGGGACAGCAGGTGGAGCTCTCGGTGTCGGCCACGACAGACGAGAATGCCAATGTGGTGTTCCCGAAGGAGGCCTTGCTGCCGGAAGGTATCGAGGTGCTGGGTTTCGTGGAGGTGCCCGATGAGAAGGTGGATGGCGGACAGGTGCGTCACCGCAGGAACTATGTGCTGACGTCTTTCCAGGACACGCTCTATTACCTGCCACCCTTCACGGTGAAGGTTGACGGTAAGGACTACGCGGCTAATCAGTTGGCCCTGAAGGTGCTGACGGTAGATGTGGACACCACGAACTACGAGCAGTACTTCGGTCCGAAGGACGTGCAGGACAATCCCTTTGACTGGGAGCTCGACGACTGGGCCCTGCCTTTCTGGCTGAGCGTGCTGCTGCTGGTGCTGCTGGCTGTGCTGTATTACCTGTATATCCGCTTGCGCGACAACAAGCCCGTGATTGCCCATATCCGCATCGTGAAACGCCTGTTGCCTCACCAGAAGGCCATGAAGGCCATCGAGGAGATCAAGGCCGACAAGATGGTGACATCGGAAGACCCGAAGGAGTACTACACACGACTCACCGATACGCTGCGTAAGTATATAGAGGAGCGCTATGGCTTCAACGCGATGGAGATGACCAGCAGCGAGATTATCGACCAGCTGATGAAGAATGCTGATCAGGAGTCGCTCGCAGAATTGCGCCAGCTCTTCCTCACGGCCGACCTGGTGAAGTTTGCCAAGTACTCTACGCTGATCAACGAGAACGATGCCAACCTGGTGAGCGCCGTTGACTTCATCAACAAGACGAAGATAGAACAGCCTGTAAGTCAGGAGCCTGTGAAACCGCAATACACGCAGGAGGAACAGGAGACACGCAAACGCCGCCTGGTGCTGAAGACCACGATTGCTGTCATCGCTGCCGGCTGTGTGGTTATCTTCGGTGCCATCGCATACTACATCTATGAGTTATTGTAAAACTGTTGAGTGATGGAATTTGCAAATAAAGAATATCTGTTTCTGCTACTGCTCATCATACCCTACATTGTGTGGTATGTGATGTTCAGGAAGAAGAGCGAGCCTACGATACAGATGGCCGACACCTACGCCTTCCGCTTTACGGGGCGCAGTTGGAAGGTGATGCTGATGCCCGTACAGCTCTTCCTGCGCATCCTGGCTTTCACGATGCTGGTGGTGGTGCTGGCGCGTCCTCAGACGCACGACTCCATGCAGAACGAGAATATAGAGGGTATCGACATCATGCTGGCTATGGACGTGTCAACGTCTATGTTGGCTGAAGACCTGCGTGATGATGCCCGTGACATTACCAACCGTATGGAGGCTGCAAAGGCGGTGGCGGCAGAGTTTATCGCCGGTCGTCCTAACGATAACATCGGACTGACCATCTTTGCCGGTGAGGCCTTTACGCAGTGTCCGATGACGATTGACCACGCCTCACTGCTGTCGCTGTTGCACAACGTGCGTACGGATATTGCCGCCCGCGGACTGATTGAGGACGGTACGGCTATCGGTATGGGTCTGGCCAATGCGGTGAGCCGACTGAAGGACTCGAAGGCGAAGAGTAGGGTGGTGATACTGCTCACCGACGGTAGTAACAACCGCGGTGACCTGTCGCCCATGACGTCGGCAGAGATAGCCCAGAGCCTGGGCGTACGTGTCTATACTATCGGTGTGGGTACGAACGGTACGGCGCGCTATCCGTTGTCGGTAGGTGGCGGCGTGCAGTATATCCAGGTGCCGGTGGAGATTGACACGAAGACGCTGACGGATATTGCCAATACGACGAACGGAAAGTTCTACCGTGCCCGTAATGCAGAGGAACTGCGTGAGATTTATCACGAAATCGATAAGTTGGAGAAATCCAAGATAGAAGTGCAGCGCTACAGCCGCCGCTATGAGGACTATCAGAAATATGGCCTGATAGCACTGGGCGCCCTGTTGCTGGAGATACTTCTCAGAATAACGATCTTTAGGAGGATACCGTAATGTTTAGATTTGAAAACCCTGAATATCTGTGGCTGTTGGTGGCAGTGGCTGTGTTGGCCCTGATCCGCTTTGTCACATATTTCAACCAGAAGAAAAGGCTGCGTAAGTTTGGCGACCCGAAACTGATGAAGCAGTTGATGCCCGACGTGTCGCGCTGGCGTCCGCTGGTGAAGTTCTGTCTGCTGGAACTGGCACTGGTGCTCGTCATCCTGATGCTGGCACGTCCGCAACAGGCCAACGGTATCAGTCAGGAGAAGCGCTCGGGTATAGAGACGGTGATAGCACTGGATATCAGTAACTCGATGCGTGCCGAGGATGTGGCTCCTACACGTCTGGACCGTGCGAAGATGATGGTGGAGAACCTGGTGGAGAGTTTCAGCAACGATAAGATAGGACTGATTGTCTTTGCCGGCGACGCCTTTGTGCAGTTGCCCATCACCAGCGACTATGTGTCGGCGAAGATGTTCCTGAGCACCATCGACCCCTCGATGATTGTGAACCAGGGCACGGATATAGCCGGTGCCATAGAGATGGCCAGTCATAGTTTTACGCAGCAGGAGCACGTGGGCAAGGCCATCATCGTCATTACCGACGGTGAGGACCATGAGGGTAATGCCGTGGAGGCTGCTAAGGCAGCCCACGAGCAGGGCTTCAACGTGTATGTGCTGGGTATCGGTTCGACGAACGGTGCACCAGTGCCCGACCCTGATACGGGTAACTATATGATTGACAACCAGGGCAACACGGTGATGTCGTGCCTCAACGAGGACATGTGCCGTGAGGTGGCTCAGGCCGGTGGCGGCGCCTATATCCACGTGGACAACAACAGTAGTGCGCAGCGCCTGCTGGACGAGGAACTGGACAAGCTGGAGAAGGGTGAGACCACCATCTACAGCGACTATGCAGAGCAGTTCCAGTATGCTGCGGCGTTTGCCCTGCTGCTCTTAATCATAGAAATATGTATCCTGGATCGCAGGAATCCTATACTCAAGAAAATAAAACTCTTTAAGCGATAATGAGACATTCTGGATATTATATTATATTGCTACTGCTGACGGCATTATCTGTCTCATCGTATGCAGATAACCGTCAGGCCCGCAAACTGATCCGTAAGGGTAACGCGCTCTACAGGGCCGACAAGCGTCAGGAGGCTCAGGTGGACTACCTGAAGGCCTACCGTGCCGACAGTACGGATGCGCGCGTGCAGTACAACCTCGCCACGTCGATGTTTCCGCAGGACTACAAACTGGTGCAGAAGGAACGTTGCGACACGATGGCAATGATGTTTGAACGCGCTGCGCAGGCTGAGACGAATCCGCTGCGTAAGGCGAAGGCTTATCATAATGAGGGCGTGGCCTATCAGGGCGTGAAGGATTTCGGTAAGGCTATTGAGGCCTACAAGAACGCGCTGCGCTGCAATCCCAATGATGATGAGTCGCGCTATAACCTGGTGTTGTGTCAGCGTCAGCTGAAGAATCAGGGCGGCGGCAACAACAACCAGCAGCAGGATAAGCAGGATAAGCAGGATCAGCAGGATAAGCAGCAGCAACAGCAGAAGAAGCAGAAGAAGCAGGACCAGCAGCAACAGCAGCAGGAACCGCCGATGAGCAAGGAGAATGCCGAACAGCTGTTGAACGCGGCTATGCAACGTGAGAAGGAGACGCAGAAACGTATGAAGGAGGCACAGCAACAGCCTCAGCGTCGCAGAATCGAGAAGAACTGGTAGACTGACAGATGATAGATGATAGATGACAGATGAAAGATATGATTAGACATAGTTTTCAGAAGAAAAGTGAGCAAGGGACAATGAGAAAGAATATGATTGCAGGAGTAATCATATTTCTCATCTCTCATTTCTCCTTTCTCCCCTTGGCGGCGCAGACGCTGACTGCCAATGCGCCGCAGCAGGTGGCCGTGAACCAGCAGTTCCGACTGACCTACACGGTGAACACGCAGGATGTGAAGGGATTCCGTATCGGTCAGATTCCGTCGGAGGCTTTCGAGGTGCTGATGGGTCCGAGCACCAGCACGCAGTCGAGCTTCAGCATGGTGAACGGACGCACGTCACAGTCGTCGACGGTGACCTATACCTATATATTATGTGCCCTGAAGAATGGTACGTTTACGATTCCTGCCGCCACGATTACGGCCGAGGGCAAGCAGATCTCGTCTAACGCGCTGAAGATTCAGGTGAGCGGGACGGCGCAGGCCAACGGCGGTCGCAGCAGTCAGCAGCCTGAGACACGTGCTGCCGGTTCGCGGATATCAGGTTCTGACCTGTTTATCAGGGTGAGTGCATCCAAGAAACGTGTGGTGGAACAGGAGCCTGTGCTGCTGACCTACAAGGTGTATACGCTGGTCAGTCTGACTCAATTGGAGGGAAAAATGCCCGACCTGAAAGGCTTCCACACGCAGGAGATTCCCCTGCCTCAGGAGAAGAGCTTCAAGATAGAACAGTTTAACGGGCGCAACTATAAGACAGTGACGTGGAGCCAGTATGTGATGTTCCCGCAGATGTCGGGCAAACTGCAGGTGCCACCTATCACGTTCAATGGCGTCGTGGTGCAGCAGAACCGCAACATAGACCCGTTTGAGGCATTCTTCAACGGCGGCTCTGGCTATGTGGAGGTGAAGAAACAGATCCAGGCACCTGGCGTCAAGATTGAAGTAGACCCGCTGCCCACGCGTCCGGCCAATTTCTCGGGCGGTGTAGGTAAGTTCACGATGAAGACGGAGATTGACAAGACGTCGTTGAAGGCCAACGACCCCTTCACGGTGAAGGTGACCATCAGTGGTACGGGTAACCTGAAGCTGATGAAGCAGCCGGTGGTGAATTTCCCGAAGGATTTTGATACCTATGATGCCAAGACGACGGATAAGTCGCGCCTGACGATGAGCGGACTGGAGGGAAGCATGGTCTATGAGTTCCTGGCCGTGCCGCGTCATCAGGGACAGTACACCATCCCTCCCGTGGAGTTTGTGTATTACGACACGCAGGCCAAGCAGTATAAGACGCTGACATCTGAGGAGTATCACCTCGATGTGGCCAAGGGTGAAGGTGGCGAGAGTCAGGTACAGACCTTCTCGGATCAGGAGGATATCCAGATGCTGGGTAGTGACATCCGTCATATCAAGTTGGGCGGAGCAAGCATCAAGGCCGACGGCGATTATTACTTCGGTTCGGGACGTTACCTTTGGACGATTGTGATTCTGCTGAGCTTCTTCATGATGCTGTTCCTCGTATTCCGCAAGCGTGCCATCGAGAATGCCGACCTGGGCAAGGTGCGTGGAAAGAAGGCCAACAAGATTGCCACGAAGCGACTGAAGAAGGCGGCTAAGTTGATGAAGGACAACAAGCCTGGCGAGTTCTATGATGAAGCACTCCGTGGTCTGTGGGGTTACGTAGGCGATAAACTGAATATCCCCGTAGAACAGTTGTCGCGCGAGAATATCAGCGAGCGTCTCTCGGCCCATCAGGTAGATGGCGATGCCGTGAACCAGTTCCTGAGTGCTATCGATGAGTGTGAGTTTGAACGCTACGCCCCCGGTGATCCCAAGGGTAATATGAATAAGGTGTACCAGACGGCAATGACTGCCATCGAGAAAATTGAAGAGGGTATGAATCGCAAACCGAAGAAAGGGGTGGCTACGGCTGTCCTGCTGCTCCTGATGCTGATGCCTTCATCGGCTTTCGCACTGTCGAAGGCAGAGGCAGACAGCAGTTATGTGAACGAGAACTACCAGCAGGCTATTCAGCAGTATGAACAGTTGTTGAAGGTAGGACCCAGTGCAGAACTGTATTACAATCTGGGTAACTCGTACTACCGTATGGAGAATATCACGCGTGCGGTATTGAACTATGAACGCGCATTGCTGCTCTCGCCTGGCGATGAGGATATACGTTTCAACCTGCAGCTGGCCCGCAGCAAGACGGTGGACAAGATTGTGCCGCAGTCGGAGTTCTTCCTGACCACCTGGTATCGCTCGATGGTCAACATGCTGAGCGTCGACGGATGGGCTTATGTAGCCGTATTCTGTCTGATGTGCGCCATTTGCCTGATGCTGGTCTATCTGTTCTGTTCACCTGTATGGCTGCGTAAGATCGGCTTCTTCGGCGGTCTGCTCCTACTGGTGGGCTTTGTTATGGGAAATGTCTTTGCCTGGCATCAGAAGCAGATGATTGACCATCGTGACGGCGCCATCATCATGGAGTCGGCAGTGACGGTGAAGAGTACGCCTGCACAGAACGGTACTGACCTGTTTATCCTCCACGAGGGCACGAAGGTGACTGTCATCGACGATACGATGGACGGTTGGCGCGAGGTACGTGTGCCCGACGGAAAGCAGGGATGGGTAGAGACTTCGCAGATTGAGGTGATTTGAGGTTTGAGATTTGAGGATTATGGAAGAATTGATACAGTTAGACAAACAGTTGCTGCTCTGGTTCAACGGAAGTGATTCGTTGTTCCTTGATGGTCTTGTCGAGACACTGACGACGGCCACCACGTGGATACCGCTTTACCTGGGCCTGTTTTACCTGGTGCTCAAGAACAACGACAACATACAGAAGGTGTTGCTTGTCCTGGGCTGTGCAGGATTATGCGTCTTCCTGGCCGGTTCCCTCAATGACCTGTTTGTGAAACCCTGGGTGGCACGCTGGCGTCCTTCCCGTGACCCGGAGATTGCGATGCTGGTGGATGTGGTCAATGGCTATCGCGGCGGGCGCTATGGCTTCTTCTCGTCGCACGCTGCCAACACCTTCAGTCTTGCTATCTTCTTCACACTTCTGGTACGGAGCAAGGTGCTGTCGGTGGCGATGATACTGTGGTCGCTGCTGAACTGTTGGACACGTCTGTATCTGGGCGTCCATTTCCCCGGTGACATCCTCTGCGGACTGCTCTGGGGCGGTGTCGTCGGTACGGGGATGTGGTTCCTGCACCAGCACATCTACAAAAAGATTAATACACAGGATTTTTATGTTTCAACGCAATATACGGCGACAGGCTATCAGAAGTCTGACGTGGACATCGTGATTTGCATCCTGCTGCTCACGATCGTCTATGCTATCCTGAAGTCGTGCTATACACTTTATACTTAAATACAATTAATGGATACAAAACATATTCATATAAGCGATTACAATTATCCTCTGCCTGATGAGCGCATTGCGAAATTCCCATTGGCGGAGCGCGACCACTCAAAACTGTTGCTCTATAAGCACGGTGAGGTGGGAGAGGACGTCTTCTATAATCTGGCCAGTCATCTGCCAGAGGGCGCTCTCATGGTTTTCAACAATACGAGGGTGATTCAGGCGCGTCTGCATTTCCGTAAGGAGACGGGTGCCCTTATCGAGGTGTTCTTGTTGGAACCGGCTTTCCCTGCCGACTACGAACAGATGTTCCAGACACGCGGACACTGCGCCTGGTACTGTCTGGTGGGCAACCTGAAGAAATGGAAGGAGGGAACACTGGCCAGGGAACTGTCGGTCGGTGACTCAAAACTGACGATCAAGGCTACGCGCGGTGAGATGCACGGCACGAGTCATCGCATAGACTTTGAATGGGATAACCAGACGGTGTCTTTTGCGGAGATACTGGAGTCGATGGGCGAGCTGCCTATCCCGCCTTACTTGAATCGTGAGACGCAGGAGAGTGACAAGACAACCTACCAGACGGTTTACTCGAAGATAAAGGGTAGTGTGGCTGCGCCTACGGCGGGCCTGCATTTCACGGATGCTGTGCTTCAGTCGGTTGACGCCCACGGCATTGACCGTGAGGAGGTGACGCTGCACGTGGGTGCCGGTACCTTCAAGCCTGTGAAGAGTGAGGAGATTGAGGGTCACGAGATGCACACGGAGTATATCTGCGTGAAGCGTCAGACTTTCGAGAAACTGCTGAAGCACGACTGTCAGGCGATTGCTGTGGGTACCACGAGCGTGCGTACGCTGGAGAGCCTGTATTACATGGGCCTGAAGGTGCTTCGTAATCCCGATATCCAGGAGGATGAGTTGCACGTTAACCAGTGGGAACCGTATGAAAGGGAAGAGGGAAGAGTGAAGAGTGAAGAATCTGCTTCCGCTGCCATGGATGTCTCTCCACGTGCTGCTATCCAGGCTTTGCTCGACTGGCTCGACCGTAACGGGTTGGCATCGCTGCACAGCAGTACGCAGATTATCATTGCCCCTGGCTATGAATATAAGATAGTGAAGATGCTGGTCACGAATTTTCACCAGCCGCAGTCAACGCTGCTGCTGTTGGTGAGTGCCTTTGTAAAGGGTGACTGGCATAAGATTTACGACTACGCCCTTGCTCATGATTTCCGCTTCTTGAGCTACGGCGACAGTTCGTTGATAATTCCTTAAACCTCAAATCAATGAAGTACGGATTAATCAAAGTGGCTGCTGCCATACCAGGTGTGCGCGTAGCCGATGTGGACTATAACGTTCAACAGATAGAGAACCTCATTGCCCAGGCTGAGGGAAAAGGTGCTGAGGTCATCGTGTTCCCGGAGCTGTCTGTCACGGGTTACACTTGTCAGGATCTGTTCCGTCAGCAGTTGTTGCTCGAGAAGGCCGAGGAGGCTATCATCAAGTTGCTCGACTTCACCCGCAAGCTGGATATCATCAGTGTGGTAGGTGTGCCTGTGCGCATCGGTCCACTGCTTTATAATTGTGCCGTTGTCGTACAGGGTGGCACCATCCTGGGTGTTGTTCCCAAGACTTATCTGCCCAATTATTGTGAGTTCTATGAGAAGCGCTGGTTTGCTTCTGCTGCCGACCTCATGCCGCAGGATATCTATCTGGCTGGCAGTCTGATTCATGTGTCTGCAGAACCTATCGTCTTCCGTACTTGCGACGGGGTTGGTTTCGGTATTGAGATTTGTGAGGATGTATGGGCTCCGCTGCCTCCAAGTAATAACCTGGCGCTGGCTGGGGCGGATATCATCCTGAACCTGTCGGCAACGGATGAGCTGCTGGGCAAGCACAACTATCTGTGTTCGCTGCTGGCTCAGCAGAGTGCCCGCATGATGTGTGGCTACGTCTATAGCAGTTGCGGCTTTGGCGAGTCCACGCAGGATGTGGTGTATGGCGGTAACGCTATGATTTTCGAGAATGGACGACAGCTGGCTACGGGTGACCGCTTCTCATTGGAGCCTCAGTTGCAGATTCAGCAGATTGACGTGGAGCGTCTGCGCGGTGAGCGACAGAATAACACGACGTTCCGCACGGCACAGGATGGTGCTACGGCACGTGTCGTCTATGCGAAGAGCGTCAACGCGCGTCCCTTCGAACTGGTTCGTCCGGTCAATCCGCATCCGTTTATCCCTGAAGATGGACAGATGACTTCTTCGTGCGAGGAGATCCTGAATATCCAGACGATGGGACTCTGTCGCCGGTTGCACCATACGCATTGCGACAAGGCGGTGATTGGTATCAGCGGTGGTCTCGACTCTACGCTGGCACTGCTCGTCGTGGTACGTGCTTTCGATAAGCTGGGGCTCTCACGCAAGGGTATCATCGGTATCACCATGCCTGGCTTCGGCACTACCGACCGCACGCACGATAATGCTGTCAGTCTGATGACTTCCCTGGGTATCTCCCAGCGGGAAATCAGTATTGCCAAGAGTGTCACCCAGCATTTTGAGGATATCGGCCATGATGCCGCTGTTCATGATGTGACCTATGAGAACTCGCAGGCGCGCGAGCGTACGCAGATATTAATGGATGTAGCCAATCAGGTAGGCGGTATGGTTATCGGTACGGGCGACCTCTCAGAACTGGCTTTGGGCTGGTGTACGTATAATGGTGACCACATGTCTATGTATGGCGTCAATGGCGGCGTTCCCAAGACGCTGGTACAGTATCTGATTCGCTATCTGGCACAGTTGCCCGCATTTGCCGAACAGCGTGATGTGCTGATTGATGTGATAGAAACGCCTATCTCGCCAGAACTGACACCTGCCGATGAACAGGGAAATATCCAGCAGAAGACGGAAGACCTCGTAGGTCCCTATGAGCTTCATGATTTCTTCCTTTACTATATGTTGCGCTGGGGATTCCGTCCTTCGAAGATATTCATGCTGGCACAACATGCCTTCGAGGGGAAATATGATGATGACACCATTTGTCATTGGCTGCAGACGTTCTGCCGTCGCTTCTTTAACCAGCAGTTCAAACGCTCTTGCCTGCCCGACGGGCCCAAGGTGGGAAGTGTCAGTCTATCACCCCGTGGAGACTGGCGAATGCCAAGTGATGCATTCAGTACTTTATGGCAAAAAGAGTGTGAAGCACTGGAAAGATAGACCAAATCTCATATAATATGTTAAATTGTGGGCGTAAAAGTACGAAAAGTTTTGTTAATTCACGAAAAAGTCGTACCTTTGCGCCCGCATTTTGCAAAATAATATTATTTTAACTTTTTAATTAAACGTATGAATAAGTACGAAACCGTTTTCATTTTAACTCCCGTTTTGTCTGACGAACAGACAAAGGAAACGGTCGCTAAGTTCAAGAAGGTTCTCGCCGACAAAGGCGCTGAGATCGTGAACGAAGAGGCCTGGGGATTGAAGAAACTGGCTTACCAGATTGAGAAGAAGACCTCTGGCTTCTATTTCCTCATCGAATTCAACGCTGAGCCAGCTGTGATTAAGACATTGGAGACTGCCTATCGTCGTGACGAGAAGGTTATCCGTTTCCAGACTGTTAAACTTGACAAGTATGCTGCTGAATATGCTGAGAAGCGTCGTAGCAAGCTTGGTAAAAAAGAGGAGGCTTAAATTATGGCAGAACAGAGTGAAATCCGTTATTTGACTGCTCCTTCTATCGATACAAAGAAGAAGAAGTACTGTCGTTTCAAGAAGAGCGGTATCAAGTATATCGACTACAAAGATCCCGAGTTCCTGAAGAAGTTCCTGAACGAGCAGGGTAAGATTCTGCCCCGTCGCATCACCGGTACCTCTCTGAAGTACCAGCGCCGTGTGGCTCAGGCCGTTAAGCGTGCACGTCAGATTGCATTGCTGCCTTACGTAACCGATTTGATGAAATAAACAAAGGAGGACGCAAGAATGGAATTGATTTTGAAAGAAGATGTTATCGGCTTGGGATTCAAGAACGATATCGTAAATGTTAAGTCGGGTTATGGCCGTAACTACCTGATTCCTCAGGGTAAGGCCGTTATCGCTTCTCCCTCTGCTAAGAAGATTCTCGCTGAGAACCTGAAGCAGCAGGCTCACAAGTTGGCTGCTCTGAAGGCTGCCGCTGAAGAGAAGGCTGCCGCTCTCGAGGGTGTTGCACTTACTATCGCTGCTAAGGTTAGCGCTACTGGTCAGCTCTATGGTTCTGTTACTAACATGACCGTTGCTGAGGAGCTCGCTAAGCTGGGCAAGGAAGTTGATCGTAAGATCATCGTCCTGAAGGATATTAAGAAGGTTGGCGACTATGTTGCTGTTGTTCGCTTCCACAAGGAAGTAAGCGCTGAGATTCCCGTTAAGGTTGTTGCCGAGGGTGCTCCCGCTGAGGAAGTAGCAGCTCCTGCTGTTGAAGAGGCTCCTGCTCAGGAAGCAGAGGCTCCCGTAGCTGAGTAAGTTCGCTGTAAAGCAATATCATTGATATTACAACGCAAATCCCAGTCACTGTCAGGTGGCTGGGATTCTTTATTGTTTCAACTTTAATAATCTGATTATTTTTTCAGCAGGTCAGGACGCAGTCGCTTGGTACGTTCCATGGCTTGTTCCATTTCCCAGTCGCGTATCTTTGCTTCGTTACCGCTCAGCAGGATATCGGGCACTTTCCAGCCTTTATAGTCGGCAGGACGGGTGTAGATAGGCGCTGCGAGGATGTCATCCTGGAAGCAGTCGGAGAGGGCACTTTGTTCGTCGCCAATGACGCCAGGTACAACGCGTACCACCGCGTCGGCTATCATTGCAGCAACAAGTTCTCCGCCAGTAAGCACAAAATCGCCAATTGAGATTTCACGGGTAATCAGGTGGTCGCGCACGCGCTGGTCAATACCCTTGTAATGACCTGCCAGGATGATAAGGTTGCCTTTGAGCGACAGTTCATTGGCCATGTGCTGGTCGAAGCGCTCACCATCGGGTGAGGTGAAAATAACTTCGTCGTAGTCGCGTTCTGCTTTCAAGGCTGTGATGCAACGGTCAATTGGCTCGCATTGCATCACCATACCGGCACTACCGCCATAGGGATAGTCGTCTACGCGGCGCCATTTGTCGAGTGTATAGTCACGCAGATTATGAAGGCGTATTTCGGCCAGTCCTTTTTTCTCGGCACGTGCCAATATAGATTCATGTACAAAGCCCTCAAGCATCTCGGGCAGTACGGTAATAATGTCTATTCGCATATAAAAATGTGTGTTTACTCTGCTATTTCTGTTTTTCCTTCGTGTATCATGTATATCTCATTGAAGGACACGATGTCCTTGTAGTCGCGCTCAAACTGCGCCTTGGCCTCCTTGCTGCTATTGGCATCGTATTCGTGTTCGCCTGACTCGTCACGCCAGCCTTTGTATGCAGCACGAATCTGCCACAGATGGTTGTCGCTGAGCACCTGATGCTCATTCTGGTATTGGATCACCTCCTCAAGTTTTCCTTCGCCCAGCATCGTCACGATATCATGATAGCCATTGACCAGATTGATAAAGGTGGAATCACAATGGGATGCGTTGATACTGTCCTGAAGCCACTCGTACATGTTGTCAACATAGACGTAGAGCAGATTGTCGCTTTCCAGCTGGCTCTTGAATTCCTGCACCTTGCTATCGTCGAATTGCTCCTTGGGCTGGGGCTCCTGGACGGTCTCAATAGGTGCTTGTGCCTGTGCGGTATCGTTCTCGTCAGTGTTGGTGAACAGGCTGATAATGCCCACACCGGCAAAGCCAATGATGAATGTCACGCATGCCGATGCAATCAGTTTTTTCTTATCCTGAGTACTTATTTTTCTTTGATTTGGTTTCATAATCTGCAAATTTACCGTTTTTTCTTTAATCATACAAATTTTTTGCGCGTTTTGTGTTATTAGCGGTATATTTTTTGTAATTTTGCGGATTGAAAAGAAGAACCTATGGACGAAAAACAAAGAATAGAACAACTGCGACAAGAGTTGCATGAGCATAACTATCGCTATTATGTGCTGAATCAGCCGGTGATTGGTGATCAGGAGTTTGATTTGATGATGCATGAGTTGCAGGACTTGGAAGCACGTCATCCCGAAATGGCTGATCCTAACTCGCCAACCCAGCGCGTGGGCAGTGACTTGCAGACGGGATTCCGTCAGGTAGCCCACCGTTATCCGATGCTTTCGCTGGCAAATACCTACAATGAGCAGGACGTACGTGACTGGTATGAAAGTGTGCGTAAGGGATTGGCCGGCGAGGATTTCGAAGTGTGCTGCGAGATGAAATACGACGGACTGAGTATCTCGTTGACTTATGTCGATGGACATCTGATGCAGGCCGTGACACGTGGCGATGGTGTGCAGGGTGATGATGTGACGCAGAATGTGAAGACCATTCGCACCATTCCGCTGATACTTCCAGGAAAAGGGTATCCAAGGGAATTTGAGATTCGTGGAGAGATTCTGATGCCGTGGGCTTCGTTCGAGCGACTGAATGCTGAACGTGAGGCTGCTGAGGAACCGCTCTTTGCCAATCCCAGAAATGCGGCCAGTGGTACCTTGAAGAGCTTGGACTCAAGGGTTGTCGCACAACGCTCGCTGGATGCGTATCTCTACTACTTGCTAGGCGAGGAATTACCTGCCGACGGACACTTTGAGAACCTGGAAGCAGCCCGCAACTGGGGATTCAAGATATCCGAGGGTATGCGCAAGGTGAAGACCGTAGAAGAGATTATCGACTTCATTAACTATTGGGATACCGAACGCAAGAACCTGCCTGTTGCTACGGATGGTATTGTGCTGAAAGTTAACTCGTTAAGACAGCAACGTTCATTAGGATATACAGCCAAGAGCCCGCGCTGGGCAATCGCCTATAAATTCAAGGCTGAGCGTGAATGCACGCGTCTGCTGGAAGTGACTTACCAGGTAGGTCGTACTGGCGCGGTGACGCCTGTTGCCAACATGGAACCTGTACAGCTGGCAGGTACTGTCGTGAAGCGTGCAACGCTGAATAACGAGGATTTTATCCGTAGTTTCGACCTCCACATCGGTGATATGGTCTATGTGGAAAAGGGTGGTGAGATTATCCCCAAGATTGTGGGTGTGAACATTGATGAGCGTCCTATCATCTCGCAGCCCGTACAGTTCATCAAGCGCTGTCCGGAATGTGGCACACCGTTGGTGCGCTATGAGGGCGAGGCTGCATGGTATTGTCCCAACGATGCCGGTTGTCCGCCGCAGATTAAGGGACGCATCGAACATTTCATTGCCCGTAAGGCGATGAATATCGATTCTCTTGGTCCTGAGACCGTGAATGAATACTATCAGCGCAGGATTATCCATAACATTGCTGACTTGTATGATATCGAGGTACAGCAGATTAATGGTGACGGCTCGCGTACGAAATCGGCCCAGCGTATCGTCAACGGTATACAGAAATCGAAGGAAGTGCCCTTCGAGCGCGTTGTCTTCGCACTGGGTATCCGTTTTGTAGGTGAGACCTCGGCTCGTTTGCTGGCACGCCACTTCAAGTCGATGGATGCATTGATGAATGCCGGACTGGAGGAACTGCAGGAGGTGGAAGGTATCGGTGAGGTGATGGCAAAGAGTATCATTTCCTATTTCCATGATCCAGAGAACCAAACAATCATAGAACGTCTCCGCGGATACGGTTTGCAGATGGCATTATCGGAAGAGCAGACGATGCCCGCAAGTGATAAGCTGGCAGGTCAGAGTATCGTGATAAGCGGTGTGTTTGCCCATCATAGCCGTGATGAGTATAAACTCATTATCGAGCAGAATGGAGGTAAGAATGTTGGTTCGATTAGTGGTAAGACCTCTTTCATCCTTGCCGGAGAGAACATGGGACCATCGAAGCTGGAGAAAGCCCAGAAGTTGGGCGTGAGGATTGTGAGTGAGGATGAATTCCTGGAGATGTTGGCATGAAGATTATTGTATCAAAAGAAATAGAACAGGTTTGTCCTGAATTCGTAGGTGCTTGTGTTGAAGCTCAGGTACGGAATACGTCGTATCATGCTGAATTATGGGATGAGATCAGTCGCCTGGGAGACAAGTGTCGTCAGGAGTTGACCACCGAGTCGCTTAAGGAACTTCCTTCTATTGCCGCTACCCGTAGGGTTTACAAGGCATGCGGGAAGGATCCTTCACGTTATCGTCCCGCCAGTGAGCAACTGATCCGACGTATGTTGCAAGGGAAGGAACTCTACCAGATAGACACCCTTGTGGACTTGGTGAATGTGGCTTCGATAGCCTATGGTTACAGCATTGGCGGCTTTGATGCCGATAAGTTCGTGGGTGACACGCTGACACTTGGTATTGGTCGTGAGGGTGAACCCTACGAGGGAATCGGTCGTGGGATGCTTAATATTGCCGGACTGCCCGTATACCGTGATGCTCAGGGTGGAGTAGGAACTCCCACGAGCGACAATGAGCGTACGAAGATGACGTTGGAGACGACCCACCTGGTGGTACTGGTCAATGGGTACGACGGTAATCGTGAACGTGTCATGGCCAATGCGGAATATCTGAAGGAACTGATTGTGAAATATGCTGCAGGTTCTGATTGTAACATAACACTTTATAGTACGAAGGAATGAGATATTTTATAACACTGAGTTACGATGGAACACGTTTCCACGGATGGCAGGTACAGCCTAATGGTATCTCTGTGCAAGGTGAACTGCAGCGGGGCTTGTCGCTATTGCTTCGCGAAGAGATACAGATTACCGGTGCCGGTCGTACGGATGCGGGGGTGCATGCCAAGATGATGGTGGCTCATTTCGATACGGAGTCTGCGGTTGATTGCAAACAGTTGGCATATAAGTTGAACAAACTGCTGCCACAGGATATCGCTGTGCAGAAAGTAGAACCTGTCAGCGATGACTTGCATGCCCGGTTCTCTGCTACCTCGCGCACCTATTATTATTATGTACATACAGTAAAGTCTCCTTTTGCGCGTCATTATTCCTGCGAATTGCATTATCCGCTGGATTTCCAAAAGATGAACGAGGCAGCACGGATGCTCCTGGAGTATGAAGATTTTGGTGCTTTCTGCAAGAGTCATGCAGATGTGAAGACTACGCTCTGTAAGGTGACGTGTGCTGAGTGGCATCAGACATCCCCGTCAACATGGTATTTCGAGATTTCGGCCAACAGATTCCTGCGTAATATGGTGCGTGCCGTTGTCGGTACGTTGATTGAGGTTGGCCGGGGTAGAATGTCAATAGATGATTTTCGTCGTGTGATAGAGGGCAAACGCCGTACGGAGGCTGGCGAGTCGATGCCGGGCAATGCCCTTTTCCTAGTAGATATTAAATATTAATTATGTGGTTAATCTTAGCATTTTTGTCGGCTGCCTTTTTGGGTATCTATGATTCTCTGAAGAAAAAGGCATTGAAGGATAACGCCGTCATTCCAATTTTGTTTCTTAACACGCTGTTCTCATCGCTGATATTCCTGCCGTTTATCCTATTGAGTGGTATGACGGATATGCTTGATGGCAGCATCTTCCATGTGGCCAGTGGTGGTTGGGAGGTTCATAAGTTTATCGTGTTGAAAGCACTTATCGTACTCTCTTCATGGATACTGGGCTATTTCGGTATGAAGCATCTGCCGCTTACCATCGTTGGACCTATCAACGCCACGCGACCGGTGATGGTGCTGGTAGGTGCGTTATTGTTCTTTGGCGAGCGACTGAATGTGTGGCAATGGGTGGGTGTGTCACTTGCTGTCATATCATTCCTGTTGCTCAGTCGTAGCGGAAAGAAGGAAGGTATCGACTTCAAGCATGATCATTGGATATATATGATTGTAGGCGCTGCTGCGCTGGGAGCTGTCAGCGGCCTGTACGATAAGTATCTGATGGCACCAGCAGGTCAGGGTGGTGTAGGACTGGATCGTATGATGGTACAGTCTTGGTATAATATCTACCAGTGTTTCATGATGCTGGTGATGTTGCTGCTCTTGTGGTGGCCAAAACACAATCAGACAACCCCTTTTCATTGGGATTGGGCTATCATTGGCGTCAGCGTGTTCTTGTCCACGGCCGACTTCATGTATTTCTATTCGCTCTCTTTGCCAGAGGCCATGATCAGTATCGTGTCAATGGTACGTCGTGGTTCGGTCATCGTGTCGTTCCTTTGTGGGGCGATGTTCTTCCGCGAGAAGAACCTGAGGGCAAAGGCTGTTGACCTGGCTTTAGTTCTCCTTGGAATGATATTCTTATATATTGGAAGTCATTAGTGCTTCTTGGAGATTTGAATTATTCTTGTATCTCCAGTGTAATAATAAGGGTGGAGTGGGTAGATGAAGTGACGCAGAAATGGGCATCTGGGCGGTAGCCTGCGAGCCAGAGGATGGTGCCATCAGACTGGCATAATACCAGGGTGCGACGTTTCTCGAAGACGGAGAGATGTAGGTCGGTGAGATAGTCGCTGATAAGTTTTGAACCTTTCATGCCAAACGGTGTGAAGCGGTCGCCAGTAGCGACGGGACGCAGGATGAGGGGGAAATGTATCTTCTCTGCATCGAGACAGGCCGTGGCTGGTTGTTTGATAACGGTGGAACCTTTCTGTTGCGACAAGCGAATTTTGGTGGCTTCATCGTAGATATATACTCCAGTCTCAGGAATACGTAGGGTAGGGCGCTCTGCCTGTTTGGGTTCCACGATAAGTTTGCCGCGACAGATGGTGAGCTGATGGGTGGATGAATACCACTCTGCACCCGACTGTGATGTGGCTACCGACTGCCAGATGTTCTCAATCAAGGCGGAAGTGAAGCCGAGGGGACTGAGCCACTGGTGCAGGATACTTTCGGGAGATGGCTCCTGAAGCAGAGTGTCGATAGTGATGGAATCATTATCTACCAGGCGGCCAATGGCCTCCTGCATATAATGGTCATAGACGGTGGTAGCCTCGCTGATGTGTTGGGCCGTCTGGAGAATATTGCTGACGGCACTCGGCGTGATGGCTTGCAGTTGTGGAATGACGTTCAAACGGAGTTTGTTGCGTACCACATCGGCCTCCAGATTGGTGGAGTCGGTGACGTAAGTCTGATGTTGTCCGGCCAGCCATGCTTCAATCTCCTTGCGACTGACACAGAGCAGGGGACGGAGAATAAAACCATTGCGAGGCTTGATGCCTGAGAGTCCGTGAATACCTGTTCCACGTAGCAGATTCATGAGGATGGTCTCTACGGAATCGTCCTGGTGATGGGCCACGCAGATACCCTCTGCCTGAATATCACGTCTGAGATTCTCGAAATACTGATAACGCAGGTCGCGGGCTGCCATCTCGATGCTGACCTTATGCAATTGGGCGTAAGTGCGTGTGTCGAAATGGATGACATGGAAGGGGATATCGTGCTCGTTGCAGAGCGTCTGGGCAAAGGCTTCGTCACGATGGCTCTCGTCGCCACGCAACAGGAAATTACAATGCGCGCCCTCCACCTGATAACCCAGTTGTTTTAAAACAAGAAGCAGACAGACGCTATCGGCGCCACCACTGAGGGCCACCAGATAGCGTTTGTCTGCATCCAGCAAACGATGTTCGGAGATATACTGCCTAACTTTATTCAACATAGAGTACGAGGCCCTTCAGATACTCACCCTCTGGGTGGTAGATATTGATGGGGTGATCAGCAGGCTGGTGCAACTGGTGCAGGATGCGCACCTTGCGCTTGGCCTGTGCTGCAGCCGTGAATACGGCATTGCGAAAATGATCCTTGGAGACCACCTGAGAGCAGGAGAATGTGAACAGGATGCCACCTTTCTCAATCTTCTCGAATGCCTTCTCATTCAGACGGGTGTATCCCTTCAAAGCGTTATGCAGCGCTCCACGATGCTTTGCAAAAGCTGGTGGGTCAAGGATAATGAGATCGTAAGTGTGTGATGAGCTGTCCAAATACTTGAAGGCATCCTCACAGAAAGCCTCATGACGTGGGTCGCCAGGGAAGTTGAGTTCCACATTGCGACGGGTCAGCTCGATAGCCTTGGCAGAACTGTCGACAGAGTGTACCAGCTGGGCACCACCGCGCATGGCGTAGAACGAGAAACCACCTGTATAGCAGAACATATTGAGAACACGCTTACCCTTGGCATATTTTTCCAGCAAAGCGCGGTTCTCGCGCTGGTCCACGAAGAAACCGGTCTTCTGGCCACGGAGCCAGTCCACATAGAAACGCAGGCCGTTTTCAATGGCGATGTTATCATCACTATTACCAAGCAGGAATCCATTCTCGGGCTCCATAAAGGGTAGGGTGGTCTCACTCTTGTAGTAGATATTCTCAATACGACCCTTCATGACCTCAGCCAGGGCTTTTGCAATAGCGTGGCGCGACATGTGCATGCCAATGCTATGAGCCTGCATCACGGCGGTCTTATCATAGACGTCGATAATCAGTCCTGGTAGCAAGTCACCTTCACCATGCACCAATCGGAAGGCATTGGTATTGCTACTGTTGGCCAACCCGATGTCCTGACGCATGTTGAGGGCCGACTGAATGCGAGAGTGCCAGAAAGCGTCATCTATTTCTACATCATTAAAGGTGAGTACGCGTACGGAAATAGAGCCTTGCTGATAGTGACCTACAGCGATGAAAACGCCCTTTTCTGATACGACACGTACCACGTCGCCCTCCTCAATGCCATCGTCAAGATGATGGATGGCACCTGAAAAAACCCATGGATGGAAACGTAACAGACTTTCTTCTTTACCCCTTTTCAGATATACTTGCTTCATTCTTATCTTCTGCTTTAATAATTAGTTTGTAATCCCTTGTCTCTTTGAGTCTTATAATCTCGTTGTATATTTGTATGCATGCCCATGCATCGGTAGCAGCATAGGACTTCTGCTTGTCTGTCAGGATGTCGGCTTCCCAGTTGCTCAATTGCTGGCGTTTGCTGATTTTCTGGTCAAACAGGTTGGCATAGATTTTCTGCAGACTCAAATCCTCGATACCCAGTTCTTTGGCATGATGTTGGATGTCGATGAATCTGCCCATTTTGAATTCCTTGAGCTTATGGAGTGAGTTGATGTCATCGTGCCACGAGAGGCCAATCTTCAATACACTCTCGTCTTCCAAGAGCTGGATGAGTGAGTCTGTCAGTCCCGTATAGTTGAGCCTGAACAGAAAACAGATGTCTGGTGTGGCCACCTGCAGGAGGGAAACTTTATGCTGATGACCTTTTCTGAAAGACGGACGCGTCTCTGTGTCGAAGCCCAGTATAGGTTGCGACAATAGGAAACGCACAGCTTTTTCTGTTTCTCCTGGCGTTAGAACGACAATGATTTTCCCTTGGAATTGCGCTATGGGAAGCGATGAAATCAATGCCTTATCGTACTTGTTGTATATTGTTTTAAGCATCTTCTTTCCTTTTCGAGGTGCAAAAATACAAAATATTTCATAAATCTTATACTTTAATTCATATTTATTTTCTACCTTTGCAAAAGAATTAACGAATAATAAAGAAAATGTCACGGAATACAGACAAGAAAAAGACTAAAAGAAGTCAGAATAAAGCTAATACTACAACCTTGGGTGAAGCAACGGGCTTTTCAAAAATCTTGGATTTTACAAGGAGTGAGAAAGTACATTTCTTTCTCGGCATCATATTATTGGCCATCTCCATCTGTATGGCTTGGTCGTTTGTATCCTTTTTTACTACAGGAGCTTATGATCAGAGTATCATAGAGAACTTGCGTTCTGGTGATATGGAGAACCAGAACGAACTCTTCAAGAATGCCATCGGTAGCTTAGGTGCATGGATGTCGTATTACTTCATGAACAGATGTTTCGGTCTGGCTGCCTTCGGTATTCCCTTGTTCCTGGTGATGCTTTCACTTTCTTTAATGCGCGCCTATAGGGTATCATTGCTGAAATGGTTTTTCTGCATTGCCCTGCTGACGGTTTGGTCGTCGGTGGCTCTTGCTATGTTTGTAAATCCCATCGTCAACGAGTCGCATTTCTGTCTGGGTGGCGAACACGGCTTGTATATCGGTGATTTCATTTCGCGCTATGTTGGTTTGCCTGGATTGGTTGCCATCCTTGCCTTGGTGGCTTTGTGTTTCCTGGGCTATGTGAGCAATCAGACCATTATCTGGATTCGCAAGATTCTGAATCCCACGAAATTCCTGGAGAGGGTGAAGTTTACTGTGACGAATACTGCGAAGGAAGAAGACGGGGAACAGCCCAGTTCTTACGAGAACCTGATTCAGACAGAGGAAGACCCCGAGGTGTTTGACGACCCCAAGGCAGAAGAGATTGTGTTTGACCATCAGGAGCCTGCCTATAATGAGAAGCCTGTGGTCATCGATGATTCAGACATCAAGGAGCCTGCCGGCAATAGCAAGGGTCAGGATGATACCGATATGGATATTGTAGTGGCTGAGGATGTAGAGAAAGCCGACGGACAGAACGTGAACGAGACGGCATTTGAGAATATGGAGCCCTATGACCCCAAGCGCGACCTGGAGAATTATCATTATCCAACGCTCGACCTCCTGCAGACTTATGAAAGCGACGGAAAGCCCTATATCGATATGGATGAGCAGAATGCCAACAAGAACCGCATCATTGAGGTGCTGCGTAATTTCGGCATAGAGATTTCGTCTATCCGTGCTACCGTAGGTCCTACAATTACGTTGTACGAGATTACCCCTGCCCAGGGTGTGCGTATCGCTAAGATCCGTAACCTGGAGGATGATATCGCTTTGAGTCTGAAGGCTCTGGGTATCCGTATTATCGCACCTATCCCTGGCAAAGGTACTATCGGTATTGAGGTGCCCAATGCGAAAGCCAATATCGTGTCAATGGAATCCATCCTGAACTCCAAGAAATTCCAGGAGACCACGATGGAGTTGCCCTGTGCCATGGGTAAGACCATCACCAATGAGGTGTTTATGTTCGACCTGGCGAAGGCGCCTCACCTCCTGGTGGCAGGTGCTACCGGTCAGGGTAAGTCAGTAGGTCTGAATGCCATCCTCACCTCTTTATTATATAAGAAGCATCCGGCAGAGATGAAAATTGTGCTGGTGGACCCCAAGATGGTGGAGTTTTCTATCTATGCAAAGATAGCCAACCACTTCCTGGCAAAGGTTCCCGATGAAAACGCATCTCCCATCATCACGGATACGTCAAAGGTAATCCGCACGCTGCAGAGCCTCTGTGTAGAGATGGATGCCCGCTACGAGTTGCTGATGGCAGCAGGCGAGAGAAATATCAAGGACTACAACAAGAAGTTCATTGCCCGTAAGCTGAATCCTGAGAAGGGACATAAGTATATGCCGTATATCGTCGTGGTCATCGATGAGTTTGGTGACTTGATCATGACTGCCGGTAAGGAGATTGAGTTGCCTATCGCCCGTATCGCCCAGAAGGCACGTGCCGTAGGTATCCACATGATTATTGCTACCCAGCGTCCTACGACGAATATCATTACGGGTACTATCAAGGCCAACTTCCCTGCACGTATTGCCTTTAAGGTGAGTCAGGGTATCGACTCTAAGACCATCCTCGACCGTATGGGTGCCCAGCAGTTGATTGGCCGAGGTGATATGTTGTATCTGCAGGGCAACGATCCAGTGCGTGTGCAATGTGCGTTTGTTGACACCCCTGAGGTAGATAATATCAACCAGTTTATTGCTCAGCAGCAGGGCTATCTGGAGCCTTATGAGTTGCCAGAGCCTCCCGTTAGCGAGAGTGATGGTATGTCATCAGGCAGCAATGATGCCGACCTGAGTCATCTGGATCCGATGTTTGATGATGCCGCCCGTCTGATTGTTCACGAACAGAGCGGTTCTACCAGTCTGATTCAGCGTAAGTTCGCCATTGGCTATAACCGTGCCGGCCGATTGATGGACCAGTTGGAGAAAGCCGGTATCGTAGGTGCTGCTCATGGTTCCAAGCCGCGTGAGGTATTGATTCAGGATGATATGAGCCTCGAGAATCTATTGAGTTCTTTAAGATAAATAACTAAAAATTGTTCAGGATATGAAAAAGTATATATTAGCATTATCAATAGTATTCAGTCTTTTTACAGTTAGTAGCGTACAGGCACAGAGCGCCAAGGAGGTGCTTGATAAATGTGCGGCAAAGGTGAGTGCTCGCAATGGTGTTAAGGCTGATTTCTCAATGACAAGTGCGCAGTATGGCGATGCCAGTGGAAAGATTGCTGTCAAAGGAAAGATGTTTCATGCTACCACACCGATGGCTACAATGTGGTTTGACGGAAAGACACTCTGGACCTATATGTCAAAGACTGAAGAGGTCAATGTGGCAAATCCCTCAGAGTCGCAGCTTCAGGTTCTCAATCCCTATAACTTCGTGAATATGTATAAGAAGGGATTCAAGTACACCATGACCCAGACGGATAAGTCGTACAAGGTGCATCTCACGGCTACGGATCAGAGCCGTCGTGTCAGGGAGATGTTTATTACCGTAGACAAGAAGACGTATCATCCTACAGAGGTGAAACTGTTGCAGAAGCAGAAGTGGACCACTTTTGTGATTAGTAATCTGGTGACTTCAAAACTGCCTGATTCCGAGTTCCGTTTCAATTCCAAGGATTTCCCCTCTGCCGAGGTCATTGACCTGAGATAATATGAATCGCCTACGCCTTCTCCTGCTGCTGCGTAAGCAGAATAGTCTTGCCCTGCGTCGTAATCCGGCCTTCGACCAGAATGTTGTTGCCAAGGTCATGATGTATCTGGGCGCAGGTATAATGATTATCTACCTGATATTCCTGGGCACTATGTTGGCCATGCCGGCCAGCGAGGCACGTATGTTCACGATGGTCCTGGCCATGTCGCCCCTGTGGCTGGCTATCGATTTCGGTTCGCGTTTTGCCGTTCAGCAGACGCCTGCCATGATGGTGATGCCCTACCTGCTGCAACCCATGCCGTTTCACTCTGTGATTGAGACATTCCTGGTGAACACGCTTCTGGCTGGCTACAACTGGGTGTGGCTGGCGCTCTATCTGCCATACGCTTTCATCGTGCTTTGCGGCGGTGCCTCATTTGCAACAGCTCTGTTGATTATTCTTTGTGGCATCTTATTGACACTTGCCAATAGTCAGTTCTATCTCATCGTACGCACGTTGACAGCCCGTTCTATCCTGTGGTGGGTGCTGCCTATCCTGGTATATGGCGGTTTCTGGTTGCCGGTTGCTATCAATGAGAAGTGGATGGACAAACAGATAGATTTCCTCTGCGATTTCACTTCAACCTGGTATTTCTTCCTCTTCTGTGCCGTACTGCTCTCGGGTCTGTTCATGCTCAACCGTTGGATGCAGTTCCGTTATGTGCGTGAGGAGATTATGAAGTTGGACAAGAAGGAGGCTGCCATGAAGAAGGTCTATCAGTACACCTTCCTGGAGCGCTTCGGACAGACCGGTGAGTATCTGAAACTGGAACTCAAGTCTATCTTCCGTAATAAGGCTATCCGTTCACGTGTCATCATGAGTCTGGCGCTGATTATCGTCCTGACATTACTCATCTCTTATACATCTATCTATGATGGCAAGATGATGCTCAACTTCTGGTGCTTCTATTGCTTTGGCCTCTATGGTATGACCACGTTGGTGAAAATCATGGGACCGGAGGGAAACTATATCGACCTGCTGATGACCCACAAGGAGAATATCCTCTCCCTGCTCAAGGCAAAGTATTATTTCCATGTGGCTATCCTCATAGTGCCAATGCTGCTGATGTTACCGGCAGTCGTCGCAGGCAAATTCTCGATGCTGATGATGGTGGCCTATCTGTTGCTGTCCAGCGGATTACTTTATTTCACGTTGTTTCAGTTGGCTGTATACAACAAGCAGACGATTCCCCTGAACCAGAAAATCACGGGAAAGAATAATATAGAGAATGGTGTACAGATGATTATCCAGATGTTTGCCATGTTCTCACCCCTGGTGCTGGTGGCTGTCCTGGTGCTGCTGTTCAATGAGACCGCGGCCTACTTGGTGCTGGGAACCGTAGGACTGATACTGACCCTGGCTCATCCGTTATGGCTCCGTCATATCTATATCCGTTTGATGAAACGGAAATATGAGAATATGGAAGGTTTCCATGCCTCCCGATAAATAGACTCCAATAACTAACTGAATAAAAACAAATGAAAAAACTAAAACTATTTACTATGGCTTGTCTGCTGTCTGTTGCCTTCACGGCACAGGCCGGGAATGTGCAGACGTTGGTGATTAATGGTGAGAAGGTGGAGAAGGTGGTTGCCCGTATCACCTTCGAGGGCGATAATGTCGTTCTAACGTTTAGCGACCAGACCGCACAAACGGCTGATATGGAAAACGTCAAACTATCGTTCACGCCTGAAGACCTTACTGCTATCGGCACTATCAGGAATGCCGTCAACAAGACTTTCTCTATCGAGGGACTTGAACCTGGAACAGAGATCCTCATCTATAATGCTGATGGCAAACAGGTGCTCACAACGCATGCTTCCGAGGATTTGACCATTCTCAAGATGACATCCCTGAAGAAGGGTGTCTATCTGATGAAAGCCGGCAAGCAGGTCGTGAAATTCATCAAGCGCTAACCTAACAAGTATCAAGATGAAAAAATTCCTTCTTTCTGTATGTGCTCTTCTCTCAATGGTAGGAGCACAGGCCCAGGATGTTGTCACGCATGCCGTGGCACGGGATTTCAATGTGAATCAGGCGCAGATTATACAGACATCGGGCGACAAGAAATACTATAATACGACGGATGTGTCGGCTATAGACCTTGATCAGGCTACAGGATGCATCACCGTGAATTTGGGGACAGGGACAGATGTCTTTAATGGTTCCGTGTCGGGTATCGTCTTTACCAAGAAACTCTCGAATGCGCAAGGTGTTCAGATTATTGATGCACAAGGATGGCTGGAATCGGCTTTCGTGAAATTTGCCGATTATGCCGGCGCCACTACTTATCATGTCTATGTGAAGGGAGGAAAGTATGCTGATTTTACCCGTATTGATGACCAGCTCATCCGTAGTTACGGCACCTATAACCGTGCTGATGCCATGGGCCTGAAAGCTGGTGAGTATGCCTTGAAGGTGGTACCTGTTATTGATGATACGGAGGTAGAGGCTGGTGCTAATGTGGTTTCCGGACTTGTGGTCAGGAATTACAACCGTGATGGTTATGCGCATCATCAGGCAACGGCAGGTATCGGTGCCTACAATAATGATGGTACGCTGAAGTCTGATGCACGTGTGCTCTATGTCAGTAAGGCGAATGCCAAGACGGTAACCCTCGAGATGCAGGTCGGAAGTAATAAATATGAGACGCGTACCGGTATCCAGAGTATCATCCAGGCTTATGAAAAAGGTGTTGAGACGCGTCCGTTGGCCATCCGTATCATCGGTTTGCTGAAGATGGACGATATGCCTACGCTGGGTAGCAGCAGTATCGGTTTGCAGGTGAAAGGCAAGGGACAGAATATGAACCTCACTATTGAGGGCGTCGGTTCCGATGCTACTTTTCACGGCTTCGGTGTCCTGGTACGTGCCTGCAGATATGTGGAACTGCGAAATCTCGGCGTGATGATGCATGAAGAGGATGGCATCAGTTTTGATACGGATAATGAACATGTATGGGGACACAACCTTGACATTTTCTATGGCAGGAATCATGGTGGCGACAAGGCTAAGGGCGATGGCTCTTTCGATGTGAAGGGTACGTTCTATTGCACGGTTAGCGATAACCATTTCTGGGACAGCGGTAAGTGTAACCTCAACTCGAATGGTGATGAGGTGGATTACGTGACCTATCGCCATAACTGGTACGACCACTCCGACTCTCGTCATCCGCGTGTACGTAAGTCGAAACATCTGCATGTGTACAACAACTATTTCGATGGTAATGCGAAGTATGGCGTTGGTGCAACCACCGGCTCATGTATCTTTGTGGAGAAGAATTACTTCCGCAACTGCAAATATCCCATGCTGATTTCCAAACAGGGGTCTGACATCCATAATGGCGTTGGTTCGGCTGCTGATACGAAAGGCACATTCTCCAGTGAAGACGGTGGTATCATCAAGGCCTACGATAATTTTATGACCGGTCAGAAGAGTTTCGAGCCTTATGTGGCTGGGCATACAACTTACAGTAAGCATTTTGATGCCTATGTAGTGGAGAACCGTGGTGACCAGGTGCCTGCGGAAGTCGTTACCCTTCAGGGAGGTACGGGCTATAATAACTTTGACACCGATGCTGATTTCTATACCTATACGCCTACAGACACTCAGGATGTGCCTGCTGTTGTTACAGGTTGGTATGGTGCAGGCCGCTGTGAACATGGTGACTTCCAGTATACCTTTAATAATGCGACGGAGGATGCGAACTACGATGTCATCCTTGACCTCTCGAATAAACTCGAAGCCTATATCAGTTCGTTGGTGAAAATCTATGGTGACATGGGTGCTGTTACGGCCGACCCTGACCCCACACCCGATCCGACGCCCGATCCGGAACCTCAGGAAGGTAACATCATCTGTACTTTTGACGGGTCGCCTTCAAATTCGATGTTCACCGTCAGTTCTACCACCGCTTATGGCGATGGTAAGATAACCTATGACGGTACTTATCTGAAGAAAGGTGTTAAACTCGACAGTAAGGGCGCCATCTGCTTCACCCCTCAGAAGGATTACAACATGATCCTTGTCCTGGCTACGGCAAAGTCAGGACGTGACGTCAAACTCAACGACGTGAAGACCACCGTTAGTGGTACCGAGAATACTGCTGGTGCCTACTATGAGTTACAGCCCATCGCCCTGACATCTGGTACTACCTACACGATACTCAAGGGTAGTGCCGAGTCACTCGTGATGATGATTAAACTGGTGGAAGTTAATCATCAATAAGATTATCTGTAGGATAACGACGTATATAAAAAGACGGACGTGAAAACTATCACGTCCGTCTTTTTATATACAAGTAATGTAGGAATTACTTCTTGTTCAGGGCGAGGTCAATCTCTACTGCGATAGAAACGGTAGCACCTACCATGGGGTTGTTACCAATACCCAGGAAGCCCATCATCTCTACGTGTGCAGGAACAGAAGAAGAACCTGCAAACTGAGCGTCTGAGTGCATACGCCCCATAGTATCGGTCATACCGTAAGAAGCAGGACCTGCAGCCATGTTATCGGGGTGCAGAGTACGACCGGTACCACCGCCTGATGCTACAGAGAAGTAGGGCTTACCAGCGAGCACACGCTCCTTCTTATAGGTACCAGCAACGGGGTGCTGGAAGCGGGTGGGGTTGGTAGAGTTACCAGTAATTGATACGTCAACGTTCTCCTTCCACAGGATAGCAACACCCTCACGAACGTCGTCAGCACCGTAGCACTTTACCTTAGCGCGAGGACCGTCAGAATAAGGAACTTCCTTAACGACCTTCACCTCACCAGTGTAGTAGTCGAACTGAGTCTGTACGTATGTGAAACCGTTGATACGGCTGATGATCATAGCAGCGTCCTTACCAAGACCGTTCAGGATAACGCGGAGGGGCTTTTTACGCACCTTGTTAGCCTTCTCGGCAATCTTGATAGCACCCTCGGCAGCAGCGAATGACTCGTGACCAGCCAGGAATGCGAAGCACTCGGTCTCCTCGCGGAGCAGACGGGCAGCCAGGTTACCGTGACCCAGACCAACCTTACGGTCGTCAGCAACAGAACCGGGGATACAGAAGCTCTGCAGACCGATACCGATAGCCTCAGCAGCCTCGGCAGCGCTCTTTACGCCCTTCTTGATAGCGATGGCAGCACCGCAAACATATGCCCATTTAGCGTTCTCGAAGCAGATACGCTGGGTCTCTTCACACATCTGATAGGGATCAACGCCAGCCTTCTCGCAAATCTCGTTAGCCTCTTCAATGCTATTGATGCCGTTCTCCTTCAGAGCAGCCAGCACCTGGTTGATGCGACGCTCGTAGCTCTCGAATGATACTTTTCTAATCATAATTTCTGTCCTCCTTACTCTTTACGTGGGTCAATAGCCTTAACAATTCCCTGCTCAGCAGTTGTACGACCATAAGAACCTGTGAACTTCTTCACAGCCTCGTTGGCGTCCATGCCGTCCTTGATAGCTTCCATCATCTTGCCCAGGTGTACGTACTCGTAACCGCAAACCTGATTGTCCTTATCCAGGAACTGCTTGGTGATGTAACCCTCAGTGAGCTCCAGATAACGGGTACCCTTGGCAACGGTGCCATAGAGTGTACCAGTCTGTGAGCGCAGACCCTTACCCAGGTCTTCCAAACCAGCACCGATAACCAGACCGCCCTCAGAGAAAGCACTCTGTGTACGTCCGTAAACGATCTGCAGGAACAGCTCGCGCATAGCGGTGTTGATAGCGTCACAAACGAGGTCGGTGTTCAGAGCCTCGAGAATGGTCTTACCAGGCAGAATCTCAGAAGCCATAGCTGCAGAGTGAGTCATACCCGTGCAACCAATAGTCTCAACGAGAGCCTCCTGAATAACGCCGTCCTTTACGTTCAGGCTCAGTTTGCAGGCACCCTGCTGAGGAGCGCACCAGCCAATACCATGGGTATAGCCCGAAATGTCCTTGATCTCTTTGGCCTGAATCCACTTGCCCTCTTCGGGGATGGGAGCAGGACCGTGGTTGGGGCCTTTGGCCACAACGCACATGTTTTCAACTTCCTTAGAATAAATCATTGTTACCTATTTTAAAATAGTGAAATTAATTTCGTGGCTGCAAAGTTACGAATTTTCAATGAGAATACCTAAAAATGAGTAGAAAAAAATTGTTATGTAAAACAGAAAAGGGGCGGATTTATATCCGTCCCCTTGTTATGAAGTGTAATTTTGTAATCTCTACTTGATAAGTTCAACGCTACGCTGCAGGAACTTATCGAGTGCTTCGCCCTTAAGCATACCGTTCTGGAGCAGGGCCAGGTCGATGAGCTGATGGATGACGTCGTTCTTCTCAGCAAAGCCGCGAAGCACGCCTTCCTTCTTCTCTTTCTGTTCGTCGATAGCCTTCTGGGTATTGGCCTTGTCGTCCTTGATTTCCTGTGAAATTTCCTCAGGCTTCTTACCCTCTGTCTGCTGGTTCAGCGCAGCCAGACGGGCTTCCTGTCCCTTGATTTCACCCTCGATGGGCTTGAGCTCTTCACCCAGTTGGGCCTGAGCATCGCCAAGTACACGCTTAATCAGGGCGTGATCACTATTCAGCACGATGTTGAATGTGTCGGGCATCTGTCCGTAGAAGCCCATGCCACTCTGATAACGGCTCATCTCCTTCATACGGCGCATCCACTCGTTTTGTGTGATGACAACAGGACGCTGTTCGCTGCCCAGGGCGTTCACCTCAACGATAAACTCAGCCTTGTCGAGTTTAGGCATCTGAGTCTGGAACATGGCTGACAGATTGTCACGCTCTGTGTCACTCAGGTCTGTCTTGGACTTGTCTTCCTTCTGGATGAGGTGATCTACGGTGTCAGAGTCAACACGTGTGAAACGACTCTTTTCGAATTTCTGCTCCAAGGTCTGGATACAAGGAACGTCAAGCTGTCCGTCGAAGAGCAGCACAGAGTAGCCCTTGTCCTGGGCAGCCTTGATATAAGAGTACTGGTCGTCCTTTTTTGTAGCATAGAGGTAAACCAGATTGCCGTCCTTATCCTTCTGGGCAGCCTCGATGAGCGTCTTGTACTCGTCGAATGTGAAGTATTTACCCTCTGTATCCTTGAAGAGTGAGAAGTCCTTGGCACGATCATAGAAATTCTCCTCGGTCAGGATACCGTAGTTGATGAAGAGTTTCAGGTCGTCCCATTTCTCCTCATAGGCCTTGCGGTCCTCATTGAAGATAGCCTTCAGTCGGTCAGATACCTTCTTGGTGATATAGGTAGAGATCTTCTTGACCTCACGGTCGCTCTGGAGGTAAGAACGAGACACGTTCAGAGGAATGTCGGGTGAGTCGATAACACCATGAAGCAGGGTCAGGAACTCTGGTACGATACCCTCTACCTGATCGGTCACGAACACCTGATTGCAGTAGAGCTGAATCTTGTTCTTCTGCAGTTCCAGCGAGTTCTTGATGCGTGGGAAGTAAAGAATACCCGTAAGGTTAAATGGATAGTCCACGTTCAGGTGAATCCAGAACAGAGGTTCATCGTGCATGGGGTAGAGGGTACGGTAGAACGACTTGTAGTCCTCATCCTTCAGCGTAGAGGGAGTCTTCGTCCACAGCGGCTCTACATTATTAATAATGTTATCCTCGGCTGTCTCTACCTGTTTGCCGTCTTTCCACTCAGTCTTCTTACCAAAAGCCACGGGAACGGGCAGGAACTTGCAATACTTGTTCAGCAGTCCCTCAAGCTTGAACTTATCGAGGAATTCCTTGGAGTCATCATCGACATAGAGGATGATGTCAGAACCGTGAGCCTCGCGCTCAGCATCATCAATCTCATAGGCTGGCGAACCGTCGCAGCTCCATTTCACGGCCTTTGAACCCTCTTTCCATGACTTGGTGATAATCTCCACCTTCTTGGAAACCATGAATGAAGAGTAGAAACCCAGACCGAAGTGACCAATGATATTGTTGGCATTATCCTTATATTTCTCAAGGAAATCGGTTACGCCTGAGAAGGCTATCTGATTGATATACTTGTCAATCTCCTCCTCGGTCATGCCGATACCGTGGTCGCTGATGGTGATGGTTCCTTTTTCGGTATCCAGGCTGACGCGTACGGTCAGGTCATCCAGTTCACCAGTATATTCACCCTTCTCTTTGAGAGTCTTTAATTTCTGTGTGGCATCCACAGCGTTAGACACCATCTCACGAAGGAAAATCTCCTGATCGCTATAGAGAAACTTTTTGATGACGGGGAAAATGTTCTCGGTCGTAACCCCGATATTGCCTTTTTGCATATCTTTAATATTTTGAATTGTCCGATATGCCTAAAAGCAAAATCCGTGCCAAGATACAACCAAGGCACGGATTTCCTTGCGTTATTTCAGTTCTATTTCCTTCTGCAGACGGATAATCTCGTCGCGATACTGGGCCGCTTGCAGGAAGTCCAACTGCTTGGCTGCCTCCTTCATGCGTTTGGTTGTCTCGACAATGAGCTTCTCTATCTGCGGACGTGTCATCCGTTCTACGATAGGGTCTGCAGCCATGCTGGCAGGCTGGCTTGTCGTGGCAGTCAGCTTGAGTTCCTTGATATCCGGACGGTCGTCGCGCGACAGCGAACTCTTCAAGGACTTCTGCACCTGTTTTGGCGTGATATGATGTTCCTCGTTATAGCGCAACTGTTTCATACGGCGGCGGTTGGTCTCGTCGATCGTTTCCTGCATGGAGCGCGTGATGGTATCGGCATACATAATCACCCTGCCATTGATGTTTCGGGCTGCACGGCCGGCCGTCTGAACCAACGAACGGCGACTGCGAAGGAATCCTTCCTTGTCGGCATCGAGAATTGCCACCAACGACACCTCAGGCAGGTCCAGTCCTTCACGCAGCAGGTTGACACCCACCAGCACATCATATTCTCCCTGACGCAGTTTTTCCAGAATCTGCACACGGTCCAGTGTGGCCACATCACTATGGATATAGGCTGTGTTCACGCCGTGGTTCAACAGGAATTCCGACAGTTCCTCCGCCATGCGTTTTGTCAGCGTTGTTACCAGCACACGTTCCTGACGCTCTATACGGATGCGGATCTCCTCCAGCAAGTCGTCAATCTGATGCTCGCTGGGACGCACCTCAATCTCAGGGTCTAGAAGACCGGTAGGACGGATCACCTGTTCTACGACAACGCCTTCCGACTCTTCTAGCTCAAAGTCAGCAGGCGTAGCACTCACATATATCACCTGGTTGACCTCCTTCTGGAACTCGTCGAATGTCAGCGGACGGTTGTCGAACGCCGCAGGCAGACGGAAACCGTATTCCACCAAGTTCGTCTTGCGTGCACGGTCGCCACCATACATGGCCCCTATCTGGGGTACAGACACATGGCTCTCGTCAATGAAGAGCAGGAAGTCATCAGGGAAGAAATCCAGCAGGCAATATGGACGCTCGCCAGGCTGACGCCCATCAAAATAGCGTGAATAGTTCTCGATGCCGGAACAATGTCCCAGTTCCTTGATCATCTCCATGTCATATTCCACGCGTTCCTTGATGCGCTGTGCCTTGATTCCATCGCCCAGTTCCTCAAAGAAAGCCACCTGTTTGGTGAGGTCATCCTGAATATCATGTATGGCCTTGTTGGTTTGCTCCTGCGTAGTCATAAAGAGGTTGGCAGGGTATATCTTATACTCCGCATAGCGACCCATACGCAGCATGGTGACAGGTTCCAGTTCCTCGATCGTGTCAATTTCGTCATCCCAGAAATTGATGCGCAGGATCTTCTCGCTGTAGGCCATGTAGATATCTACGGTATCACCCTTCACACGGAAGTTTCCACGTTCCAGCGCCAGGTCGTTCCTGACGTAGAGAGACTGCACTAATTTTCTTAACAAAGCATTACGCTCGATGTTCTGCCCCTGGCGGATTTCTATCACGTTTTCTGACAAGGCGTTAGGGCTTCCCATGCCGTAGATGCATGAAACAGAAGATACAACGACCACATCTTTTCGTCCTGAAAGCAAACTGCTTACGGCCGAAAGGCGCAGGCGGTCTATCTCCTCGTTGATAGCCAGGTCCTTTTCGATATACGTATCGCTGGATGGCAGGTAAGCCTCCGGTTGGTAGTAGTCATAATAGCTGACATAATACTCAACGGCGTTGTCAGGGAAGAAGCCCCGCATCTCATCGTACAACTGGGCTGCAAGGGTCTTGTTGTGACTAAGAATCAGGGTAGGGCGGTTCACGTTGGCAATCACGTTTGCCATCGTAAATGTTTTTCCTGATCCGGTAACACCCAGCAATACCTGGGCCCGGTCACCGCGGTTTACACCGTCGGTCAGTTCTCGAATTGCCTCTGGCTGATCACCAGTAGGTTTGTATTTAGAAGTCAGTTTAAAGTCCATTTCAACCTGCAAAGTTACTAATTTTCTGTGAAATGTGTATAATCTGCGGTTAAAAAATATGTAAACGCTTTGTATTTTGAGGGGAAATTTGTAATTTTGCAGTCCAAAATCTGTAATTAATGAAAATCAGAACCATCATATTGTGCTCCGTCGCAGCCATGATGACGGGATGCGCAGGCGAGTTTAACAGGGTTATCAAGAGTAGCGACTATGATTATCGTTACGAATATGCCAAGCAATGTTTTGCAGAAGGCAAGTTTGGCCGTGCAGAAATATTGCTGCAGGACCTGATAACTTTGAAGAAGGGTACTGACGAGGCAGAGGAAGCCCTCTATATGTTGGCCATGTCGCAGTATATGAACCACGACTTTGAGTCAGCTGAAGCCACGTTCAGGAAGTACTTCTCTTCTTACCCCAAGGGTTTTTATGCTGAGCAGGCTATGTTCTATGTAGGCCAGTCGCTTTATGAGAGCGCTCCGGAGCCCCGTCTGGACCAGACGCCTACCATTGGTGCCATCAACGCCTATCAGCAGTTCCTGGATTTCTATCCCAACTCCCAGTTGCGTGAACGTGCTCAGGACAGGCTCTTTGAGTTGCAGGACAAGCTGGTCATGAAAGAGCTCCTGTCTGCCCAGCTCTACTACAATCTGGGTGGCTATTTCGGAAATATCAACTCCAATAGCGAGAGCAATTACAGCTCAAGCATCATTGTCGCTCAGAATGCCCTGAAGACATACCCTTATTCCAATCACCGCGAGGAATTCTCGCTGCTGATTATGAAGAGTAAGTTCGAACTGGCCGAGAATTCCAGCGCAGACAGGAAACTGGAGCGCTATCAGGATGCTGAGGATGAATGCTATGGATTCCTGAATGAGTATCCTGAGTCCAAGGACAAGGCCTTGGCTGAGAAGTATATTGAGAAATGCAAGAAAATAACGAAAGATTAATTTTATAATACAAAGATGGATTACAAGAAATCAAAAGCACCGGTTAATACCGTGACTCGAAACATTATGGATCTCTGCGATGAGACTGGAAACATTTACGAAAGTGTAGCTATCATAGCTAAGCGCGCTAATCAGATTTCAGTTCAGATTAAGGAAGATCTCTCAAAGAAGTTGGCAGAGTTTGCCTCTTATAACGAATCTTTGGAGGAGGTTTTCGAGAATCGCGAGCAAATCGAGATATCACGTTACTACGAGAAGCTTCCCAAGCCCTCTCTGCTTGCTACACAGGAGTTTATTGAAGGTAAGGTTTATTGGCGCGACCCCGCTAAGGAGTCACAGACTGCAGAGGCATGATCCAGCGTATCCAGACCGTATACCTCTTGCTGGCAGCAATCGCTTTAGTGGTGGGGTGTATCTTTGAGCCGATGGGCTATAACAAAGGTCTCACGGGAAGCATGGCTCTCCTGACTCTGCTTATTGTGTTTCTGTATAAGAACCGTACATACCAAGCAAATATCTGTTCTGTTCTTATGGGAATAGGCATAGTCTATTATGTAGCGTTGGCTGTGATGCAGCCTTTACTTGAGTGGTTTGCCGTGATGCCTATGGTGGCAGTTCTCTTCCTGTTCCTTGCCAGAAAAGGAATTCTGAAAGACGAGAAGCTGGTAAAATCGCTCGATAGGATTAGATAATCAGAAATATTTTATTGAGGGGCGTCGAGCACAGGAAAATGGCGAGTCGCCCCTTCTTTTGTCTTCAACCGTATGGATATCAAGACCGCAGAATTCACACTTTCAGCCCCCAGGGTTTCCATGTGTCCTAACGACACAAAGCCCGAGTATGCATTCATAGGCCGTTCAAATGTAGGAAAGTCGAGCCTGATCAATATGTTGTCGCGCAACAAGAAGTTGGCGAAGACATCATCCACTCCGGGTAAAACGCTCCTGATTAACCATTTCCTGATTAATCGCGAGTGGTATCTGGTAGACCTTCCCGGCTATGGCTATGCCAAGCGTTCCAAGACTGAAGTAGCCAAACTCGACCAGATGATCCGTGGCTATATCCTGGAGCGCGAGCAGCTGGTGAACGTGTTTGTCCTGGTAGATATCCGGTTGGAACCCCAGAAGATTGACTTGGAATTTATCAATTGGCTGGGATTGTCGTCTATTCCCTTTGCCATCATCTTCACGAAGGCCGATAAACTTTCAGAAGGAAAGGTGAAGGCCAGTGTTGACGCTTATGTCAGGAAGATGCTGGAGACATGGGAAGAGATGCCCCCATATTTCGTCACGTCATCAGAAAAAGCCCGTGGACGTGATGAGGTATTAGACTATATTGACCAAATCAATAAGTCCCTGTAATAGATGGCCAAGGAAATACCATACTTGGAAGTCCAGAACCTGACGAAATCGTTTGGTTCGCTGGTCCTTTTTGAGAATATCAGCTTTTCTATTGCCGAACGTCAGCGCGTAGGACTGATTGCCAAGAACGGCACAGGTAAGTCTACGCTCCTGTCATTACTGTCGGGTAAGGACGGTTATGATACGGGTGACATCATCTACAAGCGTGATCTGAAGGTAGGATTCCTGGAACAGTCGCCTGTGTTCGACCCCGACGACTCCGTGCTGGATGCCTGTTTCAATCATCAGGGTGACGACGAGAAGGTGCTGAAGGCCAAGCAGATTCTGACCCAACTGAAGATTCGCGACTTGCATCAGCCCATGAGGCAGTTGAGTGGCGGACAGCAGAAGCGTGTGGCCCTGGCCAATGTGCTGATTACCGAACCCGACCTGCTGATTCTCGACGAGCCCACCAACCATCTGGACCTGGAGATGATTGAATGGCTGGAAGGATTCCTGAACCGTGGCAATAAGACGCTGCTGATGGTTACCCACGACCGTTATTTCCTGGACCGCGTATGTTCCGTGATTCTCGAGATCGACGACCGCACCATATATACCTATCGTGGCAACTATTCCTATTATCTTGAGAAGCGACAGGAGCGCATCGATAATCGCAGGGCAGAGATAGCACGCGCCAATAATCTGTATCGTACCGAACTGGACTGGATGCGCCGCCAGCCTCAGGCTCGTGGTCATAAGGCCAAATACCGAGAGGATGCCTTCTACGACCTGGAACGTCTGGCCAAGTCGCGTATCGAGGAACGTGCCATCCGCCTGAAAGCCTCCAATGTCTATATCGGTTCCAAGATTTTCGAATGCCAGTATATCTCGAAGGCCTTTGATGATACCATTATCATGAAGGACTTCTACTATAATTTCTCGCGCTTCGAGAAGATGGGTATCGTCGGCAATAACGGCACGGGAAAATCTACGTTTCTGAAGATGCTGTTAGGACAACAGCAGCCCGATGAAGGCCGCATCGTTATTGGCGAGACGGTACGCTTCGGCTATTTCTCACAGGAAGGCCTGAAATTTGACGAGCAGCAGAAAGTGATCGATGTGGTCCGTGATATTGCTGAAGAGGTTGACCTGGGAAGCGGACGCCGCCTGTCGGCCAGCCAGTTCCTGCAGCATTTCCTCTTCACCCCCGAACAGCAGCACAACTATGTCTATAAACTCTCGGGTGGTGAGAAACGCAAGCTCTACCTCTGTACGGTATTGATGCGAAACCCCAACTTCCTGGTACTCGATGAGCCTACCAACGACCTGGATATCGTGACCCTTCAGATCCTGGAGGAATACCTGCAGGATTTCCCCGGTTGTGTGATTGTGGTCAGTCACGACCGCTATTTCATGGACAAGGTCGTTGACCACCTGCTGGTCTTCAAGGGACAGGGCGAGATTAAGGACTTCCCCGGCAACTATACCCAGTATCGCGAGTGGCAGGCCCTCCAGCCTAAGGAATCCGCATCTGCCGCCCAGAAACCTGCCAAGGTGACCACCGATACAAGGAGCGAGCGCGAGACGAAGCGCAAGATGTCGTTCAAGGAAAAGCGTGAGTTCGAGCAGCTGGAGAAAGATATCGCCACCCTGGAGGACGAGAAGAAGCAGATTGAGGATGCCCTCAGTTCCGGCACCCTTTCTGTTGACGAGATAACGCAGATGAGCAAACGTCTGCCATTGTTGAATGACGAGTTGGACGAGAAGTCCATGCGCTGGTTAGAACTAAGTGAGTTAGCATGATACAACAATATCCTTCACGACTATTGGAGCGGGCAGTACAGGAGTTCTCCCAACTGCCGGGCATCGGACGCAAGACCGCCTTGCGACTGGTGCTCCACCTCTTGCGTCAGGATGCCGATGATGTGTTTCAGTTTACCGATGCCATCAGCCGGATGAAGGAAGAAGTGAAATTCTGCAAGGTCTGCCATAACATCAGCGACCAGGACGTCTGTCCTATCTGTTCCAACGACCGTCGTGACAGTTCTACTATCTGTGTGGTAGAGAATATCCAGGACGTGATGGCAGTAGAGAATACCCAACAGTTCACCGGCCTGTATCATGTCCTTGGCGGACTCATCTCGCCGATGGACGGCATTGGCCCCGCCGACCTGGAGATAGAGTCGCTGGTGTCGCGCGTTTCCGAGGGTCATGTGAAGGAAGTGATCCTGGCGTTGAGTTCCACCATGGAAGGCGACACCACCAATTTCTATATCTTCCGCAAGCTGGCCCCTTATGATGTGAAGATATCCATTATCGCCCGTGGTATTGCCGTGGGCAATGAGTTAGAATATACCGATGAGGTGACGTTAGGACGCTCTATCCTGAACCGGACCCCCTTCGATGGCAAATAAAACATATAGTGATGAAGAAGACACGAAATATACTGATGTTCGTCTATTGGCTGCAACTCCTGGCTGCTGCCATCATCTATGTCTGTGGCGACTATCTGGAGTTTGACATGGCAGTCCTCGCTTCCGACGAGGCCCGTCATACAGGCTATTATGTCCAGATGGTGATGATACTCCTGACACTCGGTCTCGTCCCCCTGGCTCTGCGCCTGTTTAAGTTCAGGAGCATCCATGCCTCCCTGCTGGCCCATCCGGCCAAGGCCCTGATGAAGTGGGGCGGTCTCCGCGTCCTGATCCTGGGTCTGCTTCTGTTTGCCAACACCTTATTATATTATGTATACGGTTTCGAACCCACCTACGGCTATCTGGCCGTGATGGTGATGCTGACCATGCCTTTCGTGCTCCCCACCATGGGACGTTGCAAGGCTGAGACAGAAGAACCTGCAGAGACAAAAGAAGAAACAGAACCAGAAGAAGCATGAAACTGTCAGTTATCATAGTCAACTATAACGTACGCTACTATCTTGAACAGTGTATCTACAGCGTGCAGCGTGCTGCCGAGGGCCTGGAGTACGAGATCTTCGTGGTTGACAATCACTCCAGTGATGATTCCATCAGATATCTCAAGAAGCGCTTCAAGGATAGTATCAACCTGATAGAATGCAGTCATAACCAGGGTTTTGCCAAGGCCAATAATATTGCTATCCGACAGTCGGAAGGTGAATATGTGCTTCTGTTGAATCCTGATACGATTGTTGGCGAGAAGTGTATCCGTGAGGTTCTGGATTTCATGGATGCCCATCCACAGGCGGGTGGGGCAGGTGTGAAGATGTACGATGGTGCCGGACATGTGGCCCGTGAGTCGCGCCGCGGTCTCCCCACACCCTTCGTCTCCTTCCTGAAGATGCTGGGCTTCACCCGACGCTATTACATGAGTCATTTGTCATGGGACGAACCGGGCCAGATTGAGGTGGTGAGTGGCGCTTTCATGATGCTGCGTCGTGAGGCACTCGATAAGATTGGTCTCCTGGACGAGGATTTCTTCATGTATGGCGAGGATATCGACCTGTCATACAGAATCCTGAAGGCAGGTTACGAGAACTGGTATGTGCCGGGCCGTATCGTTCATTACAAGGGCGAGTCTACGCAGAAGTCCAGCTTCCGTTATGTCCACGTTTTCTATCAGGCCATGCTGATTTTCTTCCGTAAGCACTATGGTCACCTCAGTCTGCTGGTCACACTGCCCATCAAGGTGGCTATCTATTTCCGTGCGCTGATAGCCCTGATACAGATGTTGTATATGCGCTTGCGTAAGTCGCTGGGTTTCTTCCCCAAACGCCGATACGACATCGTCTATATCTATAAAGGCAGCAAGAGGGTGCGGTCGCGCTTCAATGCTATCGTCAAGCGTAAGGGACTGACCACTGCAACAGGTGGAAACGGCTGTTTTGTTTATGATACGAGCACCATATCCTATGAGGATATCATATCCGATATGGCCGCGAATCCTGGTCATATCCTGGGCACATATACCAAGGAGAGCAACGTGATTATAACCCCGATGGAGATAGTAGGATGAAACAGGTTCAGCAGATATCACTCAGGGCGATGGAGCCTGAAGACCTGGATTTGCTCTATCGTATAGAGAACGACGAGTCTATGTGGGGCATGAGTCTCACCAACGTGCCATACTCCCGTTTTGTATTGCACGAGTTCATGTCAGATACCACCGGCGATATCTATACCGACAAACAAGTCCGCCTGATTGTCGAGGATGACCGGCACCAGCCCATCGGACTGGCCGATATCATGAAGTTCGACCCCAAGAACCAGAAAGCAGAGATAGGCATCGTTATCTGTAAGTCCTGTCGCTGTCAGGGTTATGCAAAGGCAGCTGTAGAGCGCCTGCATCAATATGCCCACGACACCCTTCATCTGCACCAGTTGTATGCCGTTGTTGCCGTGGAGAACGAAGCCTCTCTGCACCTGTTCCAGGGAATGGGCTATCGCCAGACAGGCAGCCTGAGTGACTGGCTTTTCGATGGAAAAACCTATCACGACGCCATCGTCCTGCAACGCCTGTTATAGGGGATAGCGACGCCTGAATTCCGAACAGGTGATAGCTGTGGCAATAGCCACATTAAGACTTTCCGGACCTTCGTGAAACTGTGGTATCAGCAGCCTGCGGTTAATCAGCTTACGGATAGGTGCCGAGATGCCATTTCCCTCGTTGCCCATCACGATGATACCCTCCTTGCTCAGTTCCTGCGTGTAGATATCTTGTCCGTCGAGCAGCGTGCCGTAGACAGGTACCTGTGCCTTACTGATCAGTTCCTGTAAGTCTGTATAAATAATGTTCACGCGCGCAATACTGCCCATCGTAGCCTGTACCACCTTGGGACTCCATGCATCCGCCGTATTCTCCGAACAGTAGATGGTGTCAATACCAAACCAGTCGGCTATCCTGATGATCGTACCCAGGTTGCCCGGGTCTTGCACGTCGTCAAGGGCCAGTGACAGACTGGAAACCGATGGTATCGATTCCGTAGGGATGAAAAACAGCGCCAGAACCCTTTGTGGATGCTGCAGGAAACTCACCCGGCGCAGTTCCTCATCGCTGACCTCCTGGAAGGTCTGCCCCTGACTTTCCCATTCGCTTGTGGCAAATATGGTGTGAGCCTTGAATCCTGCACGCAGCAGGTCGCCAACCACCTTTGGTCCTTCTGCCACGAAGAGACCTTCCTTCTTGCGGTATTTCTTTTGCTCCAGTTGGCGCACAAATTTTATCTGGTTTTTGCTAATCATATTGCAAAATTACTAATTTTTTTTATAATACCGTCAGATTTTCTTATTTAATTAGTACCTTTGCATCTGATTATGCGAAACGTACACTTTCTGACCTCTTTTTTTCTGGGTGCGATGGTCTTTTTCTCATCGTGCTCCAGCACAAAATATGTACCAAAAGACCAGTATCTGCTGAAAAGCGTGAAGGTGAAGTCGGAAAGCAACTATCATGATATCAATACGTTGGCTCTGCGCAATTATGTCAGACAAATGCCCAATAGCCGATGGTTCTCGCTCTATAAGCTTCCCCTTGCCGTCTATTCCCTGTCGGGCAGGGACAGCACGAAGTGGATCAACCGCACGTTGAAGTCGATGGGCGAGGCTCCTGTCGTGTTCGACAGTCTTTCTTCCGTACAGACTTGTGCCGACCTGGCCCAGCAGTTGAAGAACGAGGGCTTCCTTGACGCACAGGTCAGGCTGCAGGTATCCACGAAAGGACGCAAGGCGAAGGTCGAATATCTCCTGCAACCCGGCGAACCCTATTTCGTGGATAGTATCGGCTATGCGACTCAGGATACCACCATCGCCCGTATCTTGTCCCAGCAGGGTGCGTCTGCCAGTCTGTTATACAAGGGCATGAAGTTTGACGTGTCCAAACTGGATGCCGAGCGCAAGCGTATCAGCACGCTCCTCTCAGATTCCGGCTATTACCGTTTTCATAAGGACTATATCACCTATCAGGCTGATTCCATATCCCATTCGCGACTCATCAACCTGACGTTGCATCTGGCGCCTTATCAGCTGCCCAACGAGGAATATGTGCCTCATACGCGTTACTGGATGCGTCATATCAATTACGGTAGCGGCAGCCCCGGTGATAACCAGATTCACCTCCGCCAGCATGTGCTCCAGGAGTGCACGCACCTGCATTCTGGCAGTCCTTATTCCGCCTCCGGTTTGCAGAATACGTATAACCACTTCGGACGCCTGCAGGCCGTGAAATATACGAATATCACCTTTAAGCAGGTGCCGGATGCCGACTCGCTGGATTGCCAGATCCTCCTGCAGAACAACAAGCCCTCTACGCTGAGTTTCCAGCCTGAAGGTACGAATACGGCGGGCGACCTGGGCGCTGCGGCCTCGCTGACTTACCAGAACCGCAACCTGTTTCGTGGTAGCGAGGTGCTGAGCGTCCAGTTGCGTGGTGCCTACGAGGCCATCCGCGGTCTGGAGGGCTACTCCAATCAGAACTTCGTGGAATATAGCGCCGAGGCCAAGTTGCAGTTCCCCCGATTCATCTCGCCCTTTGTCAACCGGCGAATCCGTCGGCTGGTCAATGCCACCAGCGAGGTGTCCCTGCTTTACGATATGCAGGACCGTCCTGAGTTCCACCGCCGGCTCCTCTCTGCTGCCTGGCGCTACAAGTGGAGCTTCCCGCATCGCAAGGATAAGTTCCAGGTGGATGTGCTCGACCTCAACTATGTCTTCATGCCCTGGATATCAGAGACGTTTCATAATGAGTATCTGAGAAATGACAACAACCGTAACGCCATCCTGCGTTATAACTACGAGGATCTGTTTATCACCAAGATTGGTTTCGGATATTCCATCACCAAGGGCAATACGGCGTTTAAGTCGAATATCGAGACCTCGGGTAACCTGCTCTCACTGGCGTCTCGCATGTGGAATGCCAAGAAAGACGAACTGGGTCATTATCAGGTGTTTAACATCGCCTTTGCGCAGTATGTGAAGTGCGATTTGGATCTGAGTCATGTCCTGATGATTGATAAGAACAACCAACTGGTTTTCCATGCTGGTCTTGGCGTGGCCTATCCCTATGGCAACTCCACCGTGATGCCCTTTGAAAAACGCTATTTCTCCGGTGGTGCCAATAGTGTGCGTGGATGGACCGTGCGTTCTTTGGGACCGGGACAGTATAAGGAACAGGACGGACGTATCAACTTCATCAACCAGACGGGTGATATGAAGCTCGACCTGAATGCCGAGTATCGCACGTACCTGTTCTGGAAATTCAACGGAGCCCTCTTCGTGGATGCCGGTAATATCTGGACCATCCGCCAGTACGACGAACAGCCCGGCGGACAGTTCAGCTTCAAGGATTTTCCCCGTCAGCTGGCAGTCAGCTATGGACTGGGCCTGCGCCTGAACTTCGACTATTTCATCCTGCGTTTCGACCTGGGTATGAAGGCGGTCAACCCGGCTTACGAGGCCGAGGACGATGAGCACTATCCTGTGCTTCATCCTAACTTCAAGCGCGACTATGCCTTCCATTTCGCCGTGGGAATGCCGTTCTGATTCAATTAAGAATTAAGAGTTAAGAGTTATATATATCATAAATGCTGAGATTTATATCATTTGGAAGCGGAAGCAGTGGTAACTGCTATTATCTATACACAGAGACGGACAGTCTCATTATTGATGCCGGCGTAGGCATCCGTTCGTTGAAGAAGTATTTTCGTGACTACGGACTGGACATCTACAAGGTGCATCGCATCCTGATTACGCATGATCATGCCGACCATATCAAGTGTGTGGGCAGCCTGAGCCATGATTACCAACTGCCCGTCTTTGCCACCCGTACCGTCCACGAGGGTATTGACCGTAATTTCTGTGTGGTACGTAAGGTTGGTGCCGAACTGCGTCATTACGTGGAGCCAGGTGTCACGGTACAGTTGGGCGAGTTCGCCGTAACCCCGTTCACCGTGCCCCACGACAGTAGTGATAACGTGGGCTATATGATTGAGGTCCAGGACACCACGTTCTGCATCATTACCGATGCCGGCCGTGTGACCGACGAGATGGCACAGTATATCGGTCGTGCCCAGCACCTGGTCATCGAGGCCAATCATGATTGCGAGATGTTGCAGCAGGGACCCTATCCGCAGTATCTGAAGGAACGTATTGCCAATGGCTTCGGTCATCTGAACAACGAGGCGTGTGGTCAGGCTATTGCCACGAACATGTGCGAGCACCTGCGTCACGTATGGCTTTGCCATCTCTCGGAGGAGAACAACCACCCCGAACTGGCACGCAAGACCATCGAGACCATCCTGCGCTCCTATGGTATCGTGGCCGGCAAGGATTTCGAACTGGAAGTGCTGAAACGCACCAAGCCTACGGGTATTTTTGACTGCGTCTAATTAACAGCCGCCTGCATATTTATTCGTATAGCGTATTTTTTTTTCCTTTTATACCTGATATTCAATATAATTTTGTAACTTTGCGGTCGGTTTATGAAGACTATTGATAAAATAGAAGGAACATATGCTGCTGTAGTACGGATTCTGGATAATTATCTGGAAATGAATAATCATCGCAAAACGCCCGAGCGTTATGCGATTCTTCGTGCGGTTTATAGTATGGATGGGCATTTCACCATTGATGAACTGGGCGCGAAACTGGCAGAGAATGATAAATTCCCCGTCTCCCGTGCCACGCTTTATAATACGCTGAATCTCTTCATGGAGTTGCGCCTGGTGATCCGCCACCGTTTTCAGGGCACTACGAAATATGAGGCATGCCGTTCTGACAATAACCATTGCCACCAGATATGTACCGTGTGTGGCAAGGTGACCGAGATCAAGGTTCCCGAGGTGGTAGAGGCCATAGAGGACATGCACCTGAAGCGATTCCGCAAGGATGGCTTCTCCCTTTATATATACGGCATCTGTTCTGTGTGTCAGGGTGCACTCACAAGGAAAAGTAAAAAGAGAAATAATTAGAATACAAAAACATAAAGACAATGAAACAAGGTAAGGTTGATGTCCTGCTGGGTTTGCAGTGGGGCGACGAAGGTAAAGGAAAGGTTGTTGACGTGCTGACTCCCCATTACGATGTGGTAGCCCGTTTCCAGGGTGGTCCTAACGCTGGCCATACGTTGGAGTTCAACGGCGAGAAGTATGTACTCCGTTCTATCCCTTCAGGTATTTTCCAGGGTGGCAAGGTAAACATTATTGGTAATGGCGTTGTGCTGGCTCCCGATCTCTTCATGGAGGAGGCAAAGGCACTCGAGGCCACTGGCCATCCCCTGAGAGAGCGTCTTCATATCTCAAAGAAGGCTCACCTCATCATGCCTACCCACCGTGTGCTCGATGCAGCCTATGAGGCTCAGAAGGGTAAGAACAAGGTGGGCACCACCGGTAAGGGCATTGGTCCTACTTATACCGACAAGGTTAGTCGCACGGGTCTGCGTGTTGGCGATATCCTCGAGAATTTCCCTGAGAAGTATGCTGCTGCAAAGGCTCGCCACGAGGCTATCCTGAAGTCGCTCAACTTCGACTATGATATCACGGAGGTAGAGAAGAAATGGATGGAGGGTATCGAGTACCTGCGCCAGTTCCCTATCGTTGATTCTGAGCACGAGATCAACCAGATCCTGCGTTCTGGCAAGAGTGTGCTGTGCGAGGGTGCTCAGGGCACTATGCTCGATGTCGATTTCGGCAGCTATCCCTTCGTTACTTCTTCAAACACCATCTGTGCTGGTGCCTGCACCGGTCTGGGTATCGGTCCCAACAAGATTGGCGAGGTGTTTGGTATCATGAAGGCCTACTGCACCCGTGTTGGTGCCGGTCCTTTCCCCACAGAGCTCTTCGATGAGACTGGCAAGAAGATTCGTGACCTGGGTCATGAGTATGGTGCCGTGACTGGTCGTGAGCGCCGTTGTGGATGGATTGACCTCGTAGCCCTGCGCTATTCTATCATGGTAAACGGTGTTACCCAGCTCATCATGATGAAGAGCGACGTGCTCGATGGCTTCGATACCATCAAGGCCTGCACTTCTTATAAGGTGAATGGCGTGGAGACACGCGACTTCCCCTACAACATCGAGGAGGGTATCGAACCTGTATATGTAGAGCTGCCCGGTTGGAAGACCGACATGACGAAGTTCACTTCTGAGGACCAGTTCCCCAAGCAGTTCTCTGACTACATCAAGTTCCTCGAGAAAGAACTCGAAACTCCTATCACGATTATTTCAATCGGTCCAGACCGTGAACAAACTATTGTTAGAAAATAAATGGCAAATAAACCTTCTATTCCAAAGGGAACGCGCGACTTTGGCCCCGTAGAGATGGCCAAGCGCAACTATATCTTTAATACCATCCGTAGCGTGTACGAACTCTACGGATTCCAGCAGATTGAGACTCCTGCGCAAGAGACCCTTCAAACCTTGATGGGTAAGTATGGCGAGGAGGGCGACAAACTGCTCTTCAAGATTCTGAACTCTGGCGACTACCTGTCGAAGATTGAGGATAGCGAACTGACCGAGCGCAACACGCTCCGCCTGGCTTCCAAAATCTGCGAAAAGGGTTTGCGCTACGACCTCACCGTGCCTTTCGCCCGCTATGTGGTGATGCACCGCGAGGAACTGCAGTTGCCCTTCAAGCGCTATCAGGTGCAGCCCGTGTGGCGTGCCGACCGTCCCCAGAAGGGCCGCTATCGTGAGTTCTATCAGTTCGATGGCGATGTGGTGGGCTCTGACTCGCTGCTCAACGAGGTGGAACTGATGCAGATCGTCGACACCGTGTTCACCCGTTTTGGCGTGCGTGTGCAGATAAAAATCAACAACCGCAAGATCCTTACGGGCATTGCCGAGGTGATCGGTGCTGCCGATAAGATCGTGGATATCACCGTGGCTATCGACAAGCTCGATAAGATTGGTATCGACAATGTGAATGCCGAACTGCGTGAGGATGGTCTCACCGACGAGCAGATAGAGAAGCTGCAGCCTATCATCATGCTCGAGGGTACTAACGAGCAGAAGCTCGAGACCATCGCCCAGGTGCTTGCTTCCAGTGAGACCGGCTTGAAGGGCGTCGAGGAAACCCGTTATATCTTGAGTTTCCTGACTTCACTTAACAATGAGATTCAGCTCGACCTGACCCTGGCTCGTGGCTTGAGCTACTATACCGGTGCTATCTTCGAGGTGAAGGCGCTCGACACACCTATGGGCTCTATCTCTGGTGGTGGTCGTTACGACAACCTCACGGGTATCTTCGGCATGCCTGGTCTTTCAGGTGTAGGTATCTCGTTTGGCGTGGATCGTATCTACGACGTGCTCAACGCGCTCGACCTCTATCCCAAGGACTCGCTGCAAACCACTCAGGTGCTCTTCATCAATTTCGGTGAGAAGGAGACAGCCTACTGTCTGCCCATCATCGCCAAAGTGCGCCAGGCTGGCATCCGTGCCGAGATTTTCCCCGACAGCACGAAGATGAAGAAGCAGATGTCGTACGCCAATGCCAAGCAGATTCCTTTCGTGGTGCTGGCTGGCGACAACGAGATGGCTGAGGGCAAGGTGACGCTGAAGAATATGGAGACGGGTGAACAGACACTCGTTTCGCCCGAGGAGCTCATTGCGAAGCTGTCGTAAACCCTTTATAAAAACAAATCAATGAAACAAATCAAACTACTTACTGTATTGTTGGCCTTGGTGCTTCTCTGCACCTCGGCCACCAAACAGAAAACTACAACAATATTTATTATAGGAGATTCTACCGCCGCACAGAAAGATCTCTCTAAAGGCAAGCAAGAGCGAGGGTGGGGGATGGCCTTGCAGGAATACTTTGACGAAGAGTATATAGTCGTTGACAATCATGCAGTTAACGGACGCTCGTCGCTCTCGTTTCACAACGAGGGTCGCTGGGAAAAGGTGCTGCAGAAGATGAAGCCCGGCGACTATGTCATCATCCAGTTCGGACATAATGACGAGAAGCCCAAGGCCGACCGCCACACCGACCCCGGCTCTACGTTCGACTATATGTTGGCACGCTATGTGCGCGAGACGCGCGAGCATGGTGGCATCCCCGTGCTGATGAACTGTGTGGTGCGCCGCAACTTCTTTGTCGAGGCACCTCAGATCGAGGATGATGAACTGCTACGTACCACCACCTTCAAGGATGGTGTGAAGATGGTGGAGGGCGACTCGCTGATAGATACCCACGGCCTCTATCGTGTGGCGCCGCGTGATGTGGCTCGCCGCATGAACGTGCATTTCGTCGATGCCAACAAGATTACGCACGACCTGGAACAGGGACTGGGGCGCGAGGCATCCAAGAAGCTCCACATGTGGTATCGTCCGGGCGAAGAGCCCAGCGAACCCAAGGGTAAGCAGGACAACACTCACTATAATGTCTATGGTGCCCATGTAGTGGCTGGTCTGCTGGCCGATGCCCTATGCGAGGAGATTCCCCTGCTGAGCAAATATCGCACGAAGAAAAAATAATAACATAAAATCCTGCAAAAAACTTGCAGGATTTATTTTTTATCCTTATCTTTGCAAAAAATAATACCTATTACTAACCAAATACTAGTTTAAACATTATGAAGAAAAAGTTTATCTGCGCCGTTTGTGGATATATCTACGAAGGCGATGAAGCTCCCGAGAAGTGTCCCATCTGTAAGGCTCCTGCCTCAAAGTTCTCTGAACTGAAGGATGATGCTGATATGACTTATGCTACCGTTCATAAGATTGGTGACGGCAAGCCCGAGGGAGTTAGTGAGGAAATGATCAACGACCTGCGTGCCCATTTCAATGGTGAGTGTGGTGAGGTTGGTATGTATCTGGCAATGGCTCGTCAGGCCGATCGTGAGGGTTATCCCGAGATTGCCGAGGCCTTCAAGCGCTACGCTTTCGAAGAGGCCGACCATGCCTCTCGTTTCGCTGAGCTGCTGGGCGAGGTTGTATGGGACACCAAGACCAACCTTGAGAAGCGTGCTGCTGCCGAGGCAGGTGCCTGCGAGGACAAGTTCCGTATTGCCAAGAACGCCAAGGCTGCCGGTTTCGATGCCATCCACGACACCGTACACGAAATGGCCAAGGACGAGGCCCGTCATGGTGCCGGCTTCGCTGGTCTGCTGAAGCGCTATTTCGGCAAGTAAGTATTATCTGAAAATATATATTGAAAGCGAGCTCGGCAAAATTGCCGGGCTCACTCTTTTTTACATGTCTGTAGACATTAAAATTCTAAGGAGTAGGGGAGCCGGAGAAGGTTTTTAGACGATTTCATCGGAATTAGGTGTTAGAATTCGCGGAATTTTAACACCTAATTCCGTAATTTTAAACACCTACTTGGAATTTTAAACACCTTATTATAAAAAAAATGTGTACCTTTGCGGGCGTTTTTTGGGATTTTTCAACGATGAGAAAGTTTGAGGTCATATTTATACCCTACGAGACAATTAAATAATCAATAATAAACAATAACAATGAGTATTAAGAAAGACTTTTTCGCGCCCTTAGCCTCGGGGCTGGGCGCAACGCGACGGGCAGCCATGCTGCTGCTTGTGATGATGCTCACGACTGCAACGGCATGGGCACAAACCACAATTACGCCAACCACCCCCTCGCAGGATGGTGACGGCTTTTACAGCATCGGCTCTGCCGCAGAACTTTACGGCTTTGCTGAGCTTGTCAACAATGGCAATGCTTCAGCCAACGCTAAACTGACCGCTGACATTGTGGTCAATGAAAACGTGTTGGACGCCAACGGAGAAGCCAACACCGGCGACTTTGTGCAATGGACACCGATAGGAAATGATTATTTTGAGGGCAAGGTTTATTCCGGCACATTCGATGGGCAGGGACACACCGTCAGCGGACTCTATGTCAGCGGCAGTAGCTGGCGTGTCGGACTTGTTGGTGCAGTAAGCGGTTCAGCCGTCGTCAAGAACCTCGGCATTGTGGATTCGTATTTCAGCAGTTCCAACAACTTCCTTGGTTCGATAGTAGGTGGAGTCGCTAATAACTCTTCCGTTACTCTCGCCAATGTGTATAGCACAAGTACCGTAAAGGGCGACAACTGGATTGGCGGGCTTGCGGGCGGTGGCGATGGCTCCGTCTCTGTCGTCAATTCCTATTTTGCAGGAAAGACAAGTGCAAATTGGGCCTACGGCACTCACCACGACGATCTTGTGGCGGGCGATTTTGACAGGTCCACTCTCACTGTGTGCAACGCTTTTGTCCTCGGTACTTCGCAATATGGCACATCGGTTACGGCAGAGCAACTTTCCGACGGCACGGTGGCTGCGGCTCTGCATTATTATCAGGACGCGCTTGCCGACGGCTCGATGTTTGGTCTGAGTGGTGGCAAGACGAATTTCTCCGGCACGATTGACGGTGTGAGCGTAACTACTGCAAACATCACTTTGCACACCTTTGACGGTGACGCAACGGCTTATTCGTCAAAATACATTGTCGGGAATACCACGCCGCTGCCCGTAAACGTAGAGCGTGAGGGTTACACATTCTTTGGCTGGTACGACAATGCCGACCTTGAAGGCGATGCCGTTACAAGCATTTCTTCTTCCGAAACCGACGACAAAGAATATTGGGCGAAATTTGAAAGAAGTCACGCTGTGTCGTTTGTCCTTGGTGGCGGCACAATCCGAAGCGGAGAAATCGACCATTACATTGAGGGAGAAACAACGGTACTTCCCACATATGTGACGAAGGTCGGTGCTTCGTTCGAGGGCTGGTACACGACGGAGGACTTCACAGGCAGCCGTTATTACTCCATTCCAGCCACGGCAACCGAGGATATGACGTTTTATGCGAAATGGGGCGAAGTAAAAACGACATTCTATCTTGTTCAAGGCGGCAGTCCTGAGCCTGTGAGCATCCTCTACGAAGGCGAGAGCATTGTCTGGCTCGACAAAACGACGACGGAAAGATATGTTATTTCCGATAACTTTTACAATTATTGGGGTTCTAATCCAGATATCAATGTGCCTTACACCGGCGGAGAATCCACATTCGGCAATTACGCAAGTGAGTTTAGTGTTGCTCAAAGCGGATTCTATGTGTTCACTCTGACGGACAAGGGCGGTGAAAGTTGGTTTGTGTCGATATTGAAGTCTATGCTGAACTGCGACGTGGCATCTATACCCACCCAGGTCTATACGGGCTCGGCAATCGAACCTGACGTGACCGTTAAAGATGGAGAAACAACGCTCACTCTTGGCACGGATTACGAGGTGGCTTACAGCAATAACGTCAACGCAGGAACAGCCACAGTCACCATCACCGGCAAGGGCAACTACTCGGGCGAGAGCGCAGCAACGTTCACTATTGTAAAGTCCATGACCAATGATGGCATCACTATTGCCGCCATCGCTGACCAGACCTACACCGGCTCTGCCATCGAACCTGCCGTGACCGTAACCGATGGAGAAAAAACCCTCACGCTTGGAACAGATTATACCATCGGGTATTTTGCCAATGTGAATGTGGGTACAGCCACTGCTACCATTACCGGCAAGGGCAACTACACGGGCTCAAGAGAGGCGACGTTCACTATTGTCTATCCCACCGTCACCACGTCGTATGTCGAGGCCGACGGCACACTGCACGAGAATGTTGTCGCCATCCCGCTAATCAATGCCATGACAACACTGCCGGCGGGCACCTATGTGGTGAACAGCGACGTGGCCTATACGGGCACCGTGACACTCAGCGGCGACGTGACGCTGATTCTCGGCGACGGCAAGACGATGACTGTGACGAACACGGGAACGGACGTAAAGGATCGTGCCATCTATGGTGATGAGAAGACGCTACACATCTACGGACAGAGCCAGGGCACGGGTGCCCTGACGGCTACGGCTGTTGGAGGCGATGCTGCAATCTGTTTGTTGATTAATCAAAAAGCTACAAGTCTGCTTGGCATCCACGGCGGTGTGGTATCGGCTTCGACAGAGTACGCCAGTGGCAACGGTATCCTAGTGCAGTGCGAAACTGATGCCGGCGGCATCGTTATCGATGGCGGACAGGTAACGGCCTCGGGTAACAATTTTGGCATCTACTGCGAGGGCGGACACTTCGACATACTGGGCGGACAGGTAACTGCCACGGGCACAAACTTTGGCGGATTAGGCATTTGTGACTGTAGTTTACCCGGTGTGCTGACACTTGGCTACTCAAAGGCAAGCGACTTTGTTAGCACCAACAGTATATACAACTACTGCGGCGAGAGTTTTGCCGGCGAGGTTAAGATTGCCGACGACCAGACGCTGGTTGACGGAAATGGAAACATTTGGAGTGGAACGCTCAGTAATGATGAGATCCAGAGCATCCACAACCAGACACTGCGACCTGTTACGGGCGTGGCGCTGACGAAGGATGGCAATAACGTCTCCGCCACATTCAACGGCTCATCGGAGACGACGGTGAGCATCCCTGTGGATGTCAATGTAACTAGCGTGACCTACAACCGCGCATTTACCGAGGGCAAGCCATCCACTGTGATGTTGCCGTTCTCGCTTGGCGAAGGACAGACGCTGACGGGCGGCAAGCTCTATAAGTTCTCGGGTGTTACGAAGAATGAAACGACAGGCAAGTGGGAGGCTACGATGACCGAAACGACGACGCTACAGGCAAACACTCCGTATCTGCTGATGCCAGACAATAAACTGACAGACGCCAAAGTGACCTTCGATCTCAACAATAATACTGTGACGCTCAACACCAATGGCGGCGGCAACTGCGAGACGGCTGCCCCTGGCAGTCACTGGACGTTTAAGGGAACATACAGATTTAAAGAATGGAATTCCAACGATTATAACGACGCTGAAGAGATAGGCCGTGCCTACGGCTTTGCCGGTGTGGCGAAAGATGGCATTAATGTGGGTGACTTCGTAAGGGTAGCCAGCGGCGCCAAGATTCGCCCGATGAGAGCATACCTGCTGTGGAACGACATGCCGAATGCGGCTAATGCGCGTTCCTTCACACGTGGTGCAGCAGCTAAGGACGAGGAACTGCCACAGAGCATCATCGTGCGCCTGGTAGGCAGCAATGGCGAGACAACCGCCATCGGCACGCTCGATACTGAAACGGGCGAGATGACCTTCGACAGCGAGGCATGGTACACGCTCGACGGTGTGCGTCTGAGTGGCAAGCCAAGCAAGAAGGGACTGTATATTAATAATGGACGTAAAGTAGTAATTAAATAAAGGCGCCCCCACCCTTTACCCTCCCGAGGGAGGGGGTAGGGCTATTTAAAAATTATAAAGCAATGAAAAAGAAAACATACGAGAAACCCACAATGACAGTTGTCGAACTACAATATCGTACATGTCTGCTTCAGGCAAGTGGAGAGCAAAAACCTGACGCTAAAGACTACGACGACTGGCTGGGTGCCCGCGAGTTCGTACTCGATGACGACGAGCCCAGTGGCCGAAAAGCAAACGGCATATGGGACGGCGAAGAAGACTGAAATGAATAATAAATAATTACAACTGTTCCTATACGACTGGTATGGGAGCAGTTTTTTTATTCACCATATTCAACTATAAGCATTTGCAGTAAAGGGAAGATGAGGACCTGAGATAACAGCCCTGAATATTCAGTCTACGGATTCTTGGGACTAAAGGGATAGTGGCAGCGCCAGCGCCGCCTTGGCGGCAAGTCCTATAAGTCCTTGAAGTCCGTAGACAATTATAAAATTCACTTAAACACAATCATGTCGGCCAATTGCAGGAAGTAGTCGTTGCTCCAGATATCGAGCTCTCGCTTGTCAATGATATAAGGGATGACATCGGCCTTTACCACATCAATGTCCGCTTTGGAAATACGTTCCTTTAGAAGCTCCAAAAAGAGTTCCTTGGTAAGGTCAATATCATTAAACTCCTTTGTCCTGACCTTTAGATGTTCAAAATCCAATGTCACACGATTTCGCACATACCATTCGAAATCGTACCAGTCGCGTCCCTTGATACGATTCTTCCAAGCACGAAAAGTAAGAGCATGCATCTTGCCGGCATACAGATCGGGCAGGGTAAAGCAACGCGTGGTAAACGAGAAAGGCTGCATAAGTAGCTTCTGCTCCGTAGAAAACTCAAGAGGAGGATTGACATCTACCTCTATCTTTATCTTCAATGCTTTTTCGGTCTGAAACGTCAGGTTGTACACATCTGTATTATCCTTCAGGAAAGCTGATTCCACCTTGCCAAAGGTACGCTTATCCTTCTTTGTAATAGTAACCGTTCGCCCTAAGATTCGAGCCTCTTCGATAATGGCAGGAAAATAGGGTTCGAGCGTAAAATCCGGATTCTTTGCCAGTAAAGAGAAATCCATATCTTCAGAATATCGCCTTAATCCGTGAAATATCCTGAGACACGTGCCACCGTAGAAGGCTGCCTCTTTAAAGAAACCGCCACGGTAAAGACCGCTCAGCACCACCTGCTGCATCACCTCGTAGAGGGCATTCTTCCTATCGTTATCGCCTGCGATAGTATGCTGCGCTATCATTTGTTCAAAGATGTCTGACATGCTTTATATACTTTATTAACATGTTAATACTCGATTGCTTGCGACTTGCTAATGCACATCGTTCAAGAAGTTTGATATCGAAGCCCTCAAGTGCGTCAGTGTCAAAACGGATGTCTTCCTCAAGATAAGTCTCTACATCCTTCATGAAACGTAGATTCAGGCACTTGCTAAAGTTGATCACATCGCAGAGTGCCTTCTCGGGGGTAGCTATCAAGAAGTTAACACCATCTGCATGCTCTATCCTTACGCCAACTGCGAAGTATTCTGGCGAGCAGTTCTGATAACTGAAACGGCCTACGGCATTCTCGAAATCCCTGGAGTGCTTGGTGGTAACCGATGTTACCTGATACACCCTTTCTGGTATCAAACCATAATGGCGCATGGCATATTCACAGCCCACATACGATGGCCCGTAAATATGATTGGCTATCAGTTCCTTCGACAGTTCCTTACCGGTTTCCATTTTGCTGGCCACGTACATACCTTTCTTTAAGCGTATAATCAGGCCATTCTTTTCGAGCGCACGTGCCTTCTCGGTAATATGCTTATGGTTCGGAAAAACCGCACTTAGCACATTAACGTCAAAGGGGATGTTGCCTATGTTCTCAAACGGTGTCATCTAAATAGATTTAGTGCTTACACGGTGCAAATATAGTTATATTCCGTACAAAAAACAAATATTTTCTTTGTTTTCTGTTCAAAACATTACTATTTTTAACTTTGTTTAGAAAAACTATAGCCGAAACCATATAAAAATGTTAAAAATGATACATTTTATATCAGAAATGATGTAGTTTGCGAATAATTATATATTTTTGCATGCGAAATAATATAATTTGTATGGAAAAGACAAAATTATCGGTAGTGGTGAAGGCTCTGCGCAAGGAATATGGCCTTACACAGGAAGACCTGGCTATGAAGTCGGGTGTAGGTCTTTGCTTTGTACGCAATCTGGAGCAAGGAAAGTCTACTCTTAGGATGGATAAGGTCAACCAGCTACTTGACTTGTTTAACTACGAACTGACAGCAACTAAAAGGCAATGAGACAGGCTGAGATATATCGGAAGGACATCCTTGCGGGTGTCCTGACTGAAGATGGTGGTGAATACCGTTTCTGTTATGGTGAGGCGTATCTTGCACGTGAAGAACTTCTCGCTCTACCGACCGGCCGCAGACTATCAGCTGACACCGGCTTATGACCTCCTGAATGTGGCTATTGCTAATCCGAAGGACAAGGAGGAACTGGCGCTTACGCTTTGTGGAAAGAAATCAAAACTTACTATGAACGACTTCCTGACTGCGGCAAAGACGATGGGGTTGGAGGAGAACGTGGTGCAGCGTCTCATCACCAGTTTCCATAAGGCGCTACCCAAATGGCAGCAGCTCATACAGGATTCCTTCCTCAGCGAGGAGAATAAACAGGCGTATGCAGAGCTTATTGCTTCGCGATTGGATAGATTGAAAGTGGATTAAGGACACAAAAATCCCATTGGATATTTTTCGTCTACGGACTCTAGGGACTAAAAGGACAGTGGCAGCGCCAGCGCCGCCTCGGCGGCAAGTCCTATAAGTCTTTGAAGTCCGTAGACATAAATAAAGTGAGCCCGGCAATTTGCCGAGCTCACTCTTTTTTTTTACGCCATGCACGAGGTGACTCCGAGTGCTGTTGCGATGGCTGACAGCATACTAATGGCTGTTTGAATCGCGAATTTCCAAAATGTCTTGTTCTTCATCATTCAGAATTTTAATGTTTCATGTTTAATGTTTAATCCTTAAGGATTCACCGGTCCGCCGCCGTTGCCAGATTCGGAGCTAGAACTGCCGCCTCCGCCGTTCTCAGGGTTCTCGCCGCCTCCGTTTTCAGGGTCTTCCACCTCGCCCGATGTTGAGGTGACGCGCTTCACTTCCTTACCGTCTCTGTCGAAACAGGTGATCTGGATGGCGGTCTTTGCCAGCTCCTCCTTCAGGTCTGTGTCGGGCGTGAAGATGATACGACGACTGGTGATCAGCTCTGCCTTTACCTCGTTCACCGTCTCTACGCTCTTGGCACGCAGACCGAAGCGCATGGTACCCAGTCCAGGCAGTGCCACCGAGTGACCTTCCGTTGCCCATGCCTTGATGACATCACCGGCTGCATCCCAGCATGCCTGCATCACGCCTCGGCTCACACCACTGCGAAGGGCAGCCTCCTTGATTACCTTGTCCTGTGTGAGGGCGGTGTACAACTCAGGCATCATCACGTAGCGATACTTACCAGCGTAGGTGCCTACCTTCTGCAACTGTTCTTTTGCTTTTACTTTCATTGACATAATCTAAATGTGTTTTAAATGGTTATTAAATGTTTAATCTTTTTACCTTTGTCAATTTCGGGTCTCTAGAGTGCCTTCGTGCTTCCAAACTTCCTCGTGCACTAGGAAAATTTTTCTCGCTAGTTAGGGCGCAATATTTATCCCTTATTGACAATGCAAAGGTACTCATAAAAAGCGATACCTACAAATATTCTTTGTCAAGAAATATAAAAACATGAATATCTTACAATCTTACAATCTTACATTCTTACATTTCATATATTTTTTGTAGTGGTAGAGTTTAAGTAATATAATAATATTATAATATTATTATATTACTTAATTTTCTTCCCTCATTTTTTATGCCAAATGTAAGATTGTAAGAATGTAAGATTGTAAGGTTTAGGTGTCGTATATTTTATACTGCCCAGTCCTCAATCTTCAAGCCTTCTATATGCTCAAAGTGCTTGCGGTTATGGGTTACGACTATCAGATCCTTAGCCTTAGCAGCGCAGCCAATCAATAAGTCGAAGTCTTCAATTTTCTTACCTGATTTCCAAAGTTTAGCTCTTTCCTGCGCAAAAGTATGGATGGTCTGGTCGAAGGAAATCACATTCATTTCGGCAACAAACTCTTCTACCTGTTTGAGATTGTCTTCGATTCGATCACTGTAATATGCACCAAAAACGAGTTCTGCTACAACAATATCTGTAATGTAGCAGCTACTTTCTTCAATATCGTTGAGTTTATTTTCAACGTTACGATTTCCTCTAAGCAGAAAAATACATGTACTTGTGTCGAGCAGATATCCGTTCATAGTTCAGCGTCAAATGTGTTATTTGTCCTTGCAGTACGTATTTCTTCCATGATTTCTTCTGCCGAACGGCTATCCTTCCACTTACCAGCAAAACGGCTGGCCCATCCCTTGCGAGGTTCTTTCTTTTCCTCCTCTGGACGAGTCATTGAACTGCTAAGAAGCGTTATGAGCTCCAGTTTAACATTGTCGCTCAAATCCTTCAATTCTGACCAATATTTGGCGCTAATCGATGAAGGTGATACTAAAACATTGGTATTCATATACTCAATTTTTATTGTTTCTGACTGCAAAAATAAATAATAATTCCGAATTCACAAAACAATTTATCCAAGAAAAATCGAGTCTATCATATCTTTTTCTGCTTGAAAAGCATCATTTTCGTAATCTTTTGTATATTTGCAGCGAGATTAAAAACATAACAACACCAAACTTGTACACGAGGACTTCGACATTTATTCCTATCCATTCGTACTGATGGGCTGGAATTTGGGAGCCGACGTTCGTCCGCACGCATACACAAAGGACGAATGGTTCAACGGACCTCATGCTATGTTTTATTACAACGTAGAAGAAGATAAGGAGGTGCTTTATGAGTCTTAGTGAAAAAAGCTCCAGCACCTACGCGATTACTTATTGAGAAGATCAAGCAGTATATCGCGAATAAATAATAATGAAGCTGACAGGTACCAGTCCCCAGGCGTCCTGTCAGGGCGATAATCAACCGCTGGGCGCCGCCTAATGAGAACAATACGAAGCGGTACATTGAGAATGTATGCAGGTTCACGGGCATCGGAGCTGACGAGCCCCTGGGCATCCCCTCGGATAAGCCATCCCGCTGGATGAAGTTGGGTGCCGCGATGTGCGTCCAGGAATGCGGTGCAGAAGGACTGGATTGGATTGCCTTGCTCGACGGCTGGGCCTTGGCGAGAGAGTAGGGACAACGCCTCAACGAGGAGGGAAATCCTCCTTGTTGGGGCGATTACTGTTTATACTTCCCTCATCCACCACTGGTTGGCATAAACTTCCAGGAATTCTGATTCTGTATACCATGTGTAGTCAAACCAATTTGTGGAATCCCCAAACTTTTGACGCTTTGATGAATACTCGAGCCAATGTGTGGAACGCAACATACCACCAAGATAATGGCAATATTGCTGTTCCGTATCCGCCTCTCTTATCAATGCCTCGAGCATCTCTTCTGTCTTAACCCATTTCTTTTCCATCTTTTTTGCTGCGAAGGTAAGAGATCAAAAGGAGAGCAGCAAAGATTTTTGATCAATTTTGATCTATTTTGTTAAGTTTTGATCTAATCGCAAAAATCTCCTGTATTTGTGGTAATTTTGTGCCTCGTATGAAGAAGTTCAGCATAGAAGTATTGGAGGTGCTAAGCCGTATCGTGGAAGTGGAGGCCTCAGACGAAGAGGACGCCATCAAACAGGTGAGGCAAAAGTATCGAAAATGCGAGATTGTGCTGGATGATTCTGACTACAAAGAAACAGAATTCAGCGTGAAAGATGAAAAATCATAGTAAGTGCTGATAGTTTTCAAAAGAAAATGACTATCTTTGCACCGCTTTTGATACTCATCATGAGCGCAAAATGACATCGTGGAAATTAGATAGCAGTATCTAGATTCGAAGAGACCTCAGACATAAAAAGTCCACCAAACATTTTATACAGAGGGGCTCGGGGAATGCGGATACGCCTATTCTGTATAGGCGTACCCCTTCCTTTCCTTCTCTCTGTATGGGCTTCTGTGGTGGACTGCCTTTGTCTGGAGTTGGAAAACGAAGGTGGTGCGCTTTCTTTTTGTCCACGCCCAAAACGGCAAAAAGAACGATGAGTACAGAAGCAAAGCCTTTCTTGAAATGGGCTGGAGGCAAAGGACAACTTTTATCACAACTTGACGAACATCTGCCTGGTGAATTGCAAGGGCAGGCGTTTACTTATATTGAGCCATTCGTGGGTGGTGGAGCAATGCTATTTCACATGCTTCGCAAGTTTCCCAATATCACCCATGCAGTTATCAACGACATCAATCCGCATCTGGTTACGGCTTATCGCGTCATCAAGCAGCAGCCGGAAGAATTGATACGCCGGCTCTCTGCTTTGGAGCAGGAATACTTCTCGCAGTCTGATGAAGAGGCAAAGAAGGACTATTTCCTTAACGTGAGGAATATCTTCAATGAAACGGTACTGGATGATGTTGAACGCACAAAGTATCTGATGTTCCTGAATCGCACCTGTTTTAATGGTTTGTATCGTGTCAACAGCAAAGGCAAGTTCAACGTGCCCTTTGGTCGCAATTCTCATCCTACAATCTGCAACGTTGATACTATTCTGGCTGACAGTGAGGTATTGAATCGCGCTGATGTGACGATACTGAATGGCGACTTTGAACGGACTGCCGATGAAATGCAAGAAGGACCTGTCTTCTTCTATTTTGACCCTCCATATCGTCCGCTGAATGCCACCTCCAGCTTCAACTCTTATGCCAAAGAGGAGTTCAACGACGATGAGCAGATTCGCCTGCGTGATTTCTGCTCTCACCTCAATGAGCAGCCCAATGTTAGGTGGATGCTCAGCAATTCCGATTGTTCTGCCAAGAATCCTGAGGACACTTTCTTTGAGGACATCTATGCTCCTTTCCACATACATCGCGTCTATGCCTCTCGTGCCATTAATGCGAACCCAGAGAAGCGTGGTAAACTAACCGAACTATTGATCAAGAACTATGAATAAGGATTTTGATTTGTTTATGTCTCAACTTTATGAGACAAATGCGACCCTTGATTTCTATTGTGATTTTGAAAAGATTCAGCAGAATGTAGATGAGATTTCAATAAGTCTGAATACGCTCAATTATCTCATAGGAAAAGAAGACCTTCGGACTGCAGTAAAATTATTATGGGACAGAGACCCTCGAGTTTTTCAGGTATTAGACATTCTAATTGCCACTAGACGAAAAGACGACAAGATGTATCTATTGCCTGATAAAACAGCTCGCCCAATAAAAGATTTATATTTGTCTGTAGAAGGTGTTATGGAATTTTTAGATGGAACAGGCTTAGCACAAGTTTTTAAAAGCAGGGAAATAAAGAATCTTGTTGACTATGTATTTGGTGTAGAGACTGGACTTGATTCTAATGCTAGAAAGAATCGGAGTGGACATGTTATGGAGAATTGGGTGCATGACATTTTTACAAAGAATGGGATTCCTTGCCAAGCTGAAGTTCCATGCAAAAAGATCCCAGACGTTAAAAACGTACTTGGAGAAGATATTAAACGTTTTGACTTTGTGATACGAACCCAAAAACAGACATATTTGATAGAGGTGAACTTTTATTCAGGTGGTGGTTCTAAACCAACTGAGACTGCAAGGTCGTATACCAAATTATCCCCCAATATTAATTCAATCAAAGGTTACAAGTTCGTATGGATTACGGATGGTATAGGATGGCATGGAGTTGGTGCGTTTAAGGAAGCATATGAAAAGATACCATATGTTTATAATCTAACTACTATCAAAGAATTTACAGATTTAGTACGCTCGGAATTGTGATAATACCTTACTATAAATCTCCCAACCACGATTTCAACCTGCTTCATGGCGATACGTTTGAGTTGCTGCCGCAGTTCAACTTCAAGTTCGACATGATATTTGCCGACCCTCCATATTTCCTGTCGAGTGGCGGCATCAGCGTGCAGAACGGCAAGGTGGTTTGTGTGGATAAAGGTGACTGGGACAAAAGTATGTCGCAGGAGGAGATTGATGCCTTTAACATGAAGTGGCTGGCGTTGTGCAGGGAGAAACTGAAGGACAATGGCACCATCTGGATTTCCGGCACATACCACAATATCTTTTCTGTGGCCAACTGTCTGACGAAACTTGGCTACAAGATTCTCAATGTCATCACATGGGCTAAGACTAATCCGCCGCCTAATGTCTCTTGCCGCTACTTCACGTATTCAACGGAGTTTGTTATCTGGGCACGTAAGAAAGCGAAGGTGGCACATTATTATAATTATGAGTTGATGAAGCACATTAATGACAATAGACAGATGACAGATGTGTGGCGCCTACCTGCTATTGCGCCCTGGGAGAAGTCGTGCACGAAGCATCCTACGCAGAAGCCTCTGGGGCTGCTGAGTCGTATCATCATGGCTTCCACAGAGCCTGGTGCATGGATTCTCGACCCGTTTGCAGGCTCGTCAACAACGGGTATTGCAGCAAATCTGCTGGGGCGTCGTTATCTGGGCATAGAAAAGGAAGATGTGTTCGCAGGCATCAGCAGGGCTCGTCGTGAAGAGATTGAGAATCCCAAGACGTTTGCCACTTTCAAGAAAAAGATTCCTGACATCGTCAAGGCCGAATCCCTTCAGCCAGACTGCTTCATTTGTCATGATGAGATAGAAGACAGACTCCCTTTCTTGGACTAGAATATAAAAAAATATTATCCGTATAGTTGGACTATGCGGATTTTTTTATATCTTTGCAGAATATTATTACTAAAGATCTTATTACAAAAGATACGTTAATCCGAGTAACAGAAAGATTATTATAATAGATACTCGACAATGATAGAATATAAATATTTAAATGGGTTGAAGGTCGCTGATGCACAGTATTTCAAGCTTCTAGATACTGCCGTAGAGGATGTCTGGGGGAAGAAAGAATTGGGTAGGAAACCGGAAATTAGAGTGATCGATAACTACGATTATATAGTAAGCCATCCAGATTCAGATGCAACAGATGAAATAGAATTCTATCTTATTTTTCCAACGACTGAACTTTACGTAAATGAGCTCATTTGTTTAGCTGAGATAATAGAATTTAGTGTAGAATTCATGTCTGTTCTTACATCCAAGAACGGTAAACTGATTGTGGCATGGAAGGAAAAGGTGATATATCAAGACCTAGTTGAAAAGAAACACGTAGATACAAGTGAATTGGTAAGTGTTGGAAATAAGTTTATTCAAGAAGTAAAATCGCTAAAGAATAATGGGGAACCAGTAAATCTAAAGGGTATCCGGGAAATACTTAACTGCTTAAAACTCGACTTCGGATGGTACTTGGGTCTAAGATTTGCCGAAATAAAAGATTTTGGCGATAAGTCTTGGTTCTATTGTCATCAAGGTGATGACACTTATTGTGAAGACTATTTGAAGACAGTTAAATCTGGAAATTATATGACCCCTTTTTGGAAGTATTATGATTTTGCCCCAATTTATGATATTTATAAACATATGATAGTGAAATGGTCAGAGATGGGTGTTTGGCAAGCTTATCTCTTGAGTAAGGCGACGGCTTTACTCCCATTTGTGTGGCATGGAGGTTATGGCAGAAAGACCCTTTTGTTCTGTAAGGAAGATAAAGCGAAAATTCCTCCATTATTCAAGCGGATAGATATTCCTGATGTGGAAGATGACCTTAGTCCAAAAGTAAGGATAGAAGGTAATGTAGCCACGGTAAGTTGCTGTTTCTGGAATGACTGGAGAGGTCTTTACAGAGAAACTGAGAAGATAACTTTAAATGATACAAGACTAGAGTTTGACGGAAACTCTAAAATAGATGTATTATTTAAATATGAATGTGGGGTAAGATATTGATAAAGAACATTAGTGACAGGTCTATATCTCGGCTGATATAAGATGACATGCCCCTGGCAACTTGATAATGAAGAAATAATGAAATGTCTTGCATGTTTCCTTAAAAACTCTTATATTTGCAGCATGAAAGTAACTCAGGAAGAACAAGTAATTGAAGTGCTTCGTAATGAAGGTGGTTACGCCACATTACGAAAGCTTAATGGTCTTATTGACTTTTCATCCTGGGCTACAAAGACACCTGAGGCTTCTGTAAGACGAATTGTTCAGAATAGTAAACGTATTTTTAGAATACGACCAGGACTGTGGGCATTAGAGGAAATGCGCAATGATGTATTGAATCAATTAAGTATTAATCCTGAGGATAAGAAAAGTGAGGATTTGTTTACTCATGGATATTATCAAGGATTGCTTGTCGAAATCGGAAAGTATCGTCATCAAAGAACTTATGTACCTGCTCAAGATCAAAACAGAGTTTTTATAGATAAAAAACTCGGAGAGATTACAGATACTACTATATTACCAGATTTTACTCATGAAGAACTAAAGAGAAAAGCTCGTACGATAGATGTAATTTGGTTCAATGAACGAAGCATGCCAACAGATTTCTATGAAGTTGAGCATACCACAGATATAAAGAACTCACTATCCAAGTTCTACGAACTACAAGATTTTAACTCGGGTTTCTATATTGTGGCAGATGTTTGTAGAAAGAACGAGTTTGAAGATAAACTTCATGCATCCATGTTTTCTTCAATAGAGAACCGCGTAAAATTCCTGTCCTATGATCAAGTAGCAGATTTATACCAAGGACTGAAAATCGTAGATAGAAGCCTCTGGTAGGTAATTCAGACAATATTTCAGACTAAAGTCTCGTATGATGAACTTTAAGTCAGAGTATTATAAGTAACCATAATAAAACGAATACGCTATGCGAGAATTTGAATACGAAAACCAGAACGGAACGAAGAAATTCATTATCGTCTTTTTGACTATCTTGGTAGTCATGTTTGTGGCTGTGGGAATAGCAGGTTGGAGTTTTATATCCAAAATGAAGGAGGCTCAAAGTGATAGGAGCAATGTCCCAGCTCAAAGTCAAACTACGTATGTGGAAGATAATAGTGCTGAGGGTGAAGGTGGATTCGTGGTCTCGGAAGAGGAATGGAATGCTCTGCAAAATGAGGTGAAGCAGTTGCGTGAGGAAATAGAGCAACTGAAGAGAAAGAGGGCTGATGGCTGAAGTCTGATGGCTGATGACTGATGTATGATGTATGAGGGAAAATGACACCTGAAATCCCGGAATCGGCTCAAAATTCATACTAAAAATATGATTATTTAGATCAAAATGAGCCGATAATTTAAAAAATATCCGTATCTTTGCGCCGATAAATAACGTAAAAGGTATGGATATCTCTAGAGAAATATTGCAGTTTCTGCACTACCATCCACTATCCTCGCGCGACGAGATAGTTTGTGGAACGGCTTTCGAGTAATTCTGACTATCTGCAGCAGTTGACGGTGAGCCACATAGAAGATATTCACCAGCTGCTGACCAAGGAGCTATCGGTGGACAGGGGCATCCGTCATCGCCGTGTGGGTATTACAGGTACCAACTACCGTCCGCTAGACAATGAGTTTCAGATTCGCGAGGCCATGCACGACACCTGCGACTTGATAAACAGTCGTGATAATGTGTTTGAGAAGGCTCTGCTGGCGCTGGTACTTCTCTCGTATATTCAGGCCTTCTCAGACGGCAACAAGCGTACGGCTCGTATTACCAGTAATGCCATTTTGATAGCCAACGGCTACTGTCCGCTGAGTTTCCGTTCTGTTGACTCCATCGACTACAAGAAGGCAATGCTCATCTTTTACGAGCAGAACAATCTGTATGCCTTCAAGCAGATTTTCATCGACCAGTTCGATTTTGCTGTGAGGGAGTACTTTTGATGGCTGATGGAAGAGGGAAGATGTAAGAGGGCTGAGGGCTGAGGGCTGAAGGAAGAGGCCTGATGTCTGAGGACAAGTGAACGGATACGAAGAATCCCTGACCTGCTCAATTGCAGGTCAGGGATTATTTACTTGCTTGAATGGGCTGTGTTATGACACCTCAATGGCCTTGGTCACTTTCTCCTTCGGTTCGGTCTTCGGCATGGTGATGGTCAGAATGCCGTCCTCCACCTTGGCAGAAATCTTGTCGCGGACCACATCATCAGGCAGTGTGTAGTTCTGCTCGTAGTTCGAGTAGCTGAACTCACGGCGCAGATAGTGGCGGTGACTGTCCTCATGCTTGTGTTCCTGTTTGTTCTCGATGGCGATGGTGAGGTTGCCCTCGTCGTTGATGCCTACGCGGCAATATTCTTTCTTAATGCCTGGAGCTGCAAGTTCCATGGTGTAGGCCTTTTCACTCTCCTTGACATTGACTGCGGGTGCTGTACTGTTGGCACGAGGCATCCAATCATTGTTAAAGAAATCCTCAAATACTGTTGGCATCCAACTGTTCTGAAACATTACTGGTAACATAATTAATACCTCCTAATTATACTTTTAGTTTAACTTATTGTTCTATGATCGCCTCGGCCTGTTTGCTTCGGCTTTCACTAACACTTGTGCAAAGTACGTGCCTGCGAAAATACTGACTGTCGTGCTTGTCATTCTGGCACGGAATTTAAACTCGCTTAAACTATGCTGACAATCCTTTAAACTCAGTTAAACGTTGGTCTGAATAATTGTCAGATAACTTTTTCTGTCTTTTGCATAGTTATATAAAAAATAAAACAGGAAAAAATACGTTGTATTATTGTTATGATACGTCGGATTTTATTTTTCTTCGCTATATTGATGGCCCTGGTGGGCTGTGGGGACAACGACTCGTTTACGACGAGTACGTCGGCCAGGTTGTCGTTTTCGATTGACTCGCTAAAGATGGACACGGTGTTTTCTACCGTGGGGTCGAGAACGTATGATTTCTGGGTGTATAACCGAAATAGTGACGGCGTCAGGTTGCAGAGCGTCAGACTGGCTCAGGGCAACCAGACGGGCTTCCGCGTGAACGTGGACGGGGCGTACCTGGATAATTCGCTGGGCTCGGTGGTGACCGATCTGGAGGTGAGAGAGGGCGACAGCATCCGCGTGTTCGTGGAACTGACGGCACCTGAGAATGGGGCGCTGGAGCCTCAGCTGGTGGAGGATAAGCTGGTGTTCAGGCTGGAGAGCGGCGTGGAGCAGCAGCTGGTGTTGCAGGGACATACCTGGGATGCCGTGGAGATGCGCAACGTGGTGGTGCATCAGGACTCGCTGATAGAGAGCAAGAAACCGATTATCGTGTATGGCGGACTGAAGGTGGACAGTGCGGCGACGCTGACGATACGTAACACGACGTTGTATTTCCATGAGGGTCCGGGACTGGAGGTCTATGGACGATTGCTGACGGACAGTGTGGTGATGCGTGGCGACAGGCTGGACCATATGTTTGACTACCTGCCTTACGACCGTGTGAGTGGTCAGTGGGGAATGGATGGCGGCGTGGTGTTCCGCAGTTCGTCAACACGCAACGTGCTCAGGAATACGGAGATACGTAACGCAGGGAAGTATGGCATCTGCTGCGACTCAACAGCCTATACGGAGAACGTGAGGCGCCTGGATATGGACCATTGCATCGTACATAACTGCAAGGGAGCTGGCGTGGTGAGCTATAACGCGAATATCCGGCTGCGCTACTGTCAGTTGTCAAACACGCAGGGCGACTGTCTGGCGGTGTATGGCGGAAAGGCCGACGTCAACAGATGTACGTTTGCGCAGTTCTATCCCTTTGTAGGCGGACGCGGTGCTGCACTACGGTTCAGCAACATACTGCCGCTCTACGGCATGAACTGCGACAGCAGTATTGTGACGGGCTATGACGAGGATGTGGTGATGGGTGTCGTGGTGGACACGCTGAAGACCTACAACTTCCAGTTCTCGAACACGCTGCTTCGCACACCCTACGAGGAAGGCGTGGACACGCTGCTTTTCAGAAATGTGAAATGGGAATCACCCAAAGACTCTATTCAAGGAAAGAAGCACTTCAAACTGATCGATGAGGATAATTTGAAGTACGACTTTCACTTGGATTCTATCTCACCCGTCCAGGGGTGGGGATGCTATTAAAACTCCGTAAACGACAGCGGCATCAGGTTCTTGATACCATCCATCACGTAGATACGGTTCTTGCCGTAGAGCAGGATGCGCATGGGCTTGGAGAAACGGGTCTCGGTCTCGATGATGACCTGACGACAGGTGCCACAGGGACTGACAGGCTCGCTGGTGAGTTCGCCTCCGGGCTCGCGGGCAGCAATGGCAATCACCTCGACAGCCTCGTCAGGATACTGGGCTCCGGCAGCAAAGATGGCTGAGCGCTCAGCACAGATGCCTGCGGGGAAGGCGGCATTCTCCTGATTACATCCGGGTATCACAACACCGTTGGACAACTGTATGGCTGCGCCTACGTGGAAGTGGGAATACTTCGCGTAACTGTTGTTCGTAGACTCAATGGCTTTCTGCAGAAGGAACTGCTCGTCGTTGGTGAGCTCCTCCATCTGACATTCCATGATGACGGGTTTTAATTTCAGTTCTTTCATATTTTTAGCTTTAAGTATTGACCGGTTATACTGTTCTTACATTTTGCCACTTCTTCAGGTGTACCTGCGATAACGAGGTTGCCACCCTTGTCGCCACCGTCAGGACCGAGATCTATGACATGGTCGGCCAGTTTGATGACGTCCATGTTGTGCTCGATAATCAGCACGGTATGTCCGCGCGCTATCAGGGCGTCGAGTGACGACATGAGGCGCTTGATATCGTGGAAATGCAGACCCGTGGTGGGCTCGTCGAAGATGAAGAGCGTAGGCTCCTGCTTCTCCTGACCGATGAAATAGGCCAGTTTGACGCGCTGGTTCTCACCACCGGAGAGCGTGCTGGAGTTCTGTCCCAGTTTGATATAGCCCAGACCAACATCCTCCAGGGGCTTCAGACGGTTGACGATGGTCTTCTGTCCGTTGGCCTTGAAGAACTCGATGGCCTCGGTGATGGTCATATTCAGGATGTCGTCGATATTCTTGCCCTCGTATTTCACGTCCAGGATATCGTGCTTGAAACGCTTGCCGTGACAGGCTTCGCACTCCAGCACAAGGTCGGCCATGAACTGCATCTCGACGGTGATAGTGCCGGCACCCTTACACTCGTCGCAGCGTCCGCCATCGGCATTGAACGAGAAATACTGCGGCGTGAAGCCCATCTGTTGCGACAGGGGCTGGTCGGCATAGAGGTCGCGAATGGCATCGTAGGCCTTGACATAGGTGGCGGGATTGGAGCGCGAGGACTTACCGATAGGATTCTGGTCCACGAACTCCACACGACGGATAGCGTCGAGGTCGCCCGCCAGTCCGCTGTATTCGCCAGGGGCATCGCAGACGTCGCCCATATGGCGCTTGAGGGCAGGGTAGAGGATACCCTTGATAAGGCTGGATTTGCCGGAACCCGATACGCCCGTCACCACCGTGAGCACGTTGAGCGGTATCTCTACATTGATGCCGCGCAGGTTGTTCATGCGGGCGCCCTTGATATCGATATGGCGATTCCAGGGGCGGCGGCTCGCCGGCACAGGGATGGTCTCCTCGCCAGAGAGGTACTGGAGGGTGTAGGAGCGGCTAGGGGTACTAGGCTTGCTAGTTTTACTAGTCTCACTAGTAGTACTAGTAGTACTAGGATCCCCAGCATAAACAACCTCTCCTCCCAGTCGTCCTGCGTCAGGACCGATGTCGATGATATAGTCGGCAGCACGGATAATCTCCTCGTCGTGCTCCACCACAACGACGGTATTGCCCAGCGCCTGCAGTTCCTTGAGGACATGAATCAGGCGGTCGGTGTCGCGGGAGTGCAATCCGATGCTGGGTTCGTCAAGGATATAAAGTGAACCAACCAGACTGCTTCCAAGCGATGTGCAGAGGTTGATACGCTGACTCTCACCACCAGAAAGAGAGTTGGACAAACGGTTGAGCGTCAGATAGCCAAGTCCCACATCCAGAAGGAATTGCAGGCGTGAGGTAATCTCCAGCAAGAGGCGCTTGCCCACCTCGGCATCATGCTCAGGGAGTTGCAACTGGGCGAACCAGTCCTTCAGGCGGATAACGGGCATCTGTACGAGATCCGTGATGCTTCGTCCGTTGATTTTCACATACTCAGCCTCTGGCTTCAGACGCGTGCCGTGACAGGTAGGACAGGTGGTCTTTCCACGATAGCGCGCCAGCATCACACGATACTGAATCTTGTACTGATTCTCTTTCACCATCTGGAAGAAAGCGTCAATACAGGGTTTCTCCTTGGCGCCGCGGTCAGAGGGCAGACCGTGCCACAGCCAGTCTTTCTGCTGTTGGGTCAGGTTGTAATAAGGTTCGAAGATAGGGAAGTCGTCGTTGGCCGCATGACGGATGAACCAGTTCTTCCATTCGCCCATCTTCTCGCCGTGCCAGCAAACCACGCAACCATCATAGACCGACAGACCTGTGTCGGGGATGACCAGATGCTCGTCGATACCCATCACCTTGCCAAAGCCCTGGCACTCAGGACAGGCACCTGCGGGTGAGTTGAACGAGAACAGCTGGTCGGTAGGCTCCTCGAACGTGATGCCGTCGGCCTCGAAACGGGTGGAGAAATCATAGCTCAACCCTGAGGGCAGCACCATGAGGCGCATCTCGCCGTGACCCTCGAAGAAGGCTGTCTCGGCAGAGTCAACGAGTCGGCTGATGGTCTCCTTGTTATCAGAAGACGACAGGCGGTCGATGACGAGATATGGCATCTCGGCGGGCTCTGATTCGGGATTGGACTCCAGGTAGTCGTCGATGCGGATAAACTGTTCGCCATCGGGCGTTCCTGGTGACGTCATCCTGCTGTAGCCCTGGAGGATACAGGCCTTGAGCTGTTGCTCCAGAGTACGGCCTTCAGGTACCTTAATAGGTGCCATCACAACGAACTTGGTGCCTTCGGAGAACTCCAGCATCTTCTGCACCACATCTTCCGTGGAATGTTTCTTCACCTCTTCACCGCTGATGGGAGAATAGGTGCGGCCGATGCGGGCAAAGAGCAGGCGCAGGTATTCGTAAATCTCTGTGGACGTGCCTACGGTGCTTCGTGGGTTGCGCGCAATCACCTTCTGTTCGATGGCGATGGCAGGCGGGATACCACGGATGAAGTCGCACTCGGGCTTGTTCATTCGTCCCAGGAACTGACGGGCATAGCTGCTAAGGCTCTCCACATAGCGGCGCTGACCCTCGGCATACAGCGTGTCGAAAGCCAACGATGATTTGCCGGAACCTGATACACCAGATATGACAACAAACTTATTACGAGGGATGCGCACGTCAATATTCTTGAGATTATTGACGCGTGCACCCTTGATTTCTATGTATTCTTGACTCACCTTATTATATTAGATGCGTTTCAAAACGAGCAACAGGTGATCCCATACCATCTCAACGGTGGGGATATACAGGCGCTCATCAGGTGTGTGAACATCACGCAGCGTGGGACCGAACGAGATCATGTCGATATTGGGATAGCGTTCTGAGAAGAGACCGCACTCCAGACCGGCGTGGATACCACGTACAACAGGCTCCCTGCCAAACAGCTCCTTGTAGGTCTCAACGACAGTATCGCGCAACTTGCTCTCAGCTCTCATCTTCCAGGCGGGATAGCCGTCGCTGCTGTGGGCCTCGGCACCAGCCAGTTGGAAGGTAGCTACGATGGTGGCACACATATTGTCGAGATTAGACATCACGTTAGAACGCTGTGAGGAGAGAATTGTTATTTCTGTCTCTGCAGAGTGGATAGCAGCAATGTTTGAAGAAGTCTCTACCATACCGTTTAGTTCGGGATCCTGACAGATAGCGTAGATACCATTGTCCACAGCCTGTAGTGCCCATACGAAATTGCGGGCTACCTGAGCCTCGATAACTGGCTCTGCCTCTGTGCTCTCCATCGACCACACCATCTGGGTATCGGTCACATGGAACTCGTCCTCTACCTGGGCAGAGAAAACGTTCCAGTCGGCCTTCACGTTCTCCTTGACATCATGGGGAACGGCGATGACAAACATACCGTCGCGGGGAATGGCATTGTGGAGCTTGCCGGAATGGAACTGTGCCAGGCGTACGCCCTCGTAGCGGTTCATGGTCTGGAAGAGGAAGCGGCCCAGCAGTTTGATGGCGTTGGCACGCTTCTTGTTGATATCATCACCAGAGTGACCACCCGTCAGACCTTTCAGTTGGGCACGCAGGAAGAATGAACCGGCAGGAGCCTCCTCACGCTTGAAGGTGAACTTGGCCTGCGTGTTGCGACCACCGGCGCATGATACGAACATCTCGCCCTCGTCCTCAGAATCGAGGTTGATGAGGTAGTCGCCGGTCATGAAGCCTGACTTCATGCCCTCGGCACCGCTAAGACCTGTCTCCTCGTCGCGGGTGAACACGCACTCCAGGGGGCCGTGCTCGATATCCTGGGCCTCAAGGATAGCCAGTTCGATAGCGCAACCGATACCGTCGTCGGCACCCAGTGTGGTACCCTTGGCCTTCAGCCAGTCGCCGTCAACATAGGTCTGGATGGCGTCCTTGTCGAAATCGAAGTCAACATCCACCAGCTTGTCGCATACCATATCCATATGGCTCTGCAGAATCACGGTCTTCTTGTTCTCGTATCCCTTGGTGGCTGGTTTGCGGATCAGCACATTACCCGTCTCGTCGACTTTTGTCTCAAGACCATGGCTCTCGCCCCAGTTCTTGAGGTATTCAATCATCTTTTCTTCACGTTTGGAAGGACGGGGAATTTCGTTTATTTTAGCAAACTGTTCAAATACAGAAGCAGGTTTTAGTGTGCTTTTATTCATTTTTAATGTTTTATTGTTTAATGTTTAATATTTAATTATTACCTTTGCAACCGCAAAGTTAGTAAAAATGGTTGAAATAATTGCAATCAGCACGTTAATAATTGCTATCTCGATGGCATTTTTGTGCATTAAACTGGTTTTTCGTAAGAATGGGCGCTTCTCGTCGCAGCATATCCACGATTCAAAGGCCATGCGTCAGCGTGGTATCCACTGTGTGATGGATCAGGATCGTGAACAGCGCAGAAGGAGCAGCCTGGCAGTCAATGAAAGAAATAATTAATAATATCAATAACAACAAATGAAAAAAAACTTTATCCGTGCTTTTGCACTTCTGACCCTCGTTGGTCTTACCTCAGCTTGTAACAACTCTGCCCCTAAGATGGACGAAGAGCCCGAGGCAGTAGCAACAACAACTGGTGAGGGTATGCGTATCGCCTACATTGAAATTGACACTTTGACAGCTCAGTATGAGTTTGCTAAGGAGAAGTCACTCGAATTAGAGAAGAAGGGTACCAATGCCCGTAATACCATCCAGGCCAAGACGGCTCAGTTGGATAAGAATGCACAGGCTTTCCAGCAGAAGCTCCAGAGCAATGGCTTCACATCACGTGAGCAGGCCGAGGCCGCTCAGGCTAACCTGCAGCGCGAGCAGCAGAACATCGTGGCCCTGCAGCAGCGTCTGGAGAACGAGCTGGCCAACGAGCAGCAGAAATTCCTGCAGGCTTTCCAGGACAGTCTCGATAACTTCCTGGCCGACTATAACAAGGACAAGAAGTATGATATGATTGTCAACAAGGCTGCTGTGCTCTATGCTGACAAGCGCTTCGATATCACTACTGATGTGGTGAACGGCATGAACCGTCGCTACAAGAAGATGACTGCTTCTGACTCTACGAAGACGAAGTAAGTCATTTATATCACCCCCAGAGTATATCCATTATAAACGTCTTTACCAATGACATTGATTATTATTTTATTGCTGCTGCTTAGTTATCTTTTGATTGCTACTACTCACCTTACGGGTGTGAACAAGGCAGCTATCAGCATCTTCCTTGCAGCTATCGGATGGGTAGTCTATATCATTTGGGGTAATGACTTTGTAATGGATATGCATCCTGGGGCCTATGAGGCTTTCCTCGATGGCAATGCTGCTTCCAGCGAGCAGGTGAAGAACTTTATCTACGACAGTATTTTCCTGAAGTATGTAGGTAAGGCTGCGGCCATCGTCATGTATCTGCTGGCAACGATGTCCATCATTGAAATCCTGAATACAAATGGGTGTTTTGACTTTATCAGTGAGTGGATTCGTACACGCGAGACAAAGCGCCTGCTTTGGACCATCACGCTGGCTACCTTTATCCTTTCAGCCAATCTGGATAACCTGACCACCACGATTGTGATGCTGGTTATCATGCATAATATCGTGAAGAGTCGTGCACAGCGCATGTTTATCGGTTCTGCTATCGTGCTGGCTGCTGTCTGTGGCGGCTGCTTTACCGTGATTGGTGATCCTACGGGTCTGATGCTGTGGGCCAACGAGGCCGTGACGGCTTCCGACTTCTCCAGCTATCTGGCCTGGCCTGCGCTTGCAGCGTGGGTGGTGCCTACCTATCTCATCGGACGCCAGTTGCCTTCCCGCCTGGATATAGAATGGGGCGTAGCGCCTTTCCGCGGCGATGATACCCGCCTGAACCGTTGGCAGCGCATGCTGATGTTCCTGGTTGGTATCGGCGGCCTGTGGTTTGTGCCTACCTTCCTGAGTATCACGCGTCTGCCTGCTTTCCTTGGTGCCTTGGTGGTACTGGCCCTGCTGTGGGTCGTCAACGAGGCTTTCAACCGTAAGCTGATGAATGCCGACCAGACGTCGCAGCGCCGTATTCCCCGTGTCATTCAGTATGAGGCCATCCAGCAGATGCTCTTTGTGATGGGTATCATGCTGGGTCTTGGCGTGGTGAGTGAAACGGGTGTCTTCACGGAGGTGGCCGACTGGATTGACGCGACGATTGGTAATCTGTGGGTTGTGAGTATCCTGTCGGGTATCCTCAGTAGTCTGGTGGACTCGTTCACGATTGCTGCCAGCGATATCTTTATGTACGACGTATGGAATGCCGGTGACTATGCCCAGAACGGTACCTACTGGAAGGTGATTGCCTATTGTACGGCAGTAGGCGGCTGTCTGCTCAGCGTAGGCAGCGTCTGTGGCCTGGCCCTGATGAAACTGGAGCATATCCACCTGAGCTGGTACATCAAGAACATCACGCTAAAAGTACTCATAGGATGGCTTTTGGGTTTAGCCATCCTATGGTGTGAAGTACTTATTTACTCTTAAGAAAAATCTTAGTTGAAGAAGTTCCACGATACGCCGAAATGAATAGTTGCCTCATTTTGTGCGTAGTGTGGCGTCAGGAAATAATTCTTGTTGAATGATGATGCTGTGGCATTCTGCATCATCAGGAAGAAGCGTGCGTGCTTCAGGTGCAGGTTGGCATAGACGTCAACGAAGGGGAAGTTGCCAAGCTCTGTACGGGTCTGGCCATTTTCCTGTACGGCAAACTGGTTGATGCCAGGACAGAAGTCGGGCGCATTATACTTGGTGAACCAGGTAGCGGCACCGCCCAGTTCTACGCGCAGCACACCGGCAATCATAAACTCCAGGTAGAGGTTGGAGAAGGCGTTAAGCGTGGGCAGAGGGAGCACGTCCTCATTGGATGATGACTGATAGGTCAGCACATTATCCCAATGAAGGGGACCCAGCTGCAACTTCTGGTCCAGTTGGGCGGTGAGGATATTCAGGTTGCCGCCATGCTGACGGACACCAGCCGTGAGCAGCGTATTGGTATCGTTGGCACGCGTGTAGGACATGCCGTAGTAGGTGTAGTTCTGAATCTCTTCCACAGCCACACGCAGCGTTGTCCTGGTCTTCTCGTAGGTGAAGTTACCCTCCACGCGTGTACGTGTCTCCTTGTCCAGGTTATTGTCCCACCAGAAATGCTTGGCGTGGAATTTACGCTCATACATCGTGTGGTTCAGCCTGTGGAAATAGCCTTTGGCAACCAGACGTACGGTGTCTCCCAGGAAGGCGAAGTTCAAGTCGGCCTGTCCGTCGAGCTTCAACTGACCCATATCCTCGCCGGCCACCCATGTCTCTGCCAGGGCGTTATAATGGAGGGTGTGTCCCTGCGTACGTTGCAGCTGTCCGCCAATGCTGACACTATGTTCATTGATGGTGCCCATCGTCGCATTGTCATTGGCAATATCCATTGGCATCTTGGCGCGGCGCAGCTCATGGGATGCGAAGACTTTCAAGCCTGCCATCGCATATTTATTGAATCCTTCCATCAGGGCGATGGCAAGGGTGTTCTTCAGACTGAAATAGTTGGTCAGGTCGAAAACGGAGTCGTTGGCATAGGTGTCATTATAACGGTTATAATAGGTATTGCCGTAATAGTTGGCTGGCGTCTGGTAGGCCTGGTATCTGCGCTCATAACTGCCCAGTTCTGCGGTGTGGATGAAACTGGTCACGGGTTTGAACTCGCGTTTCATAAACAGCATAGCAGAGTCGGGCTTAACTGTCCCGTCAGATGCGTCGATACTGTCTTTCTTATTGTCGAGTGCTGATGCCAGGGCAAACTCCTTCGCTTTTCTCTCTTCCTCGGTCATGGGCACATCCTGGTAGAAGCCCAGGCTGTAGCGGTGTGTCAGGAACAGGTGCTGGTGGTCATTACGGTTCCAGTTCTGCTGGAGGATAACGGGAATCTCGTTGGCAGAGTACGACTGCTCCGTGAGTTCCGGATGCCTGATATAGTCATCATTGGTGACGCCGCCATTCTCTGTAGCCTTCTGGTGATTGGTGGAGTAGAGGGCGTGCAACTGATACTGGTCGCCCAGGTAACTGGCATAGAACGTGGCCCCGAAATGGCTGATGCTCTGGTTCTGGAAATAGCCGCGGGCATAGGAATAGTTCAGGTCCATACCCAGGCCTATGCGCTTGCCTGCATTCGTAGCAAACTTAGCCTGCAGGTGATCCTCACCATTGGTCTTGTTGCCGCAGTTGTCATAACTCAGGTTGGTGATGGGCGAGAGGGTATTGGTGAAATGGAAGTCGCCGGGCTGTTTGAGTACCATATCATAGACCTCGGTGAAGGCAAACTGCTGTTTCTCCTTGCGGTCTATGAAGATACGGTTCTGGCGGGCGGTGTAGTTATTACCCAATGTGTTATACTGCATCTGTCGTCCCATGGCCAATGTGGTCTGGGGGTAGAGATGCGGCATCGTGTCTACGTCAACTCTCTTGATATCTCCGAATTTCTGGTCAACGGTCCATACGTAGATTCCCTTCGGAATCTCTTTGTGCTGCTTGGTGGAGTCGTTGTCAAAGGGATTGAATGTACGACCGTTCTGATCATCACTGTCAAAACTGTCAAAGCTGTTGGACGATCTTTGCGTCTGTGCCAACAAATAGTGGCCGTTCAGCAAACTGACGGCCATCATTGTAAGAAGCAGATACTGCTTTTTTCTCATATTTTCAGTATGCGCAATGCTAATTCTATGAATTTAAAACCACACGATATTGCTAAGATCCACATGGCCACCGGCTGACTGGCATAGAAATAGACCACTAAGCCTGCAATGGCACCTATCATAAAGAGGATATTCAGCCAGAATCTCAGCTCTCGTGTCCTGCTGGAATCCCGGAAGGGTTCCAGGTTGTGGCGTTTTGGATGCTCCACCTTGTCGCGCTCTTCTGGTGGCAGCAGCGATTCTTGTTCTGACATATTTTATTTCTGAAGCAACATTTTGAAACGGTTGAAGAGGTAGTCAACACGATCAACGGTCTTACGACGGAACTTTCCGCTGACACGGGCCAGCTTGTTCTTCTTCTTGTTCAGACCATACTGATCGGTAATCCATTCCTCAGCCTTATAGGTTGTCATGTCACGCTCCTCGTCGTAGATATAGACGATACGGTTCAGCTTGATATCAGCCTGTCCGTCCTTGCAGTCTGCAATAATCTGGTAAAGGAATCGTGTACGGTCCAGGTTCAGGGGCTTGTTCTTGAAAACCAGCCATTCCTGATAACTGGCTACCAGTTTGTGGGCGTCTTTGTCATCGAGCGTAATACGACTCTGCTCAATCTGATTGGGCTCCTTGGTCATTTTCAGCAGTTCGTCATGAAGCACGTCATAAATCTGCTGGGCACTCTTGCCAGGTGCGTTGATTGTCGTTGAGAATACAACGTGTCCATCAACTTCAGGCACTGCTCCTACCAAGTATTTCTGGTCAAGGTTGTTCTGTTGTACCTGTTCCCATGTGTTGTCCTGAGCTGAGATGACTAACGGCATCGACAGCATCATTGCAATCAGTATTTTTTTCATCTTTTTAGTTTATTAATCGATGATGCAAAGTTACTAAGTTTTTTTCTTTCCTCCAATAGTTTATAACGCGTTTAAGGATTTTTTCAGTAAAATGTCGTTTTTTTATTATAATAATGTGTAACTTTGCACCGGCAAAATCAGAATATTATGACACAGGAACAGGATATTAAGAATGCCATTGAGGCAATGAGAAAGGGTGGGGTGATTCTCTATCCTACGGATACCGTTTGGGGAATCGGTTGTGATGCTACCAATGCGGAGGCCGTGAAACGTGTGTATGAAATCAAGCAGCGTGATGATTCCAAGGCGCTTATCTGCCTGGTTGACAGCGACGCCCGTCTGCAGCGCTATGTGAGAAATGTGCCCGATGTGGCCTGGCAGCTTATTGACTGTGTAGAGAAACCTACAACGCTGATTCTTGACGGGGCTGTGAACCTGGCACCGAATCTGATTGCCGAGGATGGTTCTATCGGTATTCGCATCACGAAGGAGGCTTTCTCTCACGAACTCTGCTTCCGTTTCCAGAAGGCCATCGTATCTACTTCGGCTAATATCAGCGGTGAACCTGCTGCGCAGAACTATCGTGATATTGACCCTCGTATCCTCGAGCAGGTGGACTATGTTTGTTGGACGCGCCGTCAGGAGCATCAGCCCCATCAGCCCTCCAGCATTATTAAACTGTCGGCCGACGGACAGGTAGTGATTATCAGAAAGTAGTTAAGGAGTTAAGACGATAGACTAACTATTAATAATAAAAGACTCGCTTCCATTTCGGAGGCGAGTCTCTTTTTATAGTAACTGTTTTTGTGTTGTCTAGCTTATACGATGACTTATCATCATCGTAAATAACCTTGACTTCGTCTAGCTTATACGATGCCCTGAGCCATCATAGCCTTAGCAACCTTCATGAAGCCTGCTACGTTAGCACCCTTCACGTAGTTGATGTATCCGTCAGCCTGTGTACCGTACTTCACGCAGTTCTCGTGAATGTCGTTCATGATACGCTTCAGGTAGTCATCAACCTCCTTGGCAGTCCAGCTCAGACGCTCAGAGTTCTGACTCATCTCAAGACCTGATACTGATACACCACCGGCGTTAGAAGCCTTACCAGGAGCGTACAGGATCTTAGCATCCTGGAAGATCTTGATAGCCTCGGGGAGTGAAGGCATGTTAGCACCCTCAGCAACAGCGATAACACCATTGTCTACGAGAGCCTGAGCCTGCTCGCCGTTGATCTCGTTCTGAGTTGCGCAAGGCAGGGCGATGTCAGCTTTCTCGAACCAAGGACGCTTGCCCTCGTAATATTTAGCTGTAGGATACTCCTCAACATACTCCTTGATACGTCCGCGCTCTACATTCTTCAACTGCATGATGTAGTCGAGCTTCTCGCGAGTGATACCATCGGGATCGTAGATGTAACCGTCTGAGTCTGACATTGTCATGGGGATAGCACCGAGCTGCAAGCACTTCTCAGCAGCGTACTGTGCTACGTTACCAGCACCAGAAATCAGAACCTTCTTACCCTTCAGCTCGATGCCGCGAGTCTGCAACATTGAAACGAGGAAGTATACTGTACCGTAACCAGTTGCCTCAGGACGGATGAGTGAACCACCGAACTGGATTCCCTTACCTGTGAGAACACCCTGGAACTGATGTGTCAACTTCTTGTACTGACCGAACATGTAGCCAACCTCACGACCACCTACGCCGATGTCACCAGCAGGTACGTCCTCATCGGGACCAATATGACGATAGAGCTCGTTCATGAAGGCCTGGCAGAAACGCATAACTTCTGCATCGCTCTTGCCGCGTGGAGAGAAGTCAGAACCACCCTTAGCACCGCCCATAGGCAGAGTTGTCAGTGAGTTCTTGAAAGTCTGCTCGAAAGCCAGGAACTTCAGGATACCCAGGTTTACAGACTTGTGAAAACGGATACCGCCTTTGTACGGACCAATAGCGTTGTTGTGCTGAATGCGATAACCCATGTTTGTCTGAACATTACCCTTATCGTCGGTCCATGTAACACGGAACTCAATCACGCGATCGGGGATGCAAAGACGCTCGATGAGGTTGCTCTTTTCAAACTCGGGGTGCTTGTTGTACTCTTCCTCAATAGTGGGAAGTACCTGACTTACGGCCTGAATGTACTCGGGCTCGTTAGGAAAGCGCTGTTTCAGCTGCTCTACAACTTGTGCTGCATTCATAATCTTTTACCTTTAAAATTAATTGTTGAACTAATGGTTTGTTTCAAATTGCGGTTGCAAAGGTAAAGCAAAAAATTGAAATACCAAACATTTTATCAACTTTTTTATCGAAAAACTATCTTTTTGACACATTGTTACGTAAATAGTTGACTTATGTCAAGAGGTTGTATTATGTACATTCAATCTACACCTTATTATATATAAAAAGGACTCCCGAAGTATTCCGGGAGTCCATATCGTTTTGTCTTTGCAGATCAGTTTAAGCTTCCTTTGCCTCTTCTGCTGTTTCGGCTTCAGCATCCTTGAATTCGCTGATACCATTCTCAATAAGGATGTTGTACCACTGGATCAGCTTCTTGATGTGGCTGTTCTGCACGCGGTCGCGGTCGAAGTTGGGCAGAATCTTTGCGAAGTATTCGCGGAGCTCATCGCCACTTGCCTTCTTGTAGTCAACGCTTGACTTCTTGCCACCTTCCACATTCTTCATGCTCTCCAGTACGTCAGTCAGGGGCACGTCGTCCTCGTCGGTGAACATAGCGATATCGTTCAGAGAGGTGATGCGGTCAGAACCGAAAGCGGGCTGACGACGGTGTGTAGCGTCGAGTGCTTCAACGATGAGGTTGTTCTTACCGTGTGATACAAGTTTGTAAAGTCCGGGTTTGCCGGCGATTGCTAAAATTGTTTCTTTCATTTTGTTTTAAATTCTTTTTTTTATTTTCGTTATTACGCGTTATCTTGTTATGACGTTATCACGACATGATCACGACATGATCTTTTTGATGATTCCTTCTATCTGTGGTTCCAGGGGACGCCCGTCGTTGATGATTTCAAAGTCAGACCGGCTGCGCACCTTGTCCTGCGACCATTGGCGGTGAATCCATTCAAGCGCCTTCTCGCGTGTGATGCCGTCGCGCTGCATGATGCGATGGATGCGGATATCCTCAGGAGCCGTAACAGCGATGACCTTGTCAACCAGTTGTTCGAAACCAGACTCATAGAGTATGGCACATTCCATCCACTGGTACCCGCTCTCCTGGAAGTCCTGCGCTACGGCAGGATGCACGATGGCATTGATGGCCTGTGCGTTCTGTTCTGAGAGCAACAGGTATCGGGCCACTTCGGCCTTGTTGAGCTGACCCTCCGCATCATATGTGTCAGGACCTATCAGTTTCGTGAGTTGCTGACGCAGTACTGGCGAAGTGCGCATCAGTCGCTTTGCTGCCGAGTCACAGTCATAGATGCTGATGCCATGTTGCGTGAGCAGTTGGCATACATAACTCTTGCCGCTCCCTATACCACCGGTGATAGCTATCTTCATGATGCGTACTTATTGTTCCTCTATCAGATAGTCCACCTGCTTGACGTTCAGCGTTGCCCGTGACACACCCTCAGGTACTTTTTTCACCTGCAGGGTGCATTTGTCGGAAGTTTCATCCTTGAACTGCTCATAGTCAGCCACCACGAGGATGTCGGACGGCATGATAGCCTTATAGTTTTTCATGCCTGTGACAATCTTGACCGAAACCCTTGAAGGGAAGGTACGCAATACTTTCCCCTTCGGCATGTTGATGCCTACAACGGGAATGCTGTCGATGGTCTCCTCTGTGAGCACGTCAGTCTGGATGTTTATCTTCACCCTGTTGGGTACAATCTTCACACCCTGCATACGTTGCAGTTCGCTCGTTACGATGAGCGTATCGTGAATGTCGGAATAGTTGAGCTCGCGCGTATATACATAATGGATACTGTCCAGCTTCTCGCGTGAGGCAAAGATGGTGACACTGTCGGGCTCTATGAGCGTCTTGGCAATGAAATAATGCGGGTCTGTCTTCAGATGACCTCTCCATCTCACAGGTACCTTCTTCTTCTCACCATTATTATAATAGAACACCAGTTTCTCCGTCTTCAGACTCGTAATCTTTGCTGATGTGGGCAACAGCTGTTCTATCATATGCTGCAGGTCGATAGCCGGTACAGATCCGATACCGTCGGGCAGGGCATATTTCGTGAAGTCAATGTCGATGGTGTGACTGTCACGTGAATAGATAAAGGCAAAGAGACTGAATCCCTTGTCGCTGATGTTCACATGGATACTGTCCGACTCGCCCGAGGTGAGCACTGCACTCTGGGGTACGTTGACATAACGCACGGGCAGTACGATCTCCTTCTCGTAGGTCTCGTTGAAAGTCATCATCAGCCAGAAGATGCCCGAGAGCAGGAGGAACAACAAAAAAATCAGAAATTCCCTGTTTGTTTTGCTAAACAGGAAATCTCTGATGGTATGCAGTGTGTCAGTGGGCCTGAAGGTCATTTCTCAAGACCTGGTTTATTTCTGCAAGCCCATGCTTGACATATCCTTGAACACATAGCTCTTGTCGACCGTGACGACAACATCGCGTGCAATCTTCACGTCAACAGTGCCCTTAGCGAGGTCAATCTTCTGAACGGTGCCATAGATACCGCCACCTGTTACAACAGAGGTTCCTTCTGTCAGTTCGTTCTGGAACTTCTGAATCTCCTTGCGCTGTTTCTGCTGAGGACGAATCATGAAGAAATACATAATGGCAAAGATCGCACCAAACATGATGACAGTCATCATCAGGTTTCCGCCTCCGTTGGGGGCTGCTTGTAAAAGGAAATTAATCATCTTGTATAATTTGTAATTTAGTTATTAATTATTGTCTTTCTTATCCATCTGCTTCAGCAGTCTGCCAGTATTAATAAGGTGACGGGCAATGGTGTCGAGCATGCCGTTGATATAGCCGGCGCTGCGAGGGGTAGAGTAGAACTTAGCCAGCTCTACGAACTCGTTGATGGTGACGCTGAGGGGGATGCTGGGGAATGTGAGCATCTCGGCAATGGCAATCTGCATGATGATGACATCCATGTAGGCCAGACGGGAGAAATCCCAGTTCTGTGAAGCCTCAGTCATCATATGCTGATAGTCGTTTGCATTGAGGATGGTGGCCCGGAAGAGCTTGCGTGCGTAATCCTTTTCCTCTTCTGAGTCATATTCGGGGAGCAGTTCCTGCTTGTCGCCGTTTTTCTCATCGAATCGCTTGATAGTCTTCAGTACAAAGGTGTCAACCACATCCTTGTCATCATTCCAATAGAGGCTCTGCTCTTCCAGGAGTGAGTCGAGGTCTTCGTTTTCCTGAATGAAGGTGCGATAGAGCTTGCGCCACAACTCGCGATCGGCAGCATAATTATCCTCCTTATCATTCATATAGTCCTGATAAATCTGACTCTGCTCAATCTGTTCAAACATTTTTCCGATGAATTCAGGATAATCAGCCCATGTACGTTTCTGTGTTTCCATAAACTCTCCCAACTGGATATTACTCTCCAACTGCAGGGCGAAACGGTTGCTTGTGAATTTGGCTGATGGCATTTTCGACCCTTCGCGCAGGGCCTTTGCTTGCAGCACCTCCTGACGGCGCTGTGCTTCCCTTGTGATAGCAACTATCAAAGACAGAAGTTGGTTGTACAAGTCATAGGCTTTAGAGAGGCTGAAGAACAGCTCTTTCTCTGCGGTATCAATGTTCTTGTTACCATTTTGATAGTATGCGTAGGTTAACTGAACAATCTTAATTCTAATGATTTCTCTATTAATCATACGTGTAAACTCTTTTATCGGATGCAAATTTAGGCATTTTTCCGCGATTACACAAGAAAAAGCTACTTTTTTTAGAAATTTTTCCACAATCGATTGTCTATATCAATTTTTCTTCGTACCTTTGCACCCGCTTTTTTCGTGTGATGGCGAATTAAGTCAAACAATTTTATGTATTAACAACTTAATTTAGAGTAACACAAACGTTATGAAAGAAATCGCAATCAATGGCCAGAAGCGCGAGCTGACTGGTAAGAAGGCTTCTAAGGAACTCCGTAAGGAAGGTCTTGTTCCCTGTAACCTGTATGGTGAGAAGAAGGGTGAGAACGGTCTGCCCGAGGCAATGTCATTCACCGCTTCATTCGCAGAGCTGCGTAAGGCTGTTTACACTCCTCACGTATTCGTTGTAAACCTGAACATCGACGGTAAGGAGCACAAGGCTATCATCAAGGAGCTTCAGTTCCACCCCACAACAGACGCTCTGCTTCACGCAGACTTCTACGAGGTAAACGAAACAAAGGAAATCACCGTTGGTATTCCTGTTAAGCTGAACGGTTTGGCACAGGGTGTACGTGATGGTGGTAAGCTGAACCTCTCTATCCGTAAGATTGACGTTACCGCTCCTTATAAGCAGATTCCTGAGATTCTGAATATTGACGTTACTAACCTCGGTCTGGGTAAGGCTATCAAGGTTGGTGAGCTGAGCTTCGACGGTCTGAAGCTTGCTACTCCTGCACAGGTTGTAGTATGCTCAGTTAAGGAGACTCGTGCGTCAAAGGCTGCTGCCGCTGCTGCTGAGTAATCAGACGTGAGATGGAAAAGTATTTGATTGTAGGCTTGGGCAACGTAGGCTCTGAATACGAATTGACCCGCCACAATACTGGATTTATGGTATTGGACGCTTTTGCTAAGGCGTCCAATATCGTTTTTGACGACCGTCGTTATGGCTTTGTGGCCGAGACATCGTTAAAGGGCCGCAAGGTTTTCCTCTTGAAACCATCGACCTATATGAATCTGAGTGGCAATGCTGTGAGATATTGGCTCAACAAGGAGAATATCGACCAAAAACACCTGTTAGTGATATCTGATGATGTCGCACTGCCGTTGGGTGCCTTTCGTTTGAAGGCCAACGGTTCTAATGGCGGTCATAACGGACTGGGGCATATCCAGCAACTCATTGGTCAGGATTATGCACGCTTGCGTATGGGTATTGGTAACGAGTATCCGCGTGGCGGACAGATAGACTGGGTGCTGGGGCGCTATAGTGATGAGGAGCAGAAAGCATTGCAACCCTCCATCGACCTGGCTGTGGATATCATCAAGAGTTTTGTTTTGGCAGGTATTGATATTACCATGAACCAATACAATAAGTTGGGTAAGGGAAAAGTGAAAAGTGAATAGTGAAAAATTTGCTACCACATGAGTGAAGCACGTATAGATAAATGGCTTTGGGCAGCGCGTATCTTTAAAACACGCTCTATTGCTTCTGACGCCTGTAAGAACGGACGCGTGGCTGTAAACGGTGTCAACGTAAAACCCTCACGTATGGTGAAAGAGGGCGACACTATCAGCGTACGCAAGCCGCCCGTGACTTATTCGTTCAAGATTCTGAAGCCCATAGAGCAGCGCGTAGGCGCCAAACTGCTTCCTGAGATTTATGAGAACGTGACGCCGCAGGATCAGTATGAACTGCTGGAGATGAATCGCATCAGCGGATTTGTTGACCGCGCTCGCGGCACCGGTCGCCCCACGAAGAAAGATCGCCGTCAGATGGATGCCTTTGTGGCTCCCTCGCTCGAAGGATTCGGAGGATTCGACTTCGATAGTTGGGACGATGATGAAGATGAAGATGAAGATGACGATATTTAATTAAAAATCAATAGGTTATTATGGAAACTAAAAAGACTTTATTTGGGATAATGGCAGCAGCAACAATGCTGACCTCCTGTGTGAATGACGAGGGTAATTTTAGGGCTGGTTTTGGTATAGAGAGCCCTTCAAGTAATATCTCGTATTACTATGCCAACAACGTGTCAGACTCCCTGATTTTCTTTGGCTATGGCAACTGGGATATCATTAATTTGAGTGATTACGACAACTCCTGGCTGACGGTGCCCTTACTCAAAGGAAAAGGTGGCGTGCTTTACAGCCAGGAGGTGAAATTCGAACAGAATACTACCGATAATGGGCGTACTGCTGCCATCCAGATTCGTGATACCAATCATCCTGGTGAGGCGCATATCTCATTGGCTTTTATCCAGTATGCCACCCGTGGCGATGGTTCGTTGGGTTCTGCTGCCGATGTGAAGTCTATCACCGGTTCTGACGATAGCAATATTACGCTCGAATATGATGTGCTTCATCGTCCTACGCTGGTGAAGATTCAGAAAGCAGAACAGACACTTGGCAACCTGCAGATTACCTATGGTAAAAAGCAGATGACCGTGAAGGATGTCAAGAAAGGAATCACCTATAGCGTGGACTGCGGCAACGACTATCAGCCCCAGATGCTTATCAATAGTGGCGATACCGTTGGCTATTTCACACGCTATTACAGTAGCATGGCTGTAGCTCCAGCTAATTATATCTTCAACTTCGAGCATCGTGGTGCGTTGACTTCTTCGTGCGTCACATACCGATTCACCTATAATAAATACTCGCTCAATGCCGATAGTCTGCACAATTGCGACAGCATCTTCTATTACGACAACCAGAAGCTGACACGCAAACTGGCCCTGAGCTATGGCGAACAGGACAACCGTCACCAGACTGTTGATGCCAACCAGCTGCTGCTTGGTGTAGAGGCGTGCGATCCCTACCTGCTGGCTTCGCTCTTCCGCTATGCCCGCAACACCAGTATCATTGCCGAGGCGAAGAATGATAAAGAGAATATTCAGGTTTCCGCAACGCTGAATGCCGACAAGAGCATCCATCAGCTGATGGTAAGGCGTGACGACGAAACCATTACATATACATTTAATTATTAATACGTTATGAGTTCAAGAGAAAACGAAGGTCTGCAAACGCTTGGACGTAAGACCGAATACAAGATGGACTATGCCCCTGAGGTGCTGGAGACCTTCCAGAACAAGCACCCCGAGAACGACTACTGGGTGCAGTTCAACTGTCCCGAGTTCACCTCGCTGTGTCCTATCACCGGTCAGCCCGACTTTGCAGAAATCAAAATCCTGTATATCCCCGGCGAGCGCATGGTGGAGTCAAAGAGCCTGAAGCTCTATCTCTTCTCCTTCCGCAATCATGGCGACTTCCATGAAGACTGTGTCAACGTCATCATGAAAGACCTTGTGAAGCTGATGGACCCAAAGTATATTGAGGTTATCGGCCTGTTCACGCCCCGTGGCGGCATCAGTATCTATCCTTATGCCAACTACGGCCGGCCAGGCACTAAGTATGAAAAGATGGCAGAGCAGCGCCTTTATTCCTTTGGCTCCTCTACCTTCCGGTAGTAGCTGCGCACGCCATCCTTGAAGCGCAGCATCAGCGAGTCGGCTTCCAGCAGCACCACGTCTGCGGTATCAGAAGCCAGCGTTTGCATCTCGCCCAGCGAGTCGGCTGCGCAATGGAACATCACAAATCGTCCGTTGAATATTTTCCATTCGTTGTAGAATTGCGCGATGGGATATTCCACGGGCGATTCTTCGTCTGACGTCACATGTTTGACGTGAGAGCCGGGCACATACATCATGTTGTCATGCAGGATGTCCAGTCCGTATTCCTTGGGGATAGCCAGCAGCGCCTTGATGGAGTCGGGCAACTGAGCTATCTTCTGTCGCTCGGTGTTTCCCTCCATGTCGGCACGCTCGTGCAGGGTGGGGTATACCAGGTGGCGCCATTGTCCCATGAGCTGTTCGGTGACAATCACGAGGTCGGCCACCGTCGAGTCAGTCTCGTTGCGCATGATAGCCAGTTTGTCGCCAATACGTATCTTACCCATGATATGACGCTGTTTTACAGCATCCAGGATGTACAGCGTATCGGGGTCGCTTCCGTTGTAAGGCAGTCTCAGGAATACCACCACGGTGTCGTTGCACCCGTCGCAGGCCAGTCCGTAGATAGTCTGGTCGTCAGTAACTTCTGTTGTCAGGATTTCTTCGCTTTTAGGTGCTTCCTGTTTTGTGCCACATGCTACAAGCATCAGGGCTGCTATCGTAAGAAATAATGTATTAATTTTCATAATTGTCCGTAATTTGCGGCAAAGATACGAAATTATTCTTAATTCTTAAGTAATAATTCTTATTTATTTCGTACCTTTGCATCCAATTTGAGAATTTAGATATAAACATAGTAATTATGGCAACAAAGAAGAAAATCAAGTTTAGTCTCGTCTACCGCGATATGTGGCAGTCGTCTGGAAAATTCCAGCCACGCAAGGATCAGTTGGAGCGTATAGCCCCTGTGATCATTGAGATGGGCTGTTTCTCACGTGTAGAAACCAATGGTGGTGCCTTTGAGCAGGTGAACCTCATGGCAGGTGAGAATCCTAACGATGCTGTACGCGCATTCTGTAAGCCCTTCAATGAGGCCGGTATCCAGACCCACATGCTGGACCGTGGTCTTAATGCCCTCCGCATGTATCCTGTTCCCGATGATGTGCGCGAGCTGATGTATAAGGTCAAGAAGGCTCAGGGTGTGGACATCCCCCGTATCTTCTGCGGTCTGAACGACACACGTAATATCATCCCTTCTATCAAGTGGGCCAAGGCTGCAGGCATGATTCCCCAGGCCACCCTTTGTATCACCAACTCACCCGTTCACACTGTTGACTACTATTCAAACATTGCCGACGAGGTGATTGCTGCCGGTGCAGAGGAAATCTGCTTGAAGGATATGGCCGGTATTGGTCAGCCCGCTATGCTTGGTGCCCTGACCAAGGCTATCAAGACCAAGCATCCTGAGATTATCATCCAGTATCACGGTCACTCAGGTCCAGGCCTCTCTATGGCCTCTATCCTCGAGGTCTGCAACAATGGTGCCGACATCATCGATACCGCTATCGAGCCTCTGTCATGGGGTAAGGTTCATCCCGATATCATCTCTGTTCAGTCAATGCTGAAGAACGAGGGCTTCGATGTACCTGAAATCAATATGAACGCCTACATGCAGGCCCGTACACTCACTCAGGAGTTTATCGACGAATGGCTGGGCTACTTCATCAATCCTGCCAACAAGCATATGTCTTCACTCCTCTTAGGCTGCGGACTGCCTGGTGGTATGATGGGCTCTATGATGGCCGACCTGGGTGGTATCCAGACCATGATCAACAAGATCCGCGCTCAGAAAGGCGAGCCCGAGTTGACCATGGACGACATGCTGGTGAAGCTGTTCAACGAGGTAGAGTATGTATGGCCACGCGTGGGTTATCCCCCATTGGTGACCCCATTCTCTCAGTACACCAAGAATATCGCCCTGATGAACCTCCTCACCATCGAGCAGGGTAAGGGTCGCTTCGTGATGATGGACGACGCTATGTGGGGCATGATACTTGGTAAGAGCGGAAAGATTCCTGGAACTATCGACCCCGAGCTTGTTGAGTTGGCTAAGAAACAAAACCGCGAGTTCACCGATGTTGACCCCCACACACTTCTCGAGAACGCCCTCGACGGCTTCAAGAAGGAGATGGACGAGAACGGCTGGGACTACGGTAAGGACAACGAGGAGCTCTTCGAACTGGCTATGCACCCAGAGCAGTACCGCGCCTTCAAGAGCGGTCAGGCTAAGAAGCAGTTCCTGGCCGACCTCCAGAAAGCCAAGGACGCTAAGCTCGGCTCAAAGATGAGTGCTGAGGAACTGGCTGCCTTCAAGCATGCTAAGGCTGATGCGCTGGTGGCTCCCTCTGCCGGTCAGATTTTCTACGAGTTCAATGGCGAGGGTGAGTGTGCTCCCTGTCTGGAGCCGTTCATCGGTCAGAAGTACCAGGAAGGTCAGACCTTCTGCTACCTCATGGAGAAATGGGGCGAGATTGTTCCCGTGCCTGCTGCCCTCGGTGGTAAGCTCGTTGAGGTAAGCGCCAAACAGGGTGCTAAGGTTCGCAAGGGCGACGTGCTGGCTTGGATTGAGCGCGACGATAAATAATCCGCAATCATGATACTTAAGAATGGGCTCTCGAAGCACTTCGGGAGTCCATTTCGTACCTTTTCACACGAATGAAGGTATACATCAACGACCATATAGGAGATTTCGACTTGCAACTGGCCCTGCAAAGCATCAGCAGTCAGAGACGTGAGCAGGCCCTTCAGTTTAAGTTTGAACAGGGTCAGCGCCTCTGTGTGGCTGCTTATATGCTGCTGAAACAGGCGTTGCGTGAACAGGAGCGCATCCTGGATAATCCCATATTCGAATATGGAGAACACGGAAAACCTTCCATCGTTGGTCACCCTGAACTCTATTTCAGTCTGAGTCATTGCAAGGAGGCTGCCGTTTGCGTACTGAGCCGCAGACCCGTTGGTATTGATGTGGAAAGCATCGGACGCTACAGTGAGTCGGTAGCACGCTATGCCATGAGCGATGACGAAATGCAGCAGATTCATCAGTCGGGTAATCCCGGACTGGCCTTCATCCGATTGTGGACCATGAAGGAGAGCCTGCTGAAACTGACTGGCGAAGGCATCAATGACAACATGAAGGAAACTCTGAAAAACGCTAAGGCAGAGTGGTTTACGACGACAGAGAGAATAGACAAGAATTACTTATATACAGTTTGTGAACAATGAGAATGAATACTGGATATAACCGCATGGGTGAGTATGATCACTATGTGGTGAACGAACAAAAGCCGTTGCTGGAATGGCTGTTGGAAAACGTCAAGGAGAGTCGCACCAAGATCAAGGCGACGCTGCAGGGACGTGGTATCAAGGTCAACGGCAAGACCGTGACACAGTTTGATTTCATGCTTGAACCAGGCATGAAAGTTGCTGTGAGCAAGACCAAGCGCAACCAGCAGTCGTTTAAGAGTCGCTATGTAAAGATTGTCTATGAAGACCAGTGGCTCATAGTCGTTGAGAAAAATATCGGTATTCTGTCGATGGCAGCAGGCCATTCCTCGCTCAATGTCAAGTCTGTGCTTGACGATTACTTCAAGAAGAGCCGCCAGAAATGTACGGCTCATGTGGTGCACCGTCTGGACCGCGACACCAGTGGCCTGATGGTCTATGCCAAGGATATGGAGACCGAGCAGATACTGGAGCACAACTGGCACCAGATTGTCTACGACCGCCGTTATGTGGCCGTGGTGAGTGGCGAGATGGAGCAGGACGAGGGTACTATCCAGAACTGGCTGAAGGACAACAAGGCCTATGTGACCTATTCATCGCCTGTGGACAATGGTGGCAAACTGGCTATCACGCATTTCCATGTACTCGACCGTACTACCGAACATTCGCTTGTGGAATATAAGCTGGAGACGGGTCGCAAGAACCAGATTCGCGTACATTCTGCCGACATGGGCCATCCCGTATGCGGCGATACCAAATACGGCAATGGCGACGACCCCATTCATCGCCTCTGCCTGCATGCCTGGCTCCTGTGCTTTTCGCACCCCCGCACAGGCGAACCCATGGAGTTCGAGACCCCTGTGCCCACAGCCTTTCGTCAATTGTTTAAATAAGAAAACACATCATGATTAGTAACTGGATATATTATGTTGTTGCGCTGCTTGTTGTCATCCTGGCAGCATATATGATAAAAAAAGTAGCCAGCTGCATGCTGAAAATCATCGTTTTCATCGTGCTACTGGCCGCTTTAGGAGCCGGATACTTCTACCTGTCTTAGTATTCCGTCTTATCTTCTTTCTCTTCCCACATACGGAAAGCTTCCAGCGCCTCGTCGCGCAGCAGAATTTCCGAAGGTTTGTTGCGCTTGTCGGCAGGGAGGGCTATCTCCTGGTAGATGAAGTCATCATCAAACCCTATCTTAGCAGCATCCTTGCGGTCGTTGCCCATGTAAATCTTGTCTAGGTGTGCCCAGTAGATAGCGCCAAAGCACATCGGACAAGGCTCACACGAGGTATAGATCTCGCATCCGCTCAGATCAAAAGTCTTCAGGGCTTTGCAGGCCTTGCGTATGGTTGACACCTCGGCATGCGCCGTCGGGTCGCAGTCTATCGTTACACAGTTTGACCCTTCGGCAACAATCTTGCCGTTACAGGCTATCACGGCCCCGAAGGGACCTCCGCCATTCTGGACACTCATCTTGGAGAGTTCGATGGCACGTCGCATCAATTCCTTGTTTGTCATACTTCTTCGGATTTAGTTTCTAATTCATAATATTGATTGAACTTCTCACGCAACAGGGGCGTATTCGCAATGATGTTACGCAGTTCCGTCAGTTTCTCTTCATTAGGCGAGCCCGGAATCCACAGGCGTATATAGCCGTTGGCCGAGTATTTCTGGTCCATATGCTCCTTGAAGCGCAGCCAGTGATGCTCCTTGTCCAGCTCAGGATAGTTGGCCAGTCCGAACTGTACCGTGCGCTGAAATACCACCTCGGGCACGATGTCACGGTCGGCCTCGGCCACAATCTTTCCATACAGACTGCGTGGGGCGCGTGAGGCCGAAGCCCGGTGGTCCTCAATGGCTTCCTTCATAATCTTAATCTGCTCGGCCGAGAACCATTTCTTCAGGCGGGCATCACTTTGCAGGATTTTTCCGCCCGTGATGTGATGCACGGCACGGGGGCCCGACATGCCCACGTCGTGGTAGGCGGCAATGGTGTAAACCATATCGATGTCGGCACCTGTGCGGTTGGCTAATTCAAGCGAACGGCGAATCACACGCGTCACGTGCTCCATGTTGTGTGCACGGTCAAAATTAGCGTATTGGGGCAGTATCTGCGTCTCAATAAACTCTACGAGGTCAAGACTGGCAGTGTTTTTTATCATAACTTTTTCAAGGTTTGGTTTGCAAATATACAAGATTTTATTTACTTTTGCAAGCGTTTTCAGAAAAAATTGAGATGGACGTAAAGAAAGACTCCTTTAAGGCATGGTTTCTGGCCGCAAGACCAAAGACGCTGACAGGTGCAGCCGTACCCGTGATGATTGGTTTGTCGCTGGCTTGGAAAGATGCCCAACTGTATGCTGGTGATGTGTTCAACTGGTGGGCGGCAGCGCTCTGCCTGCTCTTTGCCTTTATCATGCAGATAGATGCCAATTTCATCAACGACTTCGTGGACTACGCCAAGGGTACCGACGACCGTGAGACGCGTCTGGGGCCTGAGCGAGCCTGTACACAGGGGTGGGTGAGCATCGAGCGGATGCGTCATGCCATTGCTGCCACCACCGTCCTGGCCTGCCTCGTCGGACTGCCCCTCGTGTGGTTTGGCGGTCTGGAGATGGTACTTATCGGCGTGCTCTGCGTGGTGTTCTGTTTCCTCTATACCACGCACCTCTCGTATATGGGACTTGGCGACGTGCTGGTGCTGGTATTTTTCGGACTCATCCCTGTCAGCATCACGTACTATATCCAGTTGCATACCACCACCGTTGAGGTCCTCACGGCCTCGCTGGCATGCGGCATTGTCATTGACGGACTGCTGCTGGTCAATAATTTCCGCGACCGCGATACCGACAAGCAGGCTGGCAAGAATACCCTCGTGGTCCATGTGGGCGAGAAGGCGGCTATCATGCTCTATCTGATGGTAGGCATCGTGGCCTGTCTGATGGGCCTTGTCTTCGGGCTCAACGGCCGTTGGTGGGCGTTCGGCCTGCCGTTCATCTACCTGGTGCTGCATGTGCTCACCTATCTGAAGATGAAGCGCATCTGGAAGGGTAGGGAACTGAACAATTGTCTGGGTGCAACGGCGCGCAACATCTTCATTTACGGCCTGTTGGTATCGTTAGGTATTCTTTTTTAGGACAATTTTTTTTGTTTTATACAGGAAAATACGTACCTTTGTACGCTTTTAAAAGCGATTTTTGTTAACCCATTAAAATATATTTTACAAACAAACGAATGATTAAGAAACTATTGATGACAATTGCCTTGGGGATTATCACCTCATCGGCAATAGCTGTCCCTGCCAAGCGCGGACAATGGAAAACGCTGAAGCTGGTCGACGGCACAGAGGTTAAAGCGATGCTCGTAGGTGACGAGTTTGGTCACATCTGGAAGGGTGAGGACGGCAAGGCCTACACCTTGAAGGGTGACTTCTATCAGGCCATCGACGCTCAGGTCACACTAAAGCGTGCCCGATCGCTCCGACAGCAGGAAAATGCCCGACGTGTCCGACGCATGCCAACAGACGCTGCCACCCATTATACAGGTCAGAAAAAGGGACTGATTATCCTGGTCAACTTCCAGGACGAGACATTCCAGGCTGAGCATACTAATGAACTGTTTACGCGTATTGCCAACGAGGAGGGCTTCTCTGAGGGTAAGTTCAAGGGCTCTATGGCCGACTATTTCAAGGCTCAGAGCCGCGGACAGTTTGAGCTCGACTTCGACATCGTAGGTCCTGTGACGGTCAGTCATAAAGCCAGCTATTACGGCAGCAACGACTCAGAAGGCTACGACCAGCATCCTGAACAGATGGTTTTCGAGGCTGTCAACCTGGCAAAGAACGAGGTGACCAACTGGAAACAGTATGACTGGAACAACGATGGCGAGGTGGATCAGGTCTATGTGATCTATGCCGGTATGGGTGAGGCCGACGGTGGCGCAGAGAATACCATCTGGCCCCATGCGTATTCTTTGTCTTATGGCGGTGAAACCAGTGCTGTTACAGTAGCTCAGAATCTTAAAGTCGATAATTATGCATGTGGCTCTGAGCTCAATGGCAGTCGGGAAATCGACGGTCTGGGCACCATCTGCCATGAGTTCTCTCACTGTCTGGGATATCCCGACTTCTACGACATCGACTACAGTGGCGGTCAGGGCATGGGCTCTTGGGACCTGATGTGCGCTGGTTCCTATAATGGTGATGGCTACCAGCCTGCCGGTTATACCAGTTACGAGATGTGGATGGCCGGATGGCTCGAGCCCATCGAACTGGATGCTGAGGATGTGCAGGTGCAGAACATGAAGTCGCTGCAGAATGGCGGCCAGAGCTATATCATCTATAATAAAGGTAATAAGAACGAGTTCCTCATGCTGGAGAACCGTCAGCTGGAGGGCTGGGATGCCTCACTTTACGATGCAGGTCTGCTGATTGTACACTGCGACTACGATAAGGATGTATGGTACAATAATGGTCCTAACGATGATCCTGACCACCAGCGCATGGTGGTTGTTCCTGCCGACGGCCGTTGCCAGAAGGAAACATATATGGGCGAGACCTATTTCACCGAAGAGAACGATGCCTTCCCTCTGACCAATGTGACAGCCTTTAACAAGGACTTCAAGACCTCTGACAAGATTGCCAAGAAGGCTGCCCAGTTCTTTAACAAGAATACCAACGGCACCAACTGGATTGACTCTTCTGTCGAGGATATCACCCTCAATGCCAATGGCACTATCTCATTCAATTATGTGGCTGAATACACCAGCACCGGTGGCAACGGCGGTACAACTACCGATGTGCCCGAGGGAGCCGTGTTCTACGAGTCATTCAATGATTGTTCAGGAACGGGCGCCAACGATGACAACTGGGGTAGCTCTGTAGCAAGTGCAAAATTTGCTGCCGACAACGACGGATGGGATGCTGAAGCCCTCTATGGTGGCTATCAGTGTGCACGCTTCGGAAGCAGTAAGAAGAGCGGCGTTGCTACATCTCCCACTATCACGCTCGCCGGCAATACTCACACCTTGACCTTCAAGGCAGCAAGCTGGGGCAACGACGGTACCGGCCTGAAGCTCTCAGCTACTGGTGCCACCGTACTCATCGAGCCCTCAGAGTTCACGATGAAGAGCAGCGAGTGGACCACCTTCACCGCCACCATCTCAGGTACTGGCGATGTCAAGCTGGTGTTCACTCCCGCCAAGCGTTTCTTCCTTGACGAGGTAGTTGTGGTGGATACCATGGTTCAGACCGGTATCGAGACCGCACCTCAGGCCACCAAGCAGACCTCAGCCATTTACAACCTGAATGGCCAGAAGGTAACCAATCCCAAGAGTGGCCTCTACATCATCAACGGCCGCAAAGTCGTGATCAAATAAAAAACAAACTATCTTATATAAAAATAGGGGTTGGCAATGCGCCAACCCCATTTTTTGTATTTTGTAAGTACTGAAGGTTATGAAACAAATGGGAAGTAGGGCGTATTGGCTATCTCTTCTGCCAGTCGGTTAAGCATTAGGCATTGTTCTCGCGAGATAGTCTTACGCTGCATGTGGTAATCCCACGGACTTATCTGTAACAGTCGGCCTTCGGAACAGGCGGTGAAAGACTCACCAGACGGCTTATAATAATCAGGGAAACCGTTCTCGCGAAGATAGATTAGGCAATAACCGCGGTCCATCGCCTCACGCATCACCTCCTTTTCCCTTTTAGCGATAGCAGCACTTATCAGAACACCGCCGTTTTCAGCAAGGGCGAGCCATTTGTTTTCAGTTCAGCAAACTCTGCGTCATTATAGGCACTATGAACGACCACCGCCGCTTTTTCTGGATTATTGAGAAGGAAACGGTTACCTACTGCCTTGCACCGCCATTTCCCTATGTTTACTTGATGCATAATAGTGATAATGTAATATTTTGTATTTAAACCTGTATAAGATGCTAAGGAAAAAGTTGATAGGGTAGAGAGTAGTAAAATTGTTAAACATTTTAAAGGTTGTAAATAATATTCCTATTTCTTAAAACCTTTTCCTTAATCCTTGTTTTTACTTCTAAGCTATACAGAACTTCCTTGTGCACTATGAAAAATTTTCTCTTTAGCCATGTCGCAAATTCCATATGCTTTATCTGTTTTACATCTTGACGCAAAAGGTATGATAATTTCAAATCTTAGATCATGTCAGGTTACTCACTTACAACTTACTCACTTCGGACATCTGTATTCTGAGATTATCTCTAAACAGAATTTTTATATTATAATATTAATATATTAATATTATAATATAAGATATATTTTAGTATATTACTTCTTAATTTATCCATTTATTCCTTTTCCATATCCAATCCGATTTAGGAAAACCTAAATGTCCGAAGTGAGTAAGTTGTAAGTGAGTAAGTTTTTCTGCACTACGCATTGTAAACTAGCAATGAGCGAAATGTACCGCGGCTGGAAAATGGCTCGAGAATGATGAAAAGAACCTTTCTATTTTCTTTGCCTATTTCTAACGAGAATCTGCATTATGATAAATAGATGTTTTTTTAAGAAAGAGATACGTCCTCTCTCCAAGCGAGAAACGACGTATCTCTCATCGATAAACAACGTATCGTCTTTAACTCCTTAACTCCTTTTAAAACGTATAGCCCACAGTGAACAGCAGCTGATGACGATTGAACTTGACGTCGCTTGGTGTGCTGGCGTTTATCTCATAATTGTAAGAGCCGTCGTCGTTTGGCACGATATCTGTGAAGTTCATGCTCTGGAACGGGAAAAATTGTCCCTTTGTAGCGCTGTACTGATATGCCAGGTCAAAATTCCATCCCTCGTGCTTGAAACCCAGTCCGCAGGTGATGCGGTTGGTAGATTTCCAGTTGGTATAGTCGGCCGTGCTGGAATACCAGTTGCCTATGCTGCCCAGACGGGTGTCTCGTACCCCATTCTCCTGATACATGGGCGACACGTAGTTGTAGCCAAAACGTACGGCAACACTTGGATCGGGCTTGAATTCCAGACCAGCTTTAAGTGTAGAAACGCCCCTTAATGTATTCTCCGTGTGGCGGTTCATCACGTCGTCGCTATAGGAATCAGGATTGCCGTATTCGTCGTAGGTTCCGTCGTTGATGCGGTTGTCAGCGCAACCATAGTCGGCATATTCCCATCCGGCACCCAGTGCCAGGTAGTTGCCAAAGGTATGGCCGGCACTCAAGCCAAACTTCCACGGCGTGTAGTATCTGAACTCATAGGTCTCACCGCTTGAGAACTCATCATAGCCCCAGTTACGAAGGCCTGGATTCAGTTTGTTATAGTCGGTGGCGTTGATAAGCAGCGTGGCATTGCGTGACTTCAGGTTGTACCATGTTGGCGTGGTGATGGTGAGTCCGACGCGGAATGGCGACTCATCGATTGGACGGTAGATGGCACCAAAAGCGAGGTCAACACCCGTACCTGTAATCTTACGCTCGTCGGCCAAAACGGTGTTGCCGATATAGCGGTCGCTACCATCCACGACGCGCTCCAGATACTCGCTATAGCCCTTATAGTCAACCTGTTTGACGCCCAGTGTGACACCTAGGAACAACTTATTATTGATGTTGCCCGAGAGATTGAAATCAAAGTTGGCTATATAACCACTATGCGCACGGTCAAACTCATAGCCCTCGGCCTCGAGGAACACGTTTTTGTAGGGCTCGCTGGGGTCAAAATTGTCCTGATCCCAGTTCACGCCGTTGGTATAGACATGGTCCCACTGCGTATAGGTGTAGGCGCGGTTGTTGCTCGAGCGGTCGTGCCAGCCCTCCGCTACCCCATTCGTATTCTCTTCCAGATAGTAGCCACCCTGACGCTCGTCCTGCATGCAGCTCTTGCCATAGGCCAGTTTGCCAAGAGAGGCATGGTTGAGCGAGTTGGCAGCCGAGAGAATCTGGTCGAAGTTACGACTCTTGTGATAGTTGAACGCGAAGTTCAGGAACGAGTTGCGGTCGGTCTGCGTAGAATACACGAAACCAGCCTGATCGAAACTGAAATTGGTCTTGCCCACCTGGTCGAACCGCTTCGTATCTTCCTGGGACACAATGCCCATAGAGACACTGGCGGTGCTATGACGGAACACGCCGATGGCAGCAGGATTGGTGCCGATGGTAGAGATATCAGCGCCCAGGGCATCGAGCGCACCACCCATACCCACATAGCGGGCTGTGCCGTTGAGATCAGCGCCCAGCAAACGGGCATTCTCGTACGTATCTTGTGCAGCCGCTGGCAACATGGCTAGCGTAAAGACTGCGAGGGAAACAATCTTTTTCATATTTTCTGATTATGATGACTGATTAATATTATAGCGGTAGCAAATTTTTCACTTTTCACTCTACCTTTTTACCTTCTTCCTCCTCCGCTACGGCCTCCACCGCCGCCACCTGCAGAGCGTGTGCCACCACCGCTGCTGAAGCCACCGCTGGAGCGATTGCCGCCGAAGCTGCTACTGCTGCTGCTTGAGAAACTGCCGCCGTTGCCACTCTGGAAGGTAGCTGCGCGACCAGCATCGTAATTGCTGGAGCTGCTGTAGCTGCCCGACGTAGCACGAGTAGCGGTGCGATTGGTTGACCGTTCGACGGCACGTGTCGTAGAGCGCGTCGTAGAGCGGTTGGTATTGCCTGACACCGTGCTGCGTCCGCTACCACTGTTATAGGCTCGGTTGCGGGCACCGTCGAAACGGGCACTGCTGGTATAGTTGGCCACGCGTCCGCCGGTGGTAGAGCGACTATAGTTGCCGTTGCGATTCAGCGTGCCGGTATTGCCTGTGCCATAGTAGCGGGAGCCACCGTGGTAATAGCCGATGTAAGGACGGTCATAGTAAGAATAATAATGGTAGGGATAATAGCCCCAATGCCAACTGTAGTAGTCGTAGTACCAGGGATCGTAGTACCAGCTGTAGTGCCAGCCATAGGGATAGTACCACGAGTCGTACCAGGGATAGAAAGAGGTATAGTACCAGGGCGAATGCCAGTACCATGAGTCGTGACTGCCATCGTAATAGCCCTCCCAGTAGGCCTGCTTGGGTGTGTAACCCTCCCAGCGAGCCATCTTCTTGGTCAGCTGATAGTCGGCTGTAGAGTCGGGATAGACGCCCTCAACGGCTGAGAAATCGATGATGTCGCTATCCTGAGGCTGCACATCGTAATTGCCTCCGCGTCGGTTATACTCGTCGACACCGCGCTTGGAACCGGTATGGTAGACAGGTGCAGGGCTGACAGGCTCCCAGCTGGAAGCGCTGCGATAAGTACTCTTCTGCTGCTTGGCGGAGCCGAAATACATATCGTCGTCCTGTGCCATCATTGAGAGTGGCAGCAGAGCGAAAGCCATTGATAAATAGAACCAATTTTTCATATCTCTAATCGTTTTAGTTATTCTTTCACGATGCAAAAATACATCTTATTTTCATGCAAAGATAGGGAAAAACCCTAAAACGTGGTAGGATTTTCCCTATTTTTATTAATTTTGCAGGTAAATTTAACAAGGCTATGAAGTACTACGAAGTGAATTTCACCATTGAGGCGCCTGCCGAACTGATGCAGGACGCACGCGATATCCTCTCGGCTCTGGCTGGTGAGGCAGGTTTCGAGACGTTTGAGGATACGGACGAAGGCGTCAAGGGCTACGTGCAGCAGGGACTGTTTGAGGAAGAGGTGCTGAGGGCCCTGATAGCCGACTTCCCCCTACCCTCGTGCACCGTCGCGTATACGGTGAGCGAGGCCGAGGACAAGGACTGGAACGAACAATGGGAGCAGCAGGGCTTTGAGCCGATAGTGGTCAACGACACCCTCGTGATTCACGACGGACGCCATCTGCCTCAAATCTCAAACCTTAAACCTCAAACCTCAAACCTCAAACCTCAAATCTCCATCGAGATTGACGCCCACCTGGCTTTCGGCACAGGCACCCACGAGACCACCCGTATGATGGTAGGTCAGCTGATGAGTCTGGACCTAACGGACAAGCGCGTGCTGGATTGCGGCACGGGTACGGGCATCCTGGGTATCGCAGCCCTGAAACTGGGTGCACGCGAGGCTGTGGGCTACGACATCGATGAATGGAGTGCCGACAATGCGCGTCATAATGCGGTGATCAACATGGTGGACGGTCAGTTTACGTCGCTGCTTGGCGATGCCTCTATATTAAAAGAGGTAAGTGGACAGTTTGACGTCGTCCTGGCCAATATCAACCGTAATATCCTGCTGAACGATATGGAAGCCTTCGTAGGGAAGATGGCACCCCACTCTACCCTTCTGCTCAGCGGATTCTATGAGCAGGATATCCCCATGCTGGAAGAGAAAGCGGCCTCACTGGGACTGAAAAAACAAACCCAGCAGCACGATGGCGACTGGGCTTGCTTGATGTTTATGCGCTGAAACTGCTGACGCTTACAGCGATGACAGTTACAGGGGGCATTTATTCTTAGTTGTTCACGGAACCTCCTACGATATCGAGCAACTCGCTGGTGATAGCCTGCTGACGACTCTTGTTGTACTGCAGGTTCAACTGGCGTAGCAGTTCGTCGGCATTATCCGTAGCCGTCTGCATGGCCACCATACGGGCGGCATGCTCAGAGGCAACGTTGTCGAGCAAGGCGGTATAGAGCATCAGATGACCCATCTTGGGGATGAGCTGCGACAGCACGGTGTGCATATCGGGCTCCACGATGAAGTTATCATTCAGCGGTGCCACCTCGTTCTCCTTCACCTGCTTCTTGCGACCCTTCTTCTTCAGGTACTCCTGTGCCTGCTTGGTCACCACGTTCGACGTCAGGTCGCGCTCGTGGTCGGCATTCAGTTCAGACTCCAGGTCGATGGGCAGGAACGTCTTATGCGTCAGAATCTGCGAACCGGCACTCTTGAAGTGGTGATAGATCAGCTCTACCTTGTCGATCTCGCCCTTGGCAAAGCGATCGCCCAGCTCCATGGCCAGGTCGATACACTGCTTCACGTTGGGATGGTCCACCAGGTCGGCCAGGTCGCACTTCACGTTGTAACCCAGTTTGCGAGCCTTCTCGGTCACCTTTCGGCCTATAGGATAAACCTCCACATTCTCCTTGCCCAGTTCTTCTGAGAGTGCGTTCACAGCCTTCATCATCACCTTGATGATATTGCCGTTGAAAGCACCGCAAAGCGACGAGTTGCTGCTGAAGACCACAAGTGCCACACGCTTTACAGGACGCTCTTGGTCATAGATGGTCTGAGCGCCTGCCTCGGCTGCCAGGAACGACTTCAGGATATGCTCCAGCATCGTCTCGTAGGGCAGCATGTTCTGGATAGCCACCTGTGCATGATGCAGCTTAGATGAAGCTACCATCTTCATCGCACTGGTAATCTTGCGTGTCGAGTTGACTGAGGATATACGTCCTTTGATTTCTTTTAAACTTGGCATCTCTTAGGGGGTAGTGTGAAAGGTTCCTGCGATATCGGCCATCACAGCCTCGATCGTGTCTGTGGTCTCGTTGTCAATCTTGCCGCTGGCCAGTGTCTCGATAACCTCGGGATGGGCACTGCGCAACTTGTCGAGGAACTGGTCCTGACATTGGCGCACCTTGTCAATGGGCACTTGGCGCATCAGGCCGTGCACACCACAGTAGAGAATGGCAATCTGCTCGCCTACGGGCATAGGACTGTACTGGGGCTGAATGAGCAGCTGGTTGTTCTTGCGGCCGCGGTCGAGGGTCATCGCCGTCACGGCATCCATATCGCTGGAGAACTTTGAGAAGGCTTCGAGCTCACGATACTGAGCCTGGTCAATTTTCAGCGTACCTGCTACTTTCTTCATAGACTTGATCTGGGCCGAACCACCTACACGAGATACGGAGATACCTACGTTGATGGCAGGACGGAAGCCCTGATTGAAGAGGTCGGACTCCAGGAATATCTGACCATCGGTGATAGAGATCACGTTGGTGGGGATATATGCCGACACGTCGCCAGCCTGGGTCTCGATGATAGGCAGAGCGGTGAGCGAACCACCACCCTTCACATGGCCCTTCATACACTCGGGCAGGTCGTTCATCTGCTCGGCCACCTCCTGCTGCTCGTTCATCTTGGCTGCACGCTCCAGCAAGCGGGAGTGCAGGTAGAACACGTCGCCAGGATAGGCCTCACGACCAGAGGGACGGCGCAGAATCAGCGACACCTCACGATAGGCTACTGCCTGCTTTGACAGGTCGTCATAGACCACCAATGCGGGCAGACCGCGGTCGCGGAAATACTCACCGATAGCAGCTCCTGCGAATGGAGCGTAATACTGCATAGCGGCGGGATCGGCGGCTGTTGCGGCCACGACGATGGTATAAGGCATGGCGCCGTGCTCCTTCAGGGTCTGCACCAGGGCGGCCACTGTAGAGGCCTTCTGACCGATAGCCACATAGATACAATATACGGGTTTGCCTGCCTCGTAGAAACTCTTCTGGTTGATGATGGTGTCCACGGCAATGGCGGTCTTACCCGTCTGACGGTCACCAATAATCAACTCACGCTGGCCACGACCGATAGGAATCATCGAGTCAACGGCCTTCAAACCTGTCTGCAGGGGCTCCTTCACGGGCTGACGATAGATAACGCCTGGTGCCTTACGGTCCAGGGGCATCTCGAACGAGTCTTTCAGGTCGATTTCGCCCTTGCCGTCGATGGCCTGACCCAGTGGGTTGATGACGCGGCCCAGCATATTGTCGTTCACGCGGATAGAGGCAATGCGCTTGGTACGCTTCACGACCATACCCTCCTTGATGCCCGACGTGGCGCCCAGCAGCACACAACCCACGTTGTCTTCCTCGAGGTTCATCACGATGGCCATCGTGCCGTTCTCGAATTCCAGCAGCTCGTTGGCCTCGGCATTGCGCAGGCCGTAGATACGAGCCACACCGTCAGAGACCTGAAGCACGGTACCCACCTCGTCGAACTGGGCACTGTTTGAGAGGCCGTTCAACTGTTCGAGCAGCACCTGAGAGACTTCGCTTGGTTTAATTTTATCTGACATTGTTTTCTTTCTTTTATTTCTTTAGTGTTTGTAGAATGGCGTTAAGGCGCGACTTCACACTGGCATCCATGCGGAAGGTGTCGTATTCAAGCACGAAACCTCCGATAATGTCAGGATTAACCTGCGTCTCAAACTCCACTGTGCCATGAGTCTTAGCTTCCACCATCTGGCGCATCTTCTGCTCGGTGGCAGCTGACACACGGGTAGCGGTGGTCAGTTTTCCAAGGATGATATTCTTCTGCTGACGATAGAGCGTGACGTAAGAATTGGCCATGAACTGAATCATGTTCTCGCGACCTTCCTTGAGCACCAGGGCTATGAAAGCTTTAGAGAGAGCCGACGACTCACTGCCACCAACGGCGGTCTCGAGCAACATCTGCTTCTTCTCCTTGGCGAGCATCGGGTTGTCTATCGTGTGGCGAAGGGCGGGCACGTCAATGAAACTCTTTGCCAAGAGCATCATCTCCTGATAGACCACGCTTTCCTGCTTCGCATCGGTGGCACTCTTCAAGAGCGCACGCGCATATCTAACCGATATTACTCCTATATCCATACGTTTACACCTTATTATTTATTAGAAGATACATCATCCAACATACGGTCGATGAGATCCATCTGCGACTTATCGTCCTTCAGGTTCTGCTTCAGAACCTTCTCGGCGATTTCTACACTTAATGTAGCTACTTGCTCGCGGATATCGGCTATAGCGGCCTGCTTCTGCTGCTCAATCTCAACCTTGGCGTCATTGAGCAAACGGGCACTCTCCTCACGGGCCTTTTCCTGGGCTTTCTCTACAATGGCATCGCGTGTCTCAGCAGCCTCCTTCAGCATCTGGGCCTGCTTTTCGCGTGCTTCCTGAAGAATGGCTTCACCTTCTTGCTTGATATTCTCAAGGCGCTCTGATGCCTCGTGTGCCTTCTGCAGACTCTCGTCGATATACCGCTTACGCTCGTCTACCATATTGATGATAGCGGGAAAGCCGTACTTTGCGAGCACAAAGAAGACCACCAGGAACGCGATGAGCATCCAGAACAAGAGTCCGAGATCGGGCGTCAGGATTGATGGCAATTTAGTGAAATCCATTAGCGATCGTTATTTTTTTATTTGATAAGGAATGCACAAGCAGCAATAGCAAACAGAGCACAACCCTCCACGAATGCTGAGGTCAGAATCATGTTGGTCTGAATCTTACCTGTTGCCTCGGGCTGACGTGCAATAGCGTCCATAGCGCTACCACCGATCTTACCAATACCCAAACCTGCACCAATTGTTGCAATACCAGCACCAATACCGCAGCCCAGCTGTGCCAGACCTTCAGCGGCCAAAATAGAAATAATCATAGTCGTTAATGTTTTAATTGTTATTACTTAATTTTATCTTTAATTGTTTCTCGTTGAATGATTTACTCAGCGTGATGCTCCTTATGGGCCAGTCCGATAAACACGGCACTGAGCATCGTGAAGACATAAGCCTGAACAAAGGCTACCAGCAACTCCAGGCAGTTCATGAAGAGCAGCATGATGATACTGAACGTGTTCAGACCGATACCATAGCCTACGCCCATGGACCAACCCAGGAATATCACGCAGGTGAAAGAGAGGATCACGGCGTGACCGGCCATCATGTTGGCAAAAAGACGAATCATCAGGGCAAAGGGCTTGGTGATGACACCAAAGAGCTCGATGACGGGCATGATGGGCGCGGGATAGGCCTTCAGGAACAGAGGCACCTCTGGCCAGAAGATTTCCTTCCAGTACTCTTTGTTGGCAAAGATATTGATAGCCAGCATCGTGCAGAATGCCAGGAAGAACGTGATGTTGATATTGCCAGTCACGTTGGCACCTGCAGGGAAGATGGGAATCAGGCCAATCAGGTTGGTGGTCAGGATAAAGAAGAACACGGTGAGCAGATAGGGCGCATAGGGCTTGTAGTGCTTCTCGCCGATGGACGACTTAATCAGATCGTCATGGATCATCATCACCACCATCTCTATGGCTCCCACAAATCCCTTGGGCGCTTCGCTATGGGCATCGTGGCGCTTATACCAGCGGGCACACGACAGGAAGATGGTGATGAGCACGATGACTACAATCCATATCTGGGCAACGGTCTTGGTGATGCTCAGGTCTATGGGGCGCACCTCTTCGCCTCCTACACGCTCATAGATCTTGCCATGATGCTCTTCACTGAAGAAAAAGGGCTCTGGCAGGGTGTGGGCTGTGCAGAAATGCCACTCGCCTGTATTCTCGCTCCTGACGATGATGGGCAGGGGCACACTGAGATGCTTGCCTTCGTACGAGGCGATATGCCACTCATAGGCATCGGCCAGATGCTCCAGCACAATCTCAGGGATGTCCAGTTCCTTGCTTTCTGCCTCTTCAGCATGGATGTGCTGGACAGGGACAAGCAGGAATGCCACCAACAGGAGTATTATAGACTTGAAATGTTTCATTATTATTAATGTATTATCACGAACGGTTAGAGACTTTCGCGAAGAAGACTGAATGATGAATGAGCAGCAGCACGTAGAACACCATGAATACCAGGAAGAATGGCAGCATGGCCTCGCGTCCTGCAATGAGATAATAGACAAACATCGTGGCCAGTGCCAGCAACATCCTGAAACCTGAAAGGGCCGTGAAGAATGTCGTCAGACTGTCTGGATGGTTCGTGGCCACCAGTCGCCAGATATTTCCTTCTGCAAGCACAATGGCCAGCGAGAACCCACAGCCGAACATCACTGGCACGCGCAGGTCGCCCACACTGGTGAATTGCTCCACCAGGAGTGTGCCTATCGTGGCAATGATGGTCAGGACAATGCCCTGCACCAGATACAGGATGCTCAGTTTGCTGATATCTTGCTTAGTCATAGCTGCTTACTTGTTAATCTCTACACACAAACTTACTTCGTTTTTCTGAACCTCAACGAATCCACCAAGGATGTTAAGCGTGGTCTTCTGGCCAGATGCCTCCGTATATTCAGCCACTCCTGTTTCGAGTGATGAGATAATGGGTGCGTGGTCAGTAAGTATCTCAAAGTTACCAGCCATACCCGGTACCTTGACACTCGTCACTTCTCCTTCGAATTCGATTCTCTCGGGCGATACAATTTTCAGTCTCAGCATAAATCTTAATTCTAAATTCTTAATTCTAAATTAAGATTAGCCCTTCGCTGCCTCAAGCAGTTTCTGGGCCTTAGCCTTTGCATCGTCGATAGTACCCACGTTGAGGAATGCCTGCTCGGGCAGGTCGTCAACCTCACCGTCGAGGATGGCGTTGAAGCCCTTGATGGTATCCTCGATGGGCACCATCACGCCTGGCAGACCGGTGAACTGCTCGGCCACAGAGAATGGCTGACTGAGGAAACGCTGTACACGACGTGCACGGTTCACGGTCAGCTTATCCTCGTCAGAGAGCTCGTCCATACCCAGGATGGCGATGATATCCTGCAACTCCTTGTAGCGCTGCAGAATCTCCTTCACGCGCTGGGCACACTCGTAGTGAGCCTTGCCGACAATCAGCGGGTCAAGGATACGGGAGGTACTGCCTAGGGGATCCACAGCAGGATAGATACCCAGCTCGGCAATCTTACGGTCGAGCACGGTGGTAGCATCCAGGTGGGTAAAGGTGGTAGCAGGAGCAGGGTCGGTCAAGTCGTCGGCAGGCACATAAACGGCCTGTACAGAGGTGATAGAGCCCTTCTTCGTAGAAGTGATGCGTTCCTGCATGGCACCCATCTCTGATGCCAGCGTGGGCTGATAACCTACGGCTGACGGCATACGTCCCAGCAGGGCTGATACCTCAGAACCGGCCTGGGTGAAACGGAAGATATTGTCGATAAAGAACAGGATATCGGCTGCACCACCGTCCTTGCCGCCTGCATCACGGAATCCTTCGGCAACGGTAAGACCTGAGAGGGCTACAGAGGCACGTGCACCAGGGGGCTCGTTCATCTGACCATAGACAAGGGTAGCCTGACTCTTCTTCATCTCCTCCGGATCAACCAGCGAGAGGTCCCACTTACCTTCTGCCATAGCTTCCTTGAACTTCTCGCCATAGCGGATAACGCCTGACTCAATCATCTCGCGGATCAGGTCGTTACCTTCACGAGTACGCTCTCCAACTCCGGCGAATACAGAGAATCCGTTGTGACCCTTGGCGATATTGTTGATAAGCTCCATGATAAGCACGGTCTTACCTACACCGGCACCACCGAAAAGTCCAATCTTACCACCCTTCATGTAAGGCTCCAGCAGGTCGATGACCTTGATACCTGTAGAAAGAATCTCTTTCTTGGTTGACAACTCCTCGAAGGTTGGTGCTTCGCGGTGAATAGGATAAGCTCCTGTCATATCAAGGTCTTTCATGCCGTCGATAGGACTGCCTATCACATTAAGCATACGGCCCTTGATTTGTTCACCTGAGGGCATCAGGATTGGTGAGCCCATTGGAACGGCCTCCAATCCACGCTGCAAACCGTCAGTATTGTCCATAGCTACACAACGGACAGTATCCTCACCGATGTGCTGCTGCACCTCTACGATAAGTTTCTGTCCATTGCCACGGTCAATACGAAGAGCTTCATGAATTTTTGGCAGCACTTTCTCGGCATCCAGTCCCTTCGTGTCAAAATACACGTCAATAACGGGACCAATAATCTGGGAAATGCGTCCTGTAATTTGTGACATAGTTGTTTATTTTATATTTAAAGTTATGTTTTTAATCCAAATGGTGTTGCAAAGGTATGAAAAAAAAAGAAAATGGCAAAGGTGTTTTGCCATTTTTTTCTAAATAAAATCTAAACCGATACTGCTTATTGCCGAATGTGCCAAACGCTGATACATCAGTCCTAGTTCCGAGAATCGGATAAGTGCTTGCATCGCTGCTTTCCTTACAGGAACAGAGGGGGATTGGAGGGCCACGAGTGCCTGGTCAATGAACTCATTGATGCCCCGCTCGTTGGGCTCTTGCTTGTTCATAAACAGGCGCGACAGGATGTGGTAGCCGCATATCTGCGGAATATCGTCGGGCGAGGCCAGCCACAGAAAGGCTTTGTCGGCGGCAAAGGGCAGGTGCTGATACAGGTTGAAGGCTGCCTGTTCGGCAATTTCAAGACTGTCGGTCTGCTCCATCCAGATGTCCACCACTTCAGGCAACATCTGTTCTGCCGGCATGATCATGGTGGCCAGGATCTTGCATTCCCTGACATTCTCCTTCCACAGGGCAATGGCCAGGTCGTAATCCTTGCCTATCTCGTCAGCCTTCTCTTTCAGGCGCGGCAAGGTGGCTCCCCAGTTCAGATGGTAGTTGACACCTTTGTCACGCATGGACTGTGCGATAGAGCCATCCATCATCTGACGGAATGACTGCTTGATTTCCTTGATCTGTTCCTGTGTACTCATATTAATGTACCATACTCTGTGCTATAACGCATCATCTGATGGTCGTAGGATTCTGAATAGTTTACCTGAATGTCTGCTATTTCACCATTTTCGTCAAGCACCGGCAAGAGCCAGGGGTTAATGAATCCCTTGTAAGGAGCAAGGTTCAGTTTCTTGTAACGCTCCAGCACTTCCTGGTGCATGTCCTGGTCAATCTGTACGGCATAGTCCTCAACCAGCTGGCGGGCAGCGTCAAAGTCGCCCTCGCTCTTGATGCGCTGTATCTCGGCAAGCAACTGGGCGATGAGTCCTCTCAACTCCTCGTAGTCGTCAATGACCAACTCATAGAAACCCTTCTCGCGAGTGAGTCTCATATGTTTGGCATGAGCCAGGCACCATCTGGCTATCAGGGCACGGTTACGCATGTGGGCCTCCTCTATCTGCTGGCCTGGCTGGATGCGTACCAACTGGGTAAGCAGACCATTTAACATATACGTGAAGTAATGTGCTTTATATGCCTCATTATTAGGTAGTAAACCTAACTCGACTAACTTCTCATCTGCCATGTAGTAGAGACCAAATAGGTCGGCCCTCGCCTCCTCTATTGTGTTGCCGTAAGCCTTCAAGGCATCAGGGTCGGTACCAGGTAATAGCTGACCACTTCCGTGACCCAGACACTCATGCAGGTCGGTATGCAGATTGTCGCACACGTCATCGTATTTGTCAATGAGCTCAAGTGTCTGAGGGTCCTTGACAAATTCCTCACGGAAACCATTCCCATGAGCTGCCTTGCTGTAGGCTTCAGTGATGTTGCTGATAGTGATACTCTTTGAGCCATAGTTAGCCCGGATCCAGTCAGCGTTGGGCAGGTTAATACCTATAGCTGTAGATGGATATTCATCGCCACCCAGCATCGCAGCACAGATAACATTGGCCGATACGCCTTTCACCACCTTCTTCTTGAAACGGGGATCTACGGGCGAATGGTCCTCGAACCATTGCGCATTATTACTAATAGTACGCGTGCGCGAGGTAGCCTCCTCGTCGATATATTCCACAAGCCCCTCCCAGGAACCTTTCAGTCCTAAGGGGTCGCCATAGACTTCGATGAAGCCATTAATGAAGTCAATCTTAGTACCGGTGGTCTGCAGCCATTTGATGGAATACTCGTCAAAGACTTTCAAATCGCCAGTCTGATAGTATTTTATCAGTAGTTCGATGGTTTCCTTCTGGTCTTCATTTTCTGCCACTTCAGCAGCTTTCGTCAGCCAGTAGACGATATGCCGGATGGCGTTCGCGTATTTCCCGTTGGCAGACCACACCTCTTCTTTTATAACACCATTTTCCTTCACCAGGGTCGTGTTAAGGCCATAGGAAGGAGGTTCGGGGTTGTCGGACTGCTTGAGTGAAGCATAGTATTTCTCGGCTTCTTCCTGGGTGACGTCCTGGTAGAAGTTGCACGCGGAAGTAGCCACCAGATCCTCACCGTCAACTTTATTGACGCGCTTTGTTAACACTTTTTCGTCGAATATGACTGGGGCTATCTCCTCAAAGAAATCGTTGACACCCTGGCCTTCCCTTAACGGCAGACGATGGGCATCAACAATATTCATACACGTCTTCAGGTAATCGGCACTGAAGCCTGGTTTGAATTTCTCACAACCATAATGGTGATAGATACCATTCGAGAACCAGACACGTTTCAGATATACCTGCAATGCACGGAAATCATCATTGTCCCTGGGAATGCGAAGGTCGCTATATATCACCTCCAGTGTCTTGCGAATACGTAAGTTGTGTTTTCCGAACTGGTCAAACGTGATGTCTCTGCCATACAGAGTTGCTTTCACGAGGAAGTAGACGAGACGTTTCTGATTGAGTGTTAGTTTCTCGAAACCGTTAAGCCGGTATCGTAACATCTGCAAGTCAGCGAAACGCTCGTCACTAAAATTAAATGGTGTTAATGTCATTTGCTTTTCTTTTTCACCATAGCGGCTGCAGCCGAGGCAAGATGCTGCACCTTGTACTCTTTAGGTGTAATGCCAGTGATCTTGTAGAACGATGCATAGAACGACTGTCTGTTTGCAAAGCCTACCATATCACTTACCTCCTCAATGCGCAGGTGTTGGTAGCGCTTGTCGACAAGGATGGACATAGCCTCTTCAATACGATACTTGTTAACAAATGATGTGTAATTCATGTGAAAACGTACGTTCACCACGGCCGAAATGTAACGCGTGTTTGTTCCAAGGTCAATTGCCAAGTGCTTGGCAGAATAATTCTTGTCCTTGTACTTCTTCTGCATCACAATCACATTGAGGATTTTTTCTTTAAGATCATCCATCAATGCAGGGCTTACCAAACTGCGATAAGCGGCCTCTCTTTCTTGTTTTTCAATAATGTTGTACTTCGTCATAACGGCATCCTTCATAAGTTGGATTAAGCGAATGTCACTTAAATTTTCTGCAAATATACAATTTTTTTTCATATCTCGGATAACTTTTTGCGAGAAATATTAAAAAAGTCCGCAAATCTCTGCAAAAAAAGATATTTTTTTGTATCTTTGCACATTGAAAAAGAGATTTTTTAAGACAGAAATGAAACCAACCGCAATTTTACTTCTGCACTGCCCAGACCAACAGGGTATTATATCAGAAGTCACAAAATTCATTACAGACAACAAAGGTAACATTGTTGACTTAGACCAGTATGTAGATCATCAAGACGGAATGTTCTTTATGCGTGTTCAGTGGGAACTTGATTCCTTCCTGATTCCACGTGAGAAAATCAAGGAATATATTGAGACGCTCTACAAGCAACGCTATCAGATTGAATTCAGTTTGTATTTTAGTGACCAACGTCCCCGCATGGCAATTTTCGTCTCGAAGATGAGCCATTGCCTGTACGACTTGCTGGCACGATGGAAAGCTGGAGAGTTTGCATGCGACATTCCCTGCATTATCAGTAACCATGAGGACTTGCGCTATGTAGCCGACCAGTTTGGCATTCCTTATTATGTGTGGTCAATCAAGAAAGACCACTCCAACAAGGCTGAGGTCGAGGAGGCGGAGATGAAGTTGCTCAAGGAGAATGGAATAACCTTCATCGTACTGGCTCGTTACATGCAGATTATCAGCGATGCGATGATTGCCGCTTATCCACATCATATTATTAATATCCACCACTCGTTCTTGCCTGCCTTCGTAGGTGCAAAGCCCTATCATCAGGCATGGGAGCGTGGCGTGAAGATTATCGGTGCCACCAGCCATTATGTTACTGCGGAACTGGATGCCGGTCCTATCATCGAACAGGACGTGACACGTATCACCCATAAGGATACACCTGAGAGTCTGGTGCTCAAGGGAAAGGACCTGGAAAAGATAGTGCTGTCAAGGGCCGTGTCCAAGCATATCCAGCGCAAGGTGCTTACCTATAAGAACAAAACAATTATCTTTAGTTGATAGATATGCAAGTAGCAGTCGTCAAATATAACGCGGGCAACATTTACTCAGTCATGAATGCATTGAAGCGACTGGGTGTGGAACCGTTGCTCACTGATGATGCCCAACAGCTGAGGCAGGCAGACCGCGTGCTTTTCCCTGGTCAGGGAGAGGCAAGTGGCGCTATGGCTTATTTGCGTGAACATGGGTTGGATCAGGTGATCCGCTCGCTGACTCAGCCTGTACTGGGTATTTGTATTGGCCAGCAGTTGCTCTGTCGCCATTCGGAAGAAGGTAATGTGGATTGTCTGGGCATCTTTGATGCGGAGGTGAAGCGTTTCTCCCCTACCCGACATGAGGACAAGGTGCCCTGCATGGGATGGAACAAAATCTACGACACCAAGTCAGAGCTGATGACAGGCGTTGAGGGACAGTTTGTCTATTTCGTACATAGCTTCTATGTGCCTTCTTGTCCTGAGACCATTGCTACAGCCGACTACATTCAGCCTTATTCCGCTGCATTGCATAAGGATAACTTCTACGCAACACAGTTTCATCCGGAAAAGAGTGGAAGTGTTGGTGAACGAATCATTAGAAATTTCTTAGAACTATGATTGAACTGATTCCTGCAATAGATATTATCGAAGGACACTGCGTCAGACTGACCAAGGGCGACTATGAACAGAAGACTGTTTATGGCGAACCTCTGGAGATGGCCCGCCAGTTTGAAGAGATTGGCTATACCCGTCTTCATGTGGTTGATCTTGACGGAGCGAAGTCGCGTCATATCGTTAACAGCAAGGTTCTGAGCCGACTGGCCGAAGAGACATCGCTGAAGATTGACTTTGGCGGTGGCATCAAGACAGATGATGATATCGGCAAGGCTTTTGAAGCCGGTGCATCAATGGTGACTATCGGCTCTGTTGCAGTCACCCATCCGGAACTGCTGGAGCGCTGGTTGGTGAAGTATGGTCCGGAGCGCATCATCTTGGGTGCTGATGTACGTAATGGCCGTATCAGCATCAATGGTTGGAAAGATGACTCGGAACAGGAACTCCTTCCCTTCCTGAAACATTATGTTGACATGGGTGTCGTGAATGTCCTGTGTACCGAAATCTCTAAAGACGGAACTTTGTCAGGACCGGCTATACCTTTATATAAAAAGGTGATGGAGACGTATCCTCATTTGCATCTCATTGCAAGTGGTGGGGTTAGCTCTATTGATGATATTAAGGAACTTGATGCTGCTGGCATCCCCTCGGTGGTATTCGGGAAAGCTATTTATGAGGGAAGAATCAATTTGAAAGAACTATGGGACTGGCAAAACGAATCATCCCTTGCTTAGATGTGAAGGACGGTGAGACCGTCAAGGGAATAAATTTTGTACAACTGAGAAGTGCAGGAGACCCTGTAGAGCTCGGCAAGGCCTATAGCGAGGCTGGTGCCGATGAATTGGTATTCCTGGATATCACGGCTAGTTTTGAGGGACGAAAGACCTTTACGGAGATGGTCACCAAGGTGGCCCAGCAACTCAATATCCCGTTTACGGTTGGCGGTGGTATCAATGAACTGGCTGACGTAGAACGCATGTTGTATGCCGGTGCAGACAAGGTGAGCATCAATAGTGCCGCCTTGCGCAATCCTCATCTGATAGAAGAGGTGGCCAACCGTTTCGGTTCTCAGGTGTGTGTGGTGGCTATCGATGCCCGACTGGATGCTGATGGCTGGCATTGCTACCTGAAAGGTGGACGCGAGAGAACGGAACGTGGCCTGTTTGAATGGGCCCATGAGGTTCAGGAGCGTGGTGCTGGCGAGATTCTTTTCACGAGTATGAATCATGATGGCGTGAAGAATGGATATGCCAATGAGGCACTGGCGCAACTGGCCGATAATCTTGATATCCCCATCATTGCCAGTGGCGGCGCAGGTAAGAAAGAACATTTCAGGGATGTGTTCCAACAAGGACATGCTGATGCGGCATTAGCTGCAAGTGTCTTCCATTTCGGTGAGATACCCATACCAGAATTAAAACAATATTTGACACAAGAAGGAATAAACGTAAGACTATGACAATAGATTTTGAGAAGATGGGGGGCTTGGTTCCTGCCATCATACAAGATGCTGACACAAAGAATGTGTTGATGCTGGGCTTCATGAATGAGGAGGCCTATAAGAAGACTGTGGAAACAGGAAAGGTCACTTTCTGGAGTCGCACCCGTCAGACTCTCTGGACTAAGGGTGAGACAAGTGGAAACTTCCTGAATCTGGTCAGTATGGATATTGACTGCGATAATGACACATTACTTGTGAAGGTGCACCCTATTGGTCCTACCTGTCATAAAGGTACGGATACCTGCTGGGGAGAGACCAATCAGAAACCTGCCATCAGTTTCTTGTCTGAATTACAGGACTTTATCGAGAAGCGCTATCAGGAGATGCCTGAGGGAAGTTACACCACAAAACTATTCCGTGATGGTGTGAACAAGATGGCTCAGAAGGTGGGCGAAGAGGCTCTTGAGACTGTTATCGAGGCAACAAACGGTGATGATGAACATCTGGTCTATGAGGCATCTGATATGATTTATCATCTGCTGGTGCTCCTGACAAGCAAGGGCTTACGTATAGAAAATATCGCAGAAGAATTACATCGCCGTCATGATCCTGAATGGGATGCCAAACGTCGTAAGGCTAAGGCTGCAGGCGAGATGAAATAATTATTTTCTGTGACTGAAAAATCTTCAAATAGATGTTGATAGAATATAAAAAAGTAACAGTTTGCCAAAAGGATGGTATTCCCGTCCTTAAGGATGTTGACTTCCATGTGAGTAATGGAGAGTTTGTATATATTATAGGTAAGGTGGGCTCTGGTAAGAGTTCGCTGCTGAAAACCATCTATGCCGAACTGTTCATTGACGAGGGTGAAGAGGCAAAGGTGCTGGACCAGGATATGCTGACATTGAAACTCAAGCAGGTGCCTGCCATCCGTCGCCAGCTGGGTGTCGTCTTCCAGGATTTTCAGCTTCTGGCCGACCGAAGCGTGCTGAAGAATCTGCAGTTTGTCTTGAAGGCTACTGGTTGGAAGGACAAGAAGGAGATGCAGGAACGCATCGAAAAGGTGCTCAGTGATGTGGGCATGTCTGAAAAGATCAACAAGATGCCCCATGAGTTGTCGGGTGGCGAGAAACAGCGTATTGCTATTGCCCGGGCTATCCTGAATTCTCCCAAGCTCATCGTGGCCGACGAACCTACGGCTAATCTTGACCCGGAGACGGCTGATGGTATCATGCAGCTGATGCGTCAGATATCACAGACAGGTACGGCTGTTATTATGTCAACGCATAACATGCCGCTTCTCGATAAGTATCCTGGCATCGTGTATCGTTGCTTCGATGAACATCTTGAGGAGGTTACCAACGACTTCAACAAGATGAAGATTGAGGATGATTAAATACTGAATCACAAACACAAAAAACATATACCTATGAAAGTAATGAAATTCGGTGGTACTTCAGTTGGTACCCCACAGAGAATGAAAGAGGTAACCGCACTGGTTACAAAGTCTGGTGAGCCCGTGTTTGTAGTACTTTCTGCTATGTCTGGTACTACCAATTCCCTCGTTGAGATTTCTGACTATCTCTACAAAAAGAATCCTGATGGAGCCAATGAGGTAATCAATGCGCTGGAGCAGAAGTATTACCGTCATCTGCCAGAGCTCTATACCACAGAGGAATATCAGACGCTGACAAAGGACTTCCTGAGTGAGGAGTTCGATTATCTGCGCTCTTTCACAAAGGAATTATTTACTTCATTTGAAGAGAAGAGCATTGTGGCTCAGGGCGAGATGATGTCCACGAATATGGTTGTCAACTATATGAAGGAGAATGGCATCAATGCTGTATTGCTGAATGCACTCGATTTCATGCGTACCGATAAGAATGCAGAGCCAGATCCTGTATATATCAAGGAGAAACTGGGTGCATTGATGGAGAAGAATGCTGGTGCACAGGTTTATGTCACTCAGGGTTTTATCTGTCGTAACGCTTATGGTGAGATTGACAACCTGCAGCGTGGTGGTTCTGACTATACTGCTTCTCTGATTGGTGCAGCCTTGAATGCTGAAGAGATTCAGATTTGGACTGATATTGACGGTATGCATAATAATGACCCACGTGTCGTTGACAAGACTGAACCCGTTCATCAGTTGCACTTTGAGGAGGCTGCAGAGCTGGCCTATTTCGGTGCTAAGATTCTGCACCCCACCTGTGTGCAGCCTGCCAAGTATGCTGGTATACCTGTTCGCCTCTTGAACACAATGGATCCTGATGCTGAGGGTACAACGATTTCCAATGCTACCGAGTACGGCAAGATTAAGGCTGTTGCTGCCAAGGATAATATCACGGCCATTAAGATTAAGTCATCACGCATGCTGTTGGCTACAGGTTTCCTGCGTAAGGTGTTTGAGATCTTTGAGAGCTATCAGACGCCAATCGATATGGTATGTACCTCAGAGGTTGGCGTGTCTATGAGTATTGACAACTCGGCCAACCTGGGTGGCATCATGGATGAACTGAAGAAGTATGGCACCGTTACGGTTGACACCAATATGTGTATCATCTGTGTCGTTGGTGATCTGGACTGGTCTAATATCGGTTTCGAGACAAAGGTGATGGATGCTATGAAGGACATCCCCGTACGCATGATTTCCTATGGTGGTAGCAACTACAACATCTCATTCCTGATTCGTGAGGAAGACAAGAAGCGTGCTCTTCAGAATCTGAGCGATAATCTCTTCCATTAAAAATTCCCCCAAGTAAAGATGAAAGGTATATTTCCTATAGAAAAGTTTCAGTCACTGAGGACACCCTTCTACTACTACGACATGGATTTGCTGCGTGAAACGCTGGCTTCTATCAACCAGGAAGCCGGTAAGCACGAGGGCTTTATCGTGCATTATGCCGTAAAGGCCAATGCTAATCCAAGTGTGCTCCGCTGTATCAAGCAGGCAGGTCTTGGTGTAGATTGTGTCAGTGGCGGTGAGATAGAGGCAGCTCTGAAAGCTGGTTTCTCTGCCGAAAAGATTGTGTTTGCAGGAGTTGGTAAAAGTGATTGGGAAATTAACCTTGGTCTTAAAGCAGGCATCCACTGTTTCAACGTGGAGAGTATCCCAGAGTTGGAGGTTATCAATGAACTTGCAGCCCAGCAGAATACCATTGCCCAGGTAGCTTTCCGCATCAATCCTGATGTGGGTGCACATACTCATGCCAATATCACAACAGGTCTGGCTGAGAATAAGTTTGGAATTGCCATGCGCGATATGGAAAGTGTTATTGAACTGGCTTTGTCGATGAAAAATATCCGTTTTATTGGATTGCATTTCCATATTGGTTCGCAGATTCTTGACATGGCCGACTTCCAGGCACTTTGTAATCGTATCAACGAATTACAGAATCAGTTGGAATCTCATCGTATCATCGTTAAGAGCATCAATGTAGGCGGTGGTCTGGGTGTCGACTATCAGCATCCTAACCGACTGTCTATCCCTGATTTCAAGTCTTACTTTGATACCTATGCCACGAAATTGAAACTTCGTCCAGGTCAGGAATTGCATTTTGAGTTGGGACGTGCTGTCGTAGCTCAGATGGGTAGCCTGCTCGCGCGTACCTTATATATTAAGGAAGGTGCAAAGAAGAAATTCTGTATTGTCGATGCTGGTATGACCGACCTTATTCGTCCTGCCCTTTATCAGGCCTATCATAAGATTGAGAATATCTCAAGTGATGAACCTATGGAGGCATATGATGTGGTTGGTCCTATCTGTGAATCCAGCGACGTCTTTGCCAAACAGATTGATTTGAATAAAGCTAAAAGAGGCGATCTCATCGCTATCCGTTCTGCGGGTGCCTATGGTGAGATTATGGCGTCACAGTATAACTGTCGCCAGCTTCCGCAAGCATACACCAGTGATGACATATGATTAAAGTCTTGCATGTCTACCCAAAGAACGATTCGTTGACGGCTCGGTTTATCCATCTCCTGATGGATAAAATCGAGTCGAAAGCAACGGATAATGCTGATGAGTTTAAGCGATTATGCCGGGAATGGCAACCGGATATCATTCATCAGCATGGTTCTGTGGATGTGAAATGGCAGGCAGACGCAAGATGGGTTGTATCGCCCAACGGCCTTCGGTCAACTTTCGACGACTACTATGCTGTTGTAGCAAGAAGTCCTTTGGAAGCTGAGACTTTGCGTGCCCTTGGTGCCAAGCGCATCGAGGTTATCATGAATCCACTGGTTACCAAACAGGTGGATATCGATGAAACGGCACAAAAGATGATGCAGGTCTATCAGAAAGTGATGAATTCTAATCCTCTTGCTTTAATGGAAGAGGCTACGAAGGATGCTCTTCCTGTGATTTTGAAGGCTGCTATTCATGGCGACAAAAGGTGGGTTGAACAGGAAATTCCCATTCCATCGATACAGCAACCTCGTTTATTGTATATCTATTCTTCACTCGAAGGCATCAGTTCTTTGCTTGAAAAAGGGCTTTCTGTCTTAGGCATGGAACAACCGGCACATGACGCTTTTGAGTGCTATCTGCCTGAAAATTATACCGTTCCATCGAGTATAACGGGCACCAATATCATTGGTATGCTTGATGATATTCAGCGTAATGGTATCACTTTAATCCGTCTTGTTAATATCTACAAAGCACTGATTAGTGATAGTCATGATGACGAAAAACTTCTTGAACTAATTGAAGAAAATGATTATAATGCACTGTTTGTAAGTGTATTACAGATTTTAAAAGAACAGTTACATCTTGACGAGGGCTATTTCCCTTGCCCACCAGAAGATAATAATAACACCGGAAGACTTCGGGATGACCTTCAAAACCATTTAAGACTATGAACACCGATTTACGTTATCTCCATCTACTGTCAAATACCTACCCCACGGTTGCTGATGCAGCCAGTGAAATCATTAACCTTGAGGCTATCCAGAATCTGCCGAAAAGTACAGAACATTTTCTGGCAGACCTTCACGGCGAACATGAAGCCTTTATTCATGTATTGAAAAATGCCTCTGGTAATATCAAACGTAAAGTGGGTGAAATCTTCGGTAATACCATACGCGAAACTGAGAAGAAAGAGTTATGCACGCTGATTTATTACCCAGAACAGAAACTTGAACTGATTAAAGCTGCAGAAGAGGATCTGGACGACTGGTATCGCATCACGATTCATCAGCTGGTACGTGTCTGTCGTGATGTGTCCAGCAAATACACGCGTTCAAAGGTACGCAAGAATCTGCCAGAGGAGTTTTCGTATATCATTGAGGAACTGCTACATGAACGTACTGACGATCAGGATAAGGCAGCTTATGTGGCTGTTATCGTTGATACCGTCATCTCTACAGGACGTGCCGACGATTTCATTGTTGCCATCTGTAATGTGATTCAGCGCCTGGCTATTGACCAACTGCATATCCTGGGTGATATCTACGACCGCGGTCCTGGTGCCCATATTATACTGGATACGCTTCGTCAATATCATTCGTGGGATATCCAATGGGGTAATCATGATATCCTTTGGATGGGAGCTGCAGCAGGTAACGATGCCTGTATTTGTAATGTATTGCGCCTGAGTCTGCGCTATGCTAATCTGGCTACGTTAGAGGAAGGATACGGTATTAACATGGTACCGTTGGCCACCTTTGCCCTTGAGGTCTATGGTAATGATCCATGTGAGGAGTTTATCCCTAAGCTCCTGAAGGACGACGGACGTCTCGATGAAAAGACGCGCCATCTGATTGCTAAGATGCACAAAGCCATTGCTGTGATACAGTTCAAGACTGAGGCTGCTATCTTCAATCGTCGACCAGAGTGGCAGATGAACGACCGTAACCTCTTGGAACATATAGATTTCACTAATCAGACCTGTACTATTGATGGAAAGGAATATGCTATGAAATCGTGCCACTTCCCAACCATCTCAGCTGATAATCCCAATGCATTAACGCCCGAGGAAGATACCTTGATGAAGAAGCTGCATCATTCTTTCCGTGTGTCTGAGAAACTACGTAAACATATTCGTACCATTCTGAGTCATGGCTGTATGTACACCATCTGCAACCAGAATCTGTTGTTTCATGCTTCCATACCGCTCAACGACGATGGAACCTTGAAAAATGTAGAGATTCTGGGAAAGTCATATGCAGGTAAGGAACTGATGTCATATATAGGACAGTTGGTGCGCGCTGCTTTCCAAAGTGATACCCCGGCCGACTTAAAGGAATATGCCAAGGATTATTTCCTATATCTGTGGTGTGGAAAGGAATCTCCCCTATTTGACAAGTCAAAGATGGCTACCTTCGAGCGCTATTTCCTGACGGACAAATCAACCTATCAGGAGGAAAAGGGCAACTATTTCAAACTGCGTAATTCCGAGGATGTCTGTGACCGTATTCTTGATGCCTTTGAGGTGACTGGTGCCAACCGCCATATCATCAATGGTCATGTGCCTGTACACGCATCAAAGGGTGAGAATCCTATTAAGGCAGGTGGTAAACTGATGGTGATTGACGGCGGCTTCTCTGAGGCCTATCATAGTGAGACAGGTATTGCCGGCTACACATTGGTATATCATAGTCGCGGTTTCGTCTTGGTACAACACGAGCCGTTCACCAGTGCCCAGGATGCCATTTTACGAGGCACGGATATCAAGTCATCAACCCAGATTGTAGAGATGTCGGCCCATCGTATGCTCGTTGCAGACACAGATAAAGGCGAAGAGCTGCGCAGTCAGATATCAGAACTGAAAGACTTGCTCTACGCTTATCGACATGGTATCATCAAGGAGAAACGCAATTAGCGCGTTCATAAATAAGAAAAAGAGCTCCTGAAGCACAATGCCTCAGGGGCTTTCCCCTTTTTTAGGTATGCAGGGCAAATTTTCCACGATACATTTTCAATTGTCGATTTTATTAATTAACTTTGTATCCCAAAATAAAAACCTATGATACAACATATCGATTACACTAACGCAAATGCTGACGTCTTCGCCTTTGATCGCGGCGAAGGAGTAAAAGAATATCATGCTATTATGCACGTGACAGACTGCCGTCTGACTTTCCACACACAACTGGATGCGCTGATGAATGCGTATCAGCAGTTGATAGATGGGGAACTGAAGGGAACGGTGGCCGTGTTTAAGCGCTACTTCCTGAGTGATGCGGCTAACCAGGCCGACGAGGTGGCAGTGGCCGATTCGAGCGACTGTGCCAAGAGTATCGTGGAACAGGCACCGCTGGACGGTACGAAGATTGCCTTATGGGTGTATCTGCTGACGGATGTGGAGACGCGTCCATTGGCAAGTGAGCTCTTTGAGGTACGTCATGGAGCCTATCGTCACTTGTGGAACGCCAGTGCTCACAACATGGCGGCCAACTCGGAATATCAGATGCGACTGCTCTTCAACGAGTATGTGATGCAGCTGGCTCAGGAGGGATGTACACTAGAGGCCAACTGCCTGCGTACATGGCTGTTTGTCAACGATATAGACCTGAACTACGGTGGCGTGGTGAGGGCTCGCAACCAGGTATTCTTCACGCAGGGACTGACCAACAGCACGCACTTCATTGCCTCGACGGGCATCGGTGGACGTATGCACGATCCCAACGTGCTGACAATGATGGACAACTATGCTGTGGATGGTATCAAGAAAGAGCAGATAACGTATCTCTATGCACCTACGCACCTGAACCGCACCAGCGACTATGGCGTGAGTTTCGAGCGCGGCACACGCGTGGACTACGGTGACCGTCGCCACGTACTGATATCAGGTACGGCGAGCATCAACAACAAGGGTATGGTGGTGCATCAGAAGGACGTGGTAAAGCAGACGCACAGGATGTGGGAGAACGTGGAGGCCCTGCTCAGCGAGGCAGACTGCACCTTCGACGACGTAGCCCAGATGATCGTGTACCTGCGCGACGGAAGCGACTATGCGGTGGTGAAGGAACTGTTTCAGGAGCGTTTCCCCAATAAGCCACTGGTCATCGTGAGAGCAGCAGTATGTCGTCCTGACTGGCTCATCGAGATGGAGTGCATAGCTGTGAAGGCTATAGACAACGAAAGTTTCGGGAAATTCTAAATCACTTATTATTCTTCTTTATCAGGCTATAGGCATGATAAAGTCCCAGTTCGCCCGCCTTACTGAGGTCGAGCACGGCTTCTTGTTGCTGCTTCAGATAGAGGCGGCACAGTCCGCGGTTGAAATAAGCCTCGGCAAACGAGGGGTCATGACGGAGGGCTGCAGTGAAATAATCCACGGCAACGGCATAATCCTGCTGGAAGGCAGCCATGGTTCCCAGGTTATATAACAGCCAAGGTGACTCAGGACTCAGTTCGAGGGCATGCGTCAAGTCGCCACGCACACTGGCATTCTGCAACTGCACATTGGTGCCCTGAGAAGCCTGGAAACGATTGATACGCATCTGGCACACAGCGCGTTGCCAAAGGGCAAGCACGGAGGTGGAGTCGATATAGAGATAAGTAGAAAGGTCCTCAATGGCGGCCTCGAAATTCTGGAGCATAGAGTAAGCCACAGCACGCTGCAGCAACAAGTTGGCAGCACTTACAGTAGATGATGTATTCTCAATGCCCTGCGAGAGTGTGTCAATGAGCTGGAAATAGACAGCCGACTGCGCATCATCGAGCGACGTGTGGGTGTTGCTGATATAGAACTGACGATTCTTCAACTGAGCATTCGCCTTTTCCACCTGTTCGTCATATGGATTACGACTGTTCACCTCGTGCTGCTGAGGCACATACGACAGGGCAAACATCGGCTGGAAATCCATCTCCACACGACGGTTCTGCACGTGACCACGATACTCGTTCTCGTACTCCTGCTCCTGTTCCTGCTCGTCTTCCATCACCAACTGGTTGTATTTCTCCACATCAGCATCGCTACGCTTACGTATCTGACTGGGATCCATGCGTGGCTGGGTGCCGTAGAGATGCTTATAGAGGCGCGCCTTATAGACGGTGAACTCGTCGGCCTCGGCCTGCTTGGTCATACCCAACTTACGATAGCAGGCCGCACGGAATTCCAGTCCAGTCCAGAAATTGGGGAACTCATCAATCACCTTGGAATAGTCGCGGATAGCAGCCTTCAGGTCGCCCGTCTTATCGAGCAGCACGGCACGATTAAACAGCGCCAGCATATTATCTGGTTCCAGTTTCAATACGAAGTCGAAGTCGGTAATAGCACGGTTATCATCGCCCACCTGCGCACGGAGCAGTCCGCGGTTATAATGCCCCAGGAAATTATTGGGCTCCAGATCCAGCGCCATGTCATAGTCGGCCATGGCCCCACGCAGATTATTCAGATGAATGCGAGCCAGGGCGCGATTGATATAACAGCCTGCATGACGCGGCATCAGGTGGATGGCACGGTCCAGTTGGACCACTGCTGAATCCCACTCCTCACGGGAGAGATAGATGATGCTGCGCGCCGCCCAAGCCTGTCCGTCATAGGGGTCAATCTCAATACTTTTATCGAGTGCCGAGAGGGCCTGCACGGTATCCTTCATCTGCATATACACATCAGCACGCATCACGTAGGCACGGGCATACTGGCTCCAGCGACTCTGCATGGTATCAAGTTCAAGCAGGGCCTCATCGTACTGCTTATCGTGCATACGACAAAGCACGCGGTTGTGCCACAGGCCACGGTTGTCGGGGGCATACTTCAACGCCCGCGTATAGTCGTCGATGGCCTCGGAGAACTTCTCCTGCTGGATGCGCGTCAGTCCGCGCAGCTCGTAAAGGTTGGTGACATAAGGATTACGTTTGATAGCCTCCGAACAATCGTTCTCGGCACCAGCATAATCGTCGAGGTAATACTTGGCTATACCCCTGTAGAACCAAGGTTCATAGAGGTAAGGTTTGGCTATAACGGCCTGATTGAAATACTGGATAGACAACACGTAGTCCTCATAATAGAGCGCAGAACGGCCTATGGCAATGAGACGGTCAGTGTTGAACTGGGCAAAAACAGGTGAAAAATGAAAGATGAGAGATATGATTACAAAGGAAATACGAGAAACGCAGCCCAGTTTATTCCCAAAGCACAATCCTCTCGTGAAAGAACTAATCATATCTTTCATCTCTCACCTATCATTTCTTATCTCCTGACGGGCTTGGTCTTGTAGCCACAACGATAGCGACCCTGAGTAAGCGCTTTCAACTTACTCTTGATGAGTTGCTTGCGAAGAGGAGAGATACGGTCAATGAACATCTTTCCGTCCAGGTGGTCGAACTCGTGCTGCATCACACGTGCCAGGTAACCCTCAATCCACTCGTCATGAGCCTGGAAGTTCTCGTCCATCCACTGCACACGGATACGCGTGGGACGAATCACCTTCTCGTGGATAGCAGGCAACGACAGACAGCCTTCCTCAGAAGCGTCGGTATTGGTTTCGTCGTACTCCACGATATGAGCATTAATATATACCTGACGGAAATCCTTGTATTCAGGTAAATCTTCAGACAATGGGTCTAAGTCAATGACTACCAAACGAATATCAAGTCCGACCTGAGGCGCTGCCAATCCGATACCTTCTGAATCGGCCAGTGTCTCCCACATATTAGAAATGAGTGTCTTCAACTCAGGATAGTCGGGCGTAATGTCTTCTGCAACCTTACGCAGCACGGGCTGTCCGTAAATATAAATAGGTAAAATCACTTTAGATTAAAGATTAAATATTTAACATTAAAACTTACGGCTACGCATATAGTCCTCAAGGATAATCGTAGCACTAATCTCGTCAACCAGTCCCTTGTTCTGACGCGCCTTCTTGCGCAGACCGCCGTCAATCATGGCCTGATGCGCCAATACCGACGTGAAGCGCTCGTCGTAATACTCAATGGGAATGTTGGGCACGGCTTTGCGCCAACGGTTCACAAACTGCTGCACACGTGCCAGGTTCTCGCTGGGTTCACCATTAGGCTGACGCGGTTCGCCAATCACAATACGCTCCACAGGTTCACGGGCTATATAAGCCTGCAGCCACTCAAAGAGCTCTGATGTAGCAACAGTCGCCAATCCGCCAGCAATAATCTGAAGCGGATCGGTGACTGCTAAACCTGTTCGTTTACGACCGTAGTCGATAGAAAGTATTCTTGCCAATCGTATTGATGCTTAGCGAGTGTAGAACAGCAACCATGCATCGGGATAGGTAGCTCGCAGCTGATCGCGGCTCTGAACAGCCTCTGCCTTTGTAGCGAAGGTAGAAGCGATAACACGATACATGTTACGCTCATCGTTCTTTACAATCTGAGCTGCATAACCGGCATTCTTCAGACGCTGCTGCAGACCCTCGGCATTTGCAATCACAGAGAAAGAACCAACGACAACGCTGAAGTCCTTCAGACCAGCACCGTTGACAACAGACACGCGCTCCTGACGAACGGTGACGTTATCCAGATTGTCAACAACCTTTGTCTCGGTAACGGGCTTTGTGACAACAGGCGTCACTACGGGAGTCTCCTGAACTACTGGTGTTTCCTGCTGTGTGGTCTGAGCCTGAGCCTGGGCTTTCTCGTAAGCCTTCTTGTAGGCACTCTCACTAGATTTACAACCGGTAAATGACATAGCCAGGCAAAGGCCTGCGCACAAAACGATGTACTTCTTCATAATTCTTTTATTTATTATTCTTGAATAATTCAATTTTTTACCGTGCGAAATTACAAAATATCGTCGAAATATGGACCAAAAAGGTGCATAAACTTTGTTAAATGGACAAAATATGGGCTATTTAACAAAAAAATCCACGCAAAACACTTGTCTTTTCTATATTTTTGTGTAAATTTGCTCGCAGAAAATTTATTTATTCACTTATCATTTATTAGTTATGAAAGGTTTAGGTTATCTGGGAGCTTTCCTTGGTGGGGCATTAGCTGGTGCAGCCATCGGTATTCTCGTGGCTCCCGACAAAGGCAGCAACACACGCGAGAAAATATCAAACACCGTGGATGAATTTCTGAAAAAGCACAACATCAAACTGAACCGCAAGGATGTGGGCGATCTGATTGACGACCTGGATGAAGCTGCGGATTAAGGGAATTGACAATTGATAATTGAAAATTGACAATTGTAAATTAGGAAATGCTGTCAAGCGATAAGAATATAGAGACTATCACCCAACTCGTTGAGATGGTGAAGCATAACTTCGAGCTTCGCAAGGAATATGCGAAACTGGATGTTGTAGAGAAGGTAGTGCGCCTATTGAGTGCCATAGCACTGGCTGTGACACTGGCCGTTATTCTGTCTATCTCGCTATTCTTCCTGTCGGCAGCTTTTGCCGTGTGGTTGTCGCAATTCACGGGGCTCGTCCTGTCGCTGGTGATTGTAGCCGGTATTTATCTGCTCCTGTTGCTGATGGTCTATGGCTCACGTAAGTCATGGATTGAGCGTCCGCTGGTGAAATACCTGTCAAGAATGTTGCTTAACTAACGCTTGTTACTGACTATGGCAAAGAAGAGACGTGTAAGACCGTATCACTCAATAGAGGAAATCCAGATGCGCAAAGAGCAGTTGGACGAAGTCATCGAGTTGGAAAACGAGGAGATTAAGCAGTTATGGGGCAAACTGATGGAGAAGGAGGAAGACCTGTCGCGCAGCGAACAGATTCTGAAATACGTGAAATTCGGCTTCATGGCCTACGACGGCGTGATGATGCTGCATAAACTGAAGCGCAACTACGGCAGTATCCTGAATATTTTCCGACGCTAAAGAATAAAATGAGTCTCAGCAATTGCTGAGACTCATTTTATTTCTAATACCTGACCATCGAAAGCCAACTCAAAACCTTCAGGCAGTATCTTGTTGACCTCTTCGTGCAGACCTACATCATGACACATGTGGGTAAGGAGTGTGCGCCTGGCCCCTACTCTTCTGGCAAAGGCGATGGCATCACCTACCAACTGATGGGAGTGGTGGGGCTTATCGAAACGCAAAGCGTTGACGCATAGCGTCTCCACACCTTCGAGCAAGGGCAACTGGTCGTCCTCAATATACTTCATATCCGTGATATAGGCGAAAGTGTCGAAACGGAAACCGAGAATGGGCAACTTGCCATGCATCACGCGGATGGGCATCACGGGGATATCGCCAATGGTGAAGGGACTGCCGGCACTGATCTCGTGCAGACCTATCTGAGGCACACCTGGGTAACGGTTCTCTACAAAACAGTAAGGCAGCATCTCGAGCATCCCTCTACGGGCGATGGCATCGGCATAAACATTCATCTCGCCAAACTGACAATAAGGACGGATATCGTCCATACCGCCCATGTGATCGTAATGGGAATGGGTGACCAGAATGGCGTCGATGCGACGGAAGGGCTGTGGCAGGATCTGCTGACGGAAATCGGGACCGGCATCAACGAGGATACGGGTGTTGTCGGTCTCTACCAGAATAGAACAGCGCAGACGCTTGTCCTTGGGGTCTGTGCTCTGACAAACCTTACACTGGCAACCTATCACGGGTACGCCACACGATGTGCCTGTGCCGAGGAATGTGATTCTCATATGATATTCACCTCTGGATTTATCTGAATGCCGAAGCGATCAAGGACATCCTTCTGAATCTGTTGACAGAGGTACACAATGTCAGCACCTCTCGCTCCACCACGATTCACCAGCACCAATGCCTGACGGTCATGTACGCCAGCGGGGCCTATAGACCGCCCCTTCCAGCCAGCCTGTTCGATGAGCCAGCCGGCAGGAATCTTCTCGTGCTGCTCGTCAATATGGTAATGAGGCATCTGGGGATATTGCGCCAAGAGCTGTTCGTACTGCTCACGACCCACCACAGGATTCATGAAGAAACTGCCAGCATTCCCCAGGACTTTGGGGTCGGGCAGTTTATTGTTACGGATATCAATAATCACGTCGCGCAACTGCTGCAACGTGGGATTATCTATATGTCTGCGTTCCAGTTCGGCACGGATATTACCATACTCGATATTGAGGTTGCCTGTCTGCTTTGAAAGACGGTAGGTGACGTGGGTAATCAGGAACCGGTTTTTCCACTCTGTCTTAAAACGACTCTGGCGATAGCCGTACTGACAATCTTCGGCCTTAAACTCACGGAGCTGACCTGTAGAGATTTCAACGGCTTCCACCTTATATATAATATGGCTGGCCTCACTACCGTAGGCACCGATATTCTGAACGGCAGATGCCCCCACCTCACCTGGTATCAACGAGAGGTTTTCGGCACCCTGCCAACCATTCTTCACACATAGAGCCACCACATCGTCCCATACCTCACCACTACCTACACGCAGCAGCAGGTGATCAGCATCATCAGCAGGAAGTACCTCATGTCCTTTGATGGCAGAGTGAACCACATAACTGTCATAGTCACCCGTAAGCAATAGGTTACTTCCACCACCGATAATAAGCGGGGGCGTCGATATACCACGCAACATTTTAGCAACCATCTGGGCATCTTCAATGTCAGCATATTCCAGAAAGCGAAAACACCTGGCGTCGATGCCGAAGGTGTTGTGGGCTAACAGACTATAGTTAACTTCATCTCTCATCATTCAGACAGTTTTGTGAGTTTCCATTCGTTGTGCTCACGGCGGAAGGTCAGTGCTACCTCCATACCGTTGGCAATGCCTCTCAACAGGAATATCTTGACATTAGAATGTGTGTGAGGATGGCCATACACAATGTTATAAATGGTACCGTGAGGGAGTTCAGGTGCAAAGGCGTCCCAGAAATCAGGCGTAATGACGCCCTCCATCTGTTCAAAGTCATTATCAGGATCAGGACCACTGAAGGCTATCTCCTGTGCCAGACTCTGCTGACGGAAAACGGAATCGGTGGCAAAGCGACGATAGAATGAGAGGAAAGAAGCGTTGGGATTATGAGACATTGTCTGCTTGTTCATCCTGTCGAGCATCCAGCGTCCGTTCTTACGGTCGAACTGATACTGGCACACAAACCCCTGGTCCAGGAAGATTTTCTCAACGATGGCGTGATTCACGGAGGTATCTGAAACGGACTCCATCTGTGCCTCACTATCGAATATCAGCGTATATTCCCCATGATGCATGAAGAAATGTTCCATCTGCCATTCCTTCCTATCAAGTGTGTCGGCCTTAGCCTCCGAACTCACAATAATCGGGAATTTCACACGCTCCATCTGGAGACGCTTGTTAGACGCGAAGTTAAACAGGAAATCATCAAACAACTCCTCTGCCGCCACAGGCATAGGTGCTTCCGAAATCAACTCGTCCATACTCTCTTCTCCCGTTAGCGAATCAGCCAACTCCAAAGAGTCTTCATCCAGTGTTGAGTCATCAGATTTTTGAGGTTTTAAATCCTTGCAACAAGTCAGGATTAAAACCATTACGATACCAAGAATCAGCGTTCTTTTTTCCATCAGTTTGTTCTATGCTTACTTTCGAGGTGCAAAGTTACAAAGAATTCTATCAATCGTTGCAAATAAATGAAAAAAAATTTGCACCTTTAGAAAAAAATGTGTACTTTTGCACCCGCTAACGAACACAAAGGGACCCGTAGCTTAGCTGAATAGAGCGTCAGATTCCGGTTCTGAAGGTCAAGGGTTTGAATCCCTTCGGGTTCACAAAGCACAGGAGCATAGCTCAGTTGGTTTAGAGCGCTTCAGTCACATTGAAGAGGTCTTGGGTTCGAGTCCCAATGTTCCTACTGAAAGATGAAGACTTCGGTCTTCATTTTTTTATACCCTATAATCACCAGCAGACAAGAAAAACGATACGAGAACATGAATGCCTTGGGTATAGATACGAGAAAAGGGAACCTTCACAGGCTCCCTTTTTCGTTTAGCAATTACAAATCGTAATTGCTTTGGGGGAAGATTGTTTGTCTCGCGACAATCAATCTTCGATAATTAACCTTAATAATCTAATACCATGAAAAACACGCTGCAAATTTAGGATTATTTTCTCAAATAAACAACACTCCACCCAAAATAATTCCAATATTTAAACTTTATTAACCTAAGCACATCCTAACACTTTGGTATATTTGTAAATTGTTTGTAACTTTGCAACCCGTTATGAATAAAGAAGGTCGACCACATATTGCCATCATCGATCCCAACACCCTGGCAGTGCTCGGATTGAAGCAGTTACTACAAAACGTGATGCCCATAGCTACCATCGATACTTATGGTTCGATGGCAGAATTGATGGCCAACAATCCTGAGCAGTATATGCACTATTTTGTTTCGATGAACATCGTGCTGGAAAACAAGTCCTTCTTTACGGAACGTCAACGTAAGACGATTGTGCTGACCCTCTCGCTCAACAGCGGTAATACGCTAACGGAATTTCATTCACTCTGCATCAACGTACCCGAGTCTGAGCTTGTGCGCTCACTACTGACGTTGCAGCATAGGGGGCATGCCAACGGACGCAACATGCCCGAGATGCCCAAAATCCTGCAACAGAAAATCCTGTCGGACCGTGAGATAGAGGTCATGTCGCTGATTGTACAGGGCTATATCAATAAGGAGATAGCCGACAAGCTGAATATCGGACTGGCCACGGTGATTACCCACCGCAAGAATATCATGGAGAAACTGGGTATGAAAAGCGTATCCGCGCTCACCATCTACGCGGTGATGCACGGATACGTGGATATCAATAAAATCTAGGAGATAATTCCTTAGTCTTATTCGTCTTAGAACTCACTGGTAAAGTGGAACTGGATATGCTCAAAGTCCTGCTGTGCCATCTGGAGCACGTAGCCTGAGTCGGCCAGGAACACATCCCTACCCTCTTTATCCTTTGCCATATACTGGTACTTGCGTTTCTTGAAGTTTTCCAACTCTTTCTCGTCATCGCTGGAAATCCAACAAGCCTTATAAAGATGTACAGGTTCCCAACGGCATTTTGCGTTGTATTCGTTCTCCAGACGATACTGGATAACCTCAAACTGCAGCTGACCAACCGTACCGATAATCTTACGGTTGTTGAACTGGTTGACAAATAATTGTGCCACACCTTCGTCCATCAACTGGTCAATACCTTTCTGTAGTTGCTTGGCCTTCATGGGGTCATCATTCTCAATATACTTGAAGAGTTCAGGCGAGAACGAAGGCAATCCGCGGAAATGCAGCTGTTCGCCTTCAGTAATCGTATCACCGATCTTAAAGATGCCTCCTGTATCAGGCAGACCTACGATATCTCCTGGCCATGCCTCGTCAATAGTAGACTTACGCTGCGCCATGAACTGTGTGGGCGAGGTGAAACGCATGGTCTTTCCCTGACGTACGTGCAGGTAGGGCTGGTTGCGCTGGAACTTGCCTGAGCAGACCTTGCAGAAAGCAATACATGAACGGTGGTTGGGATCGATATTGGCCGTAATCTTGAAGATAAAACCTGTAAACTTCTGTTCCTCGGGTTGTACCTCACGCTCCTCAGCCTTTGTAGGACGGGGGCTGGGCGCAATCTCCACGAAGCAGTTCAGCAGTTCCTGCACACCAAAATTATTAAGCGCAGAACCAAAGAATACGGGAGCCACCTCTGCAGAGCGATAGGTCTCCACATCGAATTCCGGATAGACTCCGTCAACAAGTTCGAGGTCTTCACGGAGCTTCTCAGCATCCTGCTCGCCAACGCGCTTATCGAGCTCTTCAGAATCAATTTCCACTTCAACCTTCTCTGTAACGCGCTGCTTATCAGGCGTAAAGAGGTCCAGTTTCTGTTCGTAGATATTATACACGCCCTTGAACTTGGCACCCTGGTTGATAGGCCAAGACAGAGGACGCACCTTGATTTCAAGTTCCTTCTCCAACTCGTCGAGCAAGTCAAAGGGGTCACGACCCTCGCGGTCCATCTTGTTCACGAAGATAATCACGGGCGTCTTGCGCATACGACACACGGTCATCAGCTTACGCGTCTGTGTCTCCACACCTTTGGCTCCATCAACGACGATGATGGCAGAATCAACAGCTGTCAGCGTACGGAAGGTATCCTCAGCGAAATCCTGGTGACCAGGAGTATCGAGGATATTCACCTTATACTCAATATTCTTGCCATCAGGCGTATAGTCAAACTCCATCACAGAGGTTGACACCGAGATACCACGCTGCTTCTCGATCTCCATCCAGTCGCTCGTGGCTGTCTTCTTGATTTTGTTACTCTTCACGGCACCGGCCACCTGTATCTGTCCGCCAAAAAGCAGGAACTTCTCGGTCAGCGTGGTCTTACCGGCATCAGGATGCGAAATAATCGCAAACGTTCTTCTTCTTTCTATCTCTTGATTCATAATTTCTTAATACATTCTGCAAGGGAGTCTTCCCAATAAGGTATCTCTATACCGTATGTTTGCTTAATCTTAGTCTTGTCAAGTACGCTATAGTGCGGACGGGCTGCTGGTGTGGGATACTCAGAAGTATGAAGCGGGCGCACCTTACAGGTCACGATGCCAGCAAGCCGGTGGATGGCTTTTGTGAAATCATACCATGAGGTAACGCCTTCGTTACTGAAATGATACACCCCCGGAACAATACCCTTATTGATGGCAGAGAAAATAGCGACTGCCAGATCGCGGGCATATGTGGGTGTGCCTATTTGGTCGAAGATAACACCCAGTTCCTGACGCTCACGTCCCAGACGAACCATCGTCTTCACGAAGTTATTGCCAAACGATGAATACAGCCAGGCCGTACGGATAATCATGGATTTCTGACAGAGTTTCTGCACATTCAGCTCACCCACCAGTTTGGTACGTCCGTAAACGCTATTAGGACACGTGTCCTCATCCTCGGTATAAGGTGTGCAGTTGGTGCCGTCGAACACATAGTCAGTAGATATATGAATCATCCAACCACCACGACGCTCAATGGCATGTGCCAGGAAAGCAGGTGCCTCGGCATTAAGCTTCTGACACAGGGCTTCGTTTACTTCTGCGTTGTCAACAGCCGTAAAAGCGGCACAGTTCACGATACCATCAATGGCATGCTCATCAAGAAAAGCTTCGATAGCATCCTGATTGGTGATATCCAGTTCCTGTACATCCGTATTAAAATAGGTGTGCTGCAGATTCTTCTTTTCCAACAGTTGCATCTCGTTGCCCAACTGTCCGTTACAGCCTGTTATTAGTATGTTCATCTTTTTTAGTTAAAACTCCAATGGTTCTTCTTTGTCTTTCTTGTAATAATCACTCAGCATACCTACAAACGTAGACACCTCTTTCAGGGCGTGCTGCGTATTAGGCGTAATCTCTTTCTTCTGCAAACGCAGCATCATAACGCCATAGAGCAGGTTCAGACAGGTTTCCACCTCACCCTCTTCCTTATTGGCGCCACGATTACGCAATTCTACGATAAAGGGCAATACCTTATAGTATTCTGCGTTGTAGAAAGGGAACTTAGACGACGAGAGCAACTGCTGATGCAACTCTGTCATCATCTGCAACGTCACTTTATTGATTTGCAGGTGACCCTGCTGGCGACAGCCCTCGGTATTCATCATGCGAATCAGATTACCAAACCAGTCGGCTTCCTCCTCCTTCTGTTCTTCATTGTAATCAAATCGGTCAATATATTCGCGGCGAATACGTGCCAGCGAGCAGTCGAAGGCACGGATTGTATCCTCTACCTGCCACATGTAAAGCAGGTATTCCGCAATATTCTTCTTACGTAATTCCTGTGCGATAAACATATCTTGTATTAGAAAATATTATATAGATGCAAACTGAATAGCGTGGTGAGCAACACAATGATACTACCAATAATAACCAGCGTACCAATAATCCTATTAATAATACGTATGCCGTTATTGTCGAACTTCAGACGTATCACGTCTACCAGCCATGTCAGGCCCCACCACCACAGCAAGGCACCACCGATGATACTGATGAATCCGGCAACCAACTCAATGGGCTTATCAATCTGCAGACCAAATGAGAACTGTGCATAGAGCGCCATAAAGAGGAAAACGATAAGCGGATTGCTCAACGTTACGAGGAAAGCCGTAATACCATTATGTGTCAACGTGCCTTTATTCTGTCCAGGCTTTCGCAGATTCTTCGTAGGGTCTGTGCGATATGTAAAAACGCCAAATGCCAAGAGCATCAGGCTACCAACTATCTGCAGGTAGAAACGATTGGTATCATTACTTACAAGCTCTACCACCATACCCATTCCCAAGCCGGTAATACCAGCATAGATAATGTCACTCAGGGCAGCGCCGCAACCTGTTACAAAGCCATACCATCTGCCCTTGTTCAATGTGCGCTGAACACATAGCACACCTACAGGACCCATAGGCGCAGAAGCAATGATGCCTATCAAGAGTCCCTTAAAGACAATATCTAACAAATTTGGTATAGTGTTTACATCGAATGTCATAGTGTCTGCAAAGGTACTACTTTTTTGGGCACTACAAGCAGTGTAGGCAGTTAAAAGGAGTTAAAGGCGCTTGTTTTTACCCGTAATCTTCTTACCTTTGCATGAAAACTCATATAACACAAGGATAATTTACACCAGAAATGAACGAACAAATGATACAAAAGCCCTATGTCATCGGACTTGACCTAGGAGGTACTAATTCTGTTTTCGGTATTGTCGACGCCCGAGGAGACATCAAGGCTACAACTGCCATCAAGACCGGCGGCCACACCACACCGGAATCTTATGTGGATGCCTGCATGGAGGTTCTCCTTCCCGTTATCGAACAGGTAGGCGGCCTTGACAAAATCAAGGCTATGGGCATCGGAGCTCCCAATGGCAACTATTATAACGGCACCATCGAGTTTGCCCCCAACCTGCCATGGGCTCATGACACCGTGGTACCTCTGGCACAAATGTTCTCAGAACGACTGGGAGGCATTCCCGTAGGACTGACCAATGATGCCAATGCTGCAGCAATGGGCGAGATGGTTTACGGCGTTGCTCGCGGCATGAAGGACTTCATCGTTATCACATTGGGTACAGGCGTCGGCTCAGGTATCGTGGTCAACGGACAGGTAGTATACGGTCACGACGGATTTGCCGGAGAACTGGGGCATGTCACCATGGTGCGTGGTGCTGAGGGACGTCCCTGCGGCTGCGGACGTACAGGCTGCCTGGAGACTTATTGTTCTGCAACCGGTGTAGCACGTACGGCTCGTGAACTGCTTCAAAACACCGATCGTCCATCCCTGCTCCGGGAACTTGACACAGAAAGCATCACTTCTCTCGACGTGAGTATTGCTGCCGAGAAAGGTGACGAATTAGCTAAAGAAATATATGATTTCACCGGAAAGATGCTGGGGGAGGCATGTGCCGATTTCGCAGCCTTCTCATCACCCGAGGCCTTCATTTTCTTTGGAGGCATGACCAAAGCCGGAGAGCTCATTATGAAGCCTATTCGCGAAGCTTACGAAGCACATGTCATGAAACCTTTCCGCGGCAAGGCACAGTTCCTTGTCAGCGGCCTTGACGGTGCCTCTGCTGCCGTTCTTGGTGCATCGGCTATCGGATGGGAGTTAAAATAAAGTCAAACGATACGTACAGCGATACAGTTAAAGAAAATTAATTTTTTAAGCATAATTGGGTGCAATGGTCTCATTTTCAAATAATTTGAGTACCTTTGCACCCAATTTTGACTCATACTGGGTCGATAGGAGCCGGAACAGGCGCCGACACCTATATAATATTAACCAATTAAAATTGTCTGATAAACGTCTGTTCAGACAAACAATAATGCCCACTAAAGGGCGACAATTAAATTTATGTCAGAATTAACAAAGAACGTTCAGCCGTTGCAGGACTTCAACTGGGACGAGTTTGAAAATGGCACCGTAGCCAACATCAGCAAGGAAGAGCTTGACAAGGCTTACGATGAGACCCTGAACAAAGTTGCCGATCATCAGGTAGTTGAGGGTAAGGTCATCTCAGTTGACAAGAAGGAAGTAGTCGTTAACATTGGCTACAAGAGCGACGGTATCATCCCCGCTGGTGAGTTCCGCTACAACCCCGACCTGAAAGAGGGTGACGTAGTAGAAGTCTATGTGGAGACCGCTGAGGACAAGAAGGGTCAGCTGGTACTTTCTCACAAGAAGGCTCGCCTGAGCCAGGCTTGGGACCGCGTTAATGAGGCTCTCGAGGCACAGGAGATTGTACAGGGCTACATCAAGTGCCGCACAAAGGGTGGTATGATTGTAGACGTATTTGGCATTGAGGCCTTCCTGCCCGGCAGTCAGATCGACGTTCATCCCATACGCGACTACGACCAGTTCGTTGGCAAGACTATGGAGTTCAAGATCGTGAAGATCAACCAGGAGTTCCGCAACGTAGTTGTAAGCCACAAGGCCCTCATCGAGCAGGAGCTCGAGGCTCAGAAGCAGGAGATTATCTCTCGCCTGGAGAAGGGTCAGATCCTCGAGGGTACTGTCAAGAACATCACCTCTTACGGTGTGTTTGTTGACCTCGGTGGTGTTGACGGACTGATTCACATCACAGACCTGTCTTGGGGCCGAATCGACGATCCTAAGAAGGTTGTTGAGCTCGACCAGAAGATCAACGTTGTTATCCTCGACTTCGACGAGGAGAAGAAGCGTATCGCTCTCGGTCTGAAGCAGCTCACTCCTCATCCTTGGGATGCTCTGGACGCTAACCTCAAGGTTGGTGACCACATCAAGGGTAAGGTTGTTGTTATCGCTGATTACGGTGCATTCGTTGAGGTTCAGCCCGGTGTTGAGGGTCTGATCCACGTTTCTGAGATGTCATGGAGCCAGCACCTGCGCTCAGCTCAGGAGTTCCTGAAGGTTGGCGACGAGGTTGAGGCTGTTATCCTGACTCTGGATCGCGAGGAGCGCAAGATGTCACTGGGTATCAAGCAGCTGAAGGAAGACCCATGGGAGGCTATCGAGGTTAAGTACCCCGTTGGCAGCAAGCACACCGCTAAAGTTCGCAACTTCACCAACTTCGGTGTATTTGTAGAGCTCGAGGAGGGTGTTGATGGTCTGATCCACATCAGCGACCTGAGCTGGACCAAGAAGGTTAAGCATCCTTCTGAGTTCACAAAGGTTGGCGAGCAGATCGACGTTGTTGTACTCGATATCGACAAGGAGAACCGTCGTCTCTCTCTCGGTCACAAGCAGCTCGAGGACAATCCTTGGGACGCTTTCGAGGAGAAGTACACTGTAGGTTCTGTTCACACCGGTAAGATCACAGAGGTTCTGGAGAAGGGCGCCGTTGTTTCTCTCGAGGAGAACGTTGAGGGCTTCGCTACTCCTAAGCACCTCGTTAAGGAGGACGGCTCACAGGCTCAGCAGGGCGAGGAGCTGGAGTTCAAGGTGATCGAGTTCAATAAGGACAGCAAACGTATTATCCTCAGCCACAGCCGTACATTCGAGGATGCACAGCGTGAGGAGAAGCGTGCTACACGTAAGGCTGCCGCTCCTAAGAAGAGCGACGCTCCTAAGATTGAGAATGTTGCAGCTAGCACCACTCTGGGTGACCTCGACGTTCTGGCTAATCTGAAGGCTCAGATGGAGAAGGGCGAGTAATTCGCATCTACATCCAAACATAGCAGAAGCCCGGTTCTGAAAAGAGCTGGGCTTCTTTCTGTTTAAATATTCGTTAAAACTATTGGAAGAAGAACACGCATTTCAGTTTTTTTCGCTAACTTTGTATGCTAATTTGCCGTAATAGGCGAATTTTGCACCTAAAGCGCGAAAATAAAAAAATACAATATAATGAATTTTAAATGGAATTACGAACCGCCAACACCCGAACGCAAGCAGCAGGCTAAGGAACTGGCCGAGAAGATAAGCATGAGCCCTATACTGGCCGAACTGCTTATCCAGCGCGGCATCAAGACCGAGAGTGCCGCCAAGCGATTCTTCAGGCCGATGCTCAACGAACTGATAGACCCGTTCCTGATGAACGATATGGATGTCGCCGTTGACCGACTGAACGATGCAATGGGGCGAAAAGAGCGCATCATGATTTATGGCGACTATGATGTGGATGGCTGTACAGCTGTCGCATTGGTCTATAAATTCCTGTTGCAGTTCTATTCTAACATCGAGTATTACATACCCGATCGCTACGAGGAAGGTTACGGCATCAGTCGTAAAGGTTTGGACTATGCAGCAGAAACAGGTGTCAAACTGATTATCGTGCTTGATTGTGGCATCAAAGCTATCGATGAGATTGCTTATGCCAAATCGCTGGGTATTGACTTTATCATCTGCGACCACCACGTACCCGACGACGAGTTGCCTTGCGCCGTGGCTATCCTGAATCCCAAGCGTCAGGATTCCACCTATCCTTTCAAGCACCTCTGCGGGTGTGGCGTAGGCTTTAAGTTTATGCAGGCTTTTGCCAAGAACAATGGTATTCCCTTTTCCCAGCTCATTCCCCTACTCGATTTCTGTGCCGTGAGTATCGCAGCAGATATCGTACCTGTAACGGGTGAGAACCGCATCATGGCTTTCCACGGTCTGAAACAACTGAATCAGAATCCGTCGGTAGGCCTGAAAGCAATTATCGAGATTTGCGGTCTGACAGGACGCGAGCTCACCATGAGCGATATCATCTTCAAGATAGGTCCTCGTATCAATGCCAGTGGACGCGTCCAGAATGGTACCGAGACCGTTGACCTGCTTGTAGAGAAAGACATGCAGAAGGCATTGGCCGAGGCTATTCATATCAATGAGTATAACGACCAGCGCCGTGATATCGACAAGCAGATGACAGAAGAAGCCAACCAAATTGTAGCTCGTCTGGAGAGTCAGGAACATCAGTCTGCTATCGTCCTTTACGGCGAAGGCTGGAAGAAAGGTGTCGTAGGTATCGTAGCTTCACGCATGACGGATATGTATTTCCGACCTACAGTCGTACTTTCATGCAACGACGGAATAGCCTCTGGTTCAGCACGTAGCGTAGCCGGTTACGACGTATACGACGCTATCAAGAGCTGTCGTGATTTGCTGGAGAACTTCGGTGGTCACACCTATGCGGTAGGTCTGACCTTGCGTGTTGAGAATATTCCAGAGTTCCGTCGCCGTTTCCAGCAATATGTCAGCGAACATATCGGTACACGTCAAACGGAAGCTTCCATCGATATTGAGGCAGAGGTAGATTTCAAGGATATCACCAAGAAACTGCTCAACGACCTGAAGAAATTCGCTCCTTATGGCCCCGAGAATCCAAAACCATTATTCTGTACGCGCGGCGTTTACGACTATGGAACATCAAAGGTTGTGGGCAAGCAGCAGGAACATATCAAACTTGAACTGGTGGATTCACGTTCCAGCAACGTCATGAACGGCATTGCCTTCGGACAGAGTCAGGCAGCCCGTTATATCAAGTCGAAACGTTCGTTCGACATCTGCTACACCATAGAGGAAAATATCTACAAACGCGGCGAAGTACAATTACAGATTGAAGATATCAAGCCAAGCGACTCTGATAATGGATAATGAATGATTGATAATGGATAATGAGAACAACGCACCAAATAATTGTCAATTATCAATTGTCAATTATCAATCATTATTGAAGAAATACTGGGGCTACGATGATTTCCGAGGCATTCAAAAGGAAATCATCGAGTCCATTGGTGCTGGCAAGGATACACTGGGACTTATGCCCACCGGTGGTGGCAAGAGCATCACATTCCAGGTACCGGCATTAGCACATGAGGGCGTGTGTATTGTCATTACCCCGCTCATCGCCTTGATGAAGGATCAGGTGAGCAATCTGCGCCGTCGTGGAATCCAGGCATCAGCCATCTATTCGGGCATGAAGCACGACAGTATTCTCATGACACTTGAGAATGCGGTGTTTGGTGGTGTGAAGATACTGTATATATCGCCCGAACGCATATCCACCTCTTTATTCTTAGAGAAGTTGCGCCACATGAAGGTGAGCTTTATCTGTGTGGACGAGGCCCATTGCATCAGCCAATGGGGTTACGACTTCCGTCCGTCTTATCTCTCCATCGCAGATATTCGCAAGGAACTGCCCGACACACCCGTCTTGGCCCTTACTGCTACGGCAACGCCAGAGGTCATCGACGACATACAGGAACGTCTGCATTTCCGTGAGAAGTGTGTGTATAAGATGAGTTTCGCCCGTAAGAACCTCGCCTACGTTGTACGTCACACATCCAACAAAACAGGCCAGCTCATTCATATTCTGAATCACGTACAGGGGTCGGCCATCGTCTATGTGAGAAGCAGAAAACGTACAAAGGAATATGCTGAACTCCTAAACACGAGTGGTATTAGCGCCACATTCTATCATGCCGGATTGGACAATCAGGAGAAAGACCAGCGTCAGAAAGCATGGCAAGAGGATAAGGTACGTGTCATGGTAGCTACGAATGCCTTTGGCATGGGTATCGACAAGCCCGATGTACGTGTGGTGATACATATCGACTGCCCCGACTGCCTGGAGGCTTACTTCCAGGAGGCCGGACGTGCTGGTCGCGATGGCAAGAAATCATACGCCGTACTGCTCTATGACAATAGCGACAGGGCCAAGCTCCAGCGTCGTGTTGTTGACACATTCCCTGATAAGGATTTTATCCGTCAGGTATATGACCAACTGGCCTATTTCTACCAGATAGGCGTTGGCTCCGGATATAATGCTTGTTTTGAATTCCCCTTGGAACGGTTCTGCAGGATCTACAAACATTTCCCCATACCTACAGTTTCAGCCCTCAATATCCTGACACGTGCCGGCTATATTGATTTCAAGGAAGAGGACGACATGCAGGCACGCGTGATGTTCAGCGTAGAGCGCGACGATCTGTACAAGCTACGTGGCAATGAACCACAGGAAGATGCTGTCATCGTGGCATTACTCAGAAACTATACAGGTCTGTTCCAGGGATATCAGTATATCGACGAGGGTGTGATAGCAGAGCAATGTGGTCTCACGCAACCACAGGTGTACATGACTCTGCGCGCACTCACCCAGAAGCATATCCTGGATTTCATTCCCCAGAAGCATATTCCCTTTATCCGTTACACCCAGCGACGTGAAGAGTCTGAGCGACTGGTTATTTCCAAGTCTATCTACGACGATTTGAAAATACGCTTTGCCGAACGAATAGAAAAGATGCTGGAATATGCCAACAGCGGAAATATCTGTCGTAGCAGGATGCTGCTCAGATATTTCGGTGAGACGAATACGGAGGACTGTGGACAATGTGATGTTTGTTTGAACCAGAAACACTCATGGACACCACCGGAATCATAGAGGTTAATCGTTACGTTTATCTACGTACTTATACCCTTCTTTATAACGATCGGCAGGAAAAACAAACTGGGCATCGGGCACACCACCAGAACGGAAATTACTGATTTTTATCTTTACCCAGAAGAATGCCACCTTCAGTTTCAGACTCTTTGGTGTATAGGTCTTTGCATCTACTTGCGCACGGACCTCTTTCACTGTACCCTTTGCACCCTTCTGCTGTTTCAGCGTAAAGATGATATCCTCACCGCTATTCTTCATAGAATACCTGAAGTCATCAAGTGAGAATTTGAACTTTCCCGAATATTTATCTTTCTTATCAGATTTTGCATCATGAATCTCAATGGTCTTCTTCTTCTTAAACACCATGTAGGCCGTCACACCATCGTTCCACGTATTGACACGTTCATCAGAGAAGCATTGTTTGTTGCCCTTATACCAAATAGTGCCATGAGTCTTGTAGATACCAATGATATTAACATCATAGCGCAACGTGGAACCTTGCGGTCCAAACACCATGTTATATATTTTTTCAAATTCCTGACGTGCCTTATTGGGTGTATCCTGAGGAGTAGCTGCAACCAACTGTAGTGTGCAGAACATCAAAGAGAAAAGAAAGAAGTATTTCTTCATGAAAAGACGTTTGTTCCGTAAAAAAGGGGGCACCCAAATACAAGACTCGGATGCCCCTTGAAAAAGATTTATTAATTTAGTTATTATTTGTTCACCTGGAATTTAGTGTCACCATCCTTGAAGAAGGCATTGATCTGCTTGGCAGCAGCAATACCGGCATTGGTATTAGCTTCAGCTGTCTGAGCACCCATCTTCTTAGGAGTAGAGAAATAGCGACCCTCGAATTTCTGGAAGTCAGCATTAGCATCAGGCATAATGTCTGTAACGAACTTCAGGTCCTCACGCTCAGCCATCAGCTTCAGCAACTCAGGCTCATTGATAACCTCCTTACGAGCAGTATTCACCAGGATACCACCCTTCTTCATCTTACCAACAAGTGCATAGTTGATGCTCTGCTTGGTCTCAGGAGTAGCGGGGATATGGAGTGACACAACATCGCAAGTCTCGAACAGAGCCTCCTGATTAGCAACAGCATGAACACCAGCCTTCTCGATAACCTCTGCGGGGCAGAAAGCATCGTAAGCATAAACATCCATACCAAAGCCCTTGGCAATACGAGCCACGTTGCGACCAACGTTACCGAATGCCAGGATACCCAGTTTCTTACCCATCAACTCTGTACCGGCCTTTCCGTTGTAGAAATTACGAACGGCGAAAACCAGCAGACCGAATACGAGCTCAGCCACAGCGTTGGCATTCTGACCAGGAGTATTCTCGGCCACCACATTGTGAGCAGTAGCTGCAGCAAGGTCGATGTTATCATAACCTGCACCGGCACGTACCACAATCTTCAACTGCTTGGCAGCATCCAGTACTTCTGCGTCAACCTTATCACTACGGATAATCAGCGCATCAGCATCCTTTACTGCGTCAAGCAACTGTGCTTTCTCTGTATATTTCTCCAGCAGGGCCAGTTCATTACCTGCTGCTTCAATCTCTGCCTTGATACCATTCACAGCAGCTGCTGCGAAAGGTTTCTCTGTTGCAACTAATACTTTCATAAAGATTTAATGTTTAATCTTTCGCTCGGCTTTGCCGCTTGGCTCCGCCAAGAATGTTTAATCTTTAATATTTAATCATTAATGTTTAGCCTCGAACTCCTTCATGCAAGCTACGAGAGCGTTGCAGCCTTCGATGGTCTGTGCGTTGTAGCAAGAAGCGCGGAAACCACCTACGTCGCGGTGACCCTTTACGCCAACCATACCCTTTGATACGGCGAAGTCGAGGAATTCCTTCTCCAGCTCCTTGTACTCGGGAGCCATCACGAAGCAGAGGTTCATCAGAGAGCGGTCCTCTTCCTTAGCGGTACCTACGAACAACTTGTTGCGGTCAATCTCACCGTAAACGATCTCGGCACGCTGCTTAGCCAACTTGTCCATAGCCTCTACGCCACCCTGCTTCTTAACCCAGCGCAGGTTCTCAAGAGCGCAGTAGATGGGCACCACAGGAGGAGTATTGAACATAGAACCCTTAGATACGTGTGTGCGATAGTCGAGCATGGTAGGAATCTCACGGGGAGCCTTACCCAGAGCGTCGTCCTTCACGATAACGATAGTCACACCAGCCATTGACAGGTTCTTCTGGGCACCAGCATAGATAGCGTTGTACTTGCTTACGTCAACAGGACGGCTCATGAAGTCAGATGACATATCGGCAATCAGAGGTACGTTAACATCGAGGTCCTTACGGAGCTCAGTACCATAGATTGTATTGTTGGTTGTGATGTGCAGGTAGTCAGCATCAGCAGGAACAGCGAAGTCCTTGGGAATGAAGGTATAGTTAGCATCTGCAGAAGAAGCCACTTCTACTACTTCACCGAAAAGCTTTGCTTCCTTCATAGCCTTCTTTGCCCAAACACCAGTGTTCAGGTAAGCAGCTTTCTTAACCAGGAAGTTGAAAGGAATCATGCAGAACTCCAGGGATGCACCACCACCAAGGAAGATTACTGAATAACCCTCAGGAACGTCAAGGAGTTCCTTAACAAGTGCTACAGCCTCGTCTACTACAGGCTGAAAATCCTTTGCACGGTGACTGATTTCCATCAGAGAAAGACCAGAACCGTTGAAATCGAGACACTGTTTGGCGGTTGCCTCAATGACCTCACGGGGAAGCATTGATGGACCTGCATTAAAGTTGTACTTCTTCATAATTTACTAATAGGTTTTATAATGGTTTCGAAATTTGGGTGCGAAATTACACTTTTTATTTGAATTGGGCAAATATTTTAGCAAAAAATAATGTAAAAGGGTATATTTCGTAACATTTTGCAATCTGAAAGTGACAAATTCTATCTCACTAGTTCTACGACTGTACGTATTCCCTTGATTTTCTCGCCACGTGTCAGTCGAAGCACTTGTTGTACCATTTTACAACTGACGGCAGCATAGGCATAACGGTCGTTGACGTCTATTTTTCCTATATCAGAAGGCTCCAGTCCACCTTTCTTGCAGAGATAGCCCACAATATCGCCTTTCGATATCTTGTCCTTCTTACCTTTACCTATATATAATGTGGCCATACGCGGGCGTGGTATGGGGACATTATTGTCTATCTCATCTACAGAGAATGGTTCGGCTTCTACGAACTCAGGCAGATGTTCCTCTGGTCCTATCAAAAAGAATGTTTTACCCAACTGGTCCCAACGGGCTGTACGTCCCACGCGATGTACGAGTGCATCCTCAGTGTTAGGCAAATGGTAATGAATGATATTATCGATATGGGGAATATCAAGACCGCGAGAGGCTAAGTCTGTGGATACCAAAACCGTGGAAGAGCCATTAGAGAATTTGTACAAGGCATCTTCACGCTGGCGCTGTTCTAATCCACCATGAAAAGCACTGGTCACGAATCCCTGCTTGCGCAGATACTCGTCAGTACGCTCCACGGAGTCTCGATAGTTAAGGAATACGATGCTCTGGGTGTCCCCCAATGTTAGGAGCAGACGTGAAAGGGTTGCCAGTTTGTCCTTCTCAGGACTATCTACACGAAAGACCTCTACCCTATCATTTATAGGCTCATCATCTATGAGATAATCCAAGCGGTCTGTGCGACGCATCTCTACAAACTGCGGAATCTGTTCCGCATCAGTTGCAGAGAGCAGAAAACGACGCTGCAGATTCGTGAGTTTCCCCACCAGTCGCGACATTTCATTCAGAAATCCCATCTCCAGACATTTGTCGAACTCGTCTATTATTATATATTTAATATGGTAAGAATCTATGTTTCCTTTATCCAAGTGGTCGTTCAATCGACCTGGTGTACCAAATACCACATGAGGACGATTCTGCTTCAGCACGCGATGCTCATCCATAGCAGCACGTCCGCCATAGCAGGCCTGCGAGCGGATACCCGTGCCCATACTCTTAAGCACAGCATTTGACTGCATAGCCAGTTCACGACCTGGCACCACAACCAGCGCCTGCACCTCATCACTCTCAGCATCAAGCATCTGTACAAGGGGAAGCAGATAGGCCAGCGTCTTACCAGAACCTGTTGGCGAGAGGACCACCACGTCATTGCGTCCTCTCAACATGCATTCTTGTGATTCCTGCTGCATCGCATTCAGCGAATCGATGTTCAGTTTCTCTAATACCTTATTAATATTTACGTCTTTCATATTCTTCGCAAAGTTACGGATAATTTTCGAAGCCACCAAACAAAAAGAAAGGAAAAGCAATCATCTCCAAAATTTTTCGTACCTTTGCAATCAGAAATCATATTTTTCAAAATAAATTGAGTTTCCGTAAAAAAAGATGAGCTTAGATTGTCTTATAGATAAAAACAATCTGATATTAAGCAACAATGACTGACATGCTTGAAAAAGAGATTCTTGAACAACTATTCCGCAAGTACTACAGCGACATGTATTACTTGGCCAGGACATTGTTGGGCGAAGACAAAGAAGCTGAAGACATTGTTCAGGATGTATTTGTACAACTGATGAAACGGGACATCATACCATCAGAAGATAAAATTAGAGCCTACCTGATGACCTCCGTACATCACGGCTGTTTAAACATCATCCGAAGGACCTCTCTCCGCAAACAAATAGAAAACTTATACCCTGTGGACGAGACAACCGACTTGCAGCCTACAGACAAATTATCAGAGCAGTTGGAAACTATTCAATCATACATTGATAGCCTTGAGGAACCCCACCACAGCATCTTTCGTCTGCGCTTTGACGAGGATCTAACCCTGAAGGAAATCGCTCTGCGTCTCAATATGAACCAGAACACGGTCTACAAGTATCTGCAACAGAGCATTCTGAAAATTCGTTCAAAGTTATATCGTTAAACGACAATTGCAATGGAAACTAGTAATGACAATATCCGCAAACTTCTCGAGATGCTAGATAACCCCGCAGCATACTCCAAAGAGGAGATCCACGACATCATCAACTGTGATGATGACACTCGTGAGGTATATCGTTTAATGGTAGAGGCGAAACGCAGCAGTCGCAGAAAACTGTCCTGCCAACCCATCGACATCGATGCAAAGTGGACAAAATTCGAACGCGAAGTGATAGGCAAAAAGCCAAGGTCGAGGAAACCTCTCTTTTGGAGTGTCGCTATTGCTGCCTCAGTTTTGCTTTTAACTGGATTCTTCCTTTTTGCACCCAATTCTAAGGAGCCTCGTCAATTGCAGGCAGATGCAGGTCAGAAGGCTATCTCTAAAACGGAAAAGCAAATTACAGCAAAGGCAGAGGAAGAAACGAGAAAAAGCGAAGGGGAAAAGATTGTACAAAAGACGGATGTTCGTCATCCGAAAATCACCTTACAAGGCCAACGAGAAGAAAAGAATACGGACAAAGAGGTTGTTCTCCATGTGGCAGAGCGTGTCGTACTAGAATCAGATGATGTAAAAGACGAAAGCAAAAAGTCACAAGAACAACCCATCAAGCAGCATGAAACTAACAGGCTTGCCGAAGTAGTTTTTGTAGGGTTAGATTCTGTTGGCAACCTCGTTTCCATAACGAACTACGAGGATGGGAAAAGACTTGCAGAGCAATTATCTATCCATACGGACAGTGCATCGGAGGCTTGGCAGAAAAAGCATCAGCGAATAGCATTCTACTACAAAGAAAAAGCACGACTTTTGAAGCCTAAGAATATGGCATTTGGTATGAGTTGTGAACATTCGCAAGCAAATGAGTGGATATTATATTATGACTCCATTGCTCATGCCCTCATCTACAAGGAAGCCAAGAAGAACATCTGGCAAGCCACGTTCAAAGCCCTGTTTAAGAAAAAGAGAATTGACAAAAATAGATTCTTATCAGATCTGCGCAAGCATCCCAAGAAGTGTAAAGGGATTAAAGTAAAGACATATTCCATGCCCATTACCGATAGACAGGCACAGGATTTGAAAAGCATGTGGTTGGATGTCGTCAGTTGTGGAAAGAAAAAGGCATTTTTGCAGTGTGACATGAAATACGAATTTCCCCTTGGTGAGTTGAAGGTGACAGCCCCTAACGCAAAGAATCCATTTGTATCGTTTACCAATGAACTGTCAGAAGCTGTCATGAAGGGCAACGTAAGCCACAAAGACTCCATGCTAACAGACCCCATGATAAAGAAATGCCTGACAGACATGAAAGAGGCAATACAACATACAAAATAATTACTAAACAAAACAACCAAAACTTATGAAAAAATTAATCATTTTGATGGCTGTAGCGCTTATCAGTGCTATGCAAGTGGATGCTCAAGAAAAAGTGTCCGAAAAAGAACTCGTTGGTGCATGGATGATGGATTCTATGCTTTATGATAACGGGAAGACCATTGCCTTTGGTCTGAAACAGGGCTACCGCCAGTTCAAGTATTACGGCCCCAAGGGCGAATATGCTGCTGCCGGAATCTCATTAAGAATGAAGGGCAGGGTGTTAATCGGTCTGGAAATCACACCACAAGAATATGGTGAATACACTTTCAAAGACGGTTGGTATTCTGAAATGGGCCGAAAAGCTACCAATGACGGTTTAAATCTCACAGACAAGAACACCTTTAAAGGAAGATGGCAGAATCATCTGGACGTATGGAAAAGAGCCCCTCTCTCTGACAAGACGGTAAAATACATCGTTGACTGCTGCAAGACAAAAAACATACCAACTGATATTAAACAAGATATCTTAAAGGAGATGTTTAGCGAATAACACCCCTCGATTCTCATTCGTTCTTCTAAATAAAAAACTTTCCATTCAATTTTGATGGAAAGTTTTTTTTACAATATTTCCCTTGCTATCCAAGCCGTGTTATGACATCAAGATTATAAAGTACAATTTCTTGTATCTGCTGTTTCCCTTCAATGTCAGCGCTACAGCGAAACGGAACTGATGAAGAAAGCATGGGGCTTCAGTAATATCTATAACAACGTGCCAAATTATCAGAAGGCAGAAGCGCGTCGGAGGGTGAAGAGCTACTTCAGTTGGGGTAACGGCCCCTATTACCGTTATCATCATGGAGAGAACAAACTGTCACCCCGTCAGCAGCAAGACATCATTTGACAATACCGAAGGATTGGCCTTCGATCATTACGAAATGGACTATGATTTCAGTTAAAGAATCATGTCGTTCATGCAAAAAGAGCCATAGCAAATAGCCTATTTACACGAAATTCATTGAATAATTTGGCATATCGGAAAAAAAAATGTAATTTTGCAACGTCTAAAATAATTCAATCAAATAAACAACTACTTTATGCGTAAAACTATTCTGGTCTTGATGACCCTGATGCCTGTGGCTTTAAATGCCCAGACATATGACTTTGACATGACAAAGCAGCAGCCTGTGTATAGCGATTCACAGGGATACGGTTACGACGTACTGCCTGCACCCGACAAGAAGAAGCCTGCGGAACCTTTCTATTTCAGCGTGAAGGTACCTGATGGCAATTACCTGGTAAAAGTGGTGCTGGGTGGTAAGAAAAATTCAAACACTACAGTACGTGCTGAAGGTCGCCGGCTGATGATGGACAACATCACCACCAAGAGGGCCAAGGACACGCAGGAAGTGTCTTTCACAGTCAACAAGCGCACACCGCTGATTGACGAGAAGAACCGCGTAAAGATTAAGGACCGCGAGAAGGCATATTTCACCTGGGACGACAAACTGACGCTGGAGTTCAATGGCGACATGCCTGCGGTAAAACATATTCACATTGAGAAGGCAGACGTGCCCACCATCTACCTCTGCGGCAATTCTACCGTTGTGGACCAGAACTACGAGCCCTGGGCCTCATGGGGACAGATGATTACCCGCTGGTTCGGTCCTGAGGTCGCTATCAGCAACCACGCGGAAAGCGGACTCACCGCACGCACGTTTATCGCCTCGAATCGTCTGGACAAAATCCTGACCACACTCAAGAAAGGCGACTATGTCTTCGTGGAGTTCGGTCATAATGACGAGAAAGAAAAGAAGCCCGGCGACGGTGCCTGGTACCACTACCAGTATCAACTGAAGATATTCGTTGACCAGGTACGCAAGAAGGGCGCAGACATTGTGTTCTGCACCCCCACACAACGCCGAGCCTTCAATGATGACAAGAAGACGCTGATGAATACGCACGGCGACTTCCCCGCAGCCATGAAGATGGTAGCCGAGAAGGAGAATGTGCCCCTGATAGACCTGAACAGTCTGACGAAGACATTCTTCGAGACATTGGGCTACGAGGACTCAAAACGCGCGCTGGTACATTATCCCAAGGAGATGTACGGACGCGAACTGGCAGACAATACCCACTTCAACCCTTATGGTGCCTACGAGGTGGCCAAGTGTGTGGTGATGGGTATGAAGCAGCTGAACCTGCCTGTTGTGCAGTACCTGCGTGCCGACTGGCAGGACTTCAACCCTGCGCAGCCTGATGACTGGAAGACCTTCAAATGGGCACCATCACGTATTTCTGAAAATGTAAAACCTGACGGCAATTAAGGATATGAAAAGAATTGTTTCTTCTATCGCCCTGGCCTCACTGGCGCTGACCATCAATGCACAGTCGTGGCCTACGGTCACACCAGAGGCCAAGCCTGGCACACGCTGGTGGTGGCTAGGATCTGCCGTCGACCAGGAGAACCTCAAATGGAATCTCTCTGAATATGGCAAACATGGCATCGGAGCCATCGAGATAACCCCACTCTACGGTGTTCAGGGTAATCAGCAGAATAATATCCCCTACCTCTCTGACAAATGGATGAGCATGCTGCGCTATACGATGACGCAGGCAGAGCGCAACGGTATTGAGGTGGATATGACGACCGGTACGGGATGGCCTTTCGGTGGTCCGTGGGTACCCTTGAAAGAGTCGGCTTGCCGGGTGGTCTTCGTAGAAAAAGACATCAACGGAACGGGCACAATCGACTTGTCGCCATCCGAGAAAGACGCCAAGAACGCCTTCCTGGAAAAGGTGATGCTCTATGAAAACGGACAGGCTCGTGACGTCACCCAGCAAGTTACCGGCAGCAACCTGACCTATCGCACATCGCAACAGGCCAAGTTGGTGGCTGTGTATATCAAATACGGCGTGATGCGCGTAAAACGAGCTGCGCCTGGCGGTGAGGGATTGGTCATCGACCATTTCGACAAGACAGCCGTGGCCAATTACCTGAAGCATATCGAGGAAGCCTTCGAACGTACGAAGACGCCCTACCCTCACACCTTCTTCAACGACTCCTACGAGGTGGCAGATGCCACTTGGACGCCAACGCTCCTGCAAGAATTCGAGAAACGTCGCGGCTACAAACTGGAGGAACATCTGCCGGAACTGATAGCCTATGAACCCAAGGTGCTGAGCGACTATCGCGAAACACTGGGTGACCTGTTGCTCGAGAATTTCACCAACCAATGGACGGCATGGGCCCACAAGCATGGGGCTATCACGCGCAATCAGGCCCACGGTTCTCCTGCCAACCTCATCGACTGCTATGCTGCGGTGGATATCCCTGAGATAGAAGGCTTCGGCCTGAGTGAGTTTGGTATCAAGGGCCTGCGTCAGGACAAGGGTAAGACGCGCAAGAACGACTCCGATTTCTCAATGTTGAAATATGCACCGTCGGCTGCACATATCTGTGGCAAGCCCTACACCTCCAGCGAGACCTTCACCTGGCTCACGGAACATTTCCGCACATCGTTGTCGCAACTCAAGCCCGACATCGACCTGATGTTCTGTGCAGGCGTCAACCATATGTTCTTCCACGGCACCTGCTACTCACCCAAGAACGACGAGTGGCCAGGGTGGAAGTTTTACGCCTCCATCGACATGAGTCCTACAAACAGTATCTGGCGCGATGCCCCCTACTTCATGGACTATGTGTCTCGCTGTCAGAGTTTTCTGCAGATGGGACAACCCGATAACGACTTCCTCGTTTATCTGCCCGTACGTGATATGTGGCAGAAAAATACGGGCAAACTCCTGATGCAGTTTTCTATTCATGCCATGGGCAAACTGGCTCCCGATTTCATCAAGAGTATCCTGGCTATCGACAAGGCCGGGTATGACTGTGACTATATCTCAGAACGACTGCTGATGGATACCAGGTGTGAGAACGGACAACTCATCACGCAGGGCGGCACAAGCTATAAGGGACTGATTATCCCCGGCAGCGGAAAGATGCCCGAGAACGTCAGACAGCACATCGAACAGCTCAAGGCTCAGGGTGCCCATATCATCTATGGCATCAACGAGAAAGAGATGGGCAAAGCGGCGAAGGCAGAAGCCATGAAGACCCAGCTGGGCCTGAAAGCTATCCGACGCAAGAATGCCAACGGTTACCATTATTTCATCGCCAACCTGAGTCCAAAGGATGTCTGTGAATACGTCTCATTACCAGTAGATTACGAAGAAGCCATTTGGTTCAATCCGCTCAACGGCGAACGTTATGCCGCCAGACAGGATGGCCGTCAGATTCTCATCAGTCTGCGTAGTGGTGAATCCATGATTCTGCAGACCTTCAACAAGAAAAGCCACTTCCAACAAGTGCCCCGTCTGGAGGATGAAGCTAAAGTACCAGTGAAGACCTACGACCTGAACGGCAAATGGACACTCTCGTTCGTTGACGAGGCACCTGCCGTAGGAAAGACCTACCAACTGGACAAACTCCAGACATGGGAGACCCTGGACGAGAAGACACGCGTCACGATGGGTACCGGTGTTTATACCACGCATCTCAACCTCAAGAAAAAGGACCTTGCAGATGCCCATGCATGGACCATCGATTTGGGCGATGTTCGTGAGTCGGCTCGCGTCTATATCAACAATCAGTTTGTTGGTTGCGCCTGGAGTGTGCCCTATGTGCTCAACTGCAGCAACGTGCTGAAAGAGGGCGACAACCTGATTCGTATTGAGGTGACCAATCTGCCCGCCAACCGTATCAGCGACCTCGACAAGAAGGGCGTGAAATGGCGCAAGATGGAAGAGATCAATGTCGTGGATATCAATTACAAGAAAACAACATACGACGAGTGGGCTCCCGTAGAAAGTGGCCTTCACTCAAACGTAGCAATTATTAAATATTAAATATCATGTCAGAAAACAGCAATGAACATCACCACCATCATCACCACCATCATAAGGAAGATGATGCAACACGTTTCAAAAGAGAAGCGCTGAACTCCATCCGCATGAAAAAACTGATTGCAAAATGGGCATTCAGAATCCTCTGCGTGATTGCAGCCATCATGGTGATTGCAGCCGTTGTGGTGAACCACCTCTGATTTAATGGAGGTAGAAAGGAGCAGTTAAATCTGCGTACCATGAAGAGCGTAGGCCGGGAGCGTCTTCTATAAGACCAACTCCTGTGTCTATCGACTCACAACTATGAAGAGCAAAAGTTAAGAGAAGACGCTTTGGCTGCTTGCGAGGCGTTGTCTGGACCGACCATTCTCTGTGCAGGAAGAAACCATTCATGGCAGCCTCCTCAAATACCCTGTTTCTATAATCGTAAGGCACTACAAGAGAGAAGATCCCCCGTTCTGTCAGGAGTGATTTGACGGCCTTAAACAAGCTGGCATACGACAGACTTGTGTCGTGACGTGCCTGCGAGCGCAAGTTGTCAGGACACGTCAGCGACTGTTCAAAGAAAGGCGGATTAGATACGATACAGTCGTATTGTCCCTCAAACTGGCACACATCCGCTTCCAGGATAGTGATCCTGTCGACAAACGGCGACGCCATGACATTCTCGCGGGCCTGTTCTACGGCCGACGGTACGATGTCAATCCCCGTTACCTGGGCATCCGGAAAACGCTGTGCCATCATGATGGCTATCAGTCCCGTTCCAGTACCGATATCCAGAATCCGCCGGCCACCATCCGCCCATGCTCCAAGCAGCGTACCGTCCGTACCCACTTTCATCGCACATTTCCCTTGGAAAACAGTAAATTTTTTGAACTTAAAATAGTCGTTTGCCATATTTAGGGCACAAAGTTATACATTTTTTGTTAATTATCCACCATCCTTACTTAAAATATCAATTTTAATTCGTACCTTTGCAAACGAATTATGGAGTTTAAAATTAAGATGAGTGACAATCAGTTTAGCAATAAGTCTATCTCGATGATAGCCGATATTGAAGGTGATTTTACAGACATGATAAACACCGAAATGCCTTCGGAATTACCTATACTTCCCGTTAGAAATATCGTTTTATTCCCTGGTGTCGTATGGCCCATCCTGCTTGGACGTGCTTCAAGCATGAAACTGGCTCGTCAGGCCGAGAAGAATGGCGAGGTCATCGGTGTGGTGTGCCAGCGTGATCCGGATATTGAGGTGCCCACCTATGACGACCTGTATGAATATGGCGTATCTGCAAAGATTGTGAAGCAGTTCACCCTGCCTGGTGGCAACACCACCGTCATCGTGCAGGCCCAGAGCCGTTTCCATCTGGACAGACTGACCAAGGAGAAGCCTTTCCTCAAAGGAGAAGTGACCCCTATGCCAGACCTGCATCCCGACAAGCACGACCGCGAGTGGAAGACTGCCGTTGACGACCTGCGCCGCATGGCCGAGGAATATATCTCGATGGTTGACGAGATGAGCGATGAGGCTACTTTTGCCATCCGCAACATCCACAACGACGAGATGATGCTGAGTTTCGTCTGCGCCAATATGCCTTTCACTATCCAGGAGAAAATCAAGTTGCTTGGCGTGGAGACCGTCAAGGAGCGCCTCTTTGGCGCCATGAAGGCCCTGAACCGCGAGATCAACCTGCAGAAGTTGAAGACCGACATCCGCAACAAAACCCGCGAGGATATCGACGAGCAGCAGAAAAACTACTTCCTCCAGCAGCAGATCAAGAACCTGCAGGCCGAGATGGGCAACCAGCAGCAGCCAGAGAAAGCAGAACTTTTACGTAAGGCCAGGAACAAGAAATGGCCTGACGAGATAGCACGCATTTTCTACAAAGAGGCCGACAAGCTGGACAACTTCCAGCCCCAGAGCCCTGATTTCAACGTGCAGTTGAACTATCTGCAGACGTTTGTATCGCTGCCTTGGGGTGAATATACCAAGGACGACCTGAACCTGCAGCGTGCCCAGAAGATCCTGGACCACGACCACTACGGCATGGAGAAGGTGAAGGAGCGCATCCTGGAATATATGGCCGTACTCTCCCTGCGTGGCGACCTGAAGAGTCCTATCCTCTGTCTCTATGGCCCTCCGGGAGTTGGTAAGACCTCTCTTGGAAAGTCTATTGCCGAGGCCATGAAGCGCAAGTATGTGCGCGTATCGCTGGGCGGTCTGCACGATGAGGCCGAGATCCGTGGCCACCGTCGCACCTATATCGGTGCCATGCCCGGCCGTATCATCAAGAGCATTCAGAAGGCCGGTTCCAGCAACCCCGTCTTCATTCTCGACGAGATCGACAAGGTGACACAGAACACCATCAATGGCGACCCCTCTTCTGCCCTCCTCGAAGTACTCGACCCCGAGCAGAACACGGCTTTCCATGATAACTATCTGGATGTGGACTATGACCTGTCGAAGGTGATGTTCATCGCCACCGCCAACAACCTCTCAACGATTCCCCGTCCACTGCTCGACCGTATGGAGATTATCGAGGTGAGCGGATATATCACTGAGGAGAAGATTGAGATTGCCAAGCGCCATCTGATTCCCCGTGAACTGGACAATACCGGTTTGAAGACCCTGTCGGAGAAACCTAAGTTCAGCAAGGCCACCATCGAGAAGATCATCGAGCAGTACACTCGCGAGAGCGGCGTGCGCCAGTTGGAGAAGCAGATCAACAAAGCCATGCGCAAACTGGCTTATAAACGTCAGGTGGAAGACAGTCTCGTGAACTGGAAGATTACCCCCGAGTCATTGGAGGATCTGTTGGGCAAACCACCCTTCTACCGCGATATCTACCAGGGCAACGAGTATGCCGGTGTGGTCACAGGACTGGCCTGGACCAGCGTAGGTGGCGAGATTCTCTTCATCGAGACCTCGCTCTCAAAGGGTAAGGGTTCCAAGCTGACGCTGACTGGTAACCTGGGCGACGTGATGAAGGAGTCGGCCGTGCTGGCGCTCGAGTATGTCAAGGCCCATGCCGACAAGCTGGGTATCGACTATCGTATCTTTGATAACTGGAACATCCATATCCACGTGCCCGAGGGTGCCACGCCCAAGGATGGTCCTTCGGCTGGTATCACCATCGCCACCTCTATCGCCTCTGCGCTGACCCAGCGTAAGGTCCGCAAGAACACGGCGATGACCGGCGAGATAACCCTTCGCGGCAAGGTACTCCCCGTGGGTGGTATCAAGGAGAAGATCCTGGCCGCCAAGCGTGCCGGTATTACCGATATCGTGATGTGCCAGGAGAACGAGAAGGATATCCTCGAGATTCCTGAGATGTACCTGAAGGGCGTACAGTTCCACTATGTAGAGAACGTACAGGACGTGTGGAATTTCGCACTCTCCGACGAGATTGTGGACAACCCTCTGAAGTTTGAGATTGAAGAGGAAAAAGATAAAGACAAGAGCAAATGACATTCGAACTGCAACATACAGACCCATACAGTAGTGCCCGCGCAGGCATTATCACCACTGACCACGGACAGATCAAGACGCCAATCTTCATGCCCGTTGGTACCTGTGGTAGCGTGAAGGGTGTTCATTTCTCTGAACTCCGTGAACAGGTGAAGGCACAGATCATCCTGGGCAACACCTACCACCTGTATCTGCGCCCGGGTCTCGACACCCTGCGTAAGGCCGGTGGCCTGCATAAGTTCAACACATGGGACCGTCCTATCCTGACCGACTCGGGTGGTTTCCAGGTCTTCTCCCTGACCGGTATCCGAAAGTTGCGCGAGGAGGGATGCGAGTTCCGTAGTCATATCGACGGTTCCAAGCATATCTTCACCCCTGAGAATGTGATGGATACCGAGCGTATCATCGGTGCCGATATCATGATGGCGCTCGATGAGTGTCCTCCGGGCGAGAGCGACTATCAGTATGCCAAGAACTCCCTGGGACTGACCCAGCGCTGGCTCGACCGTTGTATCAAGCGTTTCAACGAGACCGAACCGCTCTATGGTCATCGCCAGACCCTCTTCCCCATCGTTCAGGGCTGTAAGTATAAGGACCTCAGACAGGATGCCGCCAAACATGTGGTCGACCGTCTGGGTATGCTCAACGATGGTGGTGGCGCCTCTATTGGCGGACTGGCCGTTGGCGAACCTACCGAGGTGATGTACGAGATGATTGAGGTGGTCAACGAGATCCTGCCCAAGGACCGTCCCCGCTATCTGATGGGCGTGGGCACACCCCAGAATATCCTGGAAGCCATTGAGCGCGGTGTGGATATGTTCGACTGCGTGATGCCTACCCGTAATGGCCGTAACGCCATGCTCTTCACCTATCAGGGCACGATGAACCTGCGCAACAAGAAGTGGGAACAGGACTTCTCGCCTATCGATCCCGACGGTTGCGACATCGACCGTCTGCACACCAAGGCCTACCTGCACCACCTCTTCAAGGCTCAGGAACTGCTGGCCCTGCAGATAGCCAGTATCCATAACCTGGCGTTCTATCTCCGACTGGTTACCGATGCCCGTCAGCATATTGAGCAGGGTGACTTCACCCAGTGGAAACGTTCAGTCATTAATGATTTAGGTCGCAGAATATGAAGAATCTATTGGCACGTATCTTTCCGCGACTGGATCGCTATATTATCAGTAAGTTCATAGGTACTTATATCTATTCTATCATACTGATAATCAGTATTAGTATAGTATTCGACTTCAACGAGAACTTAAACAAGTTTGCCACGTATCACGCACCTTGGACGGCTATCGTTTTCGACTACTATGCCAACTTCGTGCCATACTTTGCCAACCTCTTCTCGCCCCTGTTTGTCTTTATTGCCGTCATCTTCTTCACGTCAAAGTTGGCCGGCAATTCCGAGATCATCGCCATGCTCTCGGCAGGTGCCAGTTTCAAGCGCTTGTTGCGCCCCTACATGTTCTCTGCTGCTATTATTGCCGCCGTCAACTTCTACCTGGGCGCCTACGTCATTCCCCATGGCAACGTGGTGCGACTGAATTTCGAGACGCAGTATAAGAACAAGCGCCGTGTCACCTCAGCCAGTAATGTGCAGTTGCAGGTGGCACCCAATGTGATTGCCTATCTGCAGCAATACGACAATACCACCCGCCGCGGCTATGGCTTCTCGCTCGACCATTTCGAGGACAAGAAACTGGTGAGTCATATGACGGCCAACGTGATTCAGTATGACACCATCTCCGATTCCCGATACCATTGGAAGGCCTTGAACTACAAGATTCGTACGCTGAAGGGACTGCGCGAGAAGATTCAGACGGGCACGGAGATCGACACGATGATTATGATGGAGCCGATGGACCTGATATTCAATACCGACCAGCAGGAGACGTTCACCTCGCCCGAACTGAAACGCTATATCTCCAAGCAGCAGGAGCGCGGCTCGCAGAATGTGATACAGTATGAGGTGGAGTACCACAAGCGCATAGCCACCTCGTTTGCATCCTTTATCCTCACCTTGATAGGTGCCTCCCTCTCTGCCCGCAAGCGCAAGGGCGGCATGGGACTCTCTCTCGGCATCGGCCTGGCTCTGTCGTTCTCGTATATCCTCTTGCAGACCATCAGCGCCACCTTTGCTATCAATGCCGGCATGCCTGCTCTCCTGGCAGCATGGATTCCCAATATGATTTTCGCCGTCATAGCATACTTCTGCTATCGACTGGCACCAGATTAAAAATTGAAATTGACAATTAGATGACATTTGAAGAAACATATCTCAACGATAATATCCTTGATGCGCTGTACGACATGCACTTCGAGGAGATGACACCCATTCAGGAGCGATGCATCCCCGAAATCCTTGATGGTCACGACGTGCTGGGCGTAGCTCAGACGGGTACTGGTAAGACAGCCGCCTATCTGTTGCCTATTCTCTCCATGCTCGACGACGGCGGATTCCCCGAGGATGCCATCAACTGTATTGTGATGTCGCCCACCCGCGAACTGGCCCAGCAGATTGACCAGTCGATGGAGGGCTTTTCCTACTACCTGGAGAATGTGAGCAGCATCGCCGTCTATGGCGGTAACGACGGTTCGCGTTTCGACCAGGAGATTAAGAGTCTGCGTGGCGGTGCCCCTGTGGTCATTGCTACCCCCGGCCGCCTGCTCAGTCACCTGAAGGTGGGCAACCTCGACCTCTCGCGTACATCCTTCTTTGTATTAGACGAGGCCGACCGTATGCTCGACATGGGATTCATGGAGGACATCCTGCAAATCAACAAGCTGTTGCCCGACACCTGTCAGAAGGTGATGTTCTCGGCCACCATGCCCGACAAGATCCGCGAGCTGGCCGTATCGCTGCTGAAGAATCCCGTGGAGGTGAAGCTCAAGGTGAGCCGTCCTGCCGAGAAGATCCACCAGATGGCCTATATCTGTTACGAACCCCAGAAGGTGCGTATCATCGAGGATATCTTCAAGAAGGGCGACCTGAAGCGCGTCATTATCTTCTGTGGCAAGAAAGAAAAGGTGAAGGAGATCAACCGCACCCTTCAGAAGATGAAGATCAACTGTGCCCCGATGCACTCCGACCTCACCCAGCAGGAACGCGACGACGTGATGTATCGCTTCAAGGCCGGACAGGTGGATGTGCTGGTGGCAACCGACATTGTGGCACGAGGCATTGATATCGACGATATCGGTATGGTTATCAACTACGACGTGCCCCATGACAGCGAGGACTACGTACACCGCATCGGTCGTACGGCACGTGCTGCCCGCGATGGTGAGGCCATCACCTTTGTGAGCGATGCCGATTTCCGCTTCTTCAAGCCCATCGAGCATTTCCTGCAGAAGGATATCGAGAAGCTCCCCTTGCCCGAAGGACTGGGCGAAGGTCCCGACTATGCGACCTACAAGAGCAACAAGCCAAAGAAGTCGCACGGCTCCCATAAGTCCCGCAAGCCCCATAGAGGTGGCCATAAGGGTCATTCCTCTGGCACGCAATTTGCAGGAAAGCCTTCAAACCAACAGAAAGAAAGGAAGTAAATGACAAGTCAATTTTCACCAAAAGTCTCAGAGATACTCGCCTTTTCACGTGAAGAGGCCGCACGCCTGTCAAGCACCAGCGTGACCCCGGAACATCTCCTTCTGGGCATGATGCGACAGAACGACGGTCCTGTGAGCGATGTATTCAAAAGACTGAATATCAACAAAGAAGACATCAAATTCTCCCTGGAGATGAATGTGCAGCAGAGTGAAGGATTCATTCACCCTGAGAACCCGGATAATCTGGAGCTCAACGATAACGCATCCAACATCCTGAAGCTGGCCGTTCTCGAGGCCCGCCTGCAGCACGTAGAGTCTGTAGACCTGCAGCACGTGCTGTTGGCTATCCTGCACGACCGTGGTAACAACGGTGCCAGGAAGGTGTTGGAAGAGCACAATATGAACTACGACAACGTGCAGGATATCCTGAAGCCAAAGGATGTCCAGAATCCGACACAGACACCACAGGCGTCACAGCCTGCTCCGACGCCCCAGCCCCAGGATGCCCTGATGCTGCCCGAGGACGACGAGGAAGAGTCTCTGTACAAAAAGAATGAGCGAACCTCCAACACCACCACCGACAAGCCCAAGGAGAAATCAAAGACTCCCGTACTTGATAATTTCTCTACCGACCTGACGAAGGCTGCCCTCGACGGCAAACTCGACCCATGTGTCGGTCGTGAACAGGAGATACAGCGCGTGATGGAGATTCTGGGTCGCCGCAAGAAGAATAACCCCATCCTGATTGGCGAGCCCGGTGTGGGCAAGAGTGCCATCGTGGAGGGACTGGCCCAGCTCATTGCCCAGCGCAAGTGCTCACCCATGTTCTTCAACAAGCGGATTGTGAGCCTCGACATGACGGGCGTCGTGGCAGGTACCAAGTACCGCGGACAGTTTGAGGAGCGTATCCGTGCCCTGCTCAAGGAGATTGAACAGAACCCCAATATCATCGTCTTCATCGACGAGATCCACACCATCATCGGTGCCGGCAGCACGCCTGGCAGTATGGATGCTGCCAATATCATGAAACCTGCGCTGGCACGCGGCACTATCCAGTGTATTGGTGCCACCACGCTCGACGAGTACCGCAACAGCATTGAGAAGGACGGAGCCCTGGAGCGCCGTTTCCAAAAGGTGCTCGTAGAACCTACCAATGTGGAGCAGACCCTGCAGATTCTCTATAATGTCAAGGACCGCTACGAGGAGCACCATCATGTAACCTTTACCGATGATGCCATCCGCGCATGTGTCACTTTGACAGAGCGTTATATCACCGACCGAGCCCAGCCCGACAAGGCTATCGACGCCATGGACGAGACTGGCGCGCGCGTACATTTAAAGAATGCGCAGATTCCACCTGAAATCGAGGCTATCGAGAAGCAGTTGGACGAGGTGAAAAACAAGAAGCACGAGGCTGTGGTCAATCAGAACTACGAACTGGCAGCCAGCTATCGCGATAACCAGGTGCAACTGGAACAGCAGTTGGCCGAGGTGCAGAGAACCTGGACAGAGGACAATAACGAGAAACGTCAGACGGTAACTGAAGCCGAGGTCTCTGACGTGGTATCGATGATGACCGGCATCCCCGTGCAGCGTATGGCCGAGAACGAGGGTGTGCGCCTGAAGAATATGGCACCCACGCTCAAGTCGTGCGTCATTGCCCAGGATAATGCCATCGACAAGATGGTGAAGGCTATCCAGCGCAACCGTGTGGGCCTGAAAGCCCCCAACCATCCCATCGGCGCCTTCATGTTCCTTGGTCCTACGGGTGTGGGTAAGACCTACCTCGCCAAGAAACTTGCAGAACAGATGTTTGGCTCTGCCGATGCCCTGATTCGTGTGGACATGAGCGAATATACCGAGTCCTTCAACGTGTCGCGCCTCATTGGTGCGCCTCCGGGCTATGTAGGTTATGAGGAGGGCGGACAGCTCACCGAGCGCGTGCGCCGCAAGCCCTACTCTATCGTGCTGCTCGACGAGATTGAGAAGGCCCACGGCAACGTGTTCAACCTCCTGTTGCAGGTGCTCGACGAAGGACGCCTGACCGATGGCAACGGCCGTTTCGTGGACTTCCGCAACACGGTGATTATCATGACCTCCAATGCCGGCACCCGCCAGCTCAAGGAGTTTGGCAACGGCATCGGCTTCACCGCCTCCACCTTTGGTCTGAATATGAACGAGAAAGACCGCGAGCACGCCCGCAGCATCGTGCAGAAGGCCCTCTCAAAACAGTTCTCGCCCGAGTTCCTCAACCGTCTCGACGAGATCATCACCTTCGACCAGCTCGACCTCGACGCCATCAAGCGTATCATCGACGTCGAACTGAAAAGTGTCTTTAAGCGCATCGGCGACATGGGCTACCAGATTCAGCTCAGCGATGCCGCTAAGGAATTTGTGGCCACCAAGGGCTATGACGTGCAGTTTGGTGCACGTCCCCTGAAGCGTGCCATCCAGAACTATATCGAGGACGGTATCTGCGAACTGATCCTTGCCGACACCATTTCCCAGGGCGACACCATCGCTATCGACAAGCATCCTGAGAAAGAGGAACTGAAATTTGAAGTATTAAAAAACAAAGTTAGTAGAAAAGAAACGAAATGATTACAGTAACCAATCTGGCGATTCAATTTGGTAAGAAGGTTCTCTACAAGGACGTGAACCTGAAGTTTACAAGTGGTAACATCTACGGCATCATCGGTGCCAACGGTGCCGGTAAGTCTACCCTGCTCCGTGCTATCAGCGGAGAGCTGGAGCCCAACAAGGGTACTATCGAGATGCTGCCTGGCGAGCGCATGAGTGTGCTTGAGCAGGACCACTTCAAATACGATGAATTCTCTGTGATGAACACGGTGCTGATGGGACATCAACCACTGTGGGAGAATATGAAGGAGCGCGAGGCCCTCTATGCCAAGCCCGAAATGAGCGAGGAGGATGGCGTGCGCGCAGCTGAACTGGAGATGGCGTTTGCCGAGATGAACGGCTGGGAAGCCGAGAGCGAGGCAGCCCAACTACTTCAGAACCTGGGTATCAAGGAAGATATGCACTATGCACAAATGTCAGATATCTCTAATAATGAGAAGGTACGTGTGATGCTGGCTAAGGCCCTCTTTGGCCACCCCGACAACCTGTTGCTCGACGAGCCCACCAACGACCTCGACCTCGACACCGTGCAGTGGCTTGAGGAGTACCTCAGCGGCCTGGAGCAGTGTGTGCTCGTGGTCTCTCACGACCGTCACTTCCTCGATGCCGTCTCTACCCAGACCGTAGATATCGACTTCGGCAAGGTGACCCTCTTCTCTGGTAACTACTCCTTCTGGTACGAGTCCAGTCAGCTGGCTCTGCGCCAGGCCCAGAACCAGAAGATGAAGGCCGAGGAGAAGCGCAAGCAGCTCGAGGAATTCATCCGTCGTTTCTCTGCCAACGTGGCAAAATCAAAGCAAACCACTTCTCGAAAGAAGATGCTCGAAAAGCTTAATGTTGAGGAGATTACACCCTCTACACGTAAGTATCCCGGCATCATCTTCCAGATGGAGCGCGAGCCTGGTACACAGATTCTCGAGGTAGAAGGACTGAAGGCCGTAGATGCCGATGGCACCGTCCTCTTCGACAACGTGAACTTCACCATCGAGAAGGGTCAGAAGACCGTGTTCCTGTCTCACAACCCCAAGGCTATGACCGCCCTCTTCGAGATTATCAATGGCAACCGTGAGGCCCAGGCCGGTACCTATAAGTGGGGTGTTACCATCACCACCGCCTACCTGCCCCTCGACAATACCGATTTCTTCCAGAGCGAGATGAACCTCGTCGACTGGCTCAGCCAGTGGGGACCCGGCAACGAAGTCACCATGAAGTCGTTCCTCGGTCGTATGCTCTTCAAGGAAGAGGACGTGCTGAAGCATGTCAACGTGCTCAGCGGTGGTGAGAAGATGCGTTGTATGATTGCCCGCATGCAGTTGAAGAATGCCAACTGTCTGATTCTCGACACCCCCACCAACCACCTCGACCTGGAGTCTATTCAGGCCTTCAACAACAACCTGATCCAGTTCAAGGGCAACATCCTCTTTGCCTCTCACGACCACGAGTTCATCAATACCGTGGCCGACCGCATCATCGAGCTCACGCCTAAGGGCACCATCGACAAGCTCATGAGCTATGATGACTATATCTACGACGAGGCCATCAAGGAGCAGAAAGCCAAGATGTACGAATAATATTATTCCCCTATCCACTATACAAATGCAGCTACATTCCAAAGTGTTTGTAGCTGCTATTATTATAGCAATGAAGATTATTCATGTGGACATGGACCAGTTCTTTGCGGCTGTAGAACAGCGTGACAATCCAGAACTGAAAGGCAAGCCAATAGCTGTTGGCCACGATGCAGAGCGTGGTGTGGTCTCAACAGCAAGCTATGAGGCACGTCGTTTCGGCGTTCATTCTGCCCAGTCCATACAGGTGGCCAAAAGACTCTGTCCGCAGCTCATCATCGTGGAACCGCATTTCCAGCGGTATAAGGAGGTGTCGGTGCAGTTACATGGAATATTTCACGATTATACGGATCTCATCGAACCAATCTCGCTTGACGAGGCATTCCTTGATGTGACGGAGAATAAGAAAGGAATTGATTTGGGTGTTGAGATAGCAAGGGAAATCAAGCAGCGCATTTTGGAGACGACAGGACTGACTGCCTCTGCTGGCGTGAGTTACTGCAAGTTCCTGGCAAAAATTGCCTCTGACTGGCGTAAACCGGATGGCTTGACAGTTATCCATCCTGACCGGGCTTTGGATTTCATCGCTCAACTGAAGGTGGAGAAGATTTGGGGTGTTGGCAACAAGACGGCTGAGAAGATGCACCGCATGGGCATCTTTACCGGAGCAGACTTGAGAAAGGTGTCACTTGCTCGTTTGAATCAGGAATTTGGTAAGATGGGCAGCGTGTTCCACGATTTTGCCAACGGCATTGATACACGCCCCGTCATATCTGAATGGGAGCGCAAATCGGTCAGCTGTGAACGGACTTTTGAGAAGGATATCTTCGACAATGCTGCTGTCACCATCCATCTGTATCATACAGTCCTGGAGCTAGTACGCCGAATTGAGAAGGCTGACTTTGAAGGGCATACCTTGACACTCAAAGTAAAATTCCAAGACTTTCAGCAAATCACACGCAGCGTAACTGTTGATTATATCCTCAGGACAAAGGAAGATATTCTTCCATTGGCTAAACAACTGATGGGCGATGTAGAATTTCATTCGCATCCCATCCGTTTGTTAGGACTAGGAGTAGCCAACCAAAAGTCTTCAACTGTTCACGAGGATCCCCGTTGGGTGGAACTTGAACTAGAGTTCGAACCGTGGCCAGAGGCTTAGTGCCATTCCATATATTAACAAGAATCCCTGGCCTGCTAAGCAAGTCAGGGATTTACTTTTGTCAGGTCCAAACCTCATAGCCTTAAGCTAATCATTTTTTCTGGAATCTTTCACCAACGAAGCCTTGTCCAACCTCGCCTGCAATGAGGTCAAAATGCTGAAATACAGGTGGTGTTGGAGATAAATCATAATAGTCCATCTCTGCTATTGGCAGACAAAAGTATTCCATCTGGTCATAGCTCGTATAGAGTCGTGAAAGCACATCGTTATGCTCGTAGATCCACCGCTTTACATCATCATCCACATTAAAGTTCACCATCCCTGAACACCGAACAGAGATATTACCTTCATAGGCCAGTATTTCAACATTGGGATTCTGGCGTAACTCGTGCCAAACGGCTTTCTTGGCAGAAGTAGCAAAGTAAAGCACATGCCCTTCCTGCTTCATAATCTGGAAGATGCGTAACTTTGGCAGATTGCCCTCGCTGGTTGCAAGGGCAATCTCTTTGTGGTCTTTCAGAAACTGAATAGCTTTGTCGAACATCTCGCTTACCATTTCAGTTCTTCCTGCAGGATGACACCATCGGTCATGGGGCTGTCAGCCTCGGTGAAGGCATTGGCCTTGTACTGGATGCAGAGCATAGTCAGGTTCTCGCTGCCCGTGTTCTTCAGCGCACGCTTGCCATCGGGAGCGACGCGGATGATGGTGCCCTCGCTGACAGGGAAGATCTCACCATCCACCTGATACTGGCCTTCACCCTTCAGGATAATGTAAAGTTCCTCGTGAGTCTTGTGGGTGTGCAGGAAACCGCTGTCCTGACCAGGAACGAGTGTCTGGAAACTCAGTTCGCTGCCTGTAGCACCTACGGCCTGACCTGCGAACACCTTGCCCTGAATGGTTACGTTCGGTCCCATGGGGAGCACGTGCTCGATAATCTCACTCATCTTACCTACGCTTACTGCGCTGAAATTCTTTCCACTCTTAATTGTTTCAATCTGTTTCATAATTCTTATTCGTTTAAAATGTTATTTATTCGATTTCGAGTGCAAAGGTATGACAAGAATTTCACTTCCACAAGAAGGCACTTTTTGGTACCATAGTTACCAAAAAGTAGGAATTAGGATGTTATCGGACTCCCGTGAATGTAGCGTTAACTTAGATTAACTAAGTATAATTTGGTAATTCAGTAACTATTGGTTACTTTTGCATTAAAATCATGAATTATGGCAGATATCAAAGCTGAGTATTTAGCCTGTCCTATCAGGCAAGTAGTGAGTCGTTTCGGCGACAAGTGGTCCATGCTGGTGCTCTACATGCTTCACACCAGCGAGACTGGTGTATTGCGCTTTAACGAGATCCGTCGTCTGATGTCGGACTGCTCTCAGAAGATGCTTTCGCAGACGCTGAAGAATCTGGAGCAGAGTCATCTCGTTCATCGTAAGGTCTATCCGGAGGTTCCACCCCGAGTGGAGTATTCCCTGACAGAGACAGGCAAATCGCTGATGCCAGCACTTACGGCTCTGATAGCTTGGGGCAAGGAGCATTTCAATGAAGTGGTAACAGATTAAAAGTTACAGATAGAGTATTATGACTGACTACAACTCAATCTGGCGCACGCAGGACGAGATAAGGACAAAAGCCCTGGCCTGCAAAGCAAGTCAGGGTTTTACTATTTAACAAGACGAACTGTTTACGAGACCTCAATGGCCTTGGTGACTTTCTCCTTCGCCTCGGACTTTGGCATGGTGATGGTCAGGATGCCGTCCTCTACCTTGGCAGAAATCTTGTCGCGGACCACATCATCAGGCAGCGTGTAGTTCTGCTCGTAGTTAGAATAGCTGAACTCACGGCGCAGGTAGTGGCGGTGACTGTCCTCATGCTTGTGTTCCTGTTTGTTCTCAATAGCGATGGTGAGGTTGCCCTCGTCATTGACGCCTACGCGGCAATATTCTTTCTTGATGCCTGGAGCTGCAAGTTCCATGGTGTAGGCCTTTTCACTCTCCTTGACATTGACTGCGGGTGCTGTACTGTTGGCACGAGGCATCCAATCATTGTTAAAGAAATCCTCAAATACTGTTGGCATCCAACTGTTCTGAAACATTACTGGTAACATAATCAATACCTCCTAATTATACTTTTAGTTTAACTTATTTGTTCTTGATCGCCTCGGCTCATTCCCGAGCAAGCTCGCCTACCCGTGGCCTTTCGCTCCGGCTTACACCTACAAATAAGCAAAGTACATGCCCAAGAAAAAAAGCGCTCGTAATCTTGTCAAGATGGCAAGGATTTTAAACTCGATTAAACGATGCTGACAATTCCTTAAATTCAATTTAACATGACTGACATTCCTTTAAAATCCCTTAAACTTTGGACGGAAAGTCTGTCAGTCTTCAGGTCCAGAACTCCTTTTCTCCAGTCTGCTCCATCCGGCCCTGGCACTTGGGACAAGTATGTCCGTCCCATAGTCGGATATGCTCGCTGCCGCATTGCAAACAAAGCCTGCCGACCTCGCTTCTGTACGAGGGTGCCACGTCGGCAATGATACCGCCCACCACAATGTTCTGGATGCTCTTGCAGTCGGGACACGACACGGCACGTATCTCTTGGCGGAAGAGTCCTCTGCCTTCGTACACCTCGGCTTCGTAGCCACACTGGCTACAGCGATATTTGAGTTTCCAGGCCATTTCTTTACTGAAAATCGGTTTTGCTGGGGCAAAAATACATAATTCTGCCCGATTTTTCGTACTTTTGCAGCAAAATTGCAATTAAAGATGATTAGAAATCTGTTATTGGTAGCATTAGGTGGAGCCGTCGGGTCTGTATTAAGATATCTGATATCTTCTTTGAATACCTCATTCCCTTGGGGTACTTTCGCCGTTAATATACTTGGCTCCCTGCTGATAGGACTTTTGGTTGGCTTCGTAAGCAAGGGAGTGCTGTCACCTGAAATGAAACTGCTGCTCGTGACTGGTTTCTGTGGTGGTTTCACCACATTCAGCACTTTTGCCAGCGAATCCTTTGGCATGATAAAGGCAGGTGATGCCCTGCAGATGGCTCTTTATGTTGCAGCCAGTGTTATTGTCGGTATCATGGCAGTCTGGAGCGGCATGGTACTCTCAAATCATCTCATTCGTGGATAGCAGTATGACGCTCCGTGAACTCATAAACTCAGTTGATGCAGAGCAATATAGTGAATCAACACTATTCCTGCAGCTCACAAAGACCAAACCCGAATATGGCACCAACCGACATATTCAGGTGGCCGAGTCAGATGGGCACCATCGACAAGCTCATGAGCTATGATGACTATATCTACGACGAGGCCATCAAGGAGCAGAAAGCCAAGATGTACGAATAAAAAAAACGATTATATAAAATGAGCCTTCACCATCGCTGCAATCATCTGTTTGTCATGCAGTTTCGGTGAAGGCTCTTTTTTTGTCCCCAAGCCTTTGAATTTACGAAGTTATTTCATAAGCACTTTCTTACCATTCACTATATTTATACCGCGGCTAAGTCCTTTTTGTCTTATCCCCATCAGATTATAGACTGGTTCCGTTTTCCTTTCACATATCTCCACGTTATCAATTTCATTAACCTGATAGTCTTTGCTTGTTTTATGTTCAGCAGTAATGTTTCCAGAGCCCTCATTGTACCAATACCAGTAATAGAAGGACTGCAATGGTTTATCCCACAAATTAATACCAGCCCTGGAAAATTGAGTCATTCCCTGACTTAGAATAATCAGATTTCCGTCATATCTTCCAAAATAATCTCCATTAGGGTTGGAATTCTTGAATGTCGGGTCTGTAGGAATCCATCCATAATCTTCATGATAGAAGTCTGGCCACACATGATAGCCACCATTCACCCATACACCCATATTATGACGGGCGGGAATCCCCTTATATCTCATCAGATTGACAAACAATGTCGAAAAGTCTCCACATTCACCTCCTCCTGCCCGAAGGATTTCAGCAAGTGTACGCCAGCTGCCATTGATATAGCTATAGTTTTCGGCCACATATTCATAACAGCGCTTCGCATAGTCCAGGATGTCAGAGGACTGACCCCACAATTGATCCCCAATTTGCTTGATGGTATTGTTATCAAGATCAATATAGTAGCCATCACTATCGAGATATTCATCCGGATCTACATCAGTACATATATTCTTTTTCGACTTATCATTGAAATCTATCTGTACCGTTTTTGTCTTGTATTTGAATGACTCATAAACACTAAAACTTTTGCCTTCAAAAGTGCCATCGTAGAACAACACCTTATTAGTGGCGTTAGCATCAATAAACGTACCACAGTTTGATTCCAACATACTAATCTCCTGATACTCATTTGTAACAGGTGCAGGAAGCAAGGTGATTAATCTTGTGACATTCATGTTCCCTGTTTTCGAGAACACAGCCTTGTTCGTAAAACTAATCTCACTCTGGCTATAGACAGACAATGAAACTAGCGAAAGAATGACGACGCAAAATAACTGTCGAAAATCGTAATAAACTGCTTTCATAAGGTAAAAATTATATAATCTGCTACAAAAGTAATACTTTTCTATCAATTCCAATGATTCTTGTTGTATTTTTTTAGAAGCAACTTCATTTTCCCTCAGCCCTCAGCATTCTGCCTTCAAACATCAGCCTTCAGACATCAGACATCAGACATCTTACATCTTCCCTCTTACATCTCCCGACATCAGCCCTCGGCCTTAATACGCCAATTTCGCCTCTTTGGCCAAAACCTGGCGTACAAATGCATTAATTGTAACCCCAGCCTGCTGAGCCATAGCAGCAATCGCACTATGGATTTCGGGAGAGACCCTTACATTAAACGTTCCGCTATACGGCTTACATGGTTCTACTCCACGTTCAGCGCAAGAAGCCAAATAATCCTCAACAGCACCCTCAAAGTCCTGTCTCAGCTCATCCAGTGTTTGTCCTTCATAAGTAATCGTATGCTTGCTCATGCCTTGCACTTTCCCAAACAGACAATTATCTTCTTCACTATACTCCACACTTCCCGTGTAACCTTTGTACTTCAGAAATCCCATAATTATTCCTCCTTTTTCTTTAAATATCCGTTTGCATCTAAATAGGTAGACGCAAAAGTAACTAATTTTAGTTACACACCCAAATATTTACGAAACTTTTTTTGAAAATCATCCCTCATCCCTCAGCCCTCTTACATCTTCCGCCCTCAGACATCTTACATCTTCCCTCTTACATCTCCCGCCATCAGACATCAGACATCAAACATCAGCCCTATAGTATCCCTTCGCGTTGCAGAATCTCCAGCATCTCTGCAGGTGTAACCACAATGGGCTTCTTTGGAAAATGCTTTGTATTGCCTGTCACAAGATAGGCATCTTCTTTCGACATGGCAACTTCATAGAAAACGACATCCTTAGGATCAGGAAAGAATTCATCACTCAACACACGTTCTCCACGAACTCCATTACTGACTATTTTGTCTAACGCCCATTTAACAAGATGCTCAGGGATGCCAAACTTCTTACGACGTAGCACCTCTGAATACTCACTGAGAATCTCCTCATTGTAAATGGGCGTCAGTTTACATTGCAAAACAGCCTCCCATAGTTTGGAAGTTGCTGCTTCCAGATTCTTAGTTATATATGCCGACACAATCACATTTGTGTCAATGACTGCTTTAATCATTTCCGACCAGCCCTTTCTTTACGTGCCAGTCGAATTTCTTCGTTGATTTCATCCAACGTGAACTCAGGTCTGTCGCTGGCTGCAACCATATTTCTGAATTCACGAAATTCCCTCAAGGCCTCATCCTCCACATCCTTTGGATTTGCACTTATCTTAAAAGGAATGCTGCGCGTTCTCACAACAGCATTTGCGAAGATGTTGATAGCAGCATTAACACTCATGCCCATACTTGAACAGAGTGCATCAAAATTCTGTTTCAGCTGTGAGTCCATTCTCACCGTCATTGATACCTGTGCCATAATCTTTCATGTTTTAACGCTGCAAATATAAACAAATTATTTCATTCTGCAATCATTTTGACGTAAATTTCAATCTAACAGCATCGTTTTTTACTCATTTTTATATCTAAAGACTGAAAAATGAACTCAGACATCAGCCATCACACATCATAGATCAGACATCTTCTTGCCATACTGCTGCCATAGTCTAGCCTTACTCTAGCCATACTCTAGCCATACTCTAGCCTGCTTCGTGAGTGCTCCACGGAGCAGCCTAGGAGCAGCCTAGGAGCAGAGTGATTGCTGCCTAAGAGCAGGCTAGAAGCAGAATTAGTGCCTTTTCCTAAACTCACTTGACAGTTTTCACTGGGTTAAACTGAATTACTTGTCAACATCGTTTACATCGTACTGAAAACCTTGTCACTCTCTGCAGGCTAGAAGCTGAATTAGTGAAAACACAAAAAAGTTGTGACATGAATTTCATTCCATCAGAATCAGATTCGCATAGCCTATACACAGGAGATTTCCGCGATTTTATGACAATACAGAGTTGTGACACAAACTGAAATAAAAAGGATGCAAAAAGATAAAAATATACATCGTTAACCATAGGTTAACACATCGTAAACCATAGGTTAACGACTTAAAAACCATAGAGTAATGAAGCAATGAATCAGTACATTAGTTCCCTTCTCATGATCGTTGAATTGTTAAATCATAGCAAAAAATTAGCTAAAACGCTCGTGGTATCAAAAATAATTCCTATCTTTGCGAAAGAAAGAATAAGGAGAACAAGCCTATGAAGATTAAGGAGATTTGGTTCGATGCCGAACACATTTACGGCCGTGACGAGGAAGGACATGAGTACAGCCAGTCGCTCCTTTGGTATCCTAAGTTGCGAACGGCTACCGACGAAGAAAGGGCTGCTTACACTTTTGGTTTCGACGGTATCCATTGGCGTGGACTTGACGAAGACATCAGTTTCGAGAGTTTCGCATATGACGATAACGAGCCAACGCCCCTGCAACGATTCTTCCTTACTCATAAGGAAATCAATGTCGCCGAGTTTGCCCGTTCCCTGGGCATGAATGCCACCCTGTTACGCAATTACATCAATGGTTTCAAAAAGCCTTCTGCCGAACGTGAGAGTGCCATCCTCGCCCACATCCATAAGTTGGGCAAAGAAATGCTGGCAGCATGTTTCTGAAACGACCTTCTCATTATTGATAAGATTATATAAAGGTCATCAGGGAGAGGCGCTCGTCTTGCTCCTGATGTCCTGGACAACAGGAGGTTGGAAATACTGGAAACTATGGTTGAAAGGTAAGTTCAAGGAGTAGCAAGGTTAATGATGGTCATTGACACGAGAAACATGTGCTCTCATCTGCAGAAGAAGCTATTTGAAGAGGATGGCTTATATCATCCTCTTTGGATAGCTATGCAGGATGATGCTGAGCTGACGGCCGTAGTCCGTTCCCGCCAACTCCATATCTACCGCAACGGTAAGAAAGTTTTGGTGTTGGCTGGCAAATCAGCTCCTAAAATTATCAGAGAAGATAAACTCTGTGAAATGCTACAACAATGACGCTGACCTACATCTTCCATAGCGGCTTTGTGCTAGAAACAGAAAAGTCCATCCTGATATTCGACTACTGGTTGGACGTGAGTGGCATTGTGCCACCGTTCCTGAAGAAGGATAAGCATGTCTATGTCTTCTCCAGCCACTTCCACGAAGACCATTTCAATAGTGCCATCTTCGAATGGCGAAAGCAACATGAGAACATTACCTATATCCTTTCTAAGGACATCTACAAGCATCGGAGAGCCAATAAGGAAGATGCAGACGTATGGTTGGCCAAGGGCGGAGCGTGGTCAGACGACACTTTGTCCGTATGGGCATTAGGCAGCACAGACAGCGGTGTTTCGTGGATAGTAGAGACAGAGGGGAAAAGTATCTTCCATGCCGGCGACTTGAACAACTGGTATGCGCGGTTCCTGCCAGAAGCCGTGCCTGGCGAGACCATCTATAGTGAGGAGTTTGACGAAGAGATTGACCCAATAGCCCATGAAAAGCAATACTTGGGCGAGCTGAAGGATATCCGCAAGATTACCGATAGTTTTGATGTGGTGATGTTCCCAGTTGATGGGCGCATCGGCAACGGCTATACCCTTGGAGGCCGACAGTTCATAGAGCGCTTCAAGGTTGGTCTCTTTGTGCCTATGCATTTCGTGTCCAGCGGCTTTGAATCCGCTTGGCGCATGAAAGAGTTCACAGATGAAAAAGGCATCTCCTTCTGGGAAATCAAGAAAGAGGGAGAAACTATAGATATCTGAATGATTGAGAAAAATACAGGGGTTGCCAGGGGACTGGTACCTGCCAACCTTTTTGAAGAATATTTTCAATCTCATATCAGGAAAAAAAAGCATATACCTAAAAACACTTAAATATCTCAGCAAAAATACCCAAATAAGCTCTTAATTCCGTATCTTTGCAGAGATATTTGAGTTTAGATAGAGAAGATATGAAAAAGGTTATAGTCTGGTGTATATCAGCAGTCCTGGTGATAGTCATTATTAGTATCATCGGAGGCAGTTTCTATATGCTTGACTATTCCCTATCTCCTGATCCTGAAAGGACTGATACTGCCCAATGTTTCCGTGAACAGTTTAAAACCTATCCAGAGACACAACCTTGGATCGACTCTTTGAGGAAAAGCGGTGCGCTAAGAGACACTTTCGTTACCATGCCGACGGGAGAAAAGCACCATGCACTCTTTATAAGAAAAGGTGGAAGCAAAACGGCTATGGTACTGCATGGATGGCGTAATTGTTCTATCGACTTCCTGTGGCTGGCACGGATTTACGAAAAGGAGCTAGATTACAATGTCGTGATGCCAGACCTTCATGCACACGGACTAAGCGAGGGTGACGTGATTCAGATGGGATGGCTTGACAGGAAGGATGCCCTATACTGGTTATCCATGTTTCAGTCTGACACGATGGTTGTACATGGTGTGTCAATGGGTGCTGCAACTACCATGATGATGTCCGCCGAGAAAATGCCGGAGCAGATTAAGGACCTTCGCTTTATAGACGATTGCGGATATACAAGTGTTTGGGATGAATTTTCAGGTGAGCTGAAGAATCAGTTTAATCTTCCGGAGTTCCCATTGATGTTCTCAACAAGTCTGATATGCAAACTGCGCTATGGGTGGAGTTTTGGAGAGGCATCGCCCATCAAAGAGGTTAGCAAGTCTCCCTATCCGATGCTATTCATTCATGGTGCTGCCGATACCTTTGTGCCTACAGATATGGTGCACCGCCTTTATGATGCCAAGTCCTCGAATAAAGAGCTTTGGATAACCGAAGGAGCAGAACATGCAGAGTCATACTTGAAGCACAGGAAAGAATACGTCAAACATCTAAAGGATTTCTTGTCGTGTACAGCATTATAGACTGTGATATCTGTCAATCGCCGGTCCCTCGTAAAGGATTGGGGACTGGAACCTCTTAAGAAAATTGGCAGAATGCTTGGTTATTCGCCTAAGAATACCTATCTTTGCAGCGTGAAAAGGAGAAACCAAGTAGAGCCACGATGTGCGGAACGGTGGCATGGCTGTGGAAACACAGAGATGATGAGCGATTCGACCTCGCCGCATGGTTTCTTTCACTCAAATAAAAAGCTGGTCACACGTGACCAGCTTTTATTGTATCCCATTTTAGGTTGGCAGGTACCAGTCCCCTGCCAACTATTGTAAAATACGGATTAAAAGTCAGTAATATCGGTTTTGTTTCTAGGTTAAACAGACCGACATCACACATCAGACATCCTCCTCTTCTTCCTTATTTAGTAGTGATGAGTTTTTGGGAAGAGAGAAAGAGAAGAGAGGAGCGTTTTCGTAAAAGCGCTTGCGTCTTTCTGCCCTCACCTTTTCCAGCTCCCGTTCCTTTTCCCGTTCTGCCTCTTTGCGTTTCGCAATATCAGCCAACTCATTCAAAGCACGGATTAATCTTTCTTCATCTTTCATAGGCAATACATGTTAATGGATTCGTATTGACCAAGGGGTGTAGCATACCATAACAAATTCTATGCGACCAGTAATAATGCAGCAAGAACACCAAGTCCTTCTGCTGCGATTTTACCATTCCATGAGCCATCCGTCAACTTATGTTCAATGATATACTCACGTAGTTTTATTCTCCACTCCCTATTTTGCAGCAATATCCATAGCGATTCGTCGAAATAAGCGAATTCAACATTGTCTTTTAGCCAAGCCTTAGATGGAGTGCGACCCTTGCTAAGTCGTTTTCCCTGATAGTTCAAATGCCAAAAACCATCGGTTTCCAAATGCCAGAATGGCTTCTCTATACTTGTACTATCATCAAACTGCGAATTCCTAGCATATTGTGACATCAGCATTTTGTACCTTCCTTCTAGCCAATCATTAATGGAAAACTGGTTGTTCCTAAATACATTTCCCTCAATACCATCTATGATTGCCACCATGAACACAGGCTTCGCAACGATAGTCTCGCCATGAATCTTGGCCTGCCTGATGCTCATTATTCGCTTAGTGTAGTATTTATAGCATTGTTCGTAACTGAAGAATTGGATTGTTCTATTCATAGCCCTTCATTATTGGTTTTCGAGGGCAAAGATAGCAAATAATTACATTCATTGAGTATAATAATAAGAAAAAAGTGGCAAACTCAAATGAATTTGCCACATAATCGTATTTTATCTACTTTGGGAATCTATTTTATCACCATAATAGTCATACCATATACCTCTAACTTTAATTTTATTTTCTTCGCGCTTATTTCCCTCGACGAAGTCCTCTATATCATCCATAAAGTTTGAACTTGAAAGTTTAGGATACAAGGCGGATTCTGTATATGCGACAAGCATCTTACTGCCCTTCACCCATTCGCCACCAACACGTTTAATATCTTTGACTGTCATACACATGGGTTTCATATTGAAGCGATAAATCTTGTCATTGAAAATTTTTAGAGGTGCTTCATCAGTATAAACAACCTTGCCAGACTTATTGATAACAGTTCCTCCATTTTCTGTATTTTTTACTGTAACATTTAGCGGCATTCTAATCAATCCTAACTGCGACAATTGATATTGAACAGAATAGAGAGATTTTTCTAATCTTTCTGCTATTCTATTTAGTTCCATGTCATGTTCGAAGTACATGGTCAACCTTTCAATTTCATCTTCATTCCATGGCTTCTCTGCTTCTGCGCGCAAGGATTCTTCATCTATGGAATCATCTTCTAATTCTTCATCTTCGAACGACTCTATATCTTCTTCAAAATTTTCAACATCATCATTTCCTATATTGTCATCAGAGATAAATGACGTGAATATCTTAAGAAACGCTGAGTCCTTGAACAAACTATTCGGATCATCCTCTAACATATCTTCCAAATAATGAAATCCGTAATTTGCATACTCTTCCATTTTATGCTTTAGGGAATTAGCAGCGTCATCAACACTCACTTCTCCCTTTTCCAACGAAATAAAATCAATGTCAGTTTTTGTGATAAGAGCTGCAAACATATACTCTTGAATCTTTTTGTACGATGTTCGCCCTAGTTTAAGCTTACCTTCTTGACTACCCCAAAACATTATTTTATGTCCAAAGTGCTTACGCTTCGATTTGTCATCTGTCAATTTCCTTGTCTTATCAAAATATAATCCAATGAAAAAGCCAATGATAAACATCTCATATCCTGCACCAAAAATTTTACCTCGTGACTCAGTGTACTGACTAGTTCCTCTACCATAGTCAGTAAAGGGCATCATTAGCAACTCTTCGTATTTTTTCTCCCATTCAGGGTCTTTATTGCTCCAAGCATCAAATAGAGATTTCATAATTAATCCTCCGTTTTAATTTCTTTCACTAATGTTCTTATAGTTGACAAATCCGAGCTATTGAATCCTTCCGCCTTCTGTATTCGATATACCCGGCATGTAAGTTTGTCAACATCGTTCATTCTGACTTTTCCTCCTGTAATGAAGTCTTTCGTAATAACAATACATTGCTTTTTTACATCATTGATAATGTTATAGAATTCTTCTTCTTTAGCATCACCAAATGAAGAAGTAGCTGCATCGAATATGAGAGGATACTCTTCATCCGTCTTCTTATGGGCAAAATCAGAAACAGCAAATAATATTGAGATATACATTACTGTTTTCTGAGAATCCGATGGTTTTGTAATATACGTACCATTGGAACTTTTCAGTCTAATTCCAGCCTCATCTTTGTCTTTTTTATAGAAAAGACTTACTTCTCCATGGAAGTCCTTTGTGCTCAAACGATCCATGTACAAATTTGCACCTTCCCTTAATGCGTTAAGAAAGTTATAAAGATTCTTTTCTTTTGCTCTCATCGAAGCCTGTGCGATTTGATCAAATGCAAAATGTACTTTTTGGTATAGCCTTGATAAAGAATTTCCGGGTTTGAGATTAACCATTTTCTCTTTAACTTCTGCTTCACGATTCAATTTGTCTTTAAGATCAAACTCAAGATCTTTGATTTCTAATTCAGCTTCATTCTTCCTTCTGAACATATTATTTACGTCAGAATTGTTTTTCTTCATCATTTCCTCGGAAATATTACCCGCCTGTATCAGTAAACGAGAAATATCCTCCTCTATTTCCTCTATTTCTTTTTTGACCTGTGATAATTCATCCGATTTTCGACTTACCACCTCAAGTCTGTCATTGATATCATTTGCAATACCTGAAATAAAAGCCTCTTCCGGTCCTGACAGTCTGTTTGCCAAAACATTGATTTCGTCTATGTATTCCTCAGTGAAGAGCTGTTTTTTACTTAACTTAACTTGTTCTTCTTTAATTCTTGCTCGTTCATTGATGTGCTTCTTATATTCTTCAAGCTTATTGACCATGAAACGATATGCCTCTGAACCTTCTGGAGCAGGAGTATTGCATACTTTGCATCTATGCACCATGATCATCTCCTTCATATATTTATCATCAGGGATATACCAAGGCAATTTAGCATCGTCGTTTAGAAGTGATTCATTCTCTTTTTTCAGTGCGTCTAGTTCACCTTGTTCTTTACCTCTTTCCAATAGAAATTCATCGTGTAGCCTTTCTTTCTCTCGTCTCAACTGGGCACATTTGTCCTTGAAGGCAGAAAGGATATCAGGAAAAGCACACATTATCCAATACTGGTCAAGGAGACTTGTGTTCAGGTTAACCTTGTCTATGCTCGCTTTTAAACTTGTTGCATTAGCTTTTTTCCCAGCCAAAGCTTGCGACAATTCATTATATCTGTCTCGCGTGTCTTGATTCTGTTCCAAATCTTTTAGCATAGTTTCGTAAGAGCTTACAGCAGTAGACAATTCCTTGATTTGCTTACGAATATCCTGTATTTCTCCACTCAGTTTTGTCAATTCATTATCGAATCTAATAGCTTCACTTCTTGTATTCTCATCGTTCTTACTTTCCTTACGAAAAGCCTTATCTGCAGAACTTTCAAAGTTTGAAGTAAGATTCACGAGTTCATCAAAATACTTGATGTCAGAGTATTTGTCAACAAGCATTTTTAATGCTTTGGGGCCATCAAGCACATCAAGTCGGGACTCACCTTTGAACATTGAGAAATGTTGCATTTCTGCATCAAAACAGCGTTTTATCAATCCTCTTCCGTCTGGAGAAAGTCTTCCTTCGTCCGTATCTTCTTTGCCCTTGAATTTTATATCACTCACATCATAATAGTCCTCTCCTTTTTTTGTAATGACAAATAGTTTCTCCACAGACTTATGTCCATCATGTTCAAAGTCCATCTTCACCCTAAGGTTGGCTGATTCACCTATTTCAAGTTTGGACTTCCTCATTTCAGAGAAGTTGTCTAATGCATGACTTTTCTGAGCATCATCTGTGCTGGAAATGTCAAGTAGCCACTGAAGAGCTTCGAAAACAGTTGTTTTACCATCGCCATTGTCACCTATAATCAAAGTAAGGCCTTCCCCAAATTTAAAAACGTTTTCGTTACCATAGTAGCTACGAAAATTTTCTATCTCTATTCTACGTATTATCATAGCTTCTTTTTTAGTAATTCGTTTACAGTATTATATATCTCTTTTTCCGACTTCTTTTCACTTAGTCCTTCAATGATAGTTGCAACAGCACCAACAATTGCATTGTTAGAACCAAGAGCATATTCAAGAGACGTAATCTCAGAAGGTTCATACTGGGCATACTCCATTAATTTTTCATCTAGGAGAACTGCCTCAAGAATCTTGTTATAATTCTCATTGTATCTTTTATTCTTTGCCATAGTGTATAATGTTTTAGGTATTATGTTAATCTAAAAGTGGAACATTATAGAAGTTTAGGACCTCTTCTAATTCTCTGTAAGAATAGTCAAGGTTTCTTGATAATGATGCGAAATCTCTTACTCTCTTTAATTCAGAAAGTATAAGTTTTCGCTCCATCTCATAATCTACACAATCTGCACCAATATCAGGAACGACCACAAGATCGTGAATATAAGCATATTTCTTATCCTTGTGCGTTCTAAGAATACGACCTCTGCGTTGTATAAATTGACGAGGGTTCCCTGTACTTGCACAAAATATAGCCATTTCACTTCTTGGTACATCCACACCCTCGTCAAGGCATTTCATAGACGTCAAAACTTCAAGGTCGCCATTCGCAAAATCTTCAAGGATGGATTCCCTGTCCTTTTGCCCTGAAACAAATTTCCTAACCGTAGTTGTTTTGCTAACATTCATTACTATTTGTGTATATTCATCAATTAGTTTATCTGATTCTGCATCATCTCCAACAACATCAAAACTATCATAAACGTCAGCAATAGAATCAGGCTTTAGGCCTTCTGGAACATATACCAAGGTATATTTGAGATTTCCTTTTTCCTTGTATCGTTCTTCAATGATGTTCTTGAATGCATCTTTTTTGTTTCGTGCTTTATGTATAATGCGTCTTCTTTTCAAGAGTAGAGCCCTAACAATCTCATCTTCAAGGTCAAGATAACCACCATTATACCTATAGATTTTACCAAGTTTCTCAGAGATCTCCATGTAGATATACATTTCGTCATCGCAAAGTCGTACTACATGCGGATAATAGTAATATTCACAAAGGAACTTATTCTTGATAGCTTCCTCCATTGTATACAAAAAGGTATAGCCATTTTCTGAATTAAAGAAATGCCTAAGTTCTTTATTGCCTTTTTCATCAAACTGACGTTCTGGTGTTGCAGATAAACCTATTCGACGTTTAAATCTTTTGCTAACACTATCTATCCTATCAAGGATTCGTTTAGATCCCATGTTATGTGCTTCATCCGCAATAAGCAAGCATTTCTTAGAAAGCGACATCAAATCATGAAATACATTATCTCTGGCAAATGACGCATAAGTCGAAATGACGACATAGTTGATAGGTGAATTTGTTGGGTTGAAATTCTCTTTCATCGTGAGCCTATCTATCTCACCTTTCCAGTCTTTGTTTTTCGAGCAAACCTTTACTATATGTTGAAAATTGAACTTTCTACATTCCTTTTCCCATTGCTCAACCAATGTAACTGTCGGAACAAGAATTATTGCCTTATAGTATCCAAACTTTTTATAAATTTGCAAAAGACAATTGAGAGATGTCAGCGTTTTACCTGTACCTGTAGCCATATTAAACAGGCCACATTGACTTTTTTTCCAATTATCGAACGCTTTCTTCTGATAATCACGAGGACCACTTGGGTAAGGGAAGTGAGGCTCAATTTCTACAGTTTCTTCTGCAGCCATCCATGGCGTTTGTAAGTTCTCCGCATCCTTCCGTTTCTTATGTTCTCTCAGTTTCTTTTCCACATCAAGAAGTTCTTCAATATCGGAATCACCATAGTTAGTGCTTATCGCTTCAACCAAATCTTTGGGCGAGAGATAATCAATCCCATTCTTTTCCCTAGACATAATGGCGTCAAAATCCTTTCTTTGCTTTTCAATTCTTTTCTGCACCATTCTATCAACAGAATCACTTCTGTCAATCTTTATTTCCTCTATATTATTAAAGAGTCCACTTATCGTAAAATTGGCAGAGCCGGTAAAAGCAGTTATACTGTCGCCATCTCTGAATTGACCAGATTTTGTATGTGCAATTCCCTTCTGTCCTTTAGGTTTGATGATTCTGATATCAATACGTTTTTGCGATATCATATAGGCCAGACAACGGAAAAACTGCTCTTGGTATTCATTGAACGTTGTCTTGAGATACTGGAAATTTGAAAGGTCTGTACAGTCTATGACATTCCCCATTACACCATTTATTATTGCTTCTTTATCCTTTTTCGAAACAATATGGTTGATGATGAGACGCATATAGCCACCTCGTGAGATAAACGTAGCAAAGCCTTCTGCTAACACACTAATCGCAGCAGAACTAAAATAGCCCAGTTTCAAATCAAACTCTGTGCTATTCTTTAGCCCATCATCGAAGAAACGTTCTGGTGAGTATTCTTCACCTGGTACATACGTTCCGTCATCTGCCCAATCTACCTCGTAAAGCATATACGTTTATTATATAAAGCAGTTTGTACACATAATATCATCGCCAAGGATTTCAGCGAGGGTGGTTCCCTTGTTGTTGGCTAGATTTTCTTTTTGGCGACGGATGATGTCGAGCTTTATCTGGCGAATACGTTCTGGTTTGATGAGGTCTGCAAGACTCTCATTCTGATTCCACGTATAACCATCTTTCTCGAACTCCATTGCTTGTTTAAAGAGGTCAGGATGTTGCTCATAGAGCCATATCCATTCTATCTTCTGCTGGAAGAAACAGAAGTAGCATCCAGAACGACTGCGGCAATAGGTACCCGTCTCGCCATCTACCTCGAAAGGAATCTCCTCGTAGTAGGCTGGTACACCTACTCCACTTTCTCTCAGCAATCTGAAGATATCGTCCTTTACCAATATGTCTGTATTATCAAGCAGGGGGAATTCATCAAGTTTTCCCACCGGATAGTCAGTCGTTTTCAGAAACTCAAACACGGCATGGTTGAACAGTTTGACGTCGTAGTCAAGTAGCGCATTCATCTTCTTTGAGTAGTAGAACTGCTTCGTGATGGGCTTCCTTACCGTTTCCAAAATCTCCTCACGCAGGAATCCCTCAGGACATAGACGCTCGTAGATTTCAGTAATCTGTTCCAAGTTCTCATTGTGCAAGAACTTGTTAATGACATCTATACTCCATATGTTCTTGCGGAACGGGAATACTGCCTGTATATTGGGTTTTGAAGATATATAACCGTCTCTGTCCTCATCACCACGGATGCCAACGTATGACACAGCATAGTCATCACCCACATATTCTTCAAACTTGTCGAGTTTCATCTTCTTGGTACACCAGCGAGCCTGTGGCGAAGGCAGGAAACCTCCCATCGCTTTCAGAAAATGATGGAACGGAGTTGGCTCTGGACTACCCTCAGCAGCTCTCAGTCTTTCAATCTTACCTAGATAGGCCTCCAGGCGATTAATCAACGTTTCGGTTTCTGCCAGTTCACAACCAGTATCTGAATTGTAGTACTCAATCTTTAGCGATGGGTACGTTTTCTTCAGATAGATGGCGAGAGCAGCACTATCCTTACCTCCTGATATACCTAATATATGTCTAACCTTTGTCATTTATTCATTTTCTTATTGAGTATCGACAGCAGAGTGCAAACGTCGATATTGTTATCACCTGAGAGCAGTTTGCTGATTTTCTGTTCCAGGTCTTTTGCCTTAGACTTATCTTTTTCAGGCAATACATATGTCTGAGTCCTTACGCTGGTTCCTTTATTCGTCACCATATCGAAGGAATAAGCCTCATTCTTCTCAGAGTCACCCACCTTTTGGGAAATGTCTGAGTACTTCTCACATTCTCTGAACAGATATACCAAGTCATCAGCCAACTTGTCTTCCTGTTCGTCCCTCAAAGCATCAAGACGTTGTTCGAGAATTGTATAGCAGATTGACTGATACCATTGGATGCGATTATCATATTCTGTCATCACATGATGATAGAACTCTCGCTGTTTTCCAGTTAACAGATAGTCTTTCACATGGGCAAGTCGCTCACGTACTTCAACGATATATTCCGAATAGTCATAGCTCTGCAAGCCAAACTCTTCTACCAAACGAGCCTCAATTCGGTCTATCAGCTGACTATAGCAAGAACGCAATTCTCTGATTGCTCTCTGGATGATTTTGCCATACTCGTTAATAAACTCTTCTTGCTTCAGTTTCTCCTGAGTAAAGCCAAGAGCCTCTGGTAAATCCTCAAAAAAAGCTTTCTCTGGGTCTTTTGCTTTGGCCAACACATCACGGAATCTCATCGTTGACTCATGGTCAAACTTACGAGTGTGCTTGGTGTATTCATCCAGACGTACATAGAAACTGAGGAATGGTTTGATGGTCTCAATAAAATTGGTATTCGTAATAGTGAACTCATCACCCAGATTAACGAAACGTCGATACTGATTAAAGAAGTCCAACTTTACGCCATCGACTGCATACTTCTTGATTTCAAAATCACCAGGATGTTTCTGGAGCAAATCAAAGAACTCCATATTCACGTTAGGCATGAATGCGCCCTTTGAAGCATCATAAAGCGCGAAATCCTGACGCTTAATGAATAAATATGTAGGAATCCAGAACTCCAGGAATCCCTGTTTCAACTTATAAGGCTGTGCAGATAGTATCTTTATCAACTCTGATATTTTTCTAGCCTTATTCTCAGAACTTTTCAGGAAATCTTCACAAGCATCCCACAACGGCATGAAGCCCTTGTTGGTAGGAGCATCTGCAAAATCACCATTTTGATGCAGACCAGTATTCAACAGCAACGAAGAATAGATGGTTTTCTCTGGTGGAAATTTGTCTTCTGGGAAGCCCATTCCATTCTCAGAGTAGTGCTCTGTCAAGTAAGTAAGATAACTCTTACGAGCAGCTGTAATCGTACCACTAAGCTTATGTTTGTTGAACAACTCGTTAATCATCACAGGCGTTTTGCTGTATACTTGGTCGCATACTTTCGAAAGCAGCTGGTTGAAGTCACGATGGGACTCAACCTTCTGTTCCTTTCCTGCAAACACCCAAACAACTCGTTTCTTGTATGAGAAGAGATTATCGCTAATGGCCTTATTAAGCATAGTCTCTTCGTACTCCTTTAACTTCTGGATTTCAGACACAGCCACTCTATCGTTCTTATCGAGTACACGCTCCAACAGATACATGTACTTCTTGATGTTGTAAAGGTGGTCAATGATGTCCTCCGTATTTGTGAAATAGGCAAAAATCAAAGCGTGATCAGTTTCTGAACTGAACTTCTTGATTTCCTCCAAGGCCTTCTTGTGAGTAGAGAATATCAGCTCTATGTAGCCGTCTGTGTCGCCAGTAGGTACTGCATCCAAAGGCTCTTCACGAATCATGTAGTCAAAGAATCGTGGTGTACCTTTCTGGTAGAAATGCGCCTTCACAGGAGAAATTCTGCGATTGAAGAACACATTCAGTTCATCAACAAAGGTAACAGGACGTGATACCATCATTCCTGCTTCGCGAATCTCAGCTTCAATATCTACGTCAGTACCCTCAAACAGCATCAGACGTTCTTTGTATGCCGCATATCGAATGATTTTCTTAGCAGATAGTTTCTGGATAATTTCCTTTGCATTGCCTATCGCCATTGCCTCACGAGCATAGTCAGTCAGATTTCTTTCTGTGAGCTTGAATCCAGCTGTACCAAAAAGGTTCAATAGGCCTATAGCTTTCACTAATTGTACAGCCTGCAGCATTTCCTCTTCATTACTCCAGTCCTGACCTTCCACACGTTCTATAGATACCTGAATAGTGCTCCAGCTCATTGAATCAGCATTGGCATCCTTCAGATATGAATAAAAATTGTGGAGCACGTAATCATAAACCTTTTGCAGGTTATATGTCAGATGCTCTGCTGGTTCGAACTCAGAAATTGAGTTCGTGCCTTTGGCGGCCAAGAATGTAAAAAGCGAACGTTCATTCTGACCATATCGTTGAATAGCCGTAGTAATAGTGTATGCGGAAAAGAGATCCAACGGGAATAGTTGTTTGGCAGTTTCCATTGAGAAGTCTTTCGCAACATATCGTGTTTCTTTAGCTAGTTCATATAGCGGCACCACATTCTCTGCATCATATTCTTTCCTTTCTTCTTTAAGCTGCGACGATGCTAAATACAGCAACTGCTCAACAGGCTCCACAAAGGTTATCTCCTTGAAACGTCCTTTTACCTTTGTCCACTCATTGGCTTGCTCTTCTGTAAGGCCTTTGGCATATGCACCAAAGTTCTGATGAAGCGTAGTAAGAAGCATTATCTGACGAGTGGGTACATTCACCAACTCAGAGAGCTTCTGCAAGAAATACAATTCCTTTTCTGGATTGTTCTTGGCAGCATGTTCTAGCACTTTACCAAACTCGTCAACAACAATCAAAAGGAATTTTCCTTTCTTCTGGCATTGGTTATAATAATCTTTCAAACTATCAAGAATGCTGGTGGAATTACCCTCCACATTCAAAGCCTTACTCAATAGTGTAGACATTTCGGCATAGTCGCCCACGATGTTCATAATCTCGAACGACTTCGCATTTGATAGATTCTTGGCATCTAGCAGATACTTATGCTTGCCTGTCTTTTTCAAGTCAGCCTCCAACGCCAGCAGGAAGCTCGACTTACCTGTACCGTACGAACCAATGATAGTGAAAGAATGAATGCCAGTACGGAAATCGTTCACAATGTTGTGAATAGCATTCTGGGCATTTGGCGTTACCAGGTATTGCATCCCTTCGGCAAAGCCGTTCTCTATATTTGCAGATAAACTAAATGTCTTTGCCATAATAATCGTCTAATACCTGTTTAACATCCAAGTCCTTAGTAAACTGAACTTGTTTGATACCAGCCACATCACTATAAGCGAGATACTGACTGTAATCGCTAGCCAACTGTTTCAGCATTTCAATAGTTTCAAAATCCTGCATACAGAATACGAGTCCAACTCTTTCATGAATAGTATCGAAAGATATGGTATTATCACCCTCTTGCTCCTTCAGTTTCAGAAGACCATAAAGGAAAATCTCATTTGTTACCTTGCGCTTACCATCAACATTGAAGAAGTAGCCCTTACCTTCAGAATTCTGACGAATCAAGTCAAGATCAATCAGTAATGATGAGAAATCCTCATTCGATTGTGGCTTACGTGGCAGAGTGTAGTTTTGAAGCAGTACACCAATATCTTTCTTTACTGTATTGGCATTGAACAATCCGTTCTTATTAGCTTCCGCCATTTTCAGTTTGACATAAGTAAGAACTTGTTCACGTTCAAAACGAGTACGTTCGCGCTGTACTCCACAGAAAAACATCTTGTAAAGGGTAGCTTCCTCCGAAAACACTAAGTTAAAATGGAGCAACCATAAAGTTGCAATATCTTCCAAATATTTGTCTTTACCCTTGTTTTCATCAAAGAGATAACCACCAAGTGAAGTTATCTCATCATTCTCAGTAATCCCAAAAGCCTTAAGCCAATACCGGATAGATGCTACCATATTTTTGCCAACACCTAATCCAATGACAGCTTCAGGACTATTGAAGTCGTTTCCTGAAACAACAAAATCATATCCTTTTTTTAGCCAAAGCGACTTGCAAGGAAACGACTCGTGCCCTGAAAAAGTGTATTTCACGCCTTTTGCTTTATTTATAGCACTCATTGTTTTAAGTTATTAAAGTTAGGGGAAAAAGAAAGCGCACCCTCATCCCTTATGCATTTACACTCTAGCCGTCGGCAAACAGGCTATGACACATTACACAAGGAAGGGTACGCCTATACAGGCGTATCCCGAATCCCGCAGAGCTGTGTCAATATTAGTTTTGCCGACTATTTGAGTGTAAGCTCTATCGAAATTTGAATACTCTAATTTCATCCCACGATGTCCTGCACCGCAGTCCTTACTCTCTTCAGAGCTAGGTTTATGCTCTCAAAAGCACATGGCAATTTCAAGCAAACACCGCAATGCGCCTACAAAGGTAGTAAAAAAAAGTAATCTTGTCAAATAGTACAAGAAAAAAATGAGATTTAGAAAGATTTCCTCTCAAAAATTTGACCCGACGGGCGAATTTTTTCACGACTCAGCAATACAAATGCAAGCATTTATTGCATTCGCTGCTCAAAAATTTGGAATTAACGAAAATACTTTCTATCTTTGCAACGTGAAAGGAGAAATCAGGTAGAGCCACGATGTGCGGAACGGTGGCATGGCTGTGGAAACACAGAGATGATGAGCAATTCGACCTTCTTGCGTCCCTTTGGTAGCAAGCGAACAAGTTCGAGCGGCCGCCTGATTTCTTTCACTCAGATATAGAGCTGGTCACGTGTGGCCAGCTTTTATTGTACTTTGATATATCGCTTCCCGTTAAACTCCTTTTTATCAGTTCTGCGTGTGGCTGTGATAAAGTTGGGTGATGAGAAAAATGCGTATCCATCTCCATTTTGCCAAGGAAAAAGCAGAAAATTCACCCTATATAGCTGAAATCATGAATTCACTCGAGTGATTTCATGACTTGAGCTAGCTAATTCGATGAAATCACTCGAGTGAAGATTTTGGGGGTATTACGTGACAGGAAGGATTGATGTCAATCATGAATTGCCTAATAAAGTCTTGATTGCGCGAATAAAATCTACTACTTTGGGAGTGTATTCGTCTATCATTTCCTTATCGCAATATACAAAGTCGTCATAATCTCCACTATGACGGATTTCGAATAATCTACTGAAGGTCTTACCGTATTCATTAGAGAGTAGCCCTTTAGAGACAAAATGTAAGCCCAATAATGTTTTGGCTCCAGCATGTGACTGTGTATTTAGGCCATTTGCAATAAGAAGTGCAGAAACAGCATAATAACACGCATAATACAATCGGTTAGCTGCTGCATTATAATGCGCTTCCTTGGCAAGAATCTCAACTTCTTTAAGAGTCTCGTCTGCCCTGTCAAGTCTATACTGTATAAGTGCCTCTCGACTCTGTTCGTCTAATGTCTCTTTCATAGTTTTATTCCTTCATTCATTACATTAACATAGAATGGGGTCTTGAATGGACGATTTTCCCACTGTTTGCGTAGTATTATCATAGGACTGATCAGAACACCAGTGTTGAGTTCCAAGTCATATAACGCACCAGATATTTCTTCCTCTCTACGAAGATTCCTCTTATCGCCTTCAAGCAGAATCAGCACGTCAATGTCGCTATCAGCACGGGCATCGCCTCGTGCTTCTGAACCATATAAAATCGTCGTTGCCGTAGGCTCCGTCTTTTCAATGGTTTGCTTGATTTGCTTAACAATCTCTAATCTTCTCATTCTCTTGGAAGTTAATTTCTCCGAGTGCAAAGATAAGAAGTTTTTCTGAACTCCCAAAATAAAAAGGATACTTTTTGAGTAACTCGTCCTTTTGCAACAAGAGAAACGTCGTTTCTCGATGAGCAACACGTCGTTTCTCGGACAGAGATACGACGAAGTGAAGTGAGAGGCTGGTATTGATTCCAAAGATAAAAAAGTGAACAAAAAAACGGGCCGAAAATGGCCCGTTAACTAGATTAATCGTTTGAGTTAACTCAAATCACCAATCGAGTTAATTCAAATCATGATTTTAGTTAACTCAAATTTTCAGGGGTATTATAAGGGGGAAATATAAGAATTGAAAATACTATACAAAACAAAAAAAACGGCTCCTGAAGCGGAGGTGCTTCAGGAGCCGTTGGAGGGGGTTATAAGGGGCTGTTATCTCAGGACATCATCATCATCCAGATCGTCGTTGGGATCATAGTTTAATTCCTCGGCATTACTGCCGCCCAATAACTGCACATCACCACTAGTAGCCATCAGGTGTCCCTGGTGTTGCAGCACCACGGTCTGCATCTCCGGTTTCATATATATCTTCTTCATAATTCTTTTGATTCTATAATTTATATTCTACGGATTTATTTTGTCTACGGACTTCAAGGACTTTTTGGACCTTGCCGCCAAGGCGGCGCTGGCGCTGCCACTGTCCTTTTAGTCCCAAGAGTCCGTAGACCTTTATCACTCCTTAGCGAACAAATTTCTTTTTGCCATTCACGATATACAGCCCCTTCTTGGTCGGCTTCCCGCTGAGCTTCACACCATCGAGCGTGTACCACTCAGCAGCGGTAGCAAATTCTTCACTCTTCACTATACCCTTTTCCCTTAACAAAGTTGTGTCGTCGTCGCCGAAGTTCATCACAAAGCTGCGGGCGGTCTGGCTGTCAGAGAAATAGAAGTATGCGCGGCAGGTGCCCAGTGCCTTTTTGTTAGCGATAGTGCGGTCCGTCTTGGCATAGCCCAGCTTATTGTTGCCAGACAGCAGCAGCACTTTGCTGCGGTTGGCATCGGTAATCTCCAGCGGAGCGTAGGTGCCCTTGAACGAGCCGCCCGTGAAGTTCACGTCGCGGTTGCTGTTGTCGATGGTAACGCCGGTGAACACAGGGTTCACGAGGTCATAGTTGCTCGGATTGGCATCATATCCAGCATCCTTGCTCCACTTCACGATATACGGCTTACCAGCCTCGATGGCCGTCAGGGCATCGCTGAAGTTCAGCTTCAGCGTGCCGTTGTTGTCGAGGTTCGATGTCGTCAGCAGTTCCTTCACCGTAGCGTCTTCCAGCGGTGTGCCCGTGAAGTCGCTGATAGCGAACGGCAGCACCAGCGTGTTCCAGTAGCCGTCCTTGTAGAGCGTGCGGCCAGAGAGGATGACGGGAGTGGTCTGACCATTGAGAGCAGTGATTTGGGTGCTATTGTCCGCGTTGTTAGCCAGAGAAACAGCACTCACTGCACCGTTATTCGGAGCCCAGTCAGTAGTGCGTACACCTGAGTCCTTTATATATTCGATGTTTTCATCCCAATTCTCATACTCGTAGCCGAAGCCCACGTTGGTGGCATTGGCCACACCGCCGACCGTGCAGTTGGCGTAGAAGTTGCTATTAATGTAGCCATTGAAATTGGCAGCGAATAATGCACCCTCTACGTATAGTGCTTTGGCGGTTGTGCTTCCGATAGCACCATAGTACTGGCCGACGGCGGGCACAGTGGCACCGACTGCGAGGCAGTTATTTATATTGCCAATCGCTTTGCCAGCAATACCGCCATAGTAATTGCAGGTAGTGGCATCCACATTAGCGTCGATGCTGAGCTGGACGGCGCTGGTGCAATGGCTGACGGTCACCCCAGTTCCTATGGCATAGGGACCACCTGCGATACCGCCATGATAGTCTGAACCCTCTTGTTCTGTGTTGATGGTGACGCTATTGGTTACGTGGCAGTTCTCAATGGTGCCACCGTTATAGTAGCCTGCAATGCCACCAACAAACTTATAACCAGTGATGACAGCATCTGTCAAAGTAACATTCTTAATCGTTGCTCCCGAAATACATCCGAAGAGACCTTGACAGTGAGCGTCATCGCCTGTGCCATCACGATATATGCGGATGCCGCTGATGGTATGACCATCGCCATCGAATGTGCCTTTGAAAAAGTTGAAATCCCATTCGATACCTGATGTCCCCTCGGCTTTACCTATGGCGGTATAGTTGCTCTCGGTGGCGCTGCCGCCAGTATAGGTAATGTCACGGTCCAGCTTGAAATAGTAGCCGTAGAAGGGCTCGCCAGCGTTGACTATCGTTGCCAGCTGGTCGAGGTCGGTGGGGCTGCTGATGATATAGGGGTCATTCTCGGTTCCCGATCCCTCACTCCAAACGAAAGAGAAATCCTTACTCCATATGGCCGTGAGGGTCATATTGACCATTGTGCCAGTGGGTACGGTGATGGTGGTCTGCGGCGTGTCATATATCCATCCTGTCCATCCTACAAAGGTGTAGCCTTCGCGGGTGGGAGGATTGATGGTGAAGGTCGCTGTCTCAATGTTATATTTGTCGGGGTTGCCAGCGGCGTTTGTACCGCCATTCAGATCGTAAGATATCCAATAATTTTTAGTTATCCATGTGGCTTTGTACGAACGGTTGCCCGTAGAGCCTGCGGGGATGGTAATATCATTTGTAGGGATGTCAGTGTCAGTAACCTCCCAACCATTGAAACTATAACCATCACGAGAAGGGGTGTATGTGATTTCGAAATCTTCATTCGACTCGTTGTAGCCAGTGGGGACTGTCACCAAGGGATCAAATGCGCCGCCATTCAGATTGATGGTGATGGCGTATTGGTATTCCGACCAGTTGGCCGTATAGCTCTTATCGCCCATCGAACCCTGGGCAATGGTGATGGTGGTTTCAGGCGCTATGCCGTTGCTGCCCGTCCAGCCAACGAAGTTGTAGCCCGGACGCAATGGGTCGCTCAGCGTGGGGTTGTTCAGCGTAAAGGTCTCGGTCTCTATGTTATAAGTGGTGGGGTTGGCTGTGGCCACGCTGCCGCCATCAAGGTCGTAGGTGATATTGTAAGTGATGGGGGTCCACTGCGCCGTATGCGTGATGTTATCGGCAGGCATTGTTGCAGGCAGTGCCGGACTCCAGCCCGCGAAGTCGTAGCCCACGCGCGAAGGGTCGGCAGGTGCAATGATGTCGGTGCCGTAGTCCTGTGTAATAGCATCGATGGTGGCTGGTGTTCCGCTGTTGGTATCGAATGAAATCGTGTACTCGTTAATCGTCCACTTAGCATAGAGCGTCACCGTGCCGCCGTCAGTAGTAGTGAGGTTATTGACGTTCTCGCCGTCGGCGTAAACCACATCACTATTAGCTGACTTTGCCCAACCGGCGAAGGAATAGCCTGTGCGGGTAAATGCGTTGGCGGTAAGGTTCTGAGCAGCGTCGTAGGTAAAGTTCTGCGCATCCATACTTCCTCCTGTATTGCCATTGCCGTCGAATGCTACGGAGTATGTGATAGGCGTCCACTTGGCATAGAGCGTGGTGGCTTCAGCAATGTTCCATGCAGTTGCACTCGTGCCGTCGGCATTATAGTACTTGGTGCCGCCGCCATCGGTTGCTGTGTAGTAGCCACCAAAGGTGTAGCCCGTCCGTGAAGGCACGGTGATGGCGGGCATCGCTGCGTCGTAGGTGGCGGTGACCTCAGTAGTACCGGCAGTGGTGGCGCTCTGACCATCGAGTGTCACGGTATACTCGTTGGCCGTCCACTTAGCGTAGAGGTCCAACGTACCGCCGTCGGTAGTGACGAGGTTGCTGACGCTCTCTCCGTCAGAGTAAAGCACGTTGCCATTGGCCGACGTTGCCCAGCCTGCAAAGGTGTAGCCCGTGCGGTTGAAGGCGCAGTCGGTGAGGTTCTGTGCTATGCTGTATTCAAAGCCTTGCGGGCTCATGCTGCCACTCGTAGAGCCGTTACCCTTGAAGGTGACGGTATAGGTGAAGTTGCGCAGCGATGCATTGATGGTGACATCGGCAGAGGCAATGGTCACCGTGGCGCTTGTCTTGTTGCCGGACAGGGTGTAACTGGAGCCCGTTCCGCTGGCACTGAAGTCATTGTTGAAGGCCTTGTAGGCAGGAGCCGTCAGCGTGATGGTAGAGTTGGCAGCGAAGTAGCCGTAGTCACCATGACTGACGCAGAGAGCAGCACTGGTAACACCGCTGGGAATGCCGCTAACGGCACGCACAAGGGTGGTGCTGGCTTCGGGGGCGCCATGACCGTAATCGCCTACGGGACGGTAGTAATTGTTGGTGACAACATTATCGCTGCCGTTAGAACATCCTATGAGGATTTTGAAATAGCTGAGACTGGATGTGACGTCGGTGCTATAGCAGAGGCTGCCGCTCACGGGCGACGCCCCGTAGTTATAGCCCACGATGCCACCGAAGTGTGCTTCGTTTTGACGGTTAACCAAAACAAACTTTGCTCCCACGGTGCAGTTGGTGATAGTGCCGATATCGGTGCCAGAACTGGTGTTGCCTCCATTCTGGGCAGTGATACCTCCACAATACTCACTGGTACTGGTTGTGTTCGCCGTGAGTGTGACGGTACTTTCCACATGGCAGTTGCTGATGGTACCCGAGTTTTTACAGGTGATACCTGCCACCCATCTGTCAGCGGTGAATTTACTGTTGGCCACGGTGAGATTGCTGATGGTACTCCCTGTAGCTAGATTTCCGAAGGGGGCTGCGAAGTTGTTGCTTCCCCTGTTCATGCTGATGTTCTGGATGGTGTGCCCCTTACCGTCGAAGTGTATGTAGCAGGAACCAGGCGTTGACTCTTGGGGATTCTGACCGAAACGATTAAAAGTGCTCCAGTTGAAGTCAATGTCGGCATCCAACTCAATATACACATGGTTGCCGTCATTGTAGTAATACTTCGAGTCCTGACCAGCAGTGTTCCAGTCGCTCGCGTTGTGGATGATGTAAGGGTCTTGCTGCGTGCCGCTACCCGTAATCGTTGCCCACGCCGTGGTGGTCGTGAGCAGCATCATGAGCAGCGCGAGGGCCGCCCTTGAAAACAATCTAAATGGTTTTTGTCTCATGTTTGATATATTTTTAATGTTTATTTTCTATGGCCGAAGCGTGCCCTTAGGGACACGAAAGTATCTAAACGGCTGCAAAGGTACACATTTCTTATGAAATAAGGTGTTTAAAATTCGGAGTAGGTGTTAGAAATTCAAGAATTAGGTGTTAAAATTCCGCGAATTCTAACACCTAAACCGATGAAATCACCAAAAATGATGCCGGGGACTGGTACCTCTCTATACAAAACAATAAAATAACGGCTCCTGAGGCGGATGTGCTTCGGGAGCCGTTGAAGGGGTTGTAAGGAGCTGCTAGTCCTCGTCGTCCCATGAGAACGCGCGCGACAGCTGTTCGTCGGCATCGGCCTCTTCTTTTTCGTTTATGTCAAGGGTGAGAGTCAGACCGCCGCCTTTGGGATCGCTAGCCATTAGCAACTGAGTCTGGGTGATTCTCACTACCGTGGTCTCTGGCTGAATATATATCTTTTTCATAATCCTATAATTACTATTATTTATATTCTACTTTTTTTATTCTACGGACTTTAAGGACTTTTTGGACTTTGCCGCCGAGGCGGCGCTGGCGCTGCCACTGTCCCTTTAGTCCCAAGAGTCCGTAGACTACTCCTTAGCGAACTACGACCTTTTTGCCTCCATGGATATACAGGCCCTTCTTGGTCGGCTTCCCGCTGAGCTTCACACCATCGAGCGTGTACCACTCAGCAGCGGTAGCAAATTCTTCACTCTTCACTATACCCTTTTCCTTTAACGAAGTTGTCTCGTCGTCGCTGAAGTTGAGCACAAGGCCACGTGACTTGATGGGGTCTATGTGCAACTGCAGGTAGGCGCTGTAGGGTTTCAGGGTGCCTTTGCCGCTGAGCGGATAGAAGCCCACATTGCCGTTCTTCTTTGCCAGGATATAGTGAGTCCAATAACCGTCGGTCTTGTCAATCTCCATAGCGTCTATCACATGATGGAGTCGGTTGTTCTGGTAATTCTGCATGTTACTATTGATCGTGGGCACAACATAGGTGGTAGAGGGCTCGCCGCAGAGCACCATACCCGTCAAGCTCTTGGGCTTATAAGTGCGTGTCAGCGTGATATTGCCTTTGTCATCAGCATCGCTCAGGGCCACGTAGGCACTCAGACCGCTGACGTTGGTAAAGTCGAGACTTTCCAAACAAGAAAAGCTCATGATGCCAATGCTGTTCATGGTCAACTTGACTCTTTTCGTGCCGGTACAATCGGCAACAGGGAAATGGTGGGCAAGCAGGACAGATCCCATCATCATATCACCATTTACATGAACAAAACGTACGTTGGCCGTGCAATTGAAGGTGCCGCCATTCACTGTCATGCTGCCATTGTTGAGATAGATGGCATAATCGCCGCCATTCGCATTGATGACGCCACCGTTTACAACGAGGTTGCCGTAATCAACATATAAAGCCTTACCCTTCTCATCAGCTACATTGACCGTAAGCGTGCCGGTGTCCTGACTCTGGCCGTAGATGCAGAGTTTATTAAAGGCATAAATACCATAGCTACCTCTACCGTTGACGGTAAAGCTGGCGCCGTCGCATAATATAATATGTACGCGTCCGTAAGTTTGGAGATAAGTAGCATTGAAAGTATAATTGCCGCTGGCTACGTACCAGGTGTCCAGCAGTGTGTTGCCAATTATGTTATCCGAGATAAAAACGCCATTGGAGAGGATTTGGTAATTGCTGCAGGTCTGAGTTTCACCGTTCTCATCGATGTAGCTGACGTCGCCCAGAGCCTTCATCATCGTCTTGCCTGCAATGGCAACCTTCTGCTCGTCGGTGAGGGTACCGGTGTATGTATTGGCAGAGTAGCCATCGGTAAGCGTCTGGCCGTCAGCAATAGTGAGGGTAGCGCAAGCATAGCTGCTGGCAGTGATGCGGTCGTCGACAGTGGTATAGCCGAGGGTAATGGTGCCAGTGGCGTCGTAGCCTCCGGCTTTGATGACGGTGGCGGTGACATTGCCGCCCAAGATACTGATGTTGCGATACGCGCTATAGAGGCCAATGCCGCTGGTGCTGTGAGCGGTAGCGTTGACGGTGCCTCCAAGAATGACGATGCCACTACTTTTACCAAGATCACGGATGCCAAAGGTTGAGCCCGTTGCGGTGACGTTGCCTCGGCGGATGGTAATACTACCACCACTACTGATACTGTTTGTGATGGCGGCATATCCGCTATTTGTGATGCCGCTGATAATTCCGCCGTTCAGGTTTATACTGGTCTTGGAGCTGATGGCAGAATAGTCGCTGGCTGTGGCCACGATGCTGCCCGTACCCAGACTTTGTCCGTAAATGGCCAGGGAGCCATTGTTGGCATCAATGCCATCACATCCAGTCGTCGTGGCATTGCTGGTGAGCGTGGTGCCGTCGCAGAGAATGATGTTCACCTGCTGGTCTAGGAACTTGACGCCCTGGGTACCGCTGATGGTCACATCACTGTTCACCACATACCATCCCTCGGTTCTACCAAGGGTTTGATAGCTAGTAGTGCCTTCCACGATGGGTGTGCAGGCGTAGCTCTGCGGGTTGCCGTCGGCATCGATATAGGCAATGACGGGTATCTCGGTGGCGCTGACGGTGATGTCGGCAGTGGGCATCATGGAAATTCTGTAGGTGTAGTCTCCATTATCGGTGAACTTTACAGCCGTGTTGTCTGAAGTCTTCTTGACAGAAAGCAGGACATCATAGCCTTCGGTGATTGTAGCGGGATCGTAAGAAAGGTTGACCACCGACAGACCCTTGGCGTAAGGCACACCATTGATATCAGCACCGTTGTCGTAGGTGGCATTGTCAGTGCCAGGGAGCGCAGTACCCGTGCGCACCACTGAGGCATGATTCGGCAGAGTGATGGCCCAGAGAGGCTGAGCACCGTCAACGTCGCTAGTGGTCTTACTGTCAGCAGTGCCCTGGCCTACGCCGGAGGGGGTCACGCTGTTGCTGGCCACCTTACAGTCATGGTAATAGTTGCGGGTGAGGGTGCCGTTGTTGTATAAGACACCAACGATGGCGCCGCGGGCGTTGACATCGGGGATTACGACATCGGTGGCAATGCAGTCGGTGATGGCATTTTCGTTGCGACCCACAATGCCGCCGTAGCCAGAGGTTGATATGCCGTTCTTGACGGTGAGGTGGGCGCTGCTGATGCAACGTTTCACGCTTCCCAAGTTGTAGCCGACGACGCCACCGTGGATACTGCCGCTATATATTTGGTGAATGCAGACATTGGCAGCTACCGTACAGTCCTCCACGGTGCCCATGTTGTAGCCCACGATGCCACCAACTGTGCTCCTACCAGTGATGCGGGTGTCAGAGAGGTTGACATTGCGGATAGCGCCATTGGATTTGACATGGCCGAAGAGGCCCTGGTAGTTGTCACTATCGGTATTATTGTTCCTGTAGATGCGGATGCCACTGATGGTGTGGCCGCCGCCGTCATAGGTGCCTTCAAAGTTCTTTTGGTCATAGGAGGCCTTGTAATAGCCGATGGCGGTATAGTTGTTCTCAGTGCTGTTGGCATTGTTCCAGTTGGTGGTGTGGGCAAAGGCGATGTTGGCCACCTGCAGGAAGGTTTTGCCCGTTGTGGCTCCACCGCCGTTAACATAGCCAGCCAGACCAATCAGGTCTTCGTGCGTCTTAATAAGGTAGTTGTCACCGTCTTTCTGGAAATCGTCAATGGTGTAGGCAAAGTCGTTATCGAGGGTGCAGATGCTGCTGGCGGTGACGCCACCGCTCAGGCTATTGCCTGCCAAGTCCTGAATTGTACCGCTAATGCCGGTGATATTGAGGTCGCCAGTAGCATTCTGCGGGATGGTGGTGCTGAAGGTGAGCACGTTGGTACCGGAGCCAGCCACATACGTCAGGTTGCCCCATTTATTATCGGCAGTGGTAGTCAGCGTAGGTGTGCCCGATACGGTCACAATCTCGCTGAACGCCACGCTCACATAAACGGTATTGCCTTTGGAGTGGCGGCCGGGAGCAACGCTGACGGCAAGCTTGGTAGGTGCGGTGGCATCCACGGCCTGGATATGGGCCTTGACGTTCTTAGCATACCAGTTATCGTCATTGTCTCCACTGGCATCAAAACGGACTACCAGCGTACTGAAATTTGTCGGCAATATGAGTTTTCCATCACTTGCACGGCAGCCTGAGTAGAACTTCTGATTATAGAGCTTATTGGTCACACCGTTGCTCCAAGCATTATTTATAAGACCACAGTTGTCTGAGGCCGTGGTGAGGGGGAAGGTATAACTGGCATATGTAGTATTTTTGTCGCCCGGATCGTGTGCGAAACTCACCATATAGCGGGAGAGGCTGGGCGTGCCCGGTTCCCCATTTTTATTACCGCCATCGCAGGTGCTAGTATTGTCGACCAGAATCTGCAAATGCTGATAGCCATCATCGACCTCCTTCACGTCAAGACCAAGAGTCATGTGCAACTCAGCACCGGCTGAGACGAGGTACTCTTTGGGAGCAGCCAAGCTGTAGTAGCCACTTGAACTAACACTCCGTGCGGGATTTGTAGCATCGGAATAGCCTTTGTCTGTGACCTTGAACTCTGCGCTCTGCACAGTGACACTCTTCTCGGCAAAAGCATCGCTACTGTTGATGCTTGTGCCGTTGGTCATGGTGCGGTCGGCACTTGCCAAAATAAAACCAGCGCGGTCAGTCACCTCGAAGCGGTATTTACGGTTGGTGGTACCATTCTGGTACTTGTAGGATCCACTGGGGGTGAGCTCTGTGACGGTGACGGTCTTCTCGTCTTCGTTGGCAGGGAAGGTGTAGTCCATGTTCACCGCCGTGAAGTGCTGACCTGCGTAGGCACTGAGGCTGATGGTACGGAAGTGCACAGTCTGCGCGTAGCCCTTCTCACTACGCTTGATGGTAAACGTGTTGCTACTGCCGTTGCTATTCGTGACAGTCCACGAACTCTCGGCCCACGCCTCTTGCCCCGTCACGAGTGCCACTATCGTCAGCACCAGGGCGAGGATTCGGTTGAGGAAAATAGTTCTTAGATTTTTCATTGTTTGTTATTATTTATAATGGTTATTTTTTGCTATTGAGGGATGATGATTAGGTTAGTCATGCTGCCGTATCTGCCATAGGATATACACAACATACCCCACGAGGCCGATGTAGATCGCCGCGAGCGGTATGCTAAGCCATAATGGCAATGAAAGGAACTCATGCATGCTGATGATTATGGTTAATGGGTGAGTAAATTTTTATTATGACGATGCAAAAATAGGAATTATCTGTGATAATGGGTGTCCAAAAAACGCCTTTGGTGTCAGAAAAACAGGGGTAAGGTGTCTAAAAAATGCGTTTTTTAGACATTTTTGTTGTCTTTTTGTCGGATCTTACAAAGATTTTGTTTAATTTTGCGGTCAATTTAAAACTATATGATTACAACAGGAGAAATGCAGATTAGCGGTATGCTGACAATGACGGTATTGTCGGTGATGCTAGTGATATGTGCTCCGGGGCGCTCCACCCGTCGCATCAGTTTTGCCAAGGCACGCTGGATGATGGCAGGAGGCACGGGACTCATAGCGCTGCAATTCCTGCTGCAACATGCCTTCGGATTCCGACAGATGGGCGTCACACAGGCGGTATGTTGCAACCTGCTGTTCTTCACCCCGTCGTCGCTGCTCTGCAGTATGTCTATCCTCTACATGCAGCGTCAGGGAAAGGTGAGCTGGAAGGAGTGGCTCATAGGCAGCAGCATCTACGCCCTGTCGGCCGGTATATTAATAGGTACGGCAGTGCTGGACGGCGTGCCCTTCAGGGAGGAGTCGATGGCGCTGCGCATAGCGGAATATGTGAGTTCGGTGCTCTACGTGGTGATGCAGACCTATATCTTCTCCATGCAGTATAAGGCCTACATGCGACTGGAGACGGCGGTAGATGAATACTACGACCGCAGTCGCCGCGACCTGTTTGGCTGGATGGGACTGAGCATGAAGACCATGGCGCTGATGGTATTCCTGGTGCCGCTGGTCATCTTTATGCAGGGCGCCCCACTGGTGCTCTTCTCCATCAGTTTCTTCTTTATAATCTCCTACTCTACCATCAGCCTGTATACCTACGGGGTGAGTAAGGACGTGGAGAGAGTGGAAGAGTCTATAAGGGAAGAGGGAATAGTGAAAAGTGAAAAATTTGCTACCGCGGATGGAAGGGAAGAAAGGAATATTGAAAAATTTGCTACCGCAGATGAAAGCAACGAAGACTCTGCAGCGGCAGCAAATTTTTCACTTTTCACTATTCACTCTACCCTTGACCGCTGGATAGCCAGCGGTCACTACCGGGAGCACAACCTGACGCTGAGCATCGTGGCACGCCAGATGGGGGTACCACAGAAACAGTTGCAGGAATGGCTCAGGCAGTCGGAATACAAAAAACTGGCAGGACTGGTGAGCAGCCTGCGCATCAAGGAGGCACAGCGCGTGCTGATAGAGCATCGCGACTGGTCGGTGGAGAGCGTGGCCGACTACTGCGGCTTTAACGACAGGAAATACTTCCACCAGGTGTTCCAGCAGTATACGGGCACCACGCCGGCCAAGTTCCAACAGAATAATTAAAATCATTTTTATATATATTATGAAACTGAACGACATACTGAGCGGCCAGTTGAATGCCGCAGAATGGGAAGCCAAGGGCTACGAGCTTCCTAAGTTTGACATCAAGGCCCTTCGCGAGAAGACGGCCAAGGAGCCCACATGGGTACACTTCGGTGGTGGCAACATTTTCCGTGCATTTCCCGCCGCTATCCTGAACGACGCGTTGAACACGGGTAAATACGACCGTGGCGTCATCGTGGCAGAGACCTTCGACTTCGAGGTGATCGACAAGGCATACGCTCCCTACCAGAACCTGTCGCTCTGCGTGAACCTCTGCTCTGACGGTTCGATAGAGAAGAAAGTGATTGCCAGCGTGACAGAGGCCCTGAAGGCCGACCCCCAGTTTGAGGATTGGAACCGACTGGTGGAGATTTTCCGTAACCCGTCATTGCAGATGATCTCATTCACCATCACGGAGAAGGGATACACCTACAACGAGGCCGACCTGGCCCGCGGACTGAAGCCCGTATTCGCCATGGGTAAGGTGTGCGCCCTGCTGCTGGAGCGATTCAACGCCGGACAGCTGCCTCTCACCGTGCAGAGCATGGACAACTGCTCGCACAATGGCGACAAGGTGAAGGCTGGCGTGATGGCCTATGCTGAGCGCTGGGTCAGCGACGGACTGGTGCCTGCTGCCTTCCTGGCTTACCTGAAGGACGAGAAGAAGGTGACGTTCCCCTGGTCTATGATTGACAAGATTACGCCACGTCCGCACGAGAAGGTGAAGGAGCTGCTGGCTGCCGACGGATTTGAGGACAACAACTATATCGAGACGGAGAAGCACACATTCACGGCACCTTTTGTGAATGCCGAGGAGGTGCAGTATCTGGTCATCGAGGACAACTATACCAACGGTCGTCCCCCACTCGACCTGGGCGGTGCGCTCTATACCACACGCGACACGGTAGACAAGGTGGAGACGATGAAGGTGACTACCTGTCTGAACCCGCTCCACACGGCTATGAGTATTTATGGCTGCATGCTGGACTACACGCTGATTTCTGCGGAGATGAAGGATGAGGACCTGCGTGCCTTTATCCAGAAGATTGGTTATATCGAGGCGATGCCCGTGGTAGTGGATCCGGGTGTGCTGAATCCGTATGAGTTTATCGGTGCCGTGATCAACCGCCGTCTGCCCAACCCCTTCATGCCGGATGCGCCTCAGCGTATTGCCTGCGACACGTCACAGAAGTTGCCTATCCGCTTTGGTGAGACGCTGAAGAAGTATATTGCCCGCGGACTGGACAAGAGCAACCTGGTGCTGATTCCGCTGACGCTGGCCGGATATGCCCGCTACCTGAAGGGACTGAAGGACGACCTGACCAGCTTTGAGCCGTCGCCCGACCCCATGCTGGCAGAGCTGCAGGCTATCGTGGCTCCGCTGGAGATTGGCAAGGCCGATCAGGACTGGAGCTGCCTGAAGACGCTCTACAGCCGCAAGGATGTGTTTGGACTGGATCTCTACGAGGCTGGTCTGGGCGAGCAGATAGAGGGTATGGTGAAGGAACTGTATGCCGGCAAGGGTGCCGTTCGTAAGACACTGCACAAGTACGTATCAGCAAGATAAGAGTTTTGACCTTATATATAACAAGAACGACGTACTCAAATGGGTACGCCGTTCTTGTTATTACGTATTATTCGTTATCTATATCAATTCCTCATACGCCATGCTTTAGCCCTAAGAGCCATATTCTTCTTTATGCACTCACTATAGAGCCAAGGCTCACAACTATGGATATCGCCTACATTGATAAAATTCTTATAGGCAGGATACTCCGAACCACTATAGCCTGTAACCACGAGAACGTGACGCTCAGGTTCTAATGTGACGGTAATCGTATCATGGAGTGTAGCAGGCGTGGCATCCGTACGCCAGTTCACAGGATTGATGCCTATACATGAGGCAGCAATAATGGAATTGATGTACTTCACGTCTTTCACCGTATTATAACAGATAGTCACGCCCGTATCGTCAGCCCCTTGCGCAGCCTTGATATGTTTTGTTTGCAACGTATCCTCTGGTGTCACCTTATAACCCAGTACGTAAGCAGCAGCCAACTGTCCGTAGGTCTCGTCACTCATGTGCTTCAGCAGTTCCACCACCGCCATGCCACCTTGACTGAACCCTGCAATAATCAGCGGACGACTCTGGTCACGCTGAGCTTGGAAGTAATCAAAAGCCGCACAGACATCATCCATAGCCATGCGGGCACGATTCAACACACTATCCTCACTCTCCATCATAAACGCATCAATCGTTGTATGACGGTAGAAAGGTGCATAGAATCGGTTACCTGGAGACATATAACCAGCAGCCTTATTCATTTCAATAGCCATGCGCTCACGATGCTTTGGATTCCATACGTCAGCATAGTGACAAACGATACTATCAGCCGTCATCCAATCCTCTTCCCATGTTGACACTACATAAAACACATCGGCTCCCGTTCCGTGCTGGTCGCCATCTGCCGTAATCCACATGATAGAGTCATCATAATCTGGAGCCTCAGGAATATACGATACAGAGGCATTAGCATCCTGAGCTTTTCTTACATGACCGTTAAAACAATTCGTCAGACTAAAAGCGCAAATCCCTAAGAGGAAGACTTTTGCTGAAGCTTCAAGAATCATTTTCATCCTGTAGTAGTTTATATCATTTGTATTCATCAATGTTCCTCAGGCCCTATTTCACTATAGTGAACTTGGCGAACTTCAGGAGCAGCTGTTTGGTGCCCACATTACGGAACTCGACCGTGGCTTTCTCGTTGTCGCCTGCACCTTCGAGCTTCACCACCGTACCAACTCCAAAGCGCTGATGCTCAATGACAGCCCCCTCGTGGAGGGAATGGGGCGCGGATGAGGACTGAGCGCTGACGGCTGAGGTCTGGCGGGTGCTGGCCACGGGCTTGAAGCGTCCACCACTGGCGATGTTCAACTGGCGCTTGAAGCCCTCGCTGAAGGGGTCTACCTTAGGCTCCGGACGACGGGGTGCCACCTGACGGGGCTTGGGGTCAGCACGGAACTGGGTAGCCACAGGACGGGGGTTCTGCATCCACTCGGGACCCTCGGAGGCACGTTGCCAGGGCAGGCGCTGGGCCGACTGGTCAAAACTGCCCAGAGTGCCCTCTACATGGAGCAATGAGGGGTCGATATCCTTGATAAAACGTGAGGGCGTGTCGTACTCCATGCGTCCGTAGCGGAAACGGTTTTGCGCACAGGTCAGGATGCAATGGCGCTCGGCACGGGTGATGGCCACATAGAGCAGGCGGCGCTCCTCCTCGAGCTCGCGCATGCTGTTGGTGCACATGGGCGACGGGAAGATATTCTCCTCAAGGCCCACGACAAAGACCGTGGGGAACTCCAGTCCCTTGGCGGAATGGATGGTCATCAGCGACACCTTGGGCTGGTCGGCATCGCCCTCGCTGTCGAGGTCGGTGAGCAGTGCCACCTCCTGCAGGAAGTCGCTCAGGGCAATCTGGTCGCCCTGGTCCTCCTCACGACGGCTCTCCACGAAGTCCTGCATAGCGGCGAGGAACTCCTCCAGGTTCTCCTGACGGGAGAGGTCCTCGGGGTTGCGACTGGAATAGATCTCCTTGGAGATTCCGCTCTCCATGATGATGGCGTGGCCCAACTGGTAGGCATCCTCGCCATCGAGGCGCATGCGCCAGCCGTCAATCAGCTGACAGAAATTATTGATCTTGGTGAGGGTGCCCTTGCTGACTTCGAGATGTGCCGGCTGGGTCATCACCTCCCAGAGCGACTTGCCTTCCTTAGAAGCCGTATCCACAATCCTGGAAAGCGTGGTGTCACCAATACCGCGCGTGGGATAGTTGATGATACGCTTCAGGGCCTCCTCATCATTGGGATTGACCACCACACGGAAATAGGCAATCACGTCCTTGATCTCCTTGCGCTGGTAGAAGCTCAGGCCGCCATAGATGCGATACGGGATACCGTCCTTGCGCATCTGTTCCTCAAAGGAACGGCTCTGGGCATTGGTGCGGTAGAGGATGGCGAAATCGCTGTATTCGCATCCCTCCTCACGACGGATACGACGGATATCCTTGCACACGATGATGGCCTCTTCCTTGTCGCTATAGGCAGGTTTCAACTGGAGTTTCTCGCCCTCGTCATTCCGACTGAAAACGTCCTTGGGAATCTGTCGTTCGTTCTTACGAATCAGACTGTTGGCAGCACGCACGATGAGCTGCGTAGAACGGTAGTTCTGCTCCAGTTTGAAGAGTTTGGCATTATCGTATGACTCCCTGAAGCTCAAGATATTATCAATATTGGCTCCACGGAAACTATAGATACTCTGAGCATCATCGCCAACGACGCATACACGCTGTCGCTCACGTGTCAGCTGGAGCACGATTTTCTGTTGGGCGAAGTTAGTATCCTGATACTCATCGACCAGCACATACTGGAAGCGCTCCACGTACTTGCGGCGCACATCCTCATGGTTCTCGAAGAGCAGGAATGTCTGCACCAGGAGGTCGTCGAAATCCATCGCGTTAGCTTGTCGGCAACGCTCGGCATAATGTACGTAGATCTCGGCCACCTTGGGTTTCTTGGCATCATAGAGCGAGCACTTCACGAAGGCATGGGGCAGGATAAGATGGTTCTTGGCCATGGATATCTGGTCGCTCACACTGGAGGGCTTATATACCTTGTCATCGAGGCCCATCTCCTTGATGATACTCTTCACCAGCGAACGGGCGTCACTCTGATCGTAGATCGTGAAGTTGGAGCTATACCCTATCCGCTCGGCCTCGGCCCTGAGGATACGCGAGAAGACGGAATGGAACGTGCCCATCTGCAGGTAGACGGCCTGATGCTGACCTACCAGTCGGGCAATACGCTCCTTCATCTCGCGCGCCGCCTTGTTGGTAAACGTCAGGGCCAGGATATTCCAGGGCTTCAGTCCTATCTGCTCCATCAGATAGGCTATCTTATAGGTCAGCACCCGCGTTTTTCCGGAGCCTGCACCAGCAATTACAAGTGAGGCACCATCGCAATATTCCACCGCTTCGCGCTGACTATCATTGAGTTGTGAAAGTATGTTGTCCATATCGTTAAAATTCGTCTGCAAAGTTAATCATTATTTATAAAATAAAAGCCACTTTTTCACGTTATATTTTCAGTATGAAAAATTCTCCTGAGGAAAAGATGCTGATTTCAGTTGTGACGCCTGTGTACAATGGTGAGAACTTTGTGAAGAGCGCCTACGACTGTCTGTGCCGCCAGACCTACCCGGACTGGGAATGGGTGGTGGTAGACGACGGCTCTACCGACGGCACGGCCAAGTGTCTGGAGACCCTGGCCTCAGGAGACGAGCGCATCCGGTTCTTTCAGCAGAAAAACAGCGGGACGGCCAAGCAGCCCCGCGACCATGCCGTGTATGAGGCGAAGGGCGGATTCGTGTTGCCCCTCGACATAGACGACCAGCTCTCAGACGACTACCTGGAACGGATGGCGGAGCGTCAGCAACAGACGGATGCCGACATCATCTACCCCCAGATGCTCTTTGTGGACCTGGACTCGGGAAAGACCACGCAGACGCTGCCCGCAGAGGGATTTGACACGGACAAGGTGTATGAGGCCAGGGAACTGGTGAAGGAGACGGTGCCGGAATGGCGCATCGGGTGCAACGGCGGACTGTATCGCAAGAGTGCCTGGATCAACATGAGCTACCCGGAGAAGAAGGAACCCATCTGGATGAACTCCGACGAAGTGGACGAGCGCCTGTACCTGATTCACGCAGGGAAAGCGGCATTTGCCAAGGCGCGCTACTACTACCAGAACCACGAGGCGTCGACCACGACACGCATCTCGCCAAAGGTTTTCCATACGCAGAAGACGGCCCTGCAACTGCTCGACATCATGGAGCGGGAATTCGGCAAGGACAGCGAGGAATACCGCAGGACGATGCGTCGCACATTCTGCGACTGGCGCTGGAAGATGATGCTGTTCGTGAAGCATCACGAGGAACTGACGGATGCCGATGCTGAGATACAAAGGAACCTGTCTGACTGTTTCAAGCGTCTGGATGCCAGTGTGCTGACCAAGGCAGAACGTATACAGTTCCTGAACCTGAGGAGTTTTCCGCTGGTGCTGGCGCTATACTGCCTGAGATACAACCGGGCGCTGCTCAGGGAGAAGGTGATGCAGCGCAGAAATCCGGAGGGATTTGCCAACACCTACACCCGGAAGCGCGAGGAAGAGAAGGTGCGCAGGGAGACAGCCAGGAGCTATCTGCAGGGAAAGACGCTGAACAACTACGAGCCATACGTCATCAGCATGTTTTGCGGCAACGCGCCCAGCGGCGGGCTGATAGACCGTCTGAGGGGTGCCGTGAGCGTGTATCAGGAGTGTCTGGCTACAGGACGCGCGTTCAAGTTGCACTTCACGCATCCGTTCCTGCTGACAGACTATCTGGTGCCGGGTACATACGACTGGACCGTGAGTCCTGACGAGGTAAGCTTCAGTCCGATGCAGTCACGCACGCTGATAGCCAGCAGCGTCTATGACTCGCCAGGGGAACGGCAGATGCACCTGAAACAGATACAGCAGGCGCTCGTCAGCAGCAGGGACGTGCAGACGCACGCCTACACGAATGCTGCCTTCTGCTATGACAACGGCTTTGCGCAGTCGTTCCGGGAACTGTTCAAGCCCTCGGCACGGCTGCAGCAGCATATCGACAAGATCAAGGCGGAGATTGGCGGGAGCTACGTCACGGTATCGGCCCGCTTCTGCAACTGTCTGGACGATTTCAACGAGGAGGTGTACTGCGAACCGCTGTCGGTCACAGAGCGTCAGCAACTGCTCCATAGTTGCATTGCCCGATTGCAGGCTGTCAGGGATGAGCATCCACACGACAAGCTGGTGATCTGCTCGGACAGCACGACCTTCATCGAAGAGGCAGGGAAGCACTTCGATATCTACACGACGCCTGGCACTATCTCGCATATCGGGAACGACGGCGTGCACAACTACGAATACTACGAAAGGACCTTCCTGGACTTCTACATCATCGAAGGGGCCAGCGCAACCTACCTGCTGAAGGGGCCGCACATGATGATGAGCGGATTCCCGTATGCGGCATCGCTGGTGGGAGGAAAGGAACTGAAAACGATACAATTCTAAACGGACATGACCAACGAGAGGAAAGTCAGCGCATACCGCAGAATCATGTCGAGCACGGCCATCTTTGGAAGTGCTCAGGTGCTGAATATTCTCGTGAATATCATCCGTGCCAAACTGGTGGCCCATATCCTGCACTCTACGGGTATGGGTATTTCCTCGGTATTCAACTCGGCGGCCAACACCATTCAGCAGTTTGCCCTGATGGGACTGAACGTGTCGGCGGTGCCGCCAATCTCGCAGGCCGGCAATGATGCTGACCCGAAGGTGCTGGCCTTCACCGTGAGGCTGGTAAGGCGCATCGTGCTGATGGCCTCACTCCTGGGTCTGGTCATCACGGTGGTGTTCTCGCCATTGCTGTCGGCCACGTCGTTCAACGACCAGAAGCATATCCCGTATTTCCTCCTGCTGAGCGTTGCCGTATTCTTCAACGTGATGGGCATGGGCGAAATGGCGGTGATGCAGGGTATGCGGAAATACAAGATGCTGGCGTTCTGTTCTATCGTGCCGCCGATGTGCGGACTGATGTTGAGCGTGCCTATCTACTTCGTATGGGGTATCGAGGGTATCGTGCCGGCCATGATCGTGGGCAACGTCATCTACTTCGTCGTGATACGCCTGTTGTCCTACCGCCATAAGAAGGAGATGCCGCAGGAGAGGATTTCGCTGAGGACCATGTGGACACAGGGACGCGGCATCATCAAGTTTGGCGCCGTCATGACCCTGGGGTCGCTGATTGGCACACTGACCACGTATGCCCTGGTAGCGTTTATCAATAATATAGGCAGTACGGAGGACGTGGGTTTCTATCAGGCTTGCAACGTGATAACAGTGCAGTACACCGGACTGGTGTTCACGGCGATGGCAACCGACTACTACCCTAACCTCTCGAGTCTGATAAAGACGAACATACAGGAGGCTTTCAGGGCGGTGAACCAACAGACGGAGATTACGATGCTGATAATCACGCCACTGGCTATGATACTGATGCTGACGGCCCCGCTGGCTATACGCATCCTGCTGACAGAGGAATTCCTGAGCATTGAGCGGATGGTGTGCTTCATGGGTATGGCCACGGTACTGAAAGCGCTGTGTTTTGCGCGCGACTATATCATCTACGCCAAGGGGGACAACAAGATGATTTTCTGGGTGGAGGCCGTATGGGGCAGTACGAAGACATTTGTCATCATGGCTGTGTTCTATTATTTCCTCGGACTAGACGGACTGGGCTATGGGGCGCTGTGTGTGTCGGTGGTAGAGGTCATCGTCAGTCTGATACTGATTCCGTGGCGCTACCATTTCCGCTTCACGCGCAAGACCATCAACCTGATTATCATCACCACGGCGATGGCAGCCATCTGCCTGACAGGCTCGCAGATTCCCTCCACACTGGAGAAATATGCGGTCATGGGCATCATCAATGCCGTCTGCATCGGCTACTGCATCATACAGCTCAACAAGCGTATGGATCTGCGTGCTATCGTCAGACGGTATAAAAACAAATGCAAAAAGGTGGAGGATTAGAAAAGTTATTCGTATCTTTGCATCATGAAACTGAGTATCGTCATACCTGTATATAATGTAGAGGACACGCTCGACAGATGTATCGAGAGTGTGCTCCGTCAGGGCATCGACGATTTCGAGGTGATTCTGGTGGACGACGGGTCAAGGGACAAGAGTGCGGCAATCTGTGATGAATGGCAGGCAAAAGACGCGCATATCCTCGTGATTCACCAGGAGAACCGCGGACTGAGTGCTGCGCGCAACGCAGGTATCAGCAGGGCTACAGGCGAACTGATTACGTTTGTGGACTCTGACGATTTCCTGAAGGAGGGAACATACAGCGGCATCATTGCGCTGGCAGAGAGATATGATATCGTGGAATATCCAGTATGCAGATTTCACCAATCCTCCAGTCAGCAGATTATTTCTTTCTCGGATAAGGTCTATACAGACCCTAAGCGCTACTGGCTGGACGCGAAAGGCTACAGTCATACCTACGCTTGTAATAAGCTATACAAACGGAGCCTATTTGACAATATACGTTTTCCTGAGGGTCAGGTATTCGAGGATGCTGCAACCCTGCCCCGATTACTGCAGACAGCAAGGAATATCTGCACGGTGAATCAGGGACTGTATTACTACACGCTGAACGAGAAAGGTATCACAGCCACAGCAAACGGGAAGGAGTTAAAGAACCTGTTGGACAGTCATATCCATACGATGCGCCAATGGAACGACACCCTGTATTATATGCATGTGCTGAATATCCAGATGGACGTCTGTGAACTGTCTGGCGAGGCACCTACCCTACCCTTTATGCGCATCAATCCCTTGGCAAAGAGACTGCCGGCAAGACTGCGTGTCAAGGCGTTACTCCTGGACTTGTTTGGCATCAACGGAATATGTATAATCAATAAAGCGATACACCAATGGAAGAAACCCCGTTCATAAGTTTCATCATACCGGTCTATAACGTCCCCACGGAGATGTTATGCGAATGTCTGGACAGTATTATCCGACTCTCCTTGAGGAAATCGGAACGGGAAATCATCGTCATAGATGATGGCTCGCAGGTGTCGCCCCTCGGTGCGCTCAACAACTACCTGGACGATATCATCTATATCCGTCAGAAGAACGGCGGACTGGGATGTGCGCGCAACAGGGGGCTGCAGAATGCTACGGGACAGTATATCCAGTTTGTGGATGCCGATGATGCGCTCATCACCAATCAGTACGAGCATTGTCTGGACATCGCCCGTTTCAAGGGACCGGACATGGTGATGTTTGAGTTCAGCAGGCAGGATCAAAGTCAGAAGGTATATGCCGACCAGAAGGCTGCCACGGGACGCTATCTGCTGCGTCACCAGAATATCAAGGCTACGGCATGCGGGTATCTGTTCAAGGCTACCATCCTGGGTAACCTGCGCTTCACCACGGGTATCTATCATGAGGATGAGGAGTTTACGCCGCTGCTGATTCTGCGTGCCGGTTCTATTATACAGACGGATGCGGAGGCGTATTTCTACAGGAGCAGGGAGGCCTCGATCACAACGAGTCAGGATGCACGCAACACGGTGAAGCGGCTCAACGACTTCAAGGCGATTATCTACCGGCTGTACCAGTTTGCTGCCGTCATACCGGGAAGCGACCGCATGGCGCTGCTGCGACGGGTCCACCAGCTGACGATGGACTATATCTATAAGGTGATTGTGGAGACGCGCAACAGGCATTACCTGGACAAGCAACTGGAGGAGCTGCGCAAGAAAGGACTATTCCCACTAGCCGACAAGGACTACACGAAGAAATACAAGTGGTTCCGCCGACTGACGAACACGAAGATAGGACTGGCCTTCCTGATGCGTACGCTGCCATTAATCAAGAGAGAGAGATGAGGATACTGCTACTAGGAGAATATAGTAACGTACACGCCACGCTGGCCGAGGGACTGCGCTCGCTGGGACATGAGGTCACAGTGGCATCGAATGGTGACTTCTGGAAAAACTACCCAAGGGATATTAACCTCAGCAGGCAACCTGGAAAACTGGGGGGACTGAAGCTCTTGGCAAAGGTCTATGCCCAACTGCCGCGATGGAGAGGGTATGACGTGGTGCAGCTCATCAACCCGATGTTCCTGGAACTGAAGGCGGAATGGATATTCCATATATACAGATACCTGAGAAGATATAACAGGAAGGTGGTGCTCTGCGCCATGGGCATGGACTGGTACTGGGTCAACGAGTGTACGAACAGGAAGCCTCTGCGCTATAGCGACTTCAACATCGGCGATGAGTTGCGCACGGATGAACCTGCATTGAGGGAACAGCGCGACTGGATAGGTACAACGAAGGAGAAACTTAATAAGTTTATTGCGGTTGACTGCGACCAGATCATCGCCGGTCTCTACGAGAACTACGTGTGCTACGAACCTTACTTCAAGGAGAAGACGCACTTCATCCCCCTGCCCATCAAGATGCCAGAATCAGACATCTTACATCCGCTCGAGCTCCGCTCGCTTGCTACCGAAGGGACGCAAGAACCATCACCCCTCATCCCTCAGCCATCAGCCCTCATCCATCAGCCCTCATCCATCTTCATCGGCATCAGCAAGGGACGAAGCGCCTACAAGGGTACCGACATCATGCTACGAGCAGCTGAGGATGTATTGCGTGCGCATCCTGATAAGATGAAACTCATCAAGGCGGAGGGTATCCCGTTCAATGAATACCAGAAACTGATGGACGGTAGCGATGCTATCCTGGATCAGCTCTACAGCTACACCCCATCCATGAATCCCCTGCTGGCTATGTCAAAGGGTATTATCTGCATAGGTGGCGGTGAACCCGAGAACTACGAGATACTGGGAGAGAACGAACTGCGCCCTATCGTCAACGTACAACCTACATACGAGAGTGTGCGCGATGAACTGGAACAGCTCGTCCTTCATCCTGAGCGCATCCCTGAACTGAAGCGCCAGAGCATAGAGTACGTACGCCGCCATCACGACTATATCAAAGTGGCCCGGCAGTACGAGCGCATCTATTCTGAATAGAAAAAAAAATAGAACGCAGCCCTTTCCAAAAAGAAAGACTATCAAGACACAAAAAAAAGGCTGTACACATGATTGCGTACAGCCTTAATTATTTAGATAAAAAATATAATCTAACTAGATTAGTTCTTGAAGAAGTCCTTAACGGCTTCGTTGGGAACCATCTGCTCATCGAAGATGTAAGCACCAGTCTTGGGGCTCTTTACCATCTTGATAACCTTAGAGTAAGCGCGACCATCCTTCGAACCTTCGTGGAGGGTAGCAACGGTTTTCTTTGCCATTCTTTCTTACAATTACTTAATCTCCTTATGAAGAGTCATCTTCTTCAGGATGGGGTTATACTTCATCAACTCCAGACGCTCAGCTGTGTTCTTACGATTCTTGGTCGTAATGTAACGGCTTGTGCCGGGAAGACCACTATTCTTCATCTCGGTGCACTCCAGGATAACCTGAACGCGATTGCCTTTTGCTTTCTTGCTTGCCATGGTCTATTAGTCTCCTATTACTTTAATGTCTTTCCAATCCACGAAGCCTTTGGCTACAGCCTGCTTCAGAGCGGCGTCAAGACCTACTTTATTAATCATACGAAGGCCAGCAGCGCTGATCTTCAACTGAATCCAGCAATTCTCCTCTACATAGTAGAACTTCTTGCTGAACAGGTTTACGTCAAAGCTGCGCTTTGTGCGGTGCTTTGAGTGAGACACATTATTACCAATCTGTGCCTTCTTTCCTGTAATTTGACAAATTTTAGACATTGCTATCTACTTTAATTGTGTTCCTTTTTAGTAACTTACTCCAAACAGGGTGCAAAGGTACGAATTTTTATTGGAAATTAAAAATAGAGAATTGACAATTATTAAACTCTTAAAGTTTTTTAACTTTCCTCGCCTTCACTGGTTGCATCCTCGGCCTTCAAGAAGTCGCAGAACATCTGTACAGCTTTATTGGTAGCAAAGGTCAGATTCATGTCTCGACCATTGTCTTCTTCTATCTTACATGTAACCACTTTTTCCGATGTACCACATGCCAGCCAGATAGTACCAACAGGAATTTCTTTTGTACCACCTCCAGGACCAGCTAAGCCCGTCGCCGCGATAGCATAATCGGTGTTCAACACCTTGCATGCGCCCTTCACCATCGCAACAGCAACCTCTTCACATACAGCGGTTTTCTCTTCTATCAAATCATGTGAAACTCCCAACAGGTTTTCCTTCACTTCATTCACATAGCAGATGATACCACCCTTAAAATATTTAGAAGCACCTGGTACAGAGATAATTGCTTCTGCAATACGACCACCAGTACAACTCTCTGCAGTAGAAACAGTTTTTTCTCTTTCCCAAAGCAGCTGACTAATCTCTCTGCTTATAATCTTTCCTTCGAAATCCATATCTTTTTACTTAAATGTTACTTTTGAAAAAGCAGGTGCATCTATCGGACAGAACTCACCATCCAGATATTTATAATGACCCACGATACCTATCATTGCTGCATTATCCGTGGTATAGCTGAACTTAGGAATATAAATGGTCCAGCCATAACGGCGGGCGTGATCCTGGAAAGCATTGCGCAAACCATTATTTGCGCTGACACCGCCGGCAACGGCAACATGCTTGATACCCGTCTGCTTCACAGCCAGACGCAGTTTCTTCATCAGGATATCCACGATTGTCCATTCCAGAGAAGCTGCCAGGTCCTCCTTGTGATGCTCCACGAAATCAGGATCTTCCTCCACCCATTTGCGCAAGTTGTAAAGGAAGGAGGTCTTCAAACCTGAGAAACTGTAGTCGAAGCCAGGAATCTGAGGTTCGGAGAACTGATAGGCCTTTGGATTACCCTGACGGGCCAGACGGTCGATAATAGGACCACCGGGATAGCCGAGTCCCATCACCTTCGAACATTTGTCTATAGCCTCGCCTGCAGCATCATCGATAGTCTGACCAAGCACCTCCATATCGTTATAGGCACGTACAAGCACAATCTGTGAATTACCACCACTTACCAGCAAACAGATGAAAGGTAATGGCGGACAATGCTGGTCATCTTCAGACTCCTTGATGAAATGGGCCATGACATGACCTTGCAGATGGTTTACGTCTATCAGGGGAATACCCAAGGAGCGGGCGAAACCCTTGGCGAAACTGACACCTACCAGAAGGGAACCCATCAAACCGGGTCCACGGGTAAAGGCTACAGCCGTCAACTGCTCCTTTGTGATACCAGCTTTCTTAATTGCCTGATCTACAACAGGTACCACATTCTGCTGATGGGCACGGGAAGCCAATTCCGGCACAACGCCACCATAAGCTTCATGCACCGCCTGCGAAGCAGTAACATTGGAAAGTAAGACGCCATTTTTCAGCACTGCAGCCGAAGTATCGTCACAACTGGACTCTATACCTAATATATATATATCACTCATTTCTATCAATCCTCTCAGTTTAAATATCACCAAAAGAGACTGCAAAGGTACTAAAAAAAATAGCACGTACGGCAAAAAAATATGCGAAAAATTTGGTCGTTACATATTTTTTACCTACTTTTGCACCGATAAACCTTTATTATTAACTCATAAAAACAAAATTTATTGCCTATCGAAACAAAATTTACTTCATAAAAAATTACTTGACATATGAAGAATTTTGAAGGAGTATCCGACGAAGCGTTGGCACTACTCTACGTAAAAGGTGATAACCGTGCGTTTGATGAGTTAATCAGTCGCACCCAGACAAAGTTGTTCACTTACATCATGTTCGTAGTTCGCGATCATGACATTGCTGACGACATCTTCCAAGAGACATTCGTCAAGGTCATAACCAAACTGCAGCAAGGGTTGTATACCGACTCTGGCAAGTTCCAGTTTTGGATTACACGCATTGCGCACAACTGCATCATGGACTGGTACCGCCAGCAGCAATCTGCCCATATCGTTGACGCCAACGAAGAGAACGACCTGCAGAACCTGAAAAATGCGTCTGTCATGGACTCCAATAAGGAGGCCGAGATGATTAATGAGCAGATTCTCATCGACATCAAGAAGATGATGAACACTCTGCCCGCTCCTCAGCGTGAGGTTGTCTATATGCGATACTTCCAACAGCTTTCTTTCAAGGAGATTGCCGATCTGACCGGTGTCAGCATCAACACATCACTGGGACGTATGCGCTACGCCCTGATTAATCTCAGGAAGATGGCCAAGGACAACAAAATAGAACTGGCGCTCTGCGAATACTAAATCCTTATCAGCAAGGAGCCGCGGTTACAGGCTCCTCAACTGATGGATGACGTCTTCAGGACTAGAAGCTTTGAACACATAGCTTCCACTGACAAGCACGTCGACACCCGCAGCAACCAGACGTGGTGCTGTTTCACCTTGCACACCACCGTCGACTTCTATCAATGCACGACTGCCCGACTCATTTATGAGCTGACGCAGTCGTTTTACTTTCTGAATCGTATTCTCAATGAACTTCTGTCCACCGAAGCCCGGATTCACACTCATCAGAAGCACCATATCCACATCACAGATCACATCCTCGAGCACGGAGACAGGCGTTGCCGGATTCAGCGTCACACCAGCCTTCATACCAGCCTGATGAATCTCCTGGATAGTACGATGCAGGTGCAGGCAGGCCTCCTGGTGCACATTCATCATCATAGCACCAAGCTTTGCCGTCTGCTGAATATAGCGCTCCGGTTTCTCAATCATGAAATGAACATCAAGCGGCTTCTTACATGCTTTCGCCACAGCTTCCAATACGGGGAAGCCAAACGATATGTTGGGCACAAACGAACCATCCATCACGTCCAGGTGAAGCCAGTCAGCCTCCGAACGGTTAATCATTTGAATATCTTGGTCGAGATGCAAGAAATCGGCCGCTAGAAGAGAAGGTGAAACTAAAGTCATTTTTTCTTTTCCTAATTAATTGAGGCAATAAGCCTGCTTATTTTCTACCCGATAGGTATAAGCTATTTCTTTAATCAGCTTGAGCGTCTTCTCGCTCGGATGCGTTTCATCATAAGTAAATATCTGCATAGGCATCTCCTTTTATATGTTTACATTATTAGTAACGTGATGCCTCGCAAAATATTATATCATACAGCAGAATATTTTTCTATCTCCTTCATGCCGTTGAGGAAAGCCTGCGCATCCATACGTTTTTTTCCAGCCAGCTGCAGCTCATCGATTTGCAGCCAGGCATCTGCACATGCGATATACAGATGTTTTCTGTCAGCCATCAAAGTGCCTACCCTGTCATTTACCTGTTTATCTGTCTTGGTGGCACGGAATATCTTCAGAACCGTATCCCCACCCTTTTCGTCTTTCAGGACCGTCCATGCACCGGGATAAGGCGACAAGCCACGCACAAAGTCGTAGATACGCTTTGCGGGCTGGTTCCAGTCTATCTGACACGTCTCCTTGAAAATCTTCGGAGCCGCTTTCAACTCGGCACACTCTTCCTGGGGAATACTTGCAGGATGTCCGTCGGCAGCAACGATAGCCTCGAGTGTCTCCATACAAATCTCTGCGCCCAGATGCATCAGGCCATCATAGACATACTCCACATTGGCGTCATCAGGAATAGGAAAATGCTTCTTCATGATAATACGTCCGGTATCAATATCATGATCCAGGAAGAAGGTTGTCACACCCGTCTCTGTCTCACCATTGATAACTGCCCAGTTAATGGGGGCCGCGCCACGATACTGAGGCAGCAAGGCGGCATGGACATTGAAAGTGCCGTATTCAGGCATAGCCCATACCACCTCAGGCAGCATACGGAATGCTACCACGACCTGAAGGTTGGCTTGATACGAACGAAGCGTCTCCACGAACTCGGGGTCTTTCATCTTCACGGGCTGCAGCACGGGCAGATTGTGCTCCAACGCGTATTTCTTCACCTCTGAAGGCTGGAGCTCATTCTGATGACGGCCTACGGGTTTGTCTGGCTGGGTGACAACAGCCACCACATTATAATGGTTTTCAACAAGTGCTTTCAGGGTCTCGACGGCAAACTCCGGAGTACCCATAAATACTATTCTTAAATCTTCTTTTTGCATTTTCATATCGCTTTCAGAGTGCAAAGATAGATAAAATTTCTATTATAGGCCCTCAAAGTCGATTATTTTTTGTACTTTTGCACCCAAATTATGATTAACAACTTTTTATGGCAGAAACAACAAACAGTATTTTACAGAAACTTGACGGATTAGAGAGCCGATTTGAAGAGGTTTCAACACTCATCACCGACCCCGCTGTGATTGCCGACCAGAACCGTTTCGTGAAACTCACGAAGGAATACAAGGACCTGGGCGACATCATGGATGCACGTAAACGATACATCAACTGTCTGAACAGCATTAAAGAAGCAAAAGATATCCTGGCCAACGAGGACGATCCCGAGATGAAGGAGATGGCCCGTGAGGAACTGGCTGCCAACGAGGCCCTCCAGCCCCAGTTGGAAGAGGAAATCAAGATAGCCCTCATTCCGAAAGATCCTGAAGATGCGAAGAATGTACAGATGGAGATTCGCGCCGGAACAGGTGGTGACGAAGCCTGTCTCTTTGCCGGCGATTTGTTTAAGATGTACAAGAGTTTCTGCGACTCAAAAGGTTGGACACTCTCTGTGACCAGCGTCAGCGAAGGTGCTGTAGGCGGCTACAAGGAGATCGACTTTGCCGTGAGCGGTGCCGATGTATACGGCACGTTGAAATACGAGAGTGGTGTACACCGCGTTCAGCGTGTGCCTGCCACGGAGACCCAGGGCCGTATGCACACATCAGCAGCAACGGTAGCCGTCCTGCCCGAGGCCGACAAGTTCGAGGTACATATCAACGAAGGTGAAATCAAATGGGATACCTTCCGTTCTTCTGGTGCCGGTGGCCAGAACGTGAACAAGGTGGAGTCTGGTGTTCGCCTGCGCTATATGTGGAAGAACCCCAATACCGGAGAGACCGAGGAAATCCTCATCGAGTGTACCGAGACGCGCGACCAGCCAAAGAACAAGGAGCGTGCCCTCTCGCGCCTGTACACTTTTATATATGATAAGGAACACCAGAAATACATGGACGATATAGCCAGTCGCCGTAAGACGCTCGTCTCTACCGGTGACCGTTCGGCTAAGATCCGCACGTACAACTTCCCCCAGGGACGTGTGACCGACCACCGTATCGGCTATACGACTCACGACCTGCAGGGATTCCTTGGTGGTGACATCCAGGCAATGATCGACGCCCTCACCGTGGCCGAGAATGCCGAGCGAATGAAAGAAAACGAATTATAACCAGTTGAGTATGTTACTGTGGTACAGCAACAAACAACCATAAAGAATATGACACGTCAAGAACTCATTCAACAGATTAAGCAGAAGCGCAGTTTCCTCTGCGTAGGTTTGGATACAGACCCTAAGAAGATGCCCCAGTGCGTCTTCGACCTGCACGACCCCATTTTCGAATTCAACAAGGCCATCATCGATGCCACTGCCCCCTACTGTGTGGCTTACAAGCCCAACCTCGCTTTCTACGAGGCCTATGGTATCAAGGGTATGGAAGCTTTCGTGAAGACCTGCGAATATATCAAGGAGAATCACCCCAACCATCTGATTATCGCAGATGCCAAGCGTGGTGATATCGGTAACACCAGTCAGATGTATGCCCGCACGTTCTTCGAGGAATACAACATCGACGCACTGACCGTGGCACCATATATGGGTGAGGATTCCGTGACACCCTTCCTGCAGTACGAAGGCAAGTGGGTTATCCTGCTGGCCCTGACCAGCAACAAGGGTTCGCACGACTTCCAGCTCACGGAGGATGCCCAGGGCGAGCGTCTGTTTGAGAAAGTGCTGAAGAAGAGTCAGGAATGGGGCAACACCGACAACATGATGTATGTCGTAGGTGCCACTCAGGGCAAGATGTTCGAGGACATCCGCAAACTGGCTCCCGACCATTTCCTGCTTGTGCCTGGCGTAGGTGCCCAGGGCGGTTCTTTGCAGGAAGTATGCAAATATGGCATGAACAAAGACTGCGGTCTGCTGGTCAACTCCAGCCGTGGCATTATCTATGCCTCTAACGACGACCACTTTGCAGAAGTGGCAGGCAACAAAGCCCGCGAACTGCAACAGGAGATGGACGAGGAACTGACAAAAGCAGGTCTCTAAGTCTATCCTACAGGTTAAAAAAACATAAAAGTTTAGCATTATATCCGGTGCAATAGGTTCTATGTAATAGAAAATTAGTACCTTTGCACCCCGAAATGAGTCCGTGGAGGCAGGGTTAAGTGTGTACGGACGTGCACCGCCTTACGGAAAAAACCCTATTTACAAACAAAATCAAATGTACGCAATTGTAGAAATTCAGGGTCAGCAGTTTAAGGTTGAGGAGGGCAAGAAGCTCTTCGTGCACCACATCAAGGACGTGGAGGCAGGCAAGACTGTTGAGTTTGACAAAGTGCTGCTCGTAGATGCCGACGGCGCTGTCAAGGTTGGCGCACCCACCGTAGAAGGTGCAAAGGTAGTAGTAGAAGTAGTGAACCCGCTGGTAAAGGGCGACAAGGTGATTGTCTTCAAGATGAAGCGTCGCAAGGACTCTCGCAAGCGCAACGGTCATCGTGAGCAGTTCACTCAGGTAGAAGTTAAACAAGTAATCGCTTAAGGAGGAACAGCAGTATGGCACATAAGAAAGGTGTAGGTAGTTCTAAGAACGGCCGCGAAAGTGCAGCTCAGCGACTTGGTGTGAAAATCTGGGGTGGCCAGAAGTGTATCGCCGGCAACATCATCGTTCGTCAGCGTGGTACAAAGCACAACCCCGGTAACGGTGTTGCTATTGGTAAAGACGATACCCTCTATGCCCTCATTGATGGCACAGTGAACTTCCACAAGGGTAAGTTCAACAAGAGCATCGTTTCAGTAATACCCGAAGCTGCTGAAGCATAACACAACTTACAAACAAAAACACTTATTCCAAACAAACAACAGAGCCCTGTCTTTCGAGACAGGGCTTCTGCTTTATCTGTACCAGGGGATTTCCCTTAGAGCTTCACCGATTTCTTGGCGGGTTTACTCTCATTCTGCAAACGGTTCAGGGCTGTCACTACATAATAATACTTCGTGCGTCCATCCGTATATGGGAGTTTATAGAAGGTGTTCGACGTGATTGTCACAATCTTTGAAGGATCCTCAACATTCACCTTCTCACCCTTTGCAAAACGATAGACCACATATTTCGTGGCTTCGTCATTCCATTTCTTACTCTTTGGAGCAGTCCAGAACAGGATATAGCCATCGCTGGTCCATACGGGCTTCACCTTACGGGGCTTCCCTGGCTTTACTTTATCAATAAACGACATCTCAGGCTGCAAGGCAGGATGACGCCAGTAGTTCTGACGCAGCATCGTACCATAGTTGCCCGTATTATCCACAGCAGCCTTGGCATACCAGAGCACGGTACCCTTCACATTCTGCATCTGCTGGGTCAGACGATGCTTGGCCGCCTGCTGATGCTGGTTGGGATTCTGCAGGTCCTTGTTCTTCACCGTACGCTCGATATCCTCACCGATAAACAATGGACGGGCGCCAGCGTACTGGTTCCACCAACGGATCAGCGTCTCGTAATCGGCAGCCTTATTGCCAATCTCCCAGTAAATCTGAGGCACACAATAGTCAAGCCAGCCATTATTCACCCACATCAGCACATCAGCATACAAGTCATCATAGTTCTGCAAGCCGTTGGTATTACTGCCGATAGCAGCATTCTTCTTGTTACGGTAGATACCAAAAGGAGAGATACCCACCTTTACCCAAGGCTTCACGGCATGTACCGTCTCATAGAACTGCTTGATAAACAGGTCTACGTTATACCTGCGCCAGTCGCCACGATCCTTGATGCCATTACTATGAAGACGATACTGCGCATCATCAGGAATAATCTGTCCTGCTGCAGGATAAGGATAGAAATAGTCATCCATATGAATACCATCCACATCGTAACGGGCCACGATATCCTTGGCCACCTCACAGATATAGTCACGGTTCTCAGGAATACCAGGATTCAATATCTTCAGTCCGTCGTAGTCAAAACATCTCTCAGGATGCTGAATAGCCACATGAGTGGTAGCCAGTGCCGTTGTACCCTTTGTCTTCGCACGATAAGGATTGATCCACGCATGCAGCTCCATGCCACGCTGATGACACTGTTCAATCATCCACTGCAAGGGATCCCAATAAGGTGATGGTGCCTTACCCTGCTGACCTGTCAGGAAACGGCTCCAGGGTTCGATACTGCTCTGATAGAGTGCATCACACTCCGGACGCACCTGGAAGATAATCGCATTGACGCCATCCTTCTGGAGCTCATCCAACTGATACATCAGGGTCTGCTGCATCTTCTGCGTTCCCATGCCCTGGAACTGTCCGTTCACGCACTGGATCCAAGCACCACGAAACTCACGTTTTTTCTGGGCACTTACATTGATGGCCAAGAAAGCCAATAGAAAGACAAGTAGTTTTTTCATTCGAATAGTTTGGTTTTGCGGCGACGTGCCTCGTCGAGCGAGAGCAGTTGCTGCTGTTCTTGAATATATTGTTCGCGCAGGTGCGCATAAGTTCTGTTCAGTTCCTCGTTATACCCCTCTGCATCCGCCATCAGTCGCTGAGCCACCAGGGGATTCTGTGAGGCATCCTTCAGCCATACCACCGGACCGCCATATACCGGCGCAATCTTCAGTGCCACATGCAGTTCGCTGGTCGTAGCACCACCAATCATGATGGGTATATCCAGTCCGGCCTTCTTCAGTTCGCTGGCCACATTGACCATCTCTTCCAGACTGGGCGTGATCAATCCCGAGAGACCAATCATATCCACATGTTCCTCCTTGGCACGGGCCACTATCTGGTCGGCAGGCACCATCACGCCAAGGTCAATCACCTCGTAACCATTACAAGCCATGATAACCCCCACGATATTCTTACCAATATCATGAACGTCGCCCTTGACGGTAGCCAAAAGCACCTTCCTCTGATTCCCGGTTGTTCCCGTCCCTTCCGTTTTTCCAGAGTCAATAAACGGCTGCAGGATCTCCACCGCACGCTTCATCGTACGAGCCGTCTTCACCACCTGCGGCAGGAACATCTTTCCTTCTCCGAAGCGGCGTCCCACCTCGTTCATGCCAGCCATCAAAGGCCCCTCAATGATATCGACGGCACGCGGATACTTCGCCAATGCCTCCTTCAGGTCATCATCCAGATGTTCGCCGTTGCCCTTGATAAGTGCCTCCTGAAGACGCTCTTCGAGGTTCAGGCTAGCACTAGTTGAACTTGTCTGACTAGTTTCACTAGTATTCCCCGTCTCCCCCGTCAGCTCCATCAGTTGCTCCGCCGACTCCGGATGCCTGTTCAGCACCACATCCTCTATCAATGTCAGGTGATCTTGCGGGATGTCATCGTAAGTCACCTTGGCCGAAGGGTTTACGATACCAAAGTCCATACCGACCTGTATGGCATGATACAAGAACACGGCATGCATGGACTCACGTAGGTAGTTGTTGCCACGGAACGAGAACGACAGGTTGCTGACGCCGCCGCTGACATGCGCTCCAGGCAGATTCTGATGAATCCACTCCGTAGCACGGATAAAATCCAGCGCATAGGCATTATGCTCCTCCATACCCGTAGCAATAGCCAGCACGTTGGGGTCGAAGATGATATCCTGAGGCAGGAAACCCACCTTGTCAACCAACAGTCGGTAGGCCCTTTCTGCTATTTCAATCCTGCGCTCATACGAGGTAGCCTGTCCCTGTTCGTCGAAGCACATCACCACCACGGCAGCACCCATGCTCTTCACGTCGCGTGCATGACTCAGGAACACCTCCTCACCCTCTTTCAGGGAGATGGAGTTCACGATGCTCTTGCCCTGCACACACTTCAGGCCAGCCATAATCACATCCCACTTACTGGAGTCAATCATCACAGGCACACGGGCAATATCAGGCTCAGAAGCTATCAGGTTCAGGAAATGCACCATCTCTGCCTTCGCATCCAGCAGTCCGTCATCCATATTGACATCGATGACCATGGCACCATCCTCCACCTGTTTGCGTGCTATCTGCAAAGCCTCCTCGTAGCTCTTCTCCTTAATCAGTCGCAAGAACTTACGGGAACCGGCCACGTTACAGCGTTCGCCCACATTGACGAACGTAGCCTCGCCGGTATTCAGGAGTTCCAGGCCCGACAGCCATAGAGACGTCGGTTTCTCCACAGGCTGATGGGGCTCCTTACCCACCACCAACGGTGCATATTTCTCAATGAAGGCAGGTGTGGTACCACAGCAGCCACCCACGATATTTACGAGTTTCTCATCGATAAACTCGGCAATCTGCGGGGCCATCGTCTCCGGCGTCTCGTCATAGAGGCCCAGCGAGTTGGGCAAGCCGGCATTCGGATGACAACTAATATAATAAGGTGCACGACGACTCAGTTCCTTGAGATAAGGCTTCATCTGACGCGCACCAAACGAACAGTTCAGGCCAATACTGAAAATAGGATATGACGACACACTCGCCAGGAAAGCATCCAAGGTCTGTCCACTCAGCGTTCGTCCGGCAGCGTCACTGATCGTCACACTCACCATGATGGGAATGTCACGACCGTCAATGACCCTCACGGCCGCATCGATGGCAGCCTTGGCATTGAGCGTGTCAAAAACCGTCTCAATCAGGATGACATCCGCACCACCGTCTACCAGTCCGCCAATCTGCTCCATATAGGCCTCCAGAGCCTGGTCGTAAGTCAGCTCACGATAGGCCGGGTTCGACACGTCGGGCGACATCGAACAAGTCTTGTTCATAGGTCCTACAGAACCTGCAACAAAGCGGGGTTTTCCTGGTGTGGAATACTTCTCTGCCGCCTTCTTGGCGAGTCGTGCACTGGTTTCATTTATTTCTCTAACAAAATCGCATAACCCGTAGTCACTCTGTGAGATACGTTGTGCATTGAAAGTGTTGGTTGAAATAATGTCGGCACCAGCTTTCAGATACCTTTCATAGATATCACCAATCACGTCAGGACGCGTCAGATTCAGGATATCATTGTTACCCTTAATCAGTCCTAGCAGATCCTGAAAACGGTCTCCACGGAAGTCTTTTTCATCAAGTCCATACTCCTGAATGACAGAGCCCATGGCTCCGTCGAGAATCAGGATGCGTTTAGTTATTTCCTGTTGTATCATTTGTAAACCTTCATGGCGCGATCCATCTCGCGGCGGTCTTCTTTTTCCTTCAGCGTCTGACGCTTATCAAAAGCCTTTTTACCTTTACAAAGAGCGAGGTCCATCTTAGCCCTGCCGTTCTCGTCGATAAACACGAGTGTTGGTACGATGGTGTATCCAGTCTGTTTCGTAGCACTCTCCAGTCGGGCTATCTCACGCCTGGTCAGCAGCAACTTACGGTCACGCTTCTGTTCGTGATTATTATAAGAACCATAGAAATAAGGACTTATCGACATGCCCTTCACCCACATCTCACCATGGATGATGGTGCAATAAGTATCCACGAGACTTGCCTTACCAGCCCTGATCGACTTGATTTCGGTACCGGTAAGCACAATGCCCGCCGTAAATTCCTCAATGAAGAAATACTCGAATGAGGCCTTGCGGTTCTTTATCTGTACAGGACTCTTCTTACGGAGTTCCTCTTGTTGTTTATTCATTCTACTACAGCAAATTTCTCTATATTCCTGTCCACATAGTGGGCAATCTCATCCGTCCATCGCTCTTCGTTCTCGATGAACATATCGTCATAATCATCAAACTGCGGATGCTGTTCAAACAGCGCCATGAACTCCTCATCGGTACACTCAGCCTCCAGGGCCTCGCGATGCTCCAGCCACAACGTGTGCACTTCATACAGCATCTTCGACAGGTCGCGCATGCCCCACATCTTATTCAGCGCCTTGGCGAAGGGGTTCTTGAAGATAAAAGGACCGTAACCGTTATGGATCAGTTGCACGAAGCCGCCATCCATCACTTCCTGGTGAAGGGTGTCCCAACAGAGCAGCGTCACCTGGTCAGCATTCAACTCCTGCAGACTCTCCGCAGTAGGCTCTCCTCCCACGGCCTCTCTCAGTGCATCAATAAAGACTTGCAGGAAGGCATCCATGCCCTCCATTGCTGCTTTACTTAAATCCGCGTCTTTTACAATAATCTGTTTCATAGAGTGCAAAGGTACGTCTTTTTTTTCAAATACGTATGAAAATCTATAAAAAAAGGACTTGTCAACAAAAAATCACGCCAATATGTTTGGTGGTTCAGAAAATATATTGTAACTTTACACCCAAATTTCGAAACAATAACTAAAAGTTTAATTTTTTAATTCAACAAAACGATGAAAGCATTCAAGGCTTCACTATTCGGATTTGGTGCACTCATGGCTCTCACGATGATGTCGTGTGACCCCAAAACAGCACCTGTAGAGTTAACAGCATCGGGCCTTAACCCTGCTAAGTTTGACACTGTTGTCAATGGCGACACCGTGCGTCTTTACACCCTCAAGGGCGACAAGGGCATGGAGGTATGCATCACCAACTATGGTGCTCGTATCGTGTCTATGATGGTACCCGACAAGAACGACTCGCTCGTTGACGTAGTACTTGGCTTCGACAACATTGCCCAGTACATGGAGAAGACCACCGACTACGGTTCAAGCGTTGGCCGCTATGCCAACCGCATCAACATGGGTCGTTTCGTCCTCAATGGCGACACCATCCAGCTGAAGCAGAACGACAAGCACGACGGACGTGACCACTGTCTGCATGGCGGCGGTGATACGGGTTGGATGAACCAGATCTACAAGGCCGAGCAGATTGACGACCAGACATTGAAGCTGACCATCGTTGCTGAGGACGGCGAGAACGGATTCCCCGGCACCGTAACGGCAACTACCACTTATAAGATTGTCAATGGCAACACCATCGACATCACTTGGGAGGCTACCACCGACAAACCCACCATCATCAATCAGACCAACCACAACTACTACAACCTCTCTGGTGACTTCGAGGAGCCTGCAGGTGGTTTGAACCAGTGGTTGAGCGTGAATGCCGACTCGTTCACCGTGGCCGACGACTCTTACATGCCTACAGGTGAGATTCGTGCCGTAGAGGGTACCACGATGGACCTCCGCACCGAACATGCTATCATCGACGGTCTGGATCGTGAGTACGACCAGGTGGCTAATGCCAATGGCGGTTACGACCACAACTGGTGTCTGAACACCAAGGGTGATGACACAAAGGTTGCAGCCACGCTCTACAGTCCTAAGACCGGCATCTTCATGGAGATGTTCACCAACGAGCCAGGCGTACAGGTTTACACTGGCAACTTCCAGGGCATCCAGGGCGAGGAGAACGTGGTTCGCAAGCATGGCAAGCACTATCCTCAGTACATCTCTGTATGCTTGGAGAGCCAGAAGTACCCCGACAGCCCCAACCATCCTGAATGGCCCAGTCCCGTGCTGAACCCCGGCGAGAAGTACTACAGCCACGCTGCCTATAAGTTCTCTGTGAAATAATAGAACTAACAATACATATTAATAACAAAAAAAATTAAAACACATTCAACAAATGGATAAGATTATTCAGGCGTTAAGCAACAATGGCTTCGCATGGCAGGACTACATGGTCTTCGTCATCTACATCATCATCCTTGTTGGTATGGGACTGTTCCTGTCACGTACCAAGAAAGGCGAAGAGAAATCATCAACCGACTACTTCCTGGCAGGTAACACCCTGACATGGTGGGCTGTCGGTGCATCACTGATTGCAGCAAATATCTCTGCAGAACAGTTCATCGGTATGTCGGGTTCTGCCTTTGCATCTGGTATCGCTCCCGCTGCCTACGAGCTGATGGCTGCTGCCACACTGCTCGTTGTGGGTAAGTACCTGCTCCCACTGATGATTGAGAAGAAGATTTTCACCATTCCTCAGTTCCTGCGCGAGCGCTACAACTGGGGTGTAGGCTTTGCCTTCTCCCTGCTGTGGCTGTTCCTCTATGTATTCGTTAACCTCACATCAGTAGCATGGCTCGGTGCACTGGCTATCCAGCAGATCCTGGGCTTGCCTACCGACATGACCATCATGGTAGCAGGCATGGAGATCGACCAGGTTCGTATGGTCATCATCCTGTCTCTGTTTATCATTGCCGGTGTATACTCTATCTACGGTGGTCTGGCTTCTGTGGCATGGACCGACGTGATGCAGGTGACCTTCCTCGTTGGTGGTGGTCTGATTACTGCCTATGCTGCCCTCTCATTCATCGGTGGCGAGATGGGTATCGGTGGTGCCTGGGACACACTGGTACATATCAAGGACTATCTGGCACAGGATCCTGCAGATACGCACTTCAACCTGGTGGTGACGCGTAATGCCGAGGCTTATCCTGTGGTTCAGGACGACCCCTTCTTCACCAATCCTGGTATCGTGCTGATCTTCGGTGCCCTGTGGCTCACCAACCTGGGTTACTGGGGTTTCAACCAGTACATCATCCAGAAGGGTCTGGCTGCCAAGTCACTCGACGAGGCTAAGAAGGGTATGGTATTCGCTGCCTTCCTGAAGATTTTGATTCCCTTCATCGTATGTATCCCCGGTGTATGTGCATTCTATATCATGAACGCTCCTGAGTGTGCCGACCTGCGTGCTACGCTGGCTGGTTCTATCGGCCGTTCAGACGATGCATATCCCTTCCTGATCCGTAACTTCACACCTACGGTTGTCAAGGGTCTGTCATTCGCAGCTCTTGCCGCAGCCGTTATCTCTTCACTGGCTTCAATGTTCAACTCTACCTCTACCCTCTTCACGATGGATATCTACAAGCAGTTCATCAACAAGACTGCCTCTGAGAAGAAGTTGGTTACCGTTGGACGTCTCACCTCTGTATGCGCTCTGATCATCGCCCTGATTGCCGTATATCCCCTGATGGGTGGTATCGACCAGGCCTTCCAGTTCATCCAGGAGTATTCAGCCTTCGTATATCCTGGTGTAGTAGTTATCTTCGGCTTGGGTCTGTTGTGGAAGCGTGCCAGCGGTACAGCTGCCGTTGTCTGCGCCATCGGAACCTTCGCCTTCTCTATCATCTACAAGTTTGCCTTCCCCGACATGCCGTTCCTCGTACGTTCAGGTGTTGTGTTCATCACACTGGTTATCCTCTTCGTATGGATTTCACTGAAGAGCAAGAAGTCTGTACCTGCTGACGAACTCGACGAGCACACCGTCAAGACCCAGCTGTTCTGGAGCCATGTCATGTTTATCGTTGCAGCCATCTCACTGGCTCTCTGCATCGGTGGTTTCTTCAACGAGACTATGCACATGCTGGGCTTCGAGGGTGCCATGATCTTCTTTGCAGCCATCACTGCAACCATCGGTATCTACCTCCGTTCAAATGCTTTGGACAAGGTACAGGATCCAAAACTTGTAGCTATCGACCTCAAGATCTTCCAGACCGACCGCACTTTCAACATCGGTGCATTCGGTGTGATCATTATCTTAACCATTCTTTACATTGCCCTGTGGTAATCAGAAACTAGCTATGACCTATTATAAAGAATATTCGAAAGTCTGGGTGTCGGTCGACGTCATCATCTTCGGTTTCGACGAGAAGAAGCTGAAGGTGCTCGTTGGCCGTCGCCAGATGGATCCCGGACGCGGAGAATGGAGCCTCTACGGAGGCTTCGTCTCTGCCGACGAGAGCATCGACGAAGCTGCTAAGCGCACCCTTCGCGATCTCACAGGCCTCGACAACCTGTACATGCGTCAGGTAGGCGCCTTTGGTAGTATAGATCGCGACCCCGGAGAACGTGTGATATCTATCGCGTACTACGCCTTGATTAACGTGAAGGACTACGACGAGAAGGTGCGCAAGGAGCACGGTGTGGAATGGATTGACATCAATAGCATCCCCACCCTCTATTCCGACCACAACCTGATGGTGGACCAGGCTCTGCGCATCATGCGTCAGAAGATCAAGACGGCACCTATCAGCTTCCGTCTACTGCCTCAGCTGTTCACCCTCACGCAGTTGCAAACCCTTTATGAAGCTGTGGTTGGCGAGGAAGTCGACAAGCGCAACTTCCGCAAGCGTATCAAGGAAATGGACTTCATCGAGAAGACCAATCTGATTGATAAGAAATCATCGAAACGTGGTGCCGCCTTATACCGCTTTAATAATAAGGCGTTCAACGAAGACTCTAATTTTAAATTATAATCACTATGTTAGAAGAACTGAAACAGAAAGTATTCAAGGCCAATCTGGACCTGGTGAAGCAGGGCCTCGTTATCTTTACCTGGGGCAATGTCTCTGGTATCGACCGCGAGAAAGGTCTCGTTGTCATCAAACCCAGTGGCGTGAGCTACGACGAGATGAAGGCAGAGGATATGGTTGTTGTCGACCTCGAGAGCGGCAAGGTTGTTGAAGGCGACCTCAACCCCTCAAGCGACACCCCTACCCACCTTGTTCTCTATAAGGCATTCCCCAACATCCAGGGCGTGGTTCACACCCACTCTACCTATGCCACAGCCTTCGCTCAGGCAGGTAAGGACATCCCCAATATCGGCACCACCCATGCCGACTATTTCTACAAGGATATCCCCTGCACCCGCGATATGACCGAGGCCGAGGTGAAGGGTCAGTACGAGTTGGAGACCGGTAATGTCATCGTAGACGAGATCCTGAACATCCGTAAGATTAATCCCGACCACACACCTGCTGTGCTCGTGAAGAACCACGGTCCGTTCTCATGGGGTACCTCTCCCGACAATGCCGTTTACAACGCCAAGGTGATGGAGCAGTGCGCCAAGATGGCTTTCGTAGCCCTCAGCGTGAATCCCAACCTCACCATGAACCCTCTGTTGGTTGAGAAGCACTATATGCGTAAACACGGTCCCAATGCCTACTATGGTCAGAAGGGACAGAAACACTAATTATAACTAACATCAATACTAAGAAATGAAAGCATTTGAAAATTTAGAAATTTGGTGGGTCACAGGTGCTCAGCTTCTCTACGGAGGCGATGCCGTTGTAGCTGTTGACGGCCACTCAAAGGAGATGGTAGACGGTCTGAACAAGAGCGGCAATATCCCCGTGAAGATTGTATATAAAGGTACAGCCAACAGCTCTAAGGAGGTGGAGCAGATCATGCTCGCTGCCAATAACGACGCCAAGTGCGTAGGTATCATCACATGGATGCACACCTTCTCTCCCGCCAAGATGTGGATCAAGGGTCTGCAGCAGCTGCAGAAGCCCCTGTGCCACTTCCACACACAGTATAACGCCGAGATACCCTGGAGCGACATCGACATGGACTTCATGAACCTCAACCAGAGTGCTCACGGCGACATCGAGTTCGGACATATCTGCACTCGCATGCGTGTAGCCCGCAAGGTGGTTTGCGGTTACTGGAAGGATGAGAAGGCCCAGAAGCAGATTGCCGTATGGGCTCGCGTAGCAGCTGGTGTTGCTGATGCTCACAACGTACGCTGTCTGATGTTCGGTATGAACATGAACAATGTGGCCGTGACCGATGGCGACCGCGTGGAGTTCGAGCAGCGCCTGGGCTACCATGTGGACTACTACCCCGTATCATCTCTGATGGAGTACTTCAAGCAAGTTACCGACAAGGAGGCCGACGAGCTTGTTGAGGAGTATAAGAAACTCTACACCATCAAGATCGACGAGAGCGGTGAACAGGTTTACTGGGAGAAGGTGAAGAATGCTGCCAAGGCCGAGATTGCCCTGCGCCGCGTACTGAAGGACGAGGGCGCTACAGCCTTCACCACCAACTTCGACGACCTGGGTGATGCCAATATCGACGATCCCAACTTCTGCGGCTTCGACCAGATTCCCGGTCTGGCTTCACAGCGCCTGATGGCCGAGGGTATCGGTTTTGGTGCCGAGGGCGACTGGAAGACAGCCTGCCTCTATCGCACCCTTTACATCATCCAGCAGGGCATGCCTACCGGCTGCTCATTCCTGGAGGACTACACCCTCAACTTCGCCGGCGACAAGAGCTCATGCCTGCAGAGCCACATGCTCGAGGTTTGTCCTCTCATCGCTACCGACAAGCCCAAGCTCGAGGTTCACTTCCTCGGCATCGGTATCCGCAAGCAGCAGACCGCCCGTCTGGTGTTCACCTCAAAGACCGGTGCAGGTATCAAGGCCACCGTTGTGGACCTTGGCAACCGCTTCCGCCTGATTTCTCAGGAGGTAGAGTGCATCGAGCCCAAGCCCATGCCTAAGCTCCCCGTGGCTTCTGCCCTGTGGATTCCCCAGCCCAGCTTCGAGGTTGGCGCTGCCGCATGGATCCTGGCTGGTGGTACTCACCACAGTGCTTTCTCTTACGATATCAACGAGGAGTACTGGGAAGACTTCGCCGAGATGCTTGGCATTGAGTATGTGAAAATCAATAAGCAGACAAATATTGCCGACTTCAAGCAGACCCTCCGCAACAACGAGGTTTACTACATGCTGAACAAGGCACTCCGTTAATCTGATTACCCTATCAATAGAGCCTTCACCTGCGCTGCAACTCCCTCGTTGCCAGGCCGCCATGGTGAAGGCTCTTTTTTTGTGGGCTATTGTGATGTTAAAAATTGCATAAACATGTAGAAAAGTCGCAGATTATATGTAATTTTGTAGTCTCATTGATTGATGAGTTTTTTAGAGACTAAACGAAAAAGACTATATACAAAATGAAAAAGACTATGAAGAAATGGATGCGTACTGCCATGATGGTGGCAGTAATGGCAGGCTCGTCGGTACAAGCCAGTGCGAGTCAGGCGTTTACGCCCCTATGGTTGCGAGATGTGATGGTGAGCCCCGACGGACAGCAGGTGCTGTTCTGCTATAAGGGCGACATCTACAAAGTATCTACAAAAGGTGGCACAGCCGTGCAACTCACCACACACGACAGTTATGAATGCTCGCCCGTTTGGAGTGCCGATGGCAAGCAGATTGCCTTTGCCAGCGACCGTCACGGCAATCTCGACATCTTCACCATGTCTGCCGATGGCGGTTCGGCCACCCGTCTCACCTACAACAGTGTGGCCGAGGTGCCCCAGGCTTTCTCGCCCGACGGCAAGTGGGTGCTCTTTGGAGCAGCCATTCAGGACCCTGCAGCGAGTGTGATGTTCCCCGACAACACCCTGCCCGAATTATATAAGGTACCCGCGAAGGGCGGTCGCACCCTCCAGGTGCTGGGCACCCCTGCCGAGATGCTCAGTTTCGCTGCCGATGGCAAGAGCTTCTATTATCAGGACCGTAAGGGCTACGAGGACGAGTGGCGCAAACACCACACCTCTTCTATTACACGCGATGTGTGGTTCTACGATGCCAAGAGCGGTCAGCACACCAATATCACGGCCCATGCCGGTGAAGACCGCAACCCCGTGGCCAGTGCCGATGGCAAGACGCTCCACTTTCTCAGCGAACGCAATGGTGGCAGCATGAATGTGTATGCCCTGAATACTGGTGCAAATAACGGTCAGCAGCCCGTTGCCGTCACTACTTTCAAGACCCATCCCGTGCGTTTCCTCAGTGCAGCCCGCAATGGATTGCTGTGCTATACCTATAATGGTGAGATCTATACGCAGAAGAACGGCTCACAGCCTCAGAAGCTCAGCATCACGCTGACACGCGACGACGAACCCGTCATCTCCGACCTCACCTTCACCAGTGGTGCGCGCCAGGCTGTGGTGAGCCGTGATGGTAAGCAGGTGGCCTTCGTAGCCCGTGGCGAGGTGTTTGTCACCAGCACCGAGTATGCCACCACCCGTCGCATCTCTCAGACAGCTGGTGCCGAGGCCGATGTGGACTTCGCCCCCGATGGGCGCACCATCGTCTATGCCTCTGAGCGCAATGGCAACTGGCAACTCTATACGGCTAGCATCGTGCGCAAGGAAGACCTCAACTTTGCCAATGCCACGCTGATTAAAGAAGAGAGCGTGTTCCCCGAACTGCCAGCCCTGCAACTCAATGGTAAGCTCGACTTCTCGCAAGTAGAGCGCCAGTATCCTAAGTATAGCCCCGACGGCACAAAACTGGCATTCATCGAGGACCGCATCAAACTGAAGGTGGTCGACCTGAAGACCAAGAAGGTGACGCAGGTCACCGATGGCAGCAAGTGGTACCGTCAGGACGGTGGCTTCGACTATGAATGGAGTCCCGATGGCAAGTGGTTCGTGCTGAGCTATATAGCCAACAAGCGCGACCCCTATACCGACCAGGGCATTGTGAGTGCCGAGGGTGGCGAGATCCACCCCATCACGCAGAGCGGCTATATGAGTGGTCGCCCCCGTTGGGTGATGGATGGCAAGGCTATCATGTTCGAAAGCGAGCGCTACGGCATGCGCAGTCATGCCTCGTGGGGCAGTCAGGAGGACGTGTTCCTGGCGTTCCTCACACAGGATGCCTACGACCGTTATCGCCTGTCGCCCGAGGACTATGCCCTGCTCAAGGAGCTGGAGAAGGCTAAGCCCGAGAAGAAGGCCGATGCCGACAAGAAAGTTGATAAGAAAAGTAAGAACAAGAAGGACGACAAGAAGGCTGATGCCGACTCTGTGAAGACGCTCAAGATTGAGTTCGAGGGCATCGAAGACCGCATCGTGCGCCTCACGCCCAACAGCAGTCGCCTGGGCGATGCCATCGTGAGCAAGGATGGCGAGAGCCTCTACTACTTCGCTGCTTTCGAGGGTGCGCCCGACCTGTGGAAGATGGACCTGCGCAAGCACGAGACCAAGCTGCTGAGCAAGGGTGGCAGCGGTGTGCTCCAGATGGATAAGGACGGCAACCTCTATTCTTTGGGCAGCAGCATGAAGAAGATTGAGAAGGGCGACAAGATGACGACTATTGCCTACGATGCGCAGATGAAACTCGACCTCGCTGCCGAGCGCGAGTATCTGTTGCGCCATGTGGCCAAGCAAATCAACAAGAAGATTTTCCGCACCGACTATAATGGCTGCGACTGGGACCTCATGGTGAAAAACTATGCACGCTTCTTGCCACATATTGCTAACAACTACGACTTTGCCGAGCTGCTCAGCGAGTTGCTTGGCGAACTGAATGTGAGTCATACAGGTGGCCGTTTCCGCCCTGCTGCCAATGGCGACGCCACAGCCCAGTTGGGTCTGCTCTACGACCTCACCGAGGCTACCGACGGTCTGAAGATTACGGCCATTCTCGAAGGTGGTCCCTTCAGCAAGGCCAGCAGCAAGGTGAAGGTGGGCGATGTCGTCACGGCCATCAACGGACAGCCTCTGACCAAGGATACCGATCTGGCCCAACTGCTCAACCTCTGTCGTGGCAAGAAGACGCTCGTGAGTCTCAAGGGCAATGCCGGCACCTGGGACGAGGTAGTACTGCCTATCAGCCAGTCTGAACAGTCTGCCCTACTCTACAAGCGCTGGATCAAGAGTCGTGCTGCCGAGGTAGAGCGCCTGTCAAACGGTCGCCTGGGCTATGTGCATATCGAGGGTATGGACGATGCCAGCTTCCGTGATGTCTATTCCGACATTCTGGGCAAGTACAACCTCAAGGAGGGTATCGTCATCGACACCCGTCATAATGGTGGTGGCCGTCTGCACGAGGACATCGAAATCCTGTTCTCTGGTCATAAGTACTTCACGCAGGTTATCAGAGGTCGTGAGGTGTGCGACATGCCCAGCCGTCGCTATAATCACCCTAGCATCATGCTTCAGGCCGAGGGCAACTACAGTAATGCCCATGGCACACCTTGGGTATATAGTCATCAGAAGATTGGCAAACTGGTGGGTGCGCCCGTGCCAGGCACTATGAGTTCGGTCAACTGGGAGACCATGCAAGACCCCACGCTCATTTTCGGTGTGCCTGTAATTGGCTATCAGCTGCCCGACGGCACCTATCTGGAGAACACCCAGCTGGAGCCCGACGTGCCCGTGCTCAACAAGCCCGAGACCGTTGTCAAGGGTGTTGACCTGCAGTTGGAAGCCGCTGTGCGCGAGTTGCTCAAACAACTGTAATCGAACCATTCATACTCGACGGCATTCCTCACATAAAAATGCTGTGGCATGAATAAAAAAAATAGGGCTGCTACCAACCGGGTAACAGCCCTATTTTTTTATTAACACTTTTCCCATTTTTTAAACCTCTTTTCTGCAGTAAAATCAAACAAAGAGCGCCCTTCTCACGAAGAACGCTCTTTCTAAGCTAATGAGTGAGACACCTCTCACAGTGAATGTTATATATAATGAAAGATTTATGTTATTTGTTTCGCATAAGATAAGGATGCGGCGGCGGCAAGGGTATCCCCTCTTTCTGTCTTCTTTCCCTGACAATCCTGTCACGCACGCCCTTAAAGTTATCAACCATCTTCGAGTAATCAGGACGATACTTGAAATGATATTGAGACTCCATTTTCTGCTCCTTGTGACGAAGAATAACCGACTGGCAACTGGCGGTGTCCTTATCCTGCTTGCTGTCTAAGGACATCTGCATCAGATGCGGCTTGGAACGGTGATACAGGCTTATGTCAAATTCAACGGTCAAAGGCGGGAGCTTGGGAAAGTGGTCTGCATGCTTCCATGAGATGGCGGGGGATGTCTGTGCCATCGCCATAGGGCAGCACAGGAAGATAGTGACCAACAGTATTCCAACTTTTCTCAATTTCATATGCATTATTTTTTTATAGACTTACCATAACTGCAACCGCTTCTCCTTGGGGATGAAGAGCTTGTCGCCCTCCTTGATGCCGAAGGCCTCGTACCAGGCGTCGATATGAGGCAGGGCACCATTGATGCGCCAGCGGCCCTGGGAGTGAACATCGATGATGGTGAGGTGACGCAACCCGGCATCGGTGATGTTTTGCGCCCAGACATTGGTGTATGACAAGAAGAAACGCTGGTCGGCAGTGAATCCGTCGATGGCGGGCAGCGTCTTAACGGCGTTCTTGTAGGCCGTCCATGCCACCTGCAGGCCACCATGGTCGGCCAGGTTCTCACCCAGCGTCATGCGCCCGTTGGCATGCAGACCAGGCAGCACCTCGATAGCATCGAAGAAGTCGGCATACATATCGGCCTTCTCACGGAACTTCGCGGCATCTTCGGGTGTCCACCAGTCGCGCAAGTTGCCGTCCTGGTCGTAGAGACGCCCCTGGTCGTCGAAGCCGTGGGTCATCTCGTGGCCGATAACCACGCCGATGGCACCATAGTTGACAGCATCGTCGGCTTCCAGATCGAAGAAGGGCGGCTGCAGGATGCCGGCAGGGAAACATATCTCGTTGGTGGTGGGGTTATAGTAGGCGTTGACGGTCTGTGGCGTCAACTGCCATACAGTGGGATCCACAGGGTTGCCGGCCTTACGCCTGACATTCTCCGCATTCCAGTAGCGTTTACACAGCATGACGTTCTCAGCGTACGACTTGCTGTTGTCGATGTGCAAGGCGCTCATGTCGGTCCACTTGTCGGGATAGCCCACCTTCACGATGAAGGCGGCGAGTTTCTCCTTGGCGGCGGCCTTGGTGGCAGCACTCATCCAATCCTGTGCGTCAATGCGCTGGGCAAGGGCCACCTGCAGGTTGCTGACCAACTCAAGCATGCGCTCCTTGGCGGCGGCAGGAAAATACTTCTCGACAAACAACTTGCCTATAGCCTCGCCCATCAGGTAGTCCATTTGAGAAGAGACGCGCTGCCACAGGGGATAGTCCTGCTGACGTCCCGTGAGCACACGTCCGAAAAAGTCGAAGTAGATGGCCTCCGCGGTGTCGTCAAGGCATTGGGCGTAGTCTTTGATTTCCGTCCACTCCATGTAGTCACGGTACTCGTCGGCAGTCATCGCAGCCAAAAGTTGGTCGGCACCGGCAAAGAAGTCGGGCTGTTCCACCACAAGCTCCTGAATATAAGCCGACGGCACGTCAATGGCTCTCATCAGTTTCTCCAGCTGGATATGGGGATAGGCAGCGTTAAACTGAGCCAGCGACATCTTGTTGTAGTTGGCCTCGGGGTCGCGCAGTTCGGTCTGAGAGCGGCTCACCTTGGCCAGTTCGGTCTCCGTATGCATCACGTTCTCCATCTTCTGCGAAGCCTGCTGTTCGGTGAATCCGAAGTGCTGGAACATCTTGGCGATGGTCTGTTTGTAGGCCTCGCGGATGTCGGTGGTGGCGGCGTCGGTGTTGAGGTAGTACTCTTTCTGCCCCATCCCTATGCCACCCTGTTTCACCTTCAGTATATTCTGCGTGGCGTTCTTCGGGTCGGCAGAAAAATTGGTGTAGAAGAATGCATAGAGGTTCTCCGGTACCAGTTGCAACTGAATCTGGAACAACTGCTCCACCGTGGTGGCCTGCTCCATCTGACCGATAATGCCCATCAGCGGCTCCACGCCCTGCTGGTTGCGGCGCTGACTGTCCATGCCCATTCGGTAGAGGTCGGCCAGTTTCTGCTCCGTAGAGCCCTCGGCAAAGTGAGCTGTCTGCAGGTCATCAAGGATAGTCTTGAGGCGCGCCTGGTTATCCTCTGACAACTTTTCAAAGTTGCCGTAGCGCGAATAGGCTGCGGGCAGCGGATGATTTTTCATCCACCCGCCACAGGCATACTGATAGAAATCATCACCAGGACGTACTGACGTGTCGAGGTTTGACAGGTCGATGCCCGACGGCTGCTGCCCCTGCTGCGTGGTATCGTCGTCGGTGCAGGCGGTGAAGCCCAGCACCACGATGGCCATTGCCATCAGATAGGAAATCTTCTTCATTCTCTAAATATTTTATTTCACCTACATGCAGAAAAATCAGTTGCCAGTGGTGCAGAACTGGAGGGCACGCTCCAGCTGCGTGTCACGACCAGTGGTGGTGTAGAGGGAGACATTGAAATCGACCTCGATGTCGGGAGTGACGCCTACACCCTCAAGGATCTGCTTATCCTTGGTCAAGGTGACCATCTGGGGGATGTAGAGGAAGACGGGAGTCACGTTCATCTGGCCAATGACACCGGCATAGTTCTGATAGTAGACGAAGGGATCGGTGACGAGCGAGCAGACGCCGCCATGGGTGCGCTTGCCGATAAATGTGCCGTTGGGCAGGCTCTGACAGCTCAAGGTGGTCATCTCGGCCATGCTGACGGAGGCGCAGTTGGCAAGCACGACAATCGGTTCGGTGATGGTCTCGTGGGCTGTTTCAAGGGTCTTCACCTTGAAGGGCGACAGCGGCGAGTAGTCGTAGCGCCCCACCCCACGCTTGAAGCGCGAGTAGCCTGCCTGGAACCCTCCGCTGGGCAACATGCTGCCCAGGACGAATTGGAAGTCGTTGAGCATGCCGCCGCCATTGTTGCGCAGGTCGATGATGACACCCTTGAGCTGGCCGCTGGCATGGAGCTGCTGCACCTTGTCATACCACGCCTTCCATGTCTGCTGCACGCCCAGGGCAAGAAACTGTGTGATGGCATCTTTCTGGCCGAACAACTCCTGCAGATACTCGTCAACGACATAGGGCGAGAGATTGAAACCGTCGAGATAGAGGTAGGCAATATTCTCCTTGAAGAGGGCATACTTCACGGTAATGCCAAAATCACCCGCATCAGCAGTATGGGTATCGGCCTCCTTGTAGTCCAGGATCTGGTTGCCCGTGCCGCCAAACGCAGCAGGGAGATAGGCACTCAGGTTGTGCGTGGTATTCTGCGTAGCCTCAAAGTCATCGCGTTCTTTGCTGCGTGTGTAGCTGGGACTGGCCGCAACGAAAGTACCCGTGAGATGGTTCTGCATCTGAGCCACGAAATGGCCATCGTGCAGGGGTGCCACAGTCTCATCGAGCAGTTTGCGGAGCTCCTCGTCCGTGACGTCGTTACGCTGGTCGAGGGCCTCGTATTTAGGCAGGTACTCATCGTAGACGGCATCCCAGTCAACCCCCTGGCTACGCTCATAGTCCCAGATGCCATAGTTCTGGTCGAGGGCTTTCCATAGCACCTTGAACTTACCGGCAAAACTCTTTCGTGCCTTTTCAAATGCCAGTCCGTCGTTGAAGGCATAATTCTGCAGGGCGTCGCTCTCTTCGCGACAGCTGGTGACCATCACCAGCAGGAGCATAGCTCCTAAAATCATTATCTTGTTTTTCATATTGTAATTCATAATTGCGGAAGCAAATTTTTCACTTTTCACTTTTCACTATTCCCTTAAAAGTAGTACATCACTCCTGCTTGCAGTCCCAGCGTGGAGTGGTAGCGCTTGTCCTTGAGGTGAGGCTGCTCCTTGCGGAAGCTGGTGGTGCTGTAGTAGTAGCGGGCCTCAACCTGGGCACCCCAGTGACGGGCAAAATGGTACTCCAGTCCCAGGCCACCCACGAAGCCGCAGTCCCAGCGCTGGTCGCGGTCGTTGTCGAAGTCCACATCCTCATCAAAGTCGTAGGTATAGTCAGACACATTATTAAAATCCGTACCTTTGCGATGGCTGTTGAGCCAGTAGCCGCCATACACACCCACGTTGCAGAAGCCACGGAGCTTCTCGCCGCCGAAGCCAAACGATGCCATGACGGGCATCAGGAGATAGTTGTTAGTGTACTTGTAGTCCTGCTGGTCGTAAACCACACGCGTCTGACGATAGTTTTTCTGCGTCCAGTCCAGTTCGGCACGCACACCCAGCCAGTCGTTGAAGTCGTACTGTCCCATCAGACCGAAGTTCACGCCACTGCGGTCCTTATACACAAGGTCGGTCATGTACTGTTTGTCAATGGTAGGATGGTTGTAGGACATTCCTACGTTGGCACCCACACGCCACTGGGCAAAGGCCAGCGAAGGCAGCATCAGTGCCAGAAAAATAATGGTTCTTTTCATCGGGTTTAAATTTTTTATTGATTGCATAAATTCTTACTAAAGTTTCGCAAGTGATGGCGCACCTGCATAATTTAACATAAAATAGGAATAAAAATGGCTTCGAAGTTTGCTCAACTCACTGAAAATGAGTAACTTTATAGTCGCCAAACAATAAAGTTCAAACTTAGAAGCCGTGAGCAAAGGTACAACAATTATTTCAGATTTGAGAAGCTTTTTCTCAGAAAATGAGAATAACCGTGCAATTAATGCGATTATGAGAGTGATGGAGTGCATAAACATACGTCCGGAGCAGATAGGGCCAGAGAAGAAAGAGAACTGCAAGTTCACGAACGTGCAGGTCCTTAATCTTTTGATGCTGTTCCCTTTCTTCGTCGTCAGGAATGCATACCGGTACTCTGGCTCTTCATTAAGCCGCTTGTTCTGTTGTGAGAAGGACATGTTCTATCGTTTTATGAATGATGGTGATATCAAGTGGCGCAAACTGCTGTATGCGATGAACCTCCAGCTGCTGCGTAAGATCAGCCGTAGCACCGAGGCTGAGCATGACAAGCCTGTCTGCCTGATTATCGATGACACAGACGCTCCAAAGAGTGGTCGCAAGAGTGAACTTATCGGCAAGGTTTTCTCTCATATCCAACATAAGAGCATCCTCGGCTACAAATGTCTGACGCTGCTTCTGTGCGATGGCATGAGCCAATTGTTTCTCGATTTCTCGCTTCATGGTGAAGAAGGCAGTAATCCTGACAAGAAGCAAGGGTTGACGGACAAGCAACGCAGTGAGCGTTTCTCTGCCGACTATACGGGGCAATGTGTTGAGGAGCGCATAAAAGAATACACCATGAAGAAGACTGACAAGGCAATCGAGATGGTGAAGTACGCTATCAAGCGTGGAATACGTTTCGACTATCTGCTGGTTGACAGTTGGTTTACCAGTGCAGACTTCGTTCGCCTGATTACCAGCCGCCACATCAAGTGTCATTTGATTGGTATGATAAAGATTGGAAAAACCAAATACCACACCCAGTGGGGTGATTTGACTGCTAAGCAGATTATCAAGAAGCTCCAGAAGCAGGGTCTCACCAAACATAACAGGACACTCAGATGTACCTACTGCACCATCGATGTGAAGTTTGCAGGTACCACCGTGCGTTTGTTCTTCTCGAAACGAGGCAGGAATGGGCTTTGGAATGGATTGCTCACTACGGACCTCTCGCTTAGTTTTCTCAAAGCATACAGGACGTACGCTATCCGCTGGACTACCGAGGTGGCTTATCACGACCAGAAGCAACTGCTCGACTTCGGCAGATGTCAGAGCGTACACTTCTCTGCACAGATTGCCAGCTTTACGCTGATCATGATGCAGTACAACATACTTTGCACGGTGAAGCGGTTTGAAGCCTACGAAACCGTCGGGGCGCTCTTCCGTGATACCACTGGCAACACTCTCGAGCTGTCCGCTTCGGACAGGATATGGGAACTTATATTGGACACCATCCTGGAAATCGCAGAGATGATCTCTGCCGATGCCAGTGAACTGCTTTCTGCGGTTATTGATGCCAATCCTAAGTTCCATAAGCTATATCAAATGTATAAATTAGTCGCTTGATGAATGAATATTCACTTGCGAAAGTTCAGATTCTTATTTTTAACGGACGAATATCTTCTTATTACCCTGGATATAGAGACCGCGGCGGGTGGGTTTACCGCTGAGCAGACGTCCCTGAAGGTCGAACACGGGGCCTGCGGCATCCTCGCTCTTCACGTCCTCAATGCTGGTAGGATCGTCGATGGTGAAGCGGTGAACTTTGGCACAGCAATAGCTGACCAGCTCATTGTTCAACACTTCGGCGAGGTAGGAGTCGTAGTAGTAGTCACCTGGCTGGTCTACCTCAACAGGCATCTGGTAGGTGAAGGTATAGTCGCCAGTGCCGATGTTGTCTGGCAGGGCGGCGAGGTATTCGTAGAGGCCATCGGTTACTCTGTCGAACTTCACTTGTTTGTCATTGAGAAAGTGGCGTACACACAAGCGCAGATTCGGTGACGGAATCCAGTGCGGCATCTTCACACCAGTGCGGTCGGCCAGCTCCACGTTCCAGTACCACTGGCCGTTCTCCTTCGAGAGATAGCTCTTGTTCTCCAAATAGGGGAAGTAGTTGGCCAGCGTGTCATTGTTGAGTGTGAGCGGCAGTTCGCCGATGTAATGGTTATCGGTGTAAGCACAGAGGGCCACCATGCCGCCGTATTCGGGAACGAAGCTAAAGGTGACGTCAGCCTCGCCATTGGCCGGGATATAGGCGCCGCATATCATCTTCTCACCCCTTGCGAGAACGGGAGCGGTGCCATACTCCTCTGGATTAATGCGGCCGAGGTAGACAGGTTCAAGATAGAGGTTGCCGATGTAGTCCGATGCCTCGTTGTTATGGACGCGGATGGTGAGGTCGCTGCGCTCACCCAGTCGGCCGGTGCCCTTGGTGATGTCTGCATCAGTGGGGTGCAAATCATAGTTCTGCTCATTCAGGTACATAAGGAAGCGGCCATCCTTGTCGCAGCCTGCTATCATGCTATAATCTGTCGGGGGGATCAGCTGCCACTGTTCGCCAGGATGGCGGAAGCGCAGCATGGGATGGAGGATTATGCCCTGCCCGGGGGCAAACATTGTAGAGTCAATTTCCACCATGAAGTAGTTGTAGTCTTCAACCATATATGAGTAAACGATGCTGTCGTTCGGATCGGCCATGAACAAGGGGTGGAGATTGCCTTCGGAGTCGATGGCACCTAAAGCGTGGTCGGCCACCTCGTTGTAGGTCTTATCGAATGTATAGTAAAACACTGCGATGTTATTCTTGAGAAGACGGATTGGCGTAATCTGATAATAGCTGCTACCGAAATCGTGGTGCAGCAAAGGCTGCTGCTCCATGTGCGGGTCGGTATAGATGACGGCGCCTTCACCGATACAGAATCCTATGCCGCTGCTGCCGCTGCCCGCACTGGTGTTGTTGTAGGGATTGAGCACGGCAAGCGAAAAATAGCCATCATCATGGCCACCCCATCCCCAGTTGATGTGGAACAGTCCATTGCCGTCGTAGCCGTCGCACACGAAGGAATGGCCGCCCAAATCGCTTGCGCCGCAATAGACCATCGGACGCCCTGCGGCCAACTCGCTGTAGATAATTTCCTCCCATTCATCAATACTAGGGAAGCGCGCGTGGCTGATGTATTGGGGCGTGTTATAGTCGAAGTAATTGAAAAGTGCCTTTGCAACATCACTGGTATATGCACCAGAGCCGTCAGGACTGTACATCATCTCGATAGACTGTCCGCAGTAGCGCATCAGCGTGGCCACAGCCTTGCGCTGTTCGTCAGTGCCCAACTGGTCGTACTGCTGGGTCTCTTCGTTCCACACCCGGTAATCGTTGAGCATCAGGTCCCATCTGAACGTTGTTGGCGACAAGGCATCGAGATGCCACGTGTATTTTTGTTTGTTATATTTAATAACATAGTTGTAGTCTGGCAGTCCGTCGGGCACCGCATTGGGCCACTGCCAGTAGTTCATGACCTGCGCCATGGCAGTAGCCACACAGCCCGTGTAGCACTGCTTGCCGCGCAGACTCAAATCCGGTCCCTGGTAGGTAGGCACCTGGTCCCAATAGGGGGCTGTCTGATCCCAGTGGGTCTTGATGAGAGGCTCCACGGCAGAACGGCTGGCACGTCTGTTGACCTGCTCTCCATCCGCCTTACGCATCTCACCGTCCTTAAAGTCCATGCGGTGGCCCAGTGTGGCGATAGTCTCGTCATATTGTTTCAGCCATGAGCGCATGTTCTCAGGCATCTGATCCCAGTCGATGGTGCCAGTGGTACTGTAGCCCAAAACGGGCAGGGTGCGACTGTCGGCCGAGGCGATGACGTAGCCCCCACCCTCCATATTGAAGGCATAGATTTTCCTGGCCTCGGTTTTAGCAGGCGTAAACTTCTTCTTTCCCTTGAGGGCGGGTGCAGCCATCCGTCGGGCGTTGGCCGACGACTTATTGCTGTTGATGTACTGCAGGGCGCGCTCCATGGCTTCCTGCTCTGTCAACTGTTGGGCGTAGATTGTCACCCAGCAGAAAAAGACGGCAAATAGCGTCAATAGAATCTTTTTCATTTTTAATAACTTTATAGACATTGGTTGATGTTGTTACTTTACAAGATGGTTCAGGTCGTTCTGGTCGAACGGCTGGAAACTGATGGCCCAGCTGCCACCGTCCTTCTTCCAAGAGGATACCTGCACCTCGATGGCCTCGTCGGCAGAGAGAAACATATAGGTGATGTCGGCGTTGAAGTCGTCGAAGCGGATCTCGCCCTTGTTCACAAAACCGTGACGTTCCAACTCGGCCATGACTGGTTCTAACGGCATAGGAAAGAAGAAGTCGTATGAAACAAGACTGAGACTGGTTCCGTCGATATTGGCAAAATAGAAGCCCAACTTGCGGTTGCCCTTGGTATACTCCTTTGAGTAGTAACGGTCAACCTCTTCCTGATCGAAAGGCTCCAAGTCCGTGGTCTCCCACTCGACAAAATCGGTATAAGTCTCCTTGAGATAATTCTCTACGCCATCTATCGACGAGCCAAAGGCCAGGTAAGGCTTAATGACGATTGAGTCAAGGTTAATCACTAAGACCGCAGAGTCAGCAGGAACCTCCCCCGTTGCAATGTTGTCTTTGTTGCCGCAGGCAGTGAATACGGTTGTTGTCATCCAGCAGCAAAGGGCGGCTGCTATCGCCATTCGGAAGTTGCTTAGATACTTCATAATTACAGGTTTATTTACTTGTTTATCATTTAGTTATCTTACTATTCTTTTCATAAATATCTTTTCATACTTTTTTCTTGAATTAATGATGTCACCAATACGCCAACGTTGGTATATAATCATGGTCACAAGCACCAGCACCACCACGATGAAGGAGGCGACAAAGGCAACTGGAAAAATAAGTGATATATCCATATGCATTGTTTGTTTGATTTCGGTTGCAAAATTAGACTGTCTTCAGAAAACAATAGTCCCACGGTGGGAAAAATAAGTCTCAAAACGGGAAAAAGTAAGCCTGACAGAGCTGCCAGGCTTAAAAATATCGATGAAATGGGTGATTTTTCTTCAACGAGTGGTCAGATACTCGGCCATGGTGTTGCTGTAGACGCTGCCAAAAAGTGGAGCGTTATAAACCTTCACATGGGAACCTGTGGTGTGGGCGGCCAGCGTGTAGTAGAGGTCGCGCAATGAGATGGTGGGGTTCTGGGCGATGGCTTCCTGGAAACCACGGGTGAAACCGTTGGATAGATAGACACCGACATCCTCACTCCATACATCGGCATGACTGGTCTCGTAGGGATTGGCAGCTGTGATGAAGAGTGTGCCTGGCAGTCCCTGGCAATAGTCACCCAGACCGCCGCTATAGCAGGCTTCGATAGTGAAGAGCAGTTTGCGGTGGGGAGTACTCTCAAGTATGTCGCGCATCGTCTGATAAAACATTCGCTGCGAACCGCCGAAGTCCATCGATCCGGGCGAACCGTGGCTGCTCCAGAATACGAAGACGTTGTCATCAGCATCAGGATGGAGCACCTGCGGCAGGCGGTCGGAGGCGCGACCAGCGAGGATGTCGCCGATGTCATCAGGCTTGAGGTCGCTAAGACGGTAGTCGATGGCTGCCGCGTCATAGACGTTAGCCCCCGTGTCGCTGATGCGCAGTTCGCCAGGATGCGGGTTGTTGGCATGGTGGGCCACATCGTCCTCGCAGATAAGCACGATGTGGTCGTCTGCATACCCATGCTGCCGCAGCAACTGGTACATAGCGAAGACATCACTCTGGAAACGGTAGTTGGCCCAGCCCTTCGAGGCGGCTATGAGCAGTGCCCAACGGTCGTCGAGGGCGGGGTAGCTGAGACCATTACCCTCTTCGGCACTGAAAGACTGCATGTGCGAAGCCGTCCAGTCCCACATCGTCTTGGAGGAAGTAGTACGGCGCGAGCCCTCGGTGCTTAGATATTCGGTTGTCAAGTACTGACCGTCGTAGAGCCTCCAGCGACGGAAAGTGCTGCCACAGACACTGGTGTGGGTCTTCACGTCAAACGTCCACGAACTGGAAACGCCGTCAATGTCAGGAGTCCAGCCCTGAGAGAGCTGTTCAAAGTTGCGGGCCATGTCGGCAGGCAGCCATGCCCCACCCTTGCCGTCGCGGCCGTCCACCACGGCGAGGATGGCATCGTTCAGGCTAATGCCTTTTTTCAAAGACAGAGCGGCGGCGTATGCGACAAGGCAAAGACCGTCGTAGAACTGTGCCTCGCCATTGACCAGTTCTTGGCCGAAACGCTGGCAGTAGGCCTGGTTGAAGCCCGACTCAGGCGAGGCATACAGATCCACGCCCTCGTAAGTGGCATTCTTCACCGTTGCGGCAATCTGTTGCGACACAAAGGCATCACTGCATCGGATTTTCGGCGTATAGAAATACTTACCCTCAGGCACAGCAGCTTTCACCTTGCCCATCTCATCGTCGAGTGCCAGTGCCATCTCTGGCGACGAGGGATTGAAAAGCAGATACTTGCTGCCCATGCGCCCGTCTGTGCCGCAGAACTCATGCACGTAGCGGCGCAGGTCGGTTTCGTTCTTGTACAGATAGACACCATCAACCGTCAGTCCATATTCTTCGGCAATGAATCCGAACCACTCAGCATAAGCATTACGGGCCTCCCCGTTGCCATCATCGGCACAGAGCAGCATCACGGAATGTTGGCTGTAGAGCGTACTGGCTATGCCCGACAGCAGAACCTCCAACTGGGCGATGTCGCCCTCGGCCATGTTCCAGACGTATGGTACAGTGGAAAACTTGCGCTGATATTCCACCTGCGTACACGATGGTGTAATCATCGGTTTATTATATGTCTTGCGTTTACTCAACGCTATAGCCATCTTTTCGGCACAGGCCGATGTGGTGGGACCAACGACAGCCACGATGGTTGTATCCTCAGCGACCTGTTGCATATACTGCTCAATGTCGCTGTCGTCCTGACTCTTGAAGGTCAGTTGCAACGCCACCCTATCAGTCATGCCATACTGCGCCTCAGCGATATTCTCCAATGCCCACTTGGCCGTGCGCTCCCAGCGCGCCTGTTCACCGCTTTCCATGATGACCGCCACCTTGTAGGTCTGGGTAGTGACAGAGGGCGAAGACGATGAATCGTCGGAGGAACATGAGGAGAGCATCAACAACAGACCCATCCCCAGCCCCTCCCTGTAATGGAGGAGAGTAAGTAGTTTTTCAAACAGTATCTTTATCATAATTGTCTTTATTAACATGGGTAACTACTCCCTCCCTCACAGGGAGGGTAAGGGGAGGGTCTGTTCCTTCTTCATTGCCTCATCCTTATATTTCTCATACAGCCGCTGGAACGTGTCGGGATCGGCATAGCGATTATCCCATAGGTTCAAGTGACGGAAGAAATTGGGTGTAACCACAATATCGGCGGCACCGTCTTTCATCCCAAACTGCATATGTCCGGGCCATTCGCGCCCGCTGGTCCAGTCGTTCAGGCATTGACGCAATACGTCGCCAATACGAATGACCACCGAGAATGGGATACGCGATGACTGTCCGCTCTGGTCAACATCCATTCCCACCATCAGGGACAACGTAAACTCATCATCATTCATATAGCGTAGCACACCAGACTCAGAGCCTCCAAGTAACGGGAAAACCATCTCGTCATAAAAGAAAAAATCGTCGGCACGTCGTACAATATATCGGTATGCCGAATCTGGCATGGCAAATCCCATCTCATTGTCGGCCAGATAATGCAAGGTAGTCTGGCAGGGCTTGCCATTATTCTCTCCTGCGTAGATCTCGCGTGCATCCTGATAGCCTGATATAGACTCTTCCAATGCCGGTACGCCCTCTGTAGCAGCAAGTATCAGCGCATCGAAGCCCTGCGACATAGCTCCCGCAAGGTAACTCACACCATAGTGGCTGACAAGCACCGTAGAGACACCGTCAATCACAGCATCGCTCTCGAACAGCAACACACGACTACCCTGCCCCGTGAGTGCCGCGTGGTTGGACTGTGCTAAGCTTTCATATACCGAACTGCCCAGTATCATCACTGCCGAGTCCTGTGTGGCATTATCCGTCAGCCATTGGCGATACATGTTTTCTGCCTCCGCCTCATCCTTAGGCAATAGCAGACGTAACCTGGTCCCCGTCGCATTGGCAAAGGCGAAGATGCCCTCTGCCGCCGCATCGTTATAGCCATTGTCACCCAGGCCGTTCGGAGTTACAAGAAAGGTAACCGTGGCTACCCCTTTCGGAGCATCCACAGTTACCGTTTCGTCATCCTTGTTGCAAGCCGTAAGCAGCAAGAATAATATCAAGGCTATGTATGATACATTTCTCATCATCTACGTCCTGAAATATCGAAATTCACGAAGCCATCTTTATATGTCCTTGTTTTCTCATTATAGAAGTCGCCGTAGAATCGATAGGCAACGACCTTGGGATAGGTGACATGATCGTAACTCTTGTCGTAGTTACGGGAAGTCCATTCATTATACCACCACGCCCCATTCCCTTGCGTATCTTTATTCCATCCCGCAACATTGCGACTGGCGAATGAATTCCACTGTTCATCCAACACCCTACTATCCCAATAATGGTTTCTCATGATGTACCAACGACTACCGCACCACTTATACGTACATTTCTGAGTACCTTCTCTCCATTGATCCTTTCTAAACCAATAGCCGGTGCTATAGTACCAAAGCTTATATTCATGCTTGTTTTCTGTTCGCACATCCCATTGGTAGCCATTACAGCAAAAATATCTTCCATCCGTATAGATGGCATTATATAGTTCGGTTGACATGAAATCCGTGTTAGAGAAAACATCCACGGCTTTCTCGTAGCGTGTTCCATCATTGTTATACATGAACATATTGAGTACTCTCAATTCATCTGCTAGCGCGTAGCATCCATGTGTCCATGCTATCCAATCCCTATCATTTGAGTAAAAATAGAGATATTGCCATCCGTCCCATTTGGGATTTCCCGGGCCGTTTACATCGTCTTGTCCATTACACGCAGGATCCCTGATCTCTTTCAAAGCTCCTCCCCAGAAGGCCCCCTGTTTATCGTCGAAGGTCACCAAAAGGCCGTATTCCGAGCTTTCAGGGGTTCTGACACATACCCACTTAAAACCTTGCGGAGACTTGAAGGTCTGTCCGATGTAGGTACCTCCATCACCATCGTTCAACGGCCATGCCTCGGTCTGCAGCCACACCACTTGTGTGAGGTCAGGAATTTGTGGTATGTCCACGTTGAGAATTCCCATGCGGCCATCACCTTGCGTCCGTTCAAATTCAATACTGCCTTTCTCGCCAAAGTCAATGCGGACGGTGGTTCCATCGTCATTGGCTCCTGCGAATTCTATAGCCGCAGCGAACGCCAAGCGGAACTGCGCCAGCGCATCTTCTGCATTCTCTGCCATTTTATAGCGCACGGTGGGGGACGCTTTATAGAGCATGGTGCCATAATCGGGAGCATAATTTTCCGATGGTTCCACTATACTATCGGTCTCACAAAGTGTACCGACGGCACTCTGGAACGCGACGTCGAGCGAGTCCTGTCGTGTCAGTTGCTCGGTTTCTCCTGTGTATTCCACAGGTTCGTCCGTCTCGGAGTCTTCACTATCATTGCTGCACGCTGTCCAGCAAAAGGACATGCCATATACCATCAGCAGCAAACTCAGTAGTTTAATTTTCTTATCCATTATCTTTTGTTTATTATAAGTCAAGGTGTCTGTATTTTGAATCACGATATAAGCGGACTGGATACCAATTGTCGTAGACGTCTTCTATGGGACATTCCCTCAGTGAATAGTCGGACGACAGCATCAGAGCCGTGCCGCCTGTGGCACGGTCGGATCGAGTATTCTTGAAGGCGATGAAACACTTCTCGCCCTGATAGCGTAACGTCCGGTTGTCCAGTTCCTCGTTTGTCAGAAAATCATGATACATCATGCAACCGTCGAAAGTGGCCTCAAAGCCCGTCTGCTGACGGTGGAACAATGTCTTGGGGTTACGTCCTATATATTGCTGAAGCGCATTCAACTCTTGCGTAGAGGGCAGATACCAGTAGCCCTCGGGAATATCACCTGTATGGGAGTCGGCAGTGCCAAGAGCATCACACTGTAACATAAGCGGATTGCGCGGGTAGAACACATCTGCATAGAGCACGCCTTGATATTCTTGTTCGTAATAGTGCCAGCTGGTGGTCGACAGTCGTTTGCCAAAATAGAGTCGCTTCTCAACATTCGTGCGAGTCCAGAAGCCCGGGCCTATCTTTACGATAGCATAATCGGGATGTTGCTGAATCTTCAGAAACTCGTCCTTGACGGTCATCTGATAGTTCGGGATTTCGATGCCCATACTAGTGGGATAAAAACCACCGTCAATATAATATAAAGTGGTGATACGGTCGTCTGGGTTGTATTTTTCCAGTTGTCGCACGTAGCAGCCACCCTCTTGGTCGAAGGTCACCTCGGCGGGAGTGTTCTCACCGTCGCCAAGGAAGAAGCCGCGGCGGATGTTGGTCTTCCCCTTGTAGATGGGATAAAAGATGGTGACACGACGGTCGGCGCGCAGTTCCGGCACATACTCGTTGCACACCTCCACCTTGGGCAGTCCCTGGAAGTAGATAATCTTGGCCAGGGTGCTGCCGGCATCGCTGCCAAACTGCTGCATCTCGTTGGTCACGTCGAAGCGGTAGTAGTTATCCAGTCCCAAATCCTGCAGACGGGCACCCACCTCGCCGGCCTCGCTGTAGGCAAGTGCCAGGATATGGCTGATGATTTTCGCACGGGCCTCCTGATTGGTGAAGAGTTGCCAGATGGGCTGTAGCGTGGTGCACACGAGCGAGACACTCTGCGGGTCGCTGGTCTTGATGCTGTTCAGCCACTCCCCCAGCACACCCGGGTCTACCTGTCCATAGCGGTCCTTGGTGCTGGCATGGTTCTCCAGTGCGGCGATGACTGCCTCGGTACCGCCGTAGATATCGAAGTGAAGACCGCCGTTGCTGATGATAGCGTGCGATGCCGTCTGGGTATCTTTATCCTCCTTTTTCTTCCCGTTCTTGTACTTCAGGTACTTTTCCACGGTCTCGCGGCTGGTCTCCTCGGAACGGAAATTCACAGAGTAGTCCAAACGTCCGCCCAGGTCGGCATAAGTCACGAGGTGCGTGCCGAACTTCTGTATCATCTGCCGCACATTCTCATTGGTGGGACTGCTGTTCACCTGGTTGTAGATGTCACGGAACTCCCGGGTGAAGATGTCGTCGCCCTGCCGGATAATGCTCTGCACCTTGCCCTCGTCGACGTAGCGCGTAGCCACCACCTTTCTCAGCGAGCTGTAGCCGAAGGTCTGCTGGCTCAGGTCGTATTCTGAGGTCTGCTGGTACTTTTTGACAGACTTGTTGACAAAGAGAAAATCAACTTCGGTGGTGGTCTGCTGACTCATCCACGACGACATCTCCTCGACGCTGTATGAACTATGGTAACTGAGGCTCTGATGTGCGCGGCCCTCCTCTGCAATGATGGTACCCCAGGTCTGCTCGGCCTGTACCAGTTTCTCATAGTCGAGGATGGGTTCGGTGACACACTCAGGATTCATGTAATCGATGAGCATGTTGTAGCCCCAGCCCACGCGGGCCTTACGGGTGATGGAATCGCCGTTCAGTGCGTTGGCATCGTCCTCGGCCTCGCAGCGTTGGTGGACAGAGAATTGAGAATTGAGAATTGAGAATTGAGACTTCAATGTGAGGTTGATAATGCCGTCGCGGCTGCGGCCACCAGTATTGGGCTTGACGTAGAATGTCAGGCGTCCGTCGCGGCTGATAGTGTCGGCCTCCAGGCGTATCCAGTCAGCATCGGTAGTGGCATGGACATCCTGAAGCGAAAGGTCTGAGCCGTTCACCTGCATCGTCACGCTGTAATAGCGTCCGTCGCTGCCTATCTCCACCTGCTGTTCGCTCAACTCCAAGGGTGTCACCTCCACGGGCGGCACGTCGTGATCATCGTCACTGCACGAGAAGCAGAGCGAGGCCATGATCACGAGACCAGCCACGGCTGTCAGCGATTTGAAAAAATATTTGGTTGCTTTCATCAGAAATTCACTTCGTTAGGATTCCAGTAATAATAATAATTCTTTTCGCGCACCATGCGTCCGTTTCTCAGCGTCCAATTGGGCAGACCGTTCAGGTTACCTAACTGCTCCTGACCGTCAGCTGTGCGCAGCATGAAGTCTGCGCCACTCTTGTAGGTCAGATAGTAAGGCTTACTCATATCCACCGTGCCATTCTTGGTGATGGCCAGCGGCCACTCATAGCCGATGACGGTGTGGCAGGGCTGGTATTTGATGTTGGCAAACTGTACGCTGCCAGGCACACCGTAGGTCATATAGATGGTGCCGTCGGCCGAGGGCGCACTCTGTGTGTCCTGCTCAACTTCGCACTTTCCGCCTATCCATTTTACTTTGTAGGCCTTGTCGCCGTAAACAGCATAGCCGCAGCCAAGGTTTACCTGCTGGTTGTAGATGGGATAGACCACTTGCAACTCTCTCAAGCCCAACTCCGGCAGGTCAATCTGCTCGCGACAGATGGTGGCCACATAGCGGCCCGAGGCGATGACATTGGCCACGGCGGGCTGACTAAACGTAGTGTCCTGTCCGCCCATCTTGCAGGTGACACTCTGGGGCAACGGAAAACTGGTATTGGTGAAGTTCTGGTAGCCGGTCTCGTTGATGAGTTCATCGGAAGTGCCCTCAACACGGAGCCTCACCAAACGGGCAACGTCCTCATTGGGGATGAAGTTCCAGATGGGCACAATCTCCATTTGGGTCATCTCAAGGTTGTTGTGAGCGTAGTCGTTGGGGTTGTAGTTAAGACTGGCAAGCCACTTTCCGGCAAATGCCGACAGGTTGGGCCGCTCGCTGAAGCGGAAGTGCATCAGTTCGTTGGGGATGGTTCCCAAGTCACCGCCTTTGACGGTGATGCTACAGTCGGCAGAATTGAGCAGGTTAAGTTCCTTCTGGTATTTCTCGCTCTGCGACATCGTCGAGAAGATTTCTCCCACGGTGGCCGCGCCCAACTGTTCGTTGGTGTAGATATCGGTGAGTGAGTCGCGCTTCATGGTCATGTGAATGTCGATGGAGCCTCCCACGGAAGCACTTACTACAACGTGCGAGCCATAGCTCACGAGGAAGGAATCGACGATGGCAGTGACGAAGGTGGAATCGCGGAACTTGTATATCCAGTCAATAGCGTCGCGGAAATTGGGTGTCAGCATTTCCGTGCGGCCTTCTTCCATCAAAAACGCGGAGATGGAGGCGTCATGCAGTTCCATCTTCATGGACGGGGCTGGATAGCTGACGTCGCAGAAGAAGTCGTTGGCGTGACCGCTTTCCACTACACTGATATTGGCCGCATAACTGCCATTGAACACCAGCAGTTTAGCATCGGCATCTGCTTTGAAGGAGGTAGCCTGTGTGTACTCACTGTGGCTGAGGGCCGTCGTGCATTCGACGGTGCCCTCATGGGTTGAAGAAGCGGTGAACAACTGCTCGCAGAATTCATCGCCACACGCCCGCACCTTCTCCAAGTCGAGCACACGGCTGTGTACGTCGCGCAAGTTGCAGGGCTGGCCCCAGATGCCATCGTAACTGAAACCCACGCCGTAACTGCGGCGGAAGTCCTTGATGGTCATGGCATCCTCCTGGGCGGCGCGGGCTAAGGGCGAGACCTCCATACCCGTCGGTGGCGCAACGTCCAAAAACTCATAGTCGTGGCAGGCCGACAGCACTAAGGCTGCCAGCACTGTCACTGCGATAGAGAGATATTTTCTGTCGTGGTTCATTGGTCAGATTGTTGTGTTCAACGCTGGTTCTTCTTTACGCCCATGTCGTCGATTGAGATACAGGTAGACTTGCCTTGGTAATATTCATCTATGACGGCCTTGACCTCGTCTGCGACATCCCAGGGGAAGAGGTTCCAGATGCCAGTGTAGTTGACGCTGATAACTGCGGTGTTGTCATCCGAGCCGTTGGAGCTTCTGATAGATTTCATCCACTGCTGGGCGGCATCTCTCAGTGCCATGCGGTCGGGAATGTCGGAATTCATCTGTTCTAGCATTTTAGAATACGACGATTGGTCACCGCCTGAGACGGCACAGTAGAAATGAGAGTTCTGCCAGATGTCCGTACCTACCTTGGAATAACCAGCATTTACTTCGCCATTTATTTGGATGGCTGCCAATGCCAAATTGGCTTTAACCGCACCACCGACCTTAAAACTGTCAGCAACACACAACGAGTCGTACTCAATGGCCGTGAAGATACTGCCACCGAGGGTAGCACCATCGACAAACACGGGACCGAACTGGGAAATCATCTTGTTAACGGCCTTTTTAAAACCTGTAGAATCGCCCTTGTTCTTCATCACGTTGGCCCATGCACTGCGGAACCCTGCGGAAACAACTTTCTTCGACATCTCCGGATTGCTCACCCATTTTTTGTTCGATTCATCCCAGTCTTCCTCTAAAAAAGATGCAATGTCAGCTGACGAGGCAGATGCAAAGAGGTATTCCAGGTCTTGAGATCCGGTATAGATGGCCTTATGCTCCACCTGCTTGCCTTTGTTCTTGTAATCCACCTCCAAGCCTAACTTGAACTTAGCAAATTTCACATTAATTGTAGCGTGTACGCCTAAAGAGTCGAGGTTGTTCTCCAGCGTGTCTTGCAAAATTACATCGGCGGTCATTCCAGGACGGGCCTCCTGAGTGAACAGCGTGGCATAATCATTTGAGTCCTTGGCCAGATTGATGACATTCTTGATGTTCAGGACGAAGTTGTTCGACATATCGCCCGTCAGCGGGTTGAGACCCTTGCCAATGCCCTTGCCATGCCACAGGTCTGGATAGTACTCAGTGGCATCATTGTCAGCCGACTCACCATCCTTCAGTCCGATGTACTGGCGAAGGGTGATGGTCTGCGTCTTGTCGCCGTTCTTCACGGTAATCAGGGCATTGCGCTCATGTATCTGAAGTGCGGGATTGAAATAATCGACGTTCACGGTCAGCGCGCCGTTACCGTTACCTTTTTCCTGCTCCACGTCGCTCCAGGGAAGTTCGTCCATCTCGTTGCCAGAGATGGTGGCCGTCCACTCGCCGTTGGCCTTAATGGGAATCTCCACCGAGCCACCCAGACGGTTGATGGCTACTTCCGTATCACCGTTGTTTATTACAAGGTTTGACGACAACGAATCATCGTCTGTACATGCACTGAATGACAGTGCCACGATGGCCACAGCCATCTGATAGAAAATCTTTTGCATGATTTCTCTTTTGTTAAATGGTTATTGAATAGGGATATTGAAATAAGTTATCATTGAACTGTCCTGATCTGGTTAAAGTATTCCTGCTTTCCTCAATTTCTGGCGCTGCTCTTCGTTCTGACGGATGAAGCGCTCAATGAAGACGTTCTGGTCGCCGATACGCCAACGCTGGTATATGATAATGGCCACAAGCACCAGCACCACCACAATGAAGGAGGCGGCCAGGGCAACTGTGAGAATTAGTGATATATCCATACGCATTGTTTGTTTGATTTCGGTTGCAAAATTAGGCTGTCTTCAAAAAACAATAGTCCCACGGAAGGAAAAAAAAGTCTCAAAACGTGAAAAAGTAAGCCCGACAGAGCTGCCAGGCTTACTTTTTCCGATAAAATGGGTGATTTTTGTTATTTCCTTGCTACCTTGCGATAATCCGAGGGCGACATGCCATAGGCATCGCTGAAGATGCGGAAGAACGAACTGCGGGAGAAGCCGGAGAGTTCGGCAATGATAGCTACGGCATCTGTTGTAGTGGCCAACAGGTGGGCGGCATGGCGCACACGGTACTCGTTGAGGAAGGCGGTTATACTCTTGCCATTGGTACAATGACGGATGGCATCGGTGATATAGCGCTCGTTGGTACCAAGGAGCTGAGCCAGGCGGTTGCGGTCCAGGTCGGCATCGGTAAAGATATGATCCGGAGCTTCCATGAGGTCGCAGATGCGGCAGAAGAGTTGCTGATTGGCTGAAAGGTTTTCCTGGGGTTCCGCTTTCAGCTGCACGATGGTCTGCTGCTCCTCCTGTTCGCGCTGCTCTATCTCGGTCAGCAGGCGGCGGTTTTTCTCAAGGAGCTCCTTATTATATATACGTACGCGCACAAGAAAGTAGCCAATAAGCAGGATGACAAGGATGGCAGCGGCAAGCAGTACACGATGGATGCGGGTCTCACTTTTAGCATCGTTCAGGGCCAGTTCTTTCTCTTGGCTCTGGTAGATAACAGCCAGTTCGGCCGCATTGTTTTGCTTCTGCCAGACAAGGGCAGAGTCGATGGCAGCGCTGACACTGTCGGCAAGTAGCAATGCATCGGCGTTGCGACCAGCCTTGCGGTAGGCCGTGTAGCGGGGAGAAAGACGGTCGGCGATGTTGTCGAAGGTCATCTTGGCGCCATCCGTAGCCAGATAGGTGCTGTCGAGTTGTTCATACCAGTAGGCCGCCTCGTCGTAGCGACCAGCTGCCATCAGATATTCGGCCGCCTCTCTGTAGGCATTGGGCTCCATCAGTCGGCTACGTGGGATGGCGGCATATGTGGTCTGGGCTTCGGCAGTATGACCGGTTTCTTGTAGGAGCAGCGCACGCTGCAGTGCCACATGGCCTTTCCATTCCTCAATCAGCAGCGAGTCATCATGCTCTTGCTCAGCGCGTTCGAGCCCATGTGCGCTACGGTCAAGCCATGCCAGTGCGCCTTCGAGGTCACCTGATGTATGGTAAATAGTGGATATATTCATACAGATCCAGGCCATACCCCACCCTGTCCGGCTCTTATCTTGGGTATCCTCTTGTTTTGCCTCATAGGCTTTCTGTGCCGTGAGTTGTGCTTCATGGAACTGGTGCAACTGTAGTTGGATTTCCGCCATGAGCATCAGCAAAGCAGACTCTGTATGTTTGGGGAACGCTTTGTTTTCCTTTGCCAATGGCAGTAACTTGGCGATGACGTCCATGGCTCCCTCTGTGTCGCCCCGGCGAAAGCGAAGACATGCCCAGCGATAGCCCGCGTCGGTATAGGTATGCCAATCCTGCGATGGGTCTGAGGCATAGCCTTGATAAGACTTCCTGTAGAATTGCTCCGCTATCCGCATCTGCCAGCCTTGGTCGTAGACGAGTCCACGCAGGTGATCGGCCTTGGGCGTACAGACAATCTTCGCTGTCTCCATGCTGTCGATGACGGCCAGGGCGCGGTTCAGGTTCTTGGCATCGTAGGCTTCGGAATACCGCTGCCACATAGCTTTTGCCTTCGCGTCGTCCTTCGCATCGCCGCAATGAGAACAAGATGCCAGCATGGCTAGCACGGCACATATAAGTGTGAGGGATATCCGATGCTTCATTTCCAGTTAATGACTAATTCTCTTTTTCCAGACTCCAATATATACGATTATTGTTATTTTCGTGCTGCCTTACGATAATCCGAGGGCGACATACCGTAGGCATCGCTGAAGATGCGGAAGAACGAACTGCGGGAGAAGCCGGAGAGTTCTGCAATCAGCGAAATGGAATCTTTCGTGGTTGCCAACAAACGGGTAGCATAGCGCAGACGGTACTCGTTGAGGAAGATGTTCACGCTCTTACCATTGGTACAGGTACTGATGGCATCGGTCACGTAGTGCTCGTTGGTGCCAAGGAGCTGGGCCAGACGGCTACGGTCCAGGTCGGCATCGGTATAGATGCGGTCCGGCGACTCCATGAGGTCACAGATACGACGGAAGAGCTGCTGCTCGGAAGTGAGGTTTTCCTGGGGCTCGGCCTTCAACTGCTCGATGCTCTGCTGCTGCTCCTGCTCACGCTGTTCTATCTCGGCCAGCAGGCGGCGGTTTTTCTCAAGGAGTGCCTTGTTATGCTGATGAGAACGCCACAGGAAATAGATGATAAGCAGACAGATGAGGATGGCGGCAACGAGGATGATGCGGTGGATGATGAGCGACTGGCGGCGACTGGCAATCTCGGTCTCCTTCTGACGGATTTCCTGCTGCTGCTCCACGTCTGTCTTCCATTCCTGTATGCGGATGGAGTCGGTCAACTGGCGCATGCGGTCTGAAAGGACCTGTGCCTCGTCTTTACGTCCGGCTTTCTGCAGGGTCTCATACTGGTTCATCATGTAGTGCTTGATGTATTCGGTAGTGATAGCACTACCCTGGGCCAGATAGAGCGAGTCGGTCTGGCGGAACAGGCGGACAGCCTCGTCGTAGCGACCAGTCATAGACAGATAGCGGGCATCAGCGCCAATGTCATAGACCTTGCGGTTTTCAGCCTCACGATGCTTCAGATAGAGGGCCTCGGCCTTGTCGTGCTGACCGTTGGCGGCATAGATCATGGCCTGGGCAATCATTATATTATTGTGGCGGATCTGGCGAACGAGGTCGGGCAATTCACCGCAGCGATCCAGTCGGGCTAGGGCCGTGTCGCCTTTAGCCACCAGAGACAGGGCCTTTTGGGGCATCCCCTGCTCAAGATAGAACTCTGTAGCCTCTCCAACGGCGATAATCATGGCGTCCATCACCCAGTAGTCGTCAGTATGCTTCACACCGTCCATCATGATGTCAATAGCCTCCAGGAAATACTGCTCGGCTTTGTCGGGATGCTCCATACTCAGCTCACAACTGCCCTTGAGCGTCAGCGCACGACTTTTCACTCGCAAAGCCACCTCCTCGCTGATGCCGGATTCTCCTCCACCCTGCTTCCGCTCATTGTCCACGTCGGCAATGATATCATCACACAGGCTGAGGACCTTGGCATACTCGCCATTTCTCTCCAGCCATCCGCCCAGCATGAGAAGGGCTGAATAGTAGGAAACACCTTCACGCTTCAGTTCTGGTACATTCTTTATCTGTTCACCGTAGAATATAGCCAACCGTGTCTGTCCTATCTGTCCGTAGTGGTTAGTTCTGAGGAGGTTGGCAGTGGCAGTTGAAAACAACCCCACCCGCTCAGCACTGTCAATCTTTGCAAATGCCTTTTCGGGTGTCGTGAATGCTATTTTCTGTAACTCTTCTTTCAGTTTCTGCTCCTCCTCGCTGCGGTCAGGTTTCGTGCAGCCCATCATCAGAGCTATAACAGCGGCAAGAACTGTTAAAATTATGGTTGAAAAACTCCTTCTCATATAAGTTATTGATAATAATGGTTGCAAAGGTACACTTTTTTACTAAACAAACAAATACTTATGTTATTTTTTTCTACTTTTCTCGTCGTTTTTTCAGAATTACAAAAAAAAACGGCTCCCCAAAGCGCCATGCTTAGAGAGCCGTTTTTTATATTCTAGTCTAAGAAATGCCCCCCTCAGACATCAGCCATCAGCCCACATACATTTGGCTGTTAATCAGTTCTTATACGATATTACCACAAATACAGGAGATTTTTGCGATTAGATCAAAACTTAACAAAATAGATCAAAATAGATTTGTTCCATCCACCCAATCTCTGACCATCGCACAAAAAAAAGAGCACTCTTCTCACGAAGAACGCCCGATTTAAAAATAATCTTGTGAGACACTTCTCACAAAAATTAGAATTTATAACTAAAATTACTTTAGATCCCCCCTTCTCACGAAGAGAAATAACCTAAAACAGTTTATAAATCATACCAATCTTATTAATAACATTCCTAAAACTTTTGAATTAATCAACCTTGCCGCAAAGGTACTGATTAAAATCTAAACAAACACAATTTTTTTCTTTTTTTTTAATTAATGATATATTTTTTGGGAGAATAGCATAAAAAAAAGAGTGTAGGGTTTCCTACACTCCAATATAAGGATTATCCTAAATAGATTACCACAGGGGCAGACGCTGCTCCTTGGGGATATACATCTTGTCACCGGGCTTCACACCGAAGGCCTCGTACCAGGCGTCGATATGAGGCAGGGCGCCATTCACACGCCAGCGACCCAGTGAGTGAGGGTCACTCTTGGTGCGGTTACGAATTTCTGCCTCTGTGATGTTACCTGCCCACACACCGGCATAAGCCAGGAAGAAACGCTGGTCGGGGGTAAGACCATCGATAACGGGAAGTGGATGATTCTTCGTTGCGTTCTTGAAGGCAGCATAGGCCACCTGCAGACCACCATGGTCAGCCAGGTTCTCACCCAGTGTCAGACGACCATTGGCATTGAGGTCGGGCAGCACCTTGATAGCAGAGAAGAAATCAGCATACTTGTCGGTGCGGGCCTTGAACTGCTCACCATCAGAAGCAGCCCACCAGTCGTGCATATTACCATCCTTGTCGAACTGACGTCCCTGGTCGTCGAAGCCGTGGGTCATCTCGTGGCCGATAACCACACCGATAGCACCATAGTTGAAGGCATCGTCGGCTGTCATATCAAAGAAGGGCACCTGCAGAATACCAGCAGGGAAACAGATTTCGTTGGTGGTGGGGTTGTAGTAGGCGTTCACGGTCTGAGGATCCATGTACCAGTCGTCGATATCCACGGGCTTGCCAGCCATATGGTCAATCTCGTACTCGTTCCAGAACTTACGACAGGCCAACAGGTTCTCGTAGTACGACAAAGAGGGGTCGATAGAGAGCTTAGACATATCAATCCACTTGTCGGGATAGCCCACCTTCACGTAGAACGTGTTAAGCTTCAGGAGAGCGTTCACCTTGGTAGAATCTGACATCCAGTCCTGAGCAGCGATACGCTCGCCAAGGGCAATCTGCAGGTTCTTGATGAGCTTGGTCATACGCTCCTTAGCTGCTGCAGGGAAATATTTCTCCACATAGATTTTACCAAGGGCCTGACCCATATAGCGCTCCACCTGACTGGTGGCACGACGCCAAGCGGGATGATCCTGCTTACGACCAGACATCACCTTACCAAAGAACTCGAAGTTGGCCTCGCGAACGGCATCGTTCAGGCAACCAGTAGAGCTCAGGATAACGCTCCACTCCATCACGTCGCGAAGGGTAGCGGGCTTCATCGTGGCCAGAATCTTGTTGGCACCCTCCATGAAGGCTGGCTGACCAACAACCATCTCCTGCATGAACTCACTCTTCAGTCCCTGAGCGTTCATCAACTGCTCCAGCTTGAGGTTGGGATACTTCTGATTAAACTCCTTCAGGGTCATCTTATTATAGTTGGCCTGAGGGTCGCGCAACTCGGTGCGACTCTTTGAAATCTTAGCCAGTTCAAGTTCCAGCGCGAAGATATTCTTCATCTTCTTAGTAGCCGCAGACTTACTAAAGCCATAAGCCTGGAACATTCTGACAATATGCTTCTTATACTCGTTACGAATCTTGGCTGTAGCCTCATCATTCTCCAGATAATAATCCTTCATACCGAGGGTCAGTCCGCCCTGATTTACGCTAAGGATATTCTGAGAAGCGTTCTTCTCGTCGGCACCCAGTCCGGCACGATAGAACTCCATGTTACCATACTTAGCCATCTCCATCTGGATAGCGAAGAGCTGCTTCATGGTCTTGGCAGACTCGAGTGCCTTGAGCTTGCTCATCACAGGCTGCAGACCCTCCTTCTCACGACGTACAGAGTCCATAGCCAGTTTGTAGAGGTCAGAGAGTTTCTGTTCGGTAGTACCCTTGGCATAGGTATTGTTGAGCAGTTCGTTGAGGATGTCATTGATACGCTTGTTGTTGTCCTCACCCAAACGGTCGAAAGAACCGAAACGTGAGAAGGCAGCAGGCAGCGGATTCTTCTTCATCCACCCACCACAGGCATACTCATAGAAATCGTCTGCAGGACGCACCGATGTGTCGAGGTCGCCCAGTTTGATGCCCGACTGCAGTTCAGCCTGTGCCGATGCAGCGAGCGACATTGACGTTAAAGCCATTGTCATAAAAAGTTTTGTTAGTTTCATTGTTTATGTGTATTGAAAAAAAATATTATTTCAAGCATCCAGAAGTTCCTGAAGCTCTTCTGAGAGTTTTTCCCAGCGTTCTACCTCTTCATCCATCTGGCGCTTAGTGTCGGTATACTCCGTGACGAGCGTCATATCTGAGGCATTCTTTGGATCGCATAGCAGCTCATCAAGTTCCTTGAGGCGCTGTTCCATCTTGGAGATTTTCTTCTCACACTCTTCAACAGCCTTCTCGGCACGCTTCTGACGACGCTGCTGCTCCTTGCGCTCGGCATAAGACTCTCCCCCAGCGGACTCTCCCCCTTGCCCCTCTCTGTGAGAGAGGGGAGTAGATAGATTTTGCTTTGCGGATGGGGTTTCCTTAACAGGAGATGCTTTCTCCAGTTCGCTCATATCTGCGATTTTACGCGCATGCAGGAAGTCGTAGATACCACCGATATGCTCGCGCACCTTGCCACCACCAAACTCATAGACCTTGGTGACCAAGCCATCGAGGAACTCACGGTCGTGGGACACGATGATAGCGGTGCCGTCGAAAGCGCGGATGGCCTCCTTGAGCACATCCTTTGAAGGCATGTCGAGGTGGTTGGTGGGCTCGTCGAGAATCAGGAGGTTGACAGGCTCTAAGAGCAGGCGAATCATGGCCAAGCGACTACGCTCGCCGCCACTGAGCACCTTGACTTTCTTGTCGGAGGCCTCGCCACCAAACATGAAAGCTCCGAGGATATCATTGATACGCAGGCGGATGTCTCCCTTTGCCACATTATCGATGGTCTGGAACACGGTGAGATTCTCATCGAGCAACTGTGCCTGATTCTGAGCGAAATAGCCAATCTGCACGTTATGCCCCACCTTCAGCGAACCCTCGAAAGGAATCTCGCCCATGATACATTTCACCAGGGTAGATTTACCCTCACCGTTCTTACCTACGAAAGCCACCTTCTCACCGCGCTTGATGGTGAGGTTGACATGGTCGAAGATAACGCGGTTGTAGGCTTTCTTCACTTCATCGCAGATAACGGGGTAATCGCCAGAGCGGAGGCAGGGCGGAAACTTCAGGTGCATGGCGGAATTATCCACCTCGTCCACCTCGATAATCTCCATTTTCTCCAACTGGCGCAGGCGCTGCTGTACCTGCACGGCCTTGGTTGGCTTATAACGGAAACGCTCTACGAAGTCGCGTATATCAGCCATCTCCTTCTGCTGATTCTCATAGGCACGGAGCTGCTGTTCGCGGCGTTCTTTTCTGAGCACCACATACTCATCGTACTTCACACGGTAGTCGACCACGTGTCCACAGGAAATCTCCAGCGTACGGTTGGACACATTATTGATAAAGGCACGGTCGTGACTGACCAGCACCACTGCCCCACTCCACGTAGCCAACAACTGTTCGAGCCATTGGATAGACTCGATATCAAGGTGGTTGGTGGGCTCGTCGAGCAACAGCACATCAGGACGGCGTAACAGAATCTTGGCCAACTCGATACGCATACGCCAACCGCCCGAGAACTCGGAGGTAGGACGGTCAAAGTCGGTACGCTCGAAGCCCAAGCCCATCAGCGTGCGCTCTATCTCGGCCTCGTAGCCCTCGGCACCCAACATCTGGTAGCGTTCGTGCTCAGTAGAGAATTTCTCTACAAGCGCCATATAATCCTCACTCTCATAGTCGGTACGCTCGTTGAGCTGCTGCTCCATACGTGCAATACGGTCGGCCATCTTCTGGATATCGGCAAAGGCCTTCTGAGCCTCCTGACGCACGGTGGTGTCGTCCTGCAGAATCATGACCTGAGGCAGATAGCCAATGGTGCTCTCGCTGGCCACGCTCACCGTACCAGCCGTGGGTTTCTCCATGCCACAGAGAATCTTGAGCATGGTAGACTTGCCTGCACCGTTCTTACCAACAAGGGCGATACGATCCTTGTCGTTGATGACAAAGGTGGCATCTGTAAACAGGGGTTTTACCCCGAATTCAACTTTTAATCCTTCTACGGAAATCACTTTCTAATATATTAAAAGAGGTGTATCATTAATAAAATCAGCTTGCAAAGGTACAACCTTTTCGCGGAATGTCCAACTTTTTTACATGTTTTAGCATGCTATCGTCAGAACTGGAAATAGATAAAGGGCTGTATCTCACTGCTTTTTACCTGGATGACCAGATAGATGACAGCAGTGATGAGGAGGGCACACAGCACTACACCGCCCCACTCCAACACACGCACGCAACGCGCCTGGAAGGTATCGGGCACGAAATGGGTGACATAGCCAAACAGCATCATGGCGAAGACAATCCAATAGCCGGTGACAACCTGCTCGAAGAGCTCAGGATGGAAATTGGTGGCAATCTGCGTGATCATCACCCACGAAGCCTCGAAGGTGTGATTGCGGAAGAATATCCAGCAGAAAGCCACGAAATGGAATGTCAGGAGCACAGACAGCAACCAGCGCAGACCCGTGCTGTGATAGTGCTTTTCGTGATGGAACACATGTTCGCGCGTCCACTTATGCAGGGCCAGTGCCACACCATGCATACCTCCCCACGCTACAAAATTGAGACTGGCACCATGCCACAGTCCGCCCAGGAGCATCGTGATAATCAGGTTGACATACTGGCGCACCTTACCCTTACGGTTGCCTCCCAGGGAGATATAGATATAGTCACGAATCCACGACGACAGCGAGATATGCCAGCGACGCCAGAAGTCAGTGATGCTCTCAGAACGGTAAGGGGCGTTGAAGTTCATGGGAAAACGGAAGCCCAACAGCAGGGCGATACCGATAGCCATATCACTATAGCCAGAGAAGTCGCAATAGATCTGAAGGGTATAGCCATAGACACCCAAGAGATTCTCCACACCACTATAGAGCGAGGGATTATCGAAGATGCGGTCCACGAAATTCAGGGAGATATAATCGCTGATAACGGCCTTTTTGAACAGACCGATAGCGATGAAATAGCAGCCCTGGGCAAACATCTGCGAGGTAATCTCAAGAGGTTTGCGAATCTGTGGGGCGAAGTCGCGCGCACGGACTATAGGTCCTGCCACCAACTGGGGGAAGAACGACACATAGAAGGCGTAGTCGAGCAACGAAGGCAAGGGTTTCAGATCACCACGATACACGTCGATGACATACGACATAGACTGGAACGTGAAGAACGAAATTCCCACTGGCAGGAAGATGTCCCAAGGCTGGAAATTGCTGCCCACCATCTGCGCCCACATGCCGGCGAAGAAATTGGTGTATTTGAAATAGCCAAGAAGACCCAGGTCGATAAATAACGACAAAGCCACAAGCCATTTAGACCGATGAACAGACAGGACGCGTGCTATGATATAATCGCTCAGCGTGACCACAGCCAACAGACCGAAATAGAGGCCGCTGGACTTATAATAGAAATAATAGGAGAAGGCGGTCACAAACAGCAGACGCAGGGTGAGCGTACGCTGAAGGAGCATATATATAAAGGTAAAACACAGGAACACCATCAGAAACAAGCCCGAGGAGAATATCATGGGTTCGTCTGAATGGTAGGTCAGAAGATGCAAAAGACGTTCACTCATGGCTGTTGCTGTTTATAAATATCGAATCCTGCTAAAAGACTCTTTACCAGATGGGTGGCCAGTCGGCGCCCACCGGCATGGGAGATATGGGTATAGTCCTTGTTGGCATAGCCCTTGTCCACCAGCGTCTTCATACTCTCGCGTCCGCCCATGGCCTGGAAGAGGTTGAAGAAAGCTACCTGCTCATTGGCTGCCATGATCTGCTGATAACCAACGAACGACTCAACGCCCGCCATGGTGTGGATACCCTCCATAGAACGCTGGTCGCGGTCGGTCATACTGACAACGAGGATGCTGGTATGGGGATAGGCTGCCTTGAAATGGCGGATAACGCTTCCCATCTGATGGATATATGAAGAATAGTTGCGTACCTTCTCATTGGCCACATTCAATCCGAAGTGGAAGATAATGAGGTCGTAAGGACGTTGGGCAGCAAACTCGCGCAGTACGGCAGAGGGAATAGAACCCAAGGTGACACCCGACGAGCCACGCATACTAAAATTGTCCACAATGATGCCCTGATTACTCTCCAAAGCAACGCCATAAAGGTAAGTCTTGGGCGAGGCAGCAGAGACGGAATAGATGATTTTATGCATGGAGGGATGATGCTTGGTGAAGGTCTGGAGCTGTCCGTCGCCACCAATAACGTCACTGACAAGTGTGTCGCTATTCATCTTTGTTGCCACGGTGATAGTATCTTCCGTCCTAAAGAAGAAGGTGGCTTTCTGCCAGTTGTTCAGGTGCTTGCGCGACTTAGAGCCCTGATAGACAAACGTGGCTCTGTTGCCGTCGATGGTGAAATAGCGCTGGGCGATGCTCTGCACCTGCGCATTGAACGGGCGCTTCACCACTTCGTATTCTCGCAAGCCCTCGAAGGAATGACGGACGGTCTGACGGAAGCCATAGATCTGACTGGCACAATCGACCCACCCCACGCCATTGCCGCCAAACTGCGTCTGTAGCTGTTCACGGAGGTCGCACGACAGGATATCGCCCTCTACGAAAGAGTCGCCGAAATAAGCGATGCGCACCGGACGGTTCAGCTCCTTGACACGTGCCAACTGCTGATAGAAATGGTGCATGCCGCCAGATTGCCCCTGACCATAATCGGCAATCATCGTAACACCTTCCGGCGTGGTCTGGGGCTGTATCATTCGGGGGATGACGGTATCAACACCGTCAATGGAATCGTACACCACGACGGTATCGGGAACCGACGCCACAACAGATGGGGGCTCGGGAATGTCAAGCACCTCTGTGCTGTCTGTCCCTGAAAGTGTTTCGGGCAACAGGTCGCTGAGTATATTCACTTGGCGCAACTCATTATCTCCCAGATAGATTGTCGGGAGAAAACGCATCGCAAAAAGAATCACCACAACCAGCCCTACTAATATGAAGGTACGTGCTGCTTGGTTCATTAAGCCTGGGCTTTCAGGAATTTATCGAGCACCTCGATACCTTTTATCGTACAGATGCCTCGAAGAGAGATAAACATGATATTATTCAGGACACTCTCAATAGAGAAATGTGCATACAGACGCTTCTGAAGGAAGAGCTGACCAATAGAGTCAAACAGAATGGTCACCAGGTCATGGTGGATGTCTTCACGGAAATAGCCCTCCTTGACACCCTTATCCAAAAAAGCAGCCAACTCCTTTCTGTTTTCCTCACGGCTCTTCTCCAAGTACGCCATCACCTTGGGATATTTCTCTATGTCATCATAGAACGATGGACTGGTGAAACGAAACTCTTCCACCTTTACCTTGTAGACATTCAAGATAATATCCATCACATTCGTGTTACCCTTTACAAACTCGGACATTTCTTTCTCGCGTCGCTGATTGTAGCTCTTGATACCTTCAAAGAGCAAAACCTCCTTATTGTCGTACAACTCGTACATCGTACGCTTGGATATATTCAGCGTGCGGGCAATGTCGTCCATCTTAACGGCCTTAATGCCTTTTTTAGCAAATAATGTCATCGCAGTATCCAGGATTTTTCCTTTCAACCCCTGCCGATATGCCGATAAACTCTTTAATTCTTGCATAAGTATTAGTTTTACGCTGCAAAGTTACTAAAAAGATTAAAAAACACTTGTATTTTTCGTCGATTTTTTGTACTTTTGCATACCATTTTTAATTTGACTCAATTATCTATTACACGTATGGTAAAAATTTCTAAAGAGGCAGCTTTGGAATATCACCAAAGCGGTCGCCCAGGAAAAATTGAAGTAAAGCCCACGAAGGCTTACAGAACACAAACAGATCTAAGCTTGGCATATTCTCCTGGAGTAGCTTATCCATGTCTGGAAATTCAGGATAACCCAGATGATGCTTACAAGTACACCGACAAAGGTAATCTGGTAGCAGTTATCTCGAATGGTACCGCCGTCCTCGGACTAGGCGATATCGGTGCCCTGAGCGGAAAACCCGTGATGGAAGGTAAGGGACTGCTCTTCAAGATTTACGGCGGTATTGACGTGTTTGATATCGAAGTCAACGAAAAAGACCCTGAGAAATTCTGTGAGGCTGTGGAGCGTATCGCCCCCACTTTTGGTGGTATCAACCTGGAAGACATCAAGGCTCCTGAGTGCTTCTACATCGAGGAGCGTCTGAAGAAGACCCTCGACATCCCCGTGATGCACGACGACCAGCATGGTACTGCTATCATCAGTGCTGCCGGTTTGAAGAATGCGCTGGAGGTTGCCAAGAAGGACATCAAGCAGGTGCGCATCGTGGTGAATGGCGCTGGTGCAGCTGCCATCTCTTGCACAAAGCTCTACATGGCACTGGGTGCACAGAAAGAGAATATCGTGATGCTCGACTCAAAGGGTGTGATCAGCACCAGTCGTACAGACCTAAACGAGCAGAAGAAATTCTTTGCTACTACCCGCACGGATATCCACACACTTGCCGAGGCCGTGAAGGATGCCGACGTATTCGTAGGCCTGTCAAAAGGAAATGTTCTCTCACAGGATATGGTTCGCTCAATGGCGAAGGACCCCGTGATCTTCGCACTGGCTAACCCTGTGCCCGAGATTTCATACGAGGATGCAATGGCCGCTCGTCCCGACGTACTGATGTCAACAGGTCGTACGGACTATCCCAACCAGATTAACAACGTTATCGGTTTCCCCTATATCTTCCGTGGTGCGCTCGACGTACACGCTACGGCTATCAACGAGGAGATGAAGATGGCTGCCGTTCACGCTATCGCCGACCTGGCCAAGAAGCCCGTGCCCGACGTGGTGAACGATGTGTACAAGGTGAACAACCTGAAGTTCGGACGTGACTACTTCATTCCAAAACCTGTTGACCCACGACTCATCTCTGAGGTGAGTGCCGCTGTGGCAAAGGCTGCTATCAAGAGTGGCGTGGCCCGTAAGAAGATTGAGAACTGGGGACAGTACAAGGCTTCATTGTCAGTACTCCTCGGACAGGAGACCAAACTGACCCAGAAGCTCTATGCTACCGCTGCTGCTCATCCCCAGCGCGTAGTCTTCGCTGAGGCTGTACATCCCACCATGCTGAAAGCTGCTGTTCAGGCTAAGAGCGAGGGTATCTGTCAGCCCATCCTGCTGGGTAACGACGAGGTGATCGAGAAGATGGCCAAGGAACTGGATCTGAATCTGGATGGCATCGAGATTGTGAACCTGCGTCATCCCAATGAGCAGGAGCGCCGCGAACGTTATGCCCGCGTACTGGCAGAGAAGCGTCAGCGCGACGGCTATACTTTCCAGGAGGCTAACGATAAGATGTTTGAGCGCAACTACTTCGGTATGATGATGGTAGAGACGGGCGATGCTGATGCTTTCATCACAGGTCTGTACACCAAATACTCTAATACAATCAAGGTAGTAAACGAGGTGATTGGAATCCGTCCTGAGTACAAGCACTTCGGCACGATGCATATCATCAACTCTCCCAAGGGTACGCTGTATGTAGGCGACACACTGGTGAACGAGAACCCTGATACAGAGACACTGGTTGATATTGCAAAACTATCGGCAACGGCTGTACGCTTCTTTAACGAGAAGCCTGTCATCTCCATGATTTCCCACTCAAACTTCGGTTCTTCCCAGAGCGACGGTGCCAAGAAAGTGCGTGCTGCTGTAGAACAGATGCAGAAGGACTATCCCGACCTGGCTATCGATGGTGAGATGCAGATCAGTTTCGCACTCAACAAGGAGTTACGCGACGAGCAGTATCCATTCACTCGTCTGAAGGGTAAGGATGTAAACACACTGGTATTCCCCAACCTCACCTCAGCACGTTCAAGCTACAAGATGCTGCAGATGCTGGATGCCGACGTGGAAATCATCGGCCCGATTCAGATGGGACTGAACAAGCCCATCCACTTCATCGACTTCGGTGCTTCAGTTCGCGACGTGGTCAACATCGTGGCTGTGGCTGTGATCGATGCCTATGTGGATAAGATCAAGACAAGAATCAATAAACGATAAGAACTTATGGTGATGCATCAAGTAATTCTTTCACTCGGTGCCAACTATCAAGCGGAAAAGAATCTGCCCGAAGCACAAAAAAGCCTCGGGCAGATACTCTTTTCACCACATTATACGGATGCTATCTGGACAGAACCGATAGCCAGTAAACGAACGGATCTTTATCTGAATCAACTGGTCAAAGCACAGACAGAACTTGATTTCGAGGCTTTGATAAAGGCTATCAAGGAGATAGAGATTTGGCACGGACGCACGCCGGAAGAGCGCGAACAGGGTATTGTACGTATAGATATTGACGTCTTAGAGTTTGACGGCGTACATCATCACCAACGCGACTGGGAACGTCCTTACGTAAAAGACCTCTTACCTCAGCTTTAACGCATCCCCTACCCTGATCTGGTAATCGGGACTCAGGTGATTCATCTTATACAGCGACTCCAGACGGATGCCGTATTTCTGGGCAATAGTATACATGGACTCACCTTCACGGATATAGTGCAGTCTGTCCTTGTATTCCTTGGGCGCACGCTTCTGTTTTTTCTTCAGCCAGATAACTTCACCTTCCTGCAAGCGGTCGTCGCGGTCGCGCTCATTATAGCGGGCAATCTTCTTGTATGAGATACCTATCTCTTCGCCAATAGAACGGAACGTGTCTCCCCTGCGCGCATAGATAAAGTAGTTCTTGTTATACTTACCCATGGGATGAAGGGGCTGACCATTCTGCATGTGGTCCTTCGTATGGGCTTCCAAAGTCTTATCGTACGAGCGCGCCTTGTCGTACTCATAAAGATGGTACAACTGGATGATGTCTATCAGGCGATCGGCATACTTGGGGTTGGTAGCATAACCGGCAGCTTTCAAGCCACGGGCCCAACCTTTATAGTCGGTAATCTTCAAACCGAAGAGTCCACGATAGCGCTGACCGGAAGCCAGGAAACGAGAGTGGTCTTCATACGACTCGTAAGCAGAATTATAGGAACGGAAACACTCGTTGCGCGCATCATCATCCTTATAGATAGTACGACCTGTCCACCCGTGGCACTTAATACCAAAGTGGTTGTTGGCCTTACGGGCCAAGTCGCTGTCACCAGCCCCACTCTCCAGCAAACCCTGAGCCAAGGTGATGCTGGCAGGAATCTTCCATTTCAGCATCTGCTCAATAGCACAATCCTTATACTGGTTGATATAGTTCTGGTAACGGGCATTCCAGACAGACTGGGCACTCGCTACAGAGGAAAGACAAAAAGCGACAAACGCAACGAGATAAGTTTTCTTAATCATTTCTGCAAAAGAGAAGAAGGGCTCTCGAATTTCTTCGGGAGCCCATCGGGATATTAGAGTTTCAAATCTTTCTTCAGGAGTTCAATCTTAGCTTCTGCTGCCTTTGTGCAACGCTCATAATCGGCTGCGCCAGAGAAGCTTGCGTCCTTAATTTCCGTGTAAAACTTAATCTTTGGCTCAGTACCTGAAGGACGAACGGAAACCTTGGTACCGTCCTCACAGAACCACTGCAGTACGTTAGAGGTGTCAGGCATATCCAACTTGGTAACATTGCCCTGAGCATCCTTAGCCTCAAGGGTCTTGTAGTCTTTCACCAAGACAACCTTTGAGCCGCCCAATGTCTGGGGAGGATTGTTACGGAAGTCGGTCATCATCTGCTTAATCTCATCGGCACCGGTCTTACCAGGACGAACCACGTTGATAGTGTACTCCTTAGAGAAGCCGTACTCCTTATAGATATTCATAAGCAGGTCATAGAGCGTCATACCGTTGTCACGAGCCCAAGAAGCAATCTCACAAATCAAGCAGATAGAAGCGGGAGAATCCTTATCGCGTACCTTGTCAAATGGCAGGAAGCCAAAGCTTTCCTCACCACCACCGATATACTTCTTCTTGCCTTCGTTCACGCGAATCTCGTTGGCAATCCACTTGAAGCCGGTGTAGCAGTCCATCAGTTCTACGCCATTCTTCTTGGCAATCTCGGCAATAACCTCGGTAGTCACGATAGTCTTCACGAGGAACTCATTACCCTTCAACTGACCAAGTTTCTTCTTGTTGGCAATGATGTACCAGCAGAACATCATACAGGTCTGGTTACCATTCAGGATTTCCCACTCACCCTTGGCATTGCGGCAAACAATAGCCAAACGGTCGGCATCGGGGTCTGAGGCAATCACCAGGTCAGCATTGAGCTTCGTACCCAGTTTCATACCCAGTGTCATAGCCTCGGCATTCTCGGGGTTAGGAGAAACGACTGTGGGGAAGTTTCCATCGATAACCATCTGCTCGGGTACTACATGAATATTCTGGAAGCCCCAAGAACGCAGAGCCATAGGAACAATCACACGACCAGTACCATGCATAGGTGAGTATACGATATTGAGGTCTTTCTGACGCAGGATAACATCCTGATCGACCATAGCCTCTTTTACGGCTGCGATATAGTCCCAGTCCATCTCACCACCAATAGGAATGATCAGGTCTTTGTTGCCCTGGAACTTCACATCCTCAATCTTAACCTTGTTTACCTCGTCAATGATACCCTTGTCATGGGGAGCCAATACCTGAGCACCATCGTCCCAGTAAGCCTTGTAACCATTATACTCGCGGGGGTTGTGAGAAGCGGTGACATTGACACCAGCCTGACACTTCAACTGACGGATAGCGAAAGAAATCTCCGGTGTAGGACGGAGGCTCTCAAAGAGATAAACCTTGATGCCGTTGGCTGAGAAGATATCTGCAACTGTCTCAGCAAACATACGGCCATTGTTACGACAGTCGTGTCCTACAACCACAGCAGGCTGCATGTTGGGGAATGCCTTGTTGATGTAGTTGGCAAATCCCTGAGTAGCCATACCTACAATATACTTATTCATGCGGTTGGTGCCAGCACCCATAATGCCACGCAAACCACCCGTACCGAATTCCAGATTCTGATAGAAAGCGTCGATAAGTGCACTTTTATCCTCTGCGTCAAGCATAGCCTGAACTTCCTTGCGGGTCTCCTCGTCGAAAGCAGGAGAGAGCCACACCTTTGCCCGTGCCTCGCACTGGGCAATGAGTTGAGCGTTGTTTTCCATTTTATGTCTTTTAAGTTAATAATTCATCTGAGGGGCAAAGTTAATAAACTTTTCCCAAATAACAAAGAAAAAGAGAGGTTTTATTTTTCCAAAGGCTTTACGTAGCGCATGTTGGCACGTATCTGCCTCTGACGTTTTTTCATATAGCGACTAGGTTCCTTACTGCTAAACCGACGTGGATTGGGTAGCGTGGCAGCAATAAGGGCACACTGACTGGGCGTCAGGTCCTTGGCATCACATCCAAAATGCTCTTCGGCTACAGCCTGCACGCCATAGATACCAGGTCCCATCTCGATGGAATTGAGATAGACTTCCATGATACGTTCCTTTGACCAGAACACCTCTATCAAGACAGTAAAGTAGGCTTCCAATCCCTTACGTACCCAGGAACGACCGGGCCACAAAAATACATTCTTGGCTGTCTGCTGACTGATTGTCGAAGCGCCCAATCTGTTTTTCTCAGGATGCTCTTTATTACGCTTGGCTGCATACTGGATAGCTTCGAAGTCGAAGCCCCAGTGATCAGGGAATTTTGCATCCTCACTGGCCATCACAGCAAGTGGCATGGATGGCGACATCTCGTCTAGTGTCACCCACGTATGACTCAGCTTCATCTCGTCCAACTGGAAGAGACGGATAAACATCAGCGGGGTGTAATAGACTGGTAAAAACTTCAGCACTACCACAGAAAGAATGGTAGTGCCGAAGAATAATGCCAAGCCCCATTGGGCTATTTTTCTAATGCGTTGAAGAATTGCTTTCAATTGTTAATTGTCAATTATCAATTCTCAATTGCCGTTTACTTCAATGTGCCAGCCTCAGCAGCCTTGACCATAGCCTCAGAAGCATACATATATACTTCTACGCGACGGTTCTGCTTCTTGCCCTCTGCTGTAGAGTTATCAGCAACAGGATTCTTTGAGCCCTGACCCTCTACACGCTTGATGTTAGAAACACCAAGTTTCTTCAGCTGGCTCTCAACAGCCTTTGCACGCTTCTCTGAAAGAGGATTGTTGATAGCATCGGTACCTGTGCTGTCTGTGTGACCAAAGATAGCTACGTCTACATCGCTGTTGTTCTTCAGCACATCAGCAATCTGCTTGATGGTGTTCTGAGAAGAAGCGTTCAATGTAGATGAGTTGGTAGCAAAGAGGATACCGCTATCAAAAGTAACCTTCACACCCTGCAGGCCATTGGCATCAGTAACGGTCTCAACCTGAGCGTTCTTCACAGCCTCAGCCTCAGCCTTCACCTTATCCATGTGCTTACCAATCAGAGCACCAGTACCAGCACCAACAGCAGTACCGATAGCAGCACCTACTGCTGTATTACCAGCTACCTTACCAACGATAGCGCCAAGCACTGCACCGCCGGCTGCACCGATTGTTGTTCCCTTGGCCAGATTGCTACAACCTGCCATGACGATTCCTGCACAGAGTGTCAGGATGATTGTCTTCATTTTCTTCATAACGTTTTAGTTTTTATTTATAAAAATGTTAAACATGCTCTTTTCAACGTGCAAAGATAGAAAAAAAACTCAATTCGCAATCTACAATTCTCAATTATTTTGTACCTTTGCACAAAATTTTTAAAGATATTGAACAAAACATGGCAAAAGAATTAAAAGATTTAACAAAAAGAGCCGATAATTACAGCCAGTGGTTCAACGACCTTGTTGTCAAGGCCGACCTCGCTGAACAGTCGGCTGTACGTGGCTGTATGGTTATCAAGCCCTATGGATATGCCATTTGGGAGAAGATGCAGCACGAGCTTGACCGTATGTTCAAGGAGACTGGCGCTCAGAACGCTTATTTCCCCCTGCTGATACCAAAGTCATTCCTCAGCCGTGAGGCCGAGCACGTAGAGGGCTTCGCCAAGGAGTGCGCCGTGGTGACTCACTATCGTCTGCGCGCCAAGGAAGACAAGAGTGGTGTTGAGGTTGACCCCTCTGCCAAACTCGAAGAGGAACTCATTGTCCGTCCTACTTCAGAAACAATTATCTGGAACACCTATAAGAACTGGATTCACTCTTGGCGCGATCTGCCCCTGATGTGCAACCAGTGGTGTAACGTAATGCGCTGGGAGATGCGTACACGTCCTTTCCTCCGCACCAGTGAGTTCCTGTGGCAGGAAGGTCACACCGCTCATGCCACTCGCGAAGAGGCTGAGCAGGAGGCACAGAAGATGCTGAAGGTCTATGCCAAGTTCGCTGAGGAGTGGATGGCCGTACCCGTTGTCCAGGGTGTTAAGAGTGAGACCGAGCGTTTCGCCGGTGCACTGGATACCTACACCATCGAGGCTATGATGCAGGACGGTAAGGCCCTACAGAGCGGAACCTCTCACTTCCTGGGTCAGAACTTCGCCAAGGCTTTCGAGGTTACATATCTCAATAAGGAGAATAAGCCTGAATATGTATGGGCTACATCATGGGGCGTTTCTACCCGTCTGATTGGTGCACTCATCATGACACACTCTGACGATAACGGTCTGGTATTGCCTCCACGTCTGGCTCCTATCCAGGTAGTGATTATTCCTATCGCCACCAAGCCCGAGCAGATGGAACTGGTCAACAAGGAGGTTCAGCCTATCATCGAGAAGCTTCGCAAAGCTGGCATCACAGTGAAGTTCGACGACTCAGACAATAAGCGTCCTGGATTCAAGTTTGCCGACTACGAATTGAAGGGTGTTCCCGTACGTCTGGTACTGGGTGCCCGCGATCTTGAGAATGGCACCATCGAGGTGATGCGTCGTGACACTCTGGAGAAAGAGACTCGCTCTATCGAGGGTATCGCAGAATATGTTGAGCAATTGCTCGAGGATATCCAGAAGAACATCTTCGAGAAGGCCAAGACTTATCGTGATGCACATATCTACGAGTGCGACAACTACGAGGAGTTCAAGGAGCGCATCAAGGACGGTGGTTTCTTCCTCTGCCACTGGGACGGTACAGCCGAGACCGAGGCAAAGATCAAGGAAGAGACTCAGGCAACTATCCGCTGCGTGCCATTCGGCGTAGAGCAGACACCTGGTGTCGATATGGTAAGCGGCAAGCCTTCCAAGGCTCGTGTTATCATTGCCCGCAGCTACTAAGTTCCGGAACCAAATTACAACAGAATAGAAAAAAGACCGATATCCTTCGCGGGTATCGGTCTTTTATTGTATCAATAATCCTAGCAGAGCAAAGAGCCTATCTGATAGACCACAGCAGAGACCACCCAGGCAAGACAAGTGGTGTAAACGGCAGACACGCAAGCCCAACGCCAGGAGCCGGTCTCGTTCTTAATAGCAACGACAGTAGCTATACAGGGGAAATAAATCAGCACAAAGAGCAGGTAGCAATAGGCCTGCAGAGGCGTGAGCGACTCCAGTCCGCCCAGCACACCAATAGATGATGCAACAATCTCCTTAGCGCCAACACCGGTGATAAGCGATACATCCAACTGCCAGTTGAAGCCCTGAGGGGCAAAGACTGGTGCAACGGCCTGTCCCATGCGGCCAATGATACTGGTCTCCATCGACTCTGCCACTCCCGTAAAACTGAAATAGCCCATAGCCCACACCAGGATACTGGCAACCAGGATGATACCACCCATTTTCTTCAGATATTCCTTACCCTTCTCCCATGTATGGCGCACCACAGCCTTCAGTGTGGGGAAACGATAAGGCGGCAGTTCCATCACAAACGGAGTATCGTCACCCTTGATGATAAAGGAAGAGAATACCTTACTTACCACCACCGAAAGCAGGATACCAATGGCATAGAGGGATATCATAATCCACGACTGATACTCTACGGCGAAGAAGGTACCGATAATCATGATATAAATAGGTAGGCGTGCAGAGCACGACATCAAGGGGAGTATCATCATCGTGATGAGACGTGAGCGACGGCTCTCAATGGTACGGGTAGCCATCACGGCTGGCACATTACAGCCAAAGCCCATGACAAGAGGGATGAATGACTTGCCGTGAAGTCCCATCTTATGCATCAATTTGTCCATGATGAAAGCAGCACGGGCCATATAGCCAGAGTCCTCCATGATGGAGATAAAGCAATAGAGGATAAGAATCTGGGGAAGGAACACAATAACGCTGCCAACACCGCCAATGACACCGTCGACAAGCATCGAACGAAGCGGACCGTCCTCCATCGTAGTACCTATCCACTCGCCCAACCACTCTACACCGGCATCTATCCAGTCCATAGGATACTGGCCCAGCATGAAGGTGGTCTGGAACATGATGAAGAGAATGGCGAAAAAAACGGGGAAGCCCCATACCTTATGCGACAGTATATGGTCTATGCGGTGGGTCGTGCGATAGGTATCCTCCTTGGTTCCCGTCACATAACCAGCTTCCTTCAGCGCACCATTGATAAAGCCATACTTGGCATCCATGATGGCGGTCTCGGAATCAGAACCTGTTTCCTCCTGCACACGTGCAGCAGCCACATCTCGTGCCTGAAGGAGCTGCTTACGATCCTCAGGACGATGTTCCTCGGCAAGATGCTGTCCAATATACTGCAGCACATCACTATCGTGCTCCAGGAGCTTGATAGCCAGATAACGGGTAGAATAACGCTGACGGATATGTTCATCAGCCTTCAGGTACTGCTGGATATGACTGATACCCTGTTCTATCTCGTGACCATAGTTGATATGCAGATGTCGCGAGGTACCCTGTTTGCCCTCATAGACCTGAATCACGGCACGGAAAAGTTCCTTGAGTCCCCTACCCGTCTTAAACGACGTAGGAATCATGGGCATGCCAAAAAGAGACGAGAGCGTAGGGATATCCAGTTTGTCGCCACGACGTTCAAACTCGTCATACATATTCAGGGCGCACACCATACGCACATTCATATCCACCAACTGGGTGGTGAGATACAGGTTGCGCTCCAGATTAGAGGCATCCACCACATTAATCACCACGTCGGGCATCTGTTCCGAGAGATGTTTTCTGACATAAAGTTCCTCAGGACTATAGCACGAGAGGGAATAAGTACCGGGCAGGTCGGTAAGCAGAAACTCATAACCGAACATCTGTGCGTGGGCCTCGGCGGCATCCACGGTGACACCACTATAGTTGCCCACATGAGCATGGGCACCAGAAGCGAAATTAAATAGCGAGGTCTTACCACAGTTGGGATTGCCCACCAGTGCCACATGTATCGTACGGCGCTGCTGCAAGGCCCGGTGCTGTAGGTAGTCCTCCTCGTGCCCTTGCAGCACTACCTGCGATTCCATCTCGTGTGCTTCAGAGACAGAAACCACCACCACCTGCTCGGCCTCCTGACGACGAAGTGACACCTCATAGCCCATTATACGGTATTTCACGGGATCCTGAAGGGGCGCATTCTGCAGCACCTCTACGGTCTGTCCCTTGATAAATCCCATCTCTATGATACGCTTGCGGAAGCCACCGTGACCCAACACCTTCACGATAACACCCTGCTCTCCATTTTTCAATTCAGAAAGTTTCATGTTTTAATAACGCTTCTTTGACATGCAAAGTTACAAACTTTTTGCGGAAAAGCCAGCAATACAGTTTGTTTTTATAAAATAATACCTATAAATAAGGAGTATATCACAGTATTTTACCTGAACTACTCCTCAATATTTGTGAGCGACCTGGCAAACGACGAAAAGAGGTTTGCGATGCTCTCTGCTGGATTATATCGGAAAAAGCGGGCGGAGCGACGTGCGTTCCACACCATGGCCGACTTATTACTTGTATGAACAAAGATATCTTTTCCCTGAGAGAAGCGCATCTGCTCCTGACTATGCGGGATGGCCGATGCAAAGCGGTCGATATCAAAGTTGGAAGGAAGGACCTCAAAAGGCAACTCTTCCTGTTGCAGGCCCAGCAGTTCTACGAGGAGGGCACCTTCCAACTGTATCATCTTATGAAGATGCAGCTTCTTAAACCACGTTTTAATCTGCTCCCTGTCCACCTGAGTGCCACGCTCGCGAATCAGCTCGCCGGTAACCAACATCTGTCTCACCCACTGGTCATCACGCAGCAGAGCATAAGCCAAATGAACAAAGGCATCCAGCAACTGATAGTCGGCAGAGGCAGTATCGGTCTTCTCGGCAATAGCCGCAAGCCCTTTCTTCAAACGGGGAGACAGTAAGGAGAGGTCATACTCAGGACGAGCGCGGCGGGAGGAAAATAGTGAAGCCCACTCTTTGACCACGTCAGGGGAGATAATCTGAATGAAATACTGTTCATTGAGCACCTCCAGTCCGGCATAGGTCTCGGCCTCGACACCATGAGCCTGGGCAAACAACATCGTCTTCCGCCATTTGCATGCCGACATCGGTTCGACCTTTTCCTGTTGACCGAACACGCCTGCACGCAAAAGGCGAAAGAAATTTCGTGTTGTTACATCCATTCTATTTTAATGCTCAAATCCTCAAATTTCAAACCTTAAATCTCAAACCTCAAACCTATAGCGTTACGCCGTTCTTGAATATTGAAATCTCGCGGTAGTCGTTTTCCTCATTACGGGCTTTCTCGCCAGAGGCAACAGCCAGCACCTTATCGATAAACTCGGGCACGAGTTCCTCCATCGTACGACCCTGAATGAGTTGTCCGGCAGAGAAATCCACCCAGTTGGGCTTACGCTCGGCCAATGTAGGATTGGTGGCAATCTTCATCGTAGGAACAAAGGTGCCGAAGGGCGTACCACGGCCAGTGGTAAACAATACCAGGTGACAACCGCAAGAAGCCAGAGCGGTAGAAGCCACGAGATCATTACCAGGAGCAGAGAGGAGGTTCAGGCCTGTAGCCGACAGGCGGTCTCCGTATTCCATCACACCGCTCACAGGGGCACGACCACATTTCTGCGTACAACCAAGGGCCTTATCCTCGAGGGTAGAGATACCACCTGCCTTGTTACCAGGACTGGGGTTCTCGCCTACGGGTTCGCCGTGGCTCAGGAAATACTCCTTGAAATTATTAATCATCGAAACAGTCTTCTCAAAGAGCTGAGGCGTCTCGCAACGGTTCATCAGAATCGTTTCAGCACCAAACATCTCAGGCACCTCGGTCAATACGCTCGTACCACCCTGTGCCACGAGCCAGTCGCTGAACTCACCAACAAGGGGATTGGCGGTGATACCGCTGAATCCGTCAGAGCCACCACACTTCAAGCCTACACGCAGTTTGCTGACAGGCACATCCTCACGGCGGTCTTTGCTGGCAATAGCGTAGAGCTCACGCAAAATCTGCATGCCAGCCTCAACCTCGTCGCCATCAACCTTCTGAGTAACGAGCAAGCGGATGCGGTCTTTGTCGTAATCGCCCAAGAGCTTCATGAAGTCATCAGGCTGGTTGTTCTCACATCCCAGGCCCAGTACCAATACTGCTCCGGCATTAGGATGAAGCACAATGTCGCGAAGCACCTTGCGGGTATTCTCGTGGTCACCGCTCAGCTGCGAACAACCGTAGTTGTGATGCCAGGTATAGATAGAATCGATATCCTTGCAACCGGTCTCCTCACGCAACTGTTTTGCGAGGCGCTCGGCAATACCGTTGACACAGCCCACAGTAGGCACAATCCATATCTCATTACGTACGCCCACATCGCCATTCTTACGAACATAACCCTTAAAGGTCCTGTTCTCCTTCTTGATATTAAGTACCTCGTTAACAGGAGAATATGTATATTCAAGCGTACCAGACAGATTCGTCTTCAGATTATTCTCATTCACCCATTCGCCAGCTTTCAAATCCTTAAGAGCATGACCAATAGGATAGCCGTATTTAATGATGTTCTCACCCTGCTTCACATCGCGCAACAGCACCTTATGACCAGCAGGTACATCCTCGGCCAGCACCACACGTTCGCCACCAGCTTCGATGACGTCGCCTTTTTTCTTTTCTACCAAACAGACAACGACAGAGTCTGCAGGATTGATTTTGAGATAAGTTTTAAGTTCCATAAATAATAGTTTGTTTTTTATCCGACATTCGTTCGGCGATAGAATTCAATGTTTTCCTTGACCAGCAGTTCAATAGGCATGTAGTTCACGGGATTCACCTCCTTCTTCAGTACGATAGCCTGGAAAAGGGTCTCCACGCAGGCATAGCCCTGCATATAGGCATGCTGGGCAATCAGGAACGAGATACTGCCCTGGCGCACACATTCGGCATTCTTTGGCACCATATCGTAACCCATAATCTGCACGTTACGACGATTGGTACGCAACAGGAACTCGCCAACGAGGTGGGCCTTGGAATTGAAGGTGATACAATGGTGCACATGAGGATGCTCCTTGAAGAAGTCCTCCAGGATCTTATCGTATTGTGCCTTCGTACCACCAAGAGGGAGATCAACGTCAATAATTGAAATTTCAGGGAAGTGGTCACGCATATAATGACGGAAGCCAGTCTCACGGTTGGACTGCTGCTTAGAACCGACATGTCCGTTGTTGAGCTGCTTCATCATCATAATCTCCTGTTCCTTAGATGCAATCAGCATCATCATACGGGCTGCAAAATAGCCACTCTGGAAAGAGTCCTGACCATAGAAAGCCAATGGCTTCAAATCCGGCAGATAGGAGTCAAGCAAGATGAAAGGAATAATACGGTCGGACAACTGTTCCGTGAAATCGCGAGTGATATCCAGTCGGGCTGGCACTACGATGACACCATCAGGATTAGCATCCAGACATTCCTTGGCAATATTCTCAAAAGAAGCCGAGTTGAAGCGCTCGTAATACAAAATCTTCAGGGAGATATGGAAATCACGCCTGAGGGCGGTACATGCCTTCACGCCTTCTTCAATCTCGTCCCAATAGGCTTCACTTTCGTGCATCGGAATGACGCAACAAAACAAATAATCCTTATTATAAGCCAATGCTGAAGCATATACATTAGGCTGATAATCCATTTCTGCCAAGGCCTTCTCTACCTTCTCCCGTGCTGCAGGAGACACGTTAGGCCTTTCATGCAAAACGCGGTCGACAGTGCCCACTGACACTCCCGCCCGCTCTGCGATATCCTTAATTCTAATCTTTTCAGTTGCCATAACTTTCTGATATTTCGTGTAAAGGTATGAAATCTTTGCCGAATAACAAAAAGTTATGGCAGATTTTATTCATATTTGATAACGACGTTGCGTTTCTGAACGGTGTTCGTCGTGGGCGCACCCAGGATGGTGACACGCTGTTTGGGGTCTTCTGTATCAACACCATTGTCGAGCGCCCAGCTCTTCACACATTTAGCCGTGAACGAGCCGCCACTGACAACAATACCCTTATCGCCCTTCACAGCCTTGGGCTTTCCTTCGTCATTACCACCTTTTGTCTCGGCATACAGCGTTCCGCCACAGAACTTCACGCTATCGGCGCAGTTGATACCCTTGCCGCCATCACCCTTACTGGTGATAGTCAGGGTTCCGGCTGTCATCAGGAACAGGCTGTCACACTTGATACCCGCTGCAGAAGAGGCATCCTCTACCCCTTCGACAGTTTCAGTCTCACAGTCGCCAGATGTCGTGATGGTCGTAGTACCACCAGCTATCGTGGTACGGGCCTCACAACGGATACCGCGAGCCGCATCAGCTTTCACGTCAATGGTCAGCACACCATCGTTAATCGTGAAGCCATCGTTTACTTTGATGCCGTTAGAACCCGTATCTTCCACATCAATCTTGATGGTGCCGCCATTCATAACGATATAGTCGTCGCAGGCAATGCCATTCTTTCCGTTGCCATTGATTGTGAGTGAACCAGTTCCGCCAAAGTAAATCTGTCCCTCGCTGAACAAAGTACCCTTCTGGTCGAATGTCCGTTCGGCATAATTTTCACCATCCGTCAAGGTATTCACCGTACCATCCGCCAAGGTCAGGAACAGACTTTTGCCACACTGGTTATTGATTGCGGCTCCATCCGGATTGGTAATACTGACACCATTCAGGATGATGCCATACTTCTTCAGGCTGTAGACCAGGAGAGAACCATCAGAGGTTGAACCACTAAGGGTCAGTTCCAGGAATCTGTCGATATTGGAGGTAATCACCACATCGCCACCCGTTTGCGTATAGGAGACAGAGTCAACATCACCTGTCAGTTGGACGGTGGTACCATCCCATACGATATTCACGGCAAGGGTGTCACGTACAACGACCGTAGTATCGCTGTCATTCTCCTTTTCATCATCCGTCACGGTCTTATATCCATCATATTCGCTGGTATCGTCATCGCCACACGATGTCATCATGCCACCAGTTAGCGCCATCAGGAAGACGGCAAGAAAATACTTTTTCATCATCTTTACTTGTTTTAGAGTTTTAGTTTATAGCCTACGCCGAAATAATGCATATCAGGATCGGCATCCTCGGCATCCGAGTTTCGCATATCCTGGAAGCGATAGTAGAGGCCGAAAGAATGCTGTTTGGTGATTTTGATATCCGTGCCAACGGTATAGCGGATTTTCTCGATAGCCATACTGTTATAGAACTCCACATTAGCGTAGGGAGTGAACATAGCACGCTTCTGGTCCCATTCCACCTGCAGTCGGGTGCGGAGCTGATGCTTGCCTTTTGACTCACGGATATAATCACTATCCAGCGATTTCGTCTTCAGGGTTTCATCAATCTTCCAGCGTTCTACACTCTTCTCGGGGCGATAGGTATACTGCCAACGCTCACGAAGTGACACGCGAAGATTGCTCCACACTTTGTAGTCAGCCCCCAAAGAGGCATGAAAGCGATGACGCGGTCCCCAGTAGCTGGGACGCCATTTCGTCTTCGATGCCCCCTTCGTGATCTTCTCTCCGAAATGAGTATTCAGATAAGTATAGCCAGCGTCGGCCTTCAGCCACTTGGCCAACTTATAGTCGGCATTCAGCCCCACGCTCCAGCGGTCGGAGGTCTTGAAGTCATTACGACTACGGTAGTCGGCCTCCAAGCTGACACCCAACTGCTTATTGATTTTCTTCTCTACCTCCAGTCCTAGAATCATACCTGACTCACTCTGGGCATACAGCCGGGGCAGCGCTGCGACTACGGCCAGCAACAAAATAATCAGACGTTTCTCCATTGTGATTTTCTTACCGTGAATTGATTATCTACTTCATTAGGCTTACTGTCGTAGGTGACGCGCAGCACCACAGAATCCTTGAGGAAATCGATACCGCCGACCTCTACCTTGATAATCTTAAGACCGGTACGTTCCTCCAGGTCAGCAATCAGCTTCTCCTTGTTTTCCGGCTTACAGAGTTCCGGGCGGTCATACTGAATGAGCTTATTACTCAATATCTTCAGACGGCGCTCACACATGCTGATAGCAACGAGTACGATGACATCGATGACACCCAACTTCAGGAAGTCTGCCAGGACATCAGGGGTCGACTCTACATCCACCATCGCATGAACCACAGAGAGACATATGATAATAAAGAGGTAAGTCATCTCGCGCACAGGCATCGTGTCGGTACGATAACGCATGATACTGAAGATACCAAACAAGCCGAGACCTACGCCCATTGTGGCCTTACCGCGATCCATACCCATCATGAAGTAAACCAGGAAGAAAATGGCCACGGAGATAAGCATGAACGTGAAATAGAAATCGCGACGACGTGACTTTTTGTAATACAGGCGGTCAATAATCACCCAGTTTACAAACATGCACACTACAAAACGCAGAAGTGCCAATCCGAAGTCACCTGAAAAGAAATTCAAAATGTAATCCATCGTTTTTTACCTTATTTTTACCTTATTTATTTTTATTCCTTATTTAATATAAGTTCCACATCCCTCAGTTTCTGCTTAAAGCGGTTGATGGGTAAATGGCTATTGGTCATAGCTGCTCCCATACAGTATTTGCTGAATCCATGTGGGTGTATGTGGAGCGTGCGCAACATCTCCAGCACGGGCGAGAAAGCCATTCCGTCACGCTTCAGTTCTATAATGACCAGCGGTCCCATATCCTTGTTCGTGTGGGTCTGCACATTATTAAACTGTAACGCAGTATCTATGGTAAGTCTTTCCGTCTTGGCTTTATTGACCAACGTAATCCTGCGGAAATAATTATGCATATGAGGTATCAGGGTATCTGCATCAAACCTGAGCGTCTTTGCCAGGAACTCACGCTTCTGCTGGTCGTCAAGGTTCATATCCTCCACCTCGATACGTTTCTTCTTCGTCCTACCGTGATTATTCTTGGTCTTCACCTCCATGAACTGCAGATGACTGCTCACATAGGTACGGAAACGGATCTTCTGTCTGTTGGCATGACCATGCTGATGTTCCTTATACATATCATAGTCGCGCGTATCAAAATAGGTGGTATCATAAAGCATGTTGCGTTCACCATCTATTTCTTGCGCGTAATAGTCTCCCTGAGCCATCTCCAGCAACCGGATGAGCATAGGCATACTGGTCACGAATTTTGTATCCGTGCGATTCATCAGTTTCACACCGCTCATCTCATCAAGTGTGATGGGAGCAAAGGAATATAATAATTCTTCCATTAAAACGGCTTTAGTTATCGATTTGTTGGCAAAATTACACATTTCCCATAAACTGAGCAAATTTTTTCCACAAAAACAACAATTCAATCAGCAAAATGGCCCTAAAATTGTTAAAGGATGTTATCTCTAAAAAAATTCCTTCGAAATGTTTTTTTTATTCAAGAAAAAGTCATACCTTTGCACCCGCAAAACAGCAAAGAGACCTACAATGGTGCGTTAGTTCAGTAGGTTAGAATGCCTGCCTGTCACGCAGGAGGTCACGAGTTCGAATCTCGTACGCACCGCTTCTCTAAAACTGGTGAGCAAAGCAAACATTACGGATTGGTGCGTTAGTTCAGTAGGTTAGAATGCCTGCCTGTCACGCAGGAGGTCACGAGTTCGAATCTCGTACGCACCGCAAAAAGAATAAGGCTCATTGATTTTCAGGAATCGATGGGCTTTTAAATTATCAACCAAAAAGTAACAAGCAAGACTATGATTAAGAAAACAATTCTTTTGACAATGTTTGTAATGGCTGCACTCGTTTGTACAGCCCAACAGCGCACAACTCAGGCCACACTTTACAAACAATTCAAGCCATCGGTTATTACCTTAAAAACCGGTCGCACCATTAACCAGTCACATACCAACGTCTTCCTGAAGAATGGCTCACTCGTTTACCTGAATGGTGAATATACGATGGAAGCCAACATGGAGACCATTGCCGCTGTGGAGTTTGATGACAGGAAGTTTATCAATATCAAAAACCAGCTGGCTTATATGGTGGACTCTGTAGGTTCAAACATCCTCTATCGTATAGATTTGCTGGACCTGAATGCGTATAATCAGAATCTCCGCAACAACATCAACATCTCGAACATGGGATTTGAGAGTGGAGCTATCACCACTACATCCATGGACCTGAACAGCGAGGACGACTATAAGCTCCCTATCTTCTCACACTACTACTTCTTTTATAACGGAGAGTTTGTGAAGGTGCACGAGCGCGATATCTCACGTGTCCTGCCAAAAGACAAGGACTTGAAACGCAAATACCGTACCATCATCGGTATGGACGACTTCAGCTGGAATAGCGACAACAGTCTTATGAAACTGTTGAAAGCCATTACCGTGAAGGAAGGAGAACAATAAAGGGGATGCTTATGGGTAAGACAAATATCAAGGAGTATTATACCACAGCCGTTAAAGTAGCTGACCAGGTTTTGAAGGACCCTCAGAACAGCGTGAATGAGGTTCTGAAGAACCAGTTGGGCTACCATAACGGTATTAAGGGGTTTCTGACAGACCCTTGGAATATCATCTGTCTTGCCAATCCTGTTTCATTGGGCGCGCGTGTACTCTATAGATATACGCAGACCAAGAAACGTCAGGCTCAGGAAGCTGAGATGATGAAACGTACAATCATTGCCAAGCAGCAGGCTATCATCAAGAAGATGGAGGAGGAAAACCTCCAGAATGAGGAGCAGCGCAAGAATCTTCAGGAGACCATCGAGTTCCTCGAGGAGGCATTGAAACGTATTGAAGAGGGAAAGAAGGATAAGTAAGGAACTGACGAATGGCTGACAGGGAATATACAGATGACGAGAAGCGTACCCTTCGCGTGCTGAAGATGCAGGAGGGCGATTTGTCACGTCTGCAGGAACAGACGGACAGTCACACACAGCAACTCTCGCAGATGGACGACAGATTATCAGAACTGAAGCGTCGTGCATCAGCCATCGCACAGGAAGAAGGCATAGAACTGCCGGAAGAGCGTCATCTCACCACTACCCCAACCCATCAGAAAGAGAAGATGGCCGTTGACGCCATCCCTTCATGGCAGTCGATTGAGGAGCGTGCCGACGAGACAGGCATCCCCCACGATATCGTCATCGAGGATCTGCTCACAGGCAAGGAGATAACCTATGCCCTGAGTGAAGTGAATCGCATCAACGAAGAGTTTGCCAGTCGTACTGGTCTCACGCGCAGCGACCTGACTTTCCTCGTCATTGCCACCAGCATCCAGTCCGCCCGTTGGGCTATGACACCCAAGATTGCCGGACAACTGGGAAAATCAGGCCGGATTATTGCAGCCCTGTCTCCCTCGGCCATGGCGATGCTGGAGCAAAAGCCGGATACCAAGGAACTGACCCTCATAGACGAGACCAATCAGGAATTCATAGAGGAAGCCGGGGAGATCCACGAAGGACCTAAGTCCTGGGAGGAGATTCTGGAGCAACGCGACGAGATGCCCGACAAAGCTTTCGACAACGACTCCATGAACTGGCTCTTCGGCATTGTCAATAAGATAACGGGCACACGTACTGGCAGCAATTTCACCTCTACAGATGCCGTTACGGGCGAGGATGTGAGCACGCCTGGCATGCTGGCAGAAGCATTACGCAATATCAAGGAAGATCCCAGACGACTCACCGCTGCCGTCTATTCGCAATATGCACAGGTGAAAGCAGCAGAAGGCGACCCTGTTGATGTGCTGAAACCCGTGACGGAAGCCCTTCAGCCCGGCATGGAGAGCGAACTGTTCCAGATGCAGGCCCAACAGCTGGCATCGATGACAGACCTGACGCTGATAGGCAGACAAGCTGCCTTCCCCCTGATGGTCAATATGGCTGTCAGTCTGCTTCACGGACTGCTGTATAACCCGGAGAAAGACGGGCCACGCGAGTTCTATGACGCCCGCACCCGCAAGATCCTGTTGCTGTCAAACCTCTTTGCGTCAGGCAGCAACCTCACGTTTACCATTGCCGCAGAACAATGGCAGAAACTGGATATCGGCGGACTCCTCGTCACAGGTGCACGAGCCGTTCAGGACCTTGCCTATCTGACAAATCTGGAGGACCACTTCATGAAACAGCAGATGGATAAAGTATACGAGAAGGAACTTCAGGATATCGACAGTCACTTTAAAAACGAAATTATTAAAACACAATAATATTAAGAAATGACACAAACAATTCAAAAAACTCTGCGTGACAGCGCCGCCATGCGCTGGACCGCCTTGCTGCTCCTGGCTCTCGCCATGTTCTGCAGCTACATCTTCATGGACATTCTCTCACCTATCAAGGACCTGATGCTCTCTGAGCGCGGATGGGACTCAAGCGCATTCGGAACCATGCAGGGCTCTGAGGTATTCCTCAATGTCTTTGCCTTCTTCCTGATTTTCGCAGGTATCATCCTCGACAAGATGGGCGTGCGTTTCACCGCCGTTCTCTCTGCCGTAGTCATGCTGGTAGGTGCTGTCATCAAATGGTATGCCGTTACAGACGCATTCATTGGCACAGGTCTGGAAACATGGTTCACCAATAACCTGAATTATATTCCCGTATTCGACGAACTGGGTGTTTCACCTTTCTACGAGGGTATGCCCGCTTCTGCTAAGTTCGCAGCCTGCGGTTTCATGATTTTCGGTTGTGGCTGTGAGATGGCAGGTATCACCGTCAGCCGTGGTATCGTGAAGTGGTTCAAGGGTCGCGAGATGGCGCTGGCCATGGGTTCTGAGATGGCCTTGGCCCGTCTGGGTGTTGCCACCTGTATGATTTTCTCACCCTTCTTTGCCCGTCTGGGTGGAAGCATCAGCGTGAGCCGTTCTGTGGCTTTCGGTGTTGTTCTGCTGTGTATCGCCCTCATCATGACCATCGTCTATTTCGTGATGGACAAGAAACTGGATGCCCAGACTGGTGAGGCTGAGGAGAAGGATGATCCCTTCAAGGTTTCAGACCTCGGCCAGATCCTCACCTCAAGCGGTTTCTGGCTCGTTGCCCTGCTCTGCGTGCTCTACTACAGCGCTATCTTCCCATTCCAGAAGTACGCCGTCAACATGCTGCAATGCAACCTCACCCTTGAAGCTCCTGCAGCAGATACCTTCTGGGCACAGCCAGATGTGACCATCGTACAGTATATCATCATGCTGCTCGTAGCAGGTTTCGGTTTTGCCAGCAACTTCCAGAAGCAGGCCAACCGCAAGTACATCCTCCTGGGACTCTCTATCCTGTCGCTCATCACCTATTGCTATATGGGTTACATGCGCCAGTCGGCCGAGTCAATCTTCGCCGTGTTCCCCCTGCTGGCTGTGCTTATCACTCCTATCCTGGGCAGCTATGTTGACCATAAGGGTAAGGCAGCCTCAATGCTCGTTCTGGGCTCATTGCTGCTGATTGCCTGCCACCTCACCTTCGCCTTCATCCTGCCTATGTTCAATGGCAGCACCGTTGGCGGTGTCATCGTGGCCTATGCCACCATCCTCGTCCTGGGTTCATCATTCTCTCTGGTGCCCGCATCATTGTGGCCCAGCGTTCCCAAGCTTGTTGACGCAAAGATTATCGGTTCTGCCTACGCGCTGATTTTCTGGATTCAGAACATCGGTCTGTGGCTGTTCCCTCTGTTGATTGGTAAGGTGCTCGACAAGACCAATCCTGGTGTTACAGACCCCACACAGTACGACTACACCTGGCCTCTCATCATGCTGGCCTCACTCGGTGTAGCAGCCTTGATTCTTGGTCTGCTGCTGAAAGTGGTTGACAAGAAGAAGGGCCTTGGACTCGAAGAACCAAACATCAAAGAATAGTCTGTTCAGAATGGGGCTGTAACTTACAGCCCCATTCTTTTTATCATAAAGACCTTAAACAGGATGATGACAGTACAGGAAATCTTTTCACTCCGAATGACGGGACATATAGAGGAGGCTTACGAAGAAGCACGTAAGCTCTATGCCATCAACAAGGGAAGGCACGCCCTTTCGGCCATGTTCTGGACGGCTACCGATATCCTGAAGCTTCGCATCCAGGCAGGACGAACCGACGAAGCGCGGAAAATCCTTCTGGCCCTAGAGCGTCTTTTGACACACGTCGAGATACCAGAGCAACTGATGGAGAGGCAGTTTGTGAGCTGCAAGAAACTCCTTGAGAAGGCTTCCTCCCGCAAGCAGCTCTACGAGAAAGCTCCCAAACATATCCAGTTGGGTATCCGCGGAGAAGAAATAGCAGCAGCCTACCTGCGTGAGAAAGGCTATGTGATCCTGGAGCGCGACTGGCATTCCAGCCATCGTGACATAGACATCATCGCACAAGATAACGACTGTACGGTATTTGTAGAAGTAAAGGCCCGGCAAAACCGTCTGTTTGCCGAGCCTGAATCTGCTGTCAACTATCAGAAACTGAAGAATCTGAGCCTTGCCATCAACCACTACATCAAATACCGTCAGATAGACAACCCCTGGCGTTTTGATGTCATCACCGTCGTAGGCGATTTAGGTTGCCAGGCACCCGAGATTCAACATATCCAGGATTTCCAACTGTTCTAATCCACGTTGATGATTAGAATTCCACGAGGATTCTGAACACCTTGCCAGGGTTCTCACTCCACCAACGCATCGTCTCAAGTGCCTCCTCGGGCTTGATGACCTTGGTGATAAGGGCATCGACCGGACAGGTGCCACGCTCCAGATAACGGATAACGGCACGGAAGTCGGAAGGCTGCGCATTACGGGAGCCACGGATATCCAACTCCTTCTGTACGAAGTATTTCGTCTGGAACGACACCTCAGACTTGGCATAGCCGATACAAGCCACACGACCCGTGAAAGCCACCTCATTGATAGCCATCTGATAGGTAGGCACACTACCCACGGCCTCAATCACCACGTCAGGGCCAAACCCGTTTGTCATCTCCGACAGACGCTGGTGCGCATCCTCGGTCTTGGTATTCAGCGTATAGGTTGCACCCATCTTCTTGGCCAGGGCCAACTTCTCATCATCGATATCGGCAGCGATAACGGTTGCACCACGCATCACACTGCGAACGATGGCACCCATACCTACCATACCACAGCCAATCACCATCACCACGTCGATATCAGTAACCTGCGCACGACTCACGGCATGGAAGCCAACACTCATCGGCTCTACCAGGGCTGTCACCTTCGGCGTGAGCGAACCAGCAGGGATAATCTTCTCCCAAGGCAGGACGATATATTCCTTCATGGCACCATTACGCTGCACGCCCAGCGTCTCGTTGTACTGACAGGCGTTAACGCGTTGGTTGCGACAAGAAGCACACTTGCCACAGTTGGTATAAGGGTTACATGTCACCACCATGCCCGGTTTCAGCGTCTCGGGTACGCCAGCACCAACGGCCTCAATAACGGCACCTACCTCGTGACCGGGAATCACGGGATTGAGCGCCATCGTGTTGCGCCCCATGAAGGTATTGATATCTGAGCCACAGAAGCCTACATAACTGAGGCGAAGCAGCACTTCACCCTCGCCAGGCTGCGCTGGTTGTGGCAGCTCTACGATGTTTAATTCTTGCGAATGCGTAATTTGAATTGCTTTCATTATACTACTGATTACTTATTAGCTTAACTCATTTAACTATTAATGATTCTCTTTCACCTCACTCAGACATATTCTTGATATAAGGCAGTTCCGGCAGGTTCTCAAAGCCATAGAACGACTTCGCGTTACCACCCAGGAACATCGCCTTCTCGCTATCCGTCAGTTCCGATGATTTCTCCACGAAATCATACGACATACGATAAGTAATGGCGGTAATGGTGCGAGGATAGTCGGAGCCCCACATCAAACGCTCCATACCTACTAGGTCGGCCGCCTCGCGAATACGGCGGATGGCCGTGGGGAACGGATAGAACTCAGAGTTGTAGAGCCACGTGATGCCCCCCGACTCCACCATCACATGACGCCCCTGACGAGCCAGGAGCACCTGACTGCGAAACGAGGCCGTGCTAGGCATGCCGAAATGACCGATGGCCACCTTGAGGTCAGGACATTCCTGGATTACCTCCGCCATCTGCCCTATCTGCTCTTCATCATCAGCCAGACACATGGACAGCACCATCTCCTTGCTCTCCATGAGTTTGAAGACAGGCATCAACGTGAGCAACGACTCGTGGATACGATGACCAGGGAAGGCGATACCCTTCAGTCCGGCGTCGATGACAGCCTGTGCCTCGTCCGTATTCCAGGCCATGCCCATACAGAAAAAGCGGTCGGGATATTGCTGTTGCACCTTCGTCAGGTAGGCGTTCTGACAACCATCTATCACCTCCTGTACCACGACAGCGGCTCCCACCTGCGCATAGTTCATGTTCGACAGGAACACCTCAGCCGTGTTCTGTCCGTCAATCATAAACGGCGGCAACATCTGCACCTCCTCGTCCATGAAAATACTCCGGCCGTTCTTCAACGACAAGATACGCTTCCCGTCGACGGTGGTATCCTGTTTCAGCCACAGATGACTGTGGGCATCGATTATGAGTTTGCCCATGTGACGCGCTGCTGGTTACCGATAATCTCTTTCACTTGGCGCACCAAGTCCCAATCGGGCTCTTCGTTAGCCCACTCGATATTACGGCGCACATTCTCAGGATTAGCCGAAGAGAACAGCGTCGAAGCGATGCGAGGATTACTTACAGAGAACTGTACAGCCAGTTTCTCGATAGGATAATTCTTCTCGTTACAATACTGGGCAGCCTTCTGACAAGCCTCTACCAAAGCCTTGGGAGCCGGATGCCAGACAGGAACGCCACGCTGTGACAGCAGTCCCATGGACAAGGGCGACGCATTGACGATACCGATGCCATGCTGCTCAAAGAAATCCAGGTAATCCACGATGGCATCATCGTTAAGGGTGTGGTGACAGAAGTTCAGGATACTCTCTACCGTACCAGCCTCACTATGTTCGATAACCCACTTCAGGTTCTCCAACTGCAGGTCAGTAATACCCACATGACCTACCACGCCCTTCTTCTTGAGTTCTACCAGGGCGGGCAATGTCTCGTCAACAACCTTCTGCAAGCCGCCGGGCAATGCAGCCTGGAACTCGATATCATGCACGTTGATCAGGTCGATGAAGTCGATACCCAGACGTTCCATGCTCTCATAGACACTATCCGTCACGCGCTTGGCAGAATAGTCCCAGGTATTCACGCCGTCCTTACCATAGCGGCCTACCTTCGTACTCAGGAAATATTTATCACGGGGTATATTTCGCAGGGCCTTACCCAATACCGTTTCAGCCTTGTAATGACCATAATACGGACTCACATCAATAAAATTGATACCTCCCTCGACAGCTGTTTCCACGGCTTTGAAGCTCTCGCTCTCGTTCGTCTCACGAAACACGCTGCCTAAAGAAGAAGCGCCGAAACTTAGGTGGGATATCTTCATCCCCGTATGTCCTAATTCTGTGTACCTCATTTTTGCTTTTAATTACTGGTTATACTATATAATTACTTAATCTTCCGACATATCGGCAACCATCTTACGATATTGCGTATAAATACGTTCGCGTGAGAGGTAGCCCTTCAGGTGACCATCCTTATCGAGTACCGGCAACCAATTGGCATGCGTCTGGTCGAAGGTCTTCATCACCACACTCATGGATGCCTGGTCGCTCAGCGTGGCCGACGGCTTCTGCATCAGTTGGCTGGCCGTGAAATGATGGTATAGCTCCGTACGGAACACCACATTCCTGTTCTTGGCAATATCTATCTCGCCCAACAAAGACCCTGCGGCATCCAGCACGGGAATCACGCTGTTGCGCGAACGACTGATTTTCCTGACGATATCTGACAGTTCGGTATCAGGACCCACGGCCAGCACGTCGCGCTCTATATAGCTGTCCATCTGCATCAGCGTCAGCACAGCATGGTCTGTATGGTGCGTAATCAGTTTGCCCTGCTTGGCCAGTCGCGAACTGTAGATGCTGTGCGGCTCAAACAGGATTATCGTCAGGTACGAACTGATAGACACGATCATCAGCGGCAGGAACAGGTTATAGCCACCCGTCAGTTCGGCAATCAGGAAGATACCCGTCAGCGGTGCATGCATCACACCCGACATCACGCCCGCCATACCCATCAGGGCAAAGTTCTTCTCAGGCACATAGACGCCAATCTGGTTGATGTTCCAAAGGCGTGAGAACAGGAAACCGCTGAAACAGCCGATAAACAGGGAGGGGGCAAACGTACCGCCACATCCGCCGCCACCATTCGTGGCCGAGGTGGCAAACACCTTCGTCAGCAGTACCAGGGCGATATATGGTATCAGCATCTCTATCTGTCCGGAGAACAGCGAGTTATCCATGATACGGCGCCAGTCGTCATCCGATGTGCCATTCAGAAGGAGGTTGATAGGCCCATATCCCTCTCCATAGAGCGAAGGGAACAGGTAGATCAACAGGCTCAGCATCACGCCGCCGATGGCCAGTTTGACGTAGGGCTTGTCCTTGAAACGTGCGAAGATATCCTCACAGAAGCCCATCGTCCTGATGAAATACAGGCTCACCAGACCACAGAATACGCCCAGGCCGATACAGGCAGGAACACGCTCCACGGACCAGGGGTTGTCCAGATGGAATGAGAACAGCGCCGCGTCGCCACTGAAGATATAGGTAAAACAGGTCGCCGTGACGCAGCTCACAAGGATAGGCATCAGCGACGCCATCGTCAGGTCAATCATCAATACCTCAATCGTAAACACCAGTCCTGCTATCGGCGCCTTGAAGATACCGGCAATAGCACCTGCGGCACCACAACCAATCAGCAGCATCAGCGTCTTACTGTCCATCTTGAACAGTTTTCCCAGGTTACTGCCGATAGCCGAACCCGTCAGCACGATAGGCGCCTCGGCACCCACACTACCACCAAAACCGATGGTAATGGCCGACGAGATGACGCTTGACCAGGTATTGTGAGGCTTCAGTCGTGAACGGTTCTGACTGATGGCATAGAGGATACGCGTGATACCGTGCGAGATATTATCCTTCACCACGTAGCGCACAAACAGCGACGTGATATAGATACCCACAACAGGATAGACCAGGTACAGCCAGTTTGATGAAGAAGCATCAAACGAACTGGTCAGCAATTGTACAATCTGATTAATGAGCCAGTGCAGCACCGCGGCTGCCACAGCAGAGAAAAAGCCCACGAAGAAAGCCAATACCAGCACGAACATACGGTCGCTGATATGCTCCTCGCGCCACTCATGCAGACGCGTCAACCAACTTGCCGAGGAAGAATCTATGGTTGTATCCGCCATCCTTCTCCTAGGATTTCAGAAGATTCTCCAAAAAGTCGTCCAAGTCTTTGTCCAGGCCCTCCATGAGGTCAGGATCCACGATCACCGTATCGCCATCCACGACGTAGAGTTCCGCAACGGCTTCACGGTCGTCGTCCTCCAGCACGAAAGCATAGGGTTTCAGGATAGACAGGTTGTCGGCCAACTGAGAATGAGTTGACAGGCAGTGACGGATCACGGGCGTTATCGACTCGTAGAACTCGTCATCCTTATTGTCTATCCACTCCTCTACCACGCAGCGCGTCAGTTCACGGTCGTCATCATCAAGGATCGTTACCTCGCCAGTATCCTGACTCACTCGGAAATGAATATCCGAAAGCATTGTAGCTTCCTGTTCTGCAGGAAACTTTTCTGCCAATTTGCGCAATGCGCGCTCAAGTTGCTGCTGTGTCTGCTCTTTAAAATTCATATGCACTTTCTCAAATTATACTGCAAAAGTATCAAAAAAGATTGGTATTTGCAAGCGAATGTGATTTTTTTTGAAAAATAAATAGATATTCTTAATTTGGATTTCACAAAATATTCGTATCTTTGCACGCAAATGGAGAACTCAATACGTCATGAAGGCACAGTAGAATCAGTCGATGGCGAGCATATTCGCGTCAGAATCCTACAGCATTCTGCATGCAGCGCTTGCAAGGTAGCATCTCACTGTAGCGCCTCGGAATCGAAGGAGAAGATTGTTGATGTATTTCATTACAGGCAACATCATCTCAAGGTCGGTGACGCTGTGATAGTAGGCACTTCAAGCCATTCGGTAGGAAAAGCACTTTTACTCGGATTCGGCTTACCGCTATTACTGCTTCTGCTGGTGACAGGAGTCCTGTTTGCAGCCGGTGTCAACGAAGGCATCACGGCATTGGCAGCCCTTGGGGCACTCATACCTTATTATATAGGACTATGGATCTTCCGACAACGTATCGCCGACAACATTGCGTTCTTCATCGAGGATGTCTGAGACAGATATTCCCCTACTACAATAGACAAACTAACAAAACAAAATAAAACAAATAACTATTATGGATTTTATCTTGATTGCAGTCATTGTACTTGGAAGCATCGGACTCATCGCAGCCATCGTGCTGTTCGTCTGTTCCAAGAAGTTTGCTGTCTTCGAAGATCCCCGCATTGCGCAGGTCAACGAGGTGTTGCCTGGTGCCAACTGCGGCGGATGTGGTTTCGCCGGTTGTGGCGGAATGGCCGACGCCTTGGTAAAAGGTGCCGACAGCGGGAGCATCGACGGACTGAACTGTCCTGTTGGTGGTGCCGACGTGATGGGTCAGGTGGCCGACCTTCTTGGTATGGCCATTGCGAATGGCGAGCCAAAGGTAGCCGTTGTCAGATGTAACGGTACCTGCGAGAATCGTCCCAAGATAGCCGAATATGCCGGTCTGCGCACCTGTGCGGCCATGAATGCCTGCGGTGCCGGTGAGACGGCCTGCGGCTTTGGTTGCCTGGGATGTGGCGACTGTGTCGCTGCTTGTCAGTTTGACGCCATTCACCTGAATCCCGAGACGGGTCTGCCCGAGGTTGACGAGGATAAGTGTACCGCCTGCGGTGCCTGTACGAAGGCTTGTCCGCGCGGCATCATCGAGCTCCGCAAGAAGGGCATCAAGGGCCGTCGCGTGTTCGTGTCGTGTGTCAACAAGGACAAGGGTGCCGTGGCCATGAAGGCTTGTAAGGCCGCTTGTATCGGTTGCGGCAAATGCGAGAAGGAGTGTCCGTTTGGCGCTATCACCGTGGCCAACAACCTGGCCTATATCGACTTCAGCAAATGCCGCCTTTGCAGGAAGTGCGTTGCCGTTTGTCCCAAGCAGGCTATCCACGCTGTCAACTTCCCCGCTCCTAAACCCGTAGAAACTGTAAAAGAAGAAAAGGAGGCTCAAGCATGAAGATCAAGACATTTAGCATAGGTGGTATTCACCCCGAGGAAAACAAGTTGACTCACGAGGTGGCCACACAGGTGGCTCCGCTGCCAAAACAGGCCATTTTCCCACTCTCACAGCATATCGGTGCACCTGCTACGCCTGTGGTCCAGAAGGGCGACAAGGTCAAGGTGGGCACCCTGCTGGCCGAGGCCGGCGGTTTCGTATCAGCACCCATCCACTCTTCCGTGAGTGGTACGGTTGCCAAGATTGATACCGCTATCGACGCTACCGGCTATCGCAAGCCCGTGATTATCATCGATGTGGAAGGCGACGAATGGGAAGAGAGCATCGACCGCAGCGAGACGCTGGAACTGGTGAAGGATCATCCCGAACTGACGCCCGAGGAGATTGTGACACGCATCAAGACGGCTGGTGTCGTCGGTATGGGCGGTGCCTGTTTCCCCACGTTCATCAAACTGACCCCTCCCCCTACGGCCAAGGCTGAGTGCGTGATTATCAACGCCGTAGAGTGCGAGCCCTATATCACAGCCGACTACCGTCTGATGATGGAACATGCCGACGAGATTCTCGTGGGTCTGGAACTGCTGATGAAGGGTGCGAAGGTGACAAAGGGCTATATCGGCATCGAGACCAATAAGCCTGCCGCCATCGATCTCCTCACTAAAAAGTGTACCGAAGCGTTCGGCGCTTCGGAATACCAGGTAGAGGTGGTTCCCCTGGCTCAACGCTACCCTCAGGGCGGTGAAAAACAGTTGGTTGATGCCGTTATCAACCGTCAGGTTCCGGCTCCTCCAGCCATCCCTGTCAACGTTGGAGCAATAGTTCAGAATGTAGGTACTGCCTTTGCTGTTTATCAGGCAGTTATGAAACATAAGCCCCTCTTCGAGCGCTATACCACCGTTACCGGTAAGCGCCTCCAGAATCCAGGCAACTACCTCGTTCGTATGGGCACCCCCATGCAGACGCTGATAGACCTCTGTGGCGGCATGCCCGAGGGCGACAACAAGCTCCTCGCCGGCGGTCCTATGATGGGCAAGGCCCTCACCTCTACGGAAGTGCCAATCTGCAAGGGTACCAACTCCGTGACAATTCTCTCTGGCGATGATGCCCGTCGCAAGGAGCCCCAGCCCTGTATCCGCTGTGCCAAGTGCGTGGGCGCCTGTCCTATGGGCCTGGAGCCTTATCTGCTGGCCAAGCTCTCAGCCTTCAAGAACTGGGAGCGTGCCGAGAGCGAGGATATCACCAGTTGTATCGAGTGTGGCTCGTGTCAGTTCACCTGTCCTGCCCACCGTCCGCTGCTCGACAATATCCGCCAGGGCAAGCAGACCGTGATGGGCATCATCCGCAGTCGTGCTGCAAAGAAATAAAAATGTTTAATCTTTAATGTTTAACGTTTAATGTCAAAGTTAATTGTATCACTTTCGCCACATGCCCACGGAACGGACTCCGTAGAGCGCAACATGTACGGGGTTATCATTGCCCTGATTCCTGCGCTGCTCGTCTCGTTCTTCTATTTCGGCATCGGCTCAGCCATCGTGTGCCTCACAAGCGTATTGGCCTGTGTGCTCTTCGAGTGGGCTATCAATAAGTTTATCCTCGGCCGCCAGGAGAATACCATCCTCGACGGCTCGGCTGCCCTCACGGGTCTTCTTCTGGGCATGAATCTGCCCTCAAACCTCCCCATCTGGATCATCGTCATCGGTGCCCTCTTCGCTATCGGCGTGGGCAAGATGACCTTTGGCGGACTGGGCAACAATATCTTCAATCCCGCATTGGTAGGTCGTTGCGTGCTGCTGGTGGCCTTCCCTGCCCAGATGACCAGCTGGCCCAAGCCCGGCCATCTGCTGGAATATACCGACGCCGCTACAGGTGCCACGCCGCTGGCTGTGATGAAGCAGGCTATCCAGAATGGTGATGCCAACGTGCTCAACCAGCTGCCAGATGCGTTCAGCCTGCTGCTGGGCGACTATTCCATTGGCGGTGGTGCGGGTACCATTGGTGAAATCTGCGGTCTGGCCCTGATTGCGGGGCTACTGTTTATGCTCTGGCGTAAGATTATCACCTGGCATATCCCCGTGAGCATCATCGGCACCGTGTTTGTGTTTAGTGCCATCATGCACCTCATCAACCCCATCTATGCCGATCCTACCACGGTGATTCTGAGCGGCGGTCTGCTGTTGGGTGCCATCTTCATGGCTACCGACTATGTCACCTCGCCCATGACGCCCAAGGGTCAGATTATCTATGGTGTCTGCATTGGTCTGCTCACCATCATCATCCGCAACTGGGGTGCTTATCCTGAGGGTATGTCGTTCGCCATTCTGATTATGAATGCGTTTACACCGCTCATCAATAATTATGTGAAACCCAAGCGCTTCGGTGAAGAGCCGGCCAAAAAGTAAAAAGGTATAGATTATGAAGAAGCTTGAATCATCATTACTGAATATGGTGCTGGTACTCACCGGCGTGGCCGTCATCATGGGTGCCATCCTCGCATGGGTCAACAGCGTGACCAGCGGTCCTATTGCCGACCAGAAGGAGAAAGCGCTGGCCGACGGTATCAAGGCCGTGATGCAATGTGACGAGTTAACCGTCACCAGCACCGACACCGTGAAGCAACCAGATAATAAAGGCAAGGAACTGACTTTCGTCGTCTATCACACCCAGAATGCCGACAAGCAGAACCTCGGTGCTGCCGTAGAGAGCACTACCGACGGCTTCGGCGGTAAGTTGCGTGTCCTCGTAGGATTCAATCCCGACGGCACCATCCTGGGCTATACCCTCCTGGAACATGCTGAGACACCGGGACTGGGTGCCAAGGCCGACAAATGGTTCCAGGCCGACGGCAAGGGCAGCATCATCGGACTGACACCTGCCGAGCCCCTCGTAGTATCCAAGGACGGCGGACAGGTAGATGCCATCACCGCCTCTACCATTACCAGCCGTGCCTTCCTGAAGGCTGTCAACAATGCCTATAATGCCTATAAGAAGCCTCAGGCCGACGGACAGACGGGAGCTACGGAGCAAATTGAGAATTGATAATTGACAATTGACAATTGAGAATTATGAACTATATAAATATCATCAAAAACGGCATCATCAAGGACAACCCCACGTTCGTCCTGATGCTTGGTATGTGTCCTACGCTGGCCACCACCACATCGGCCTCCAACGGACTGGCCATGGGACTGGCCACGATGGCGGTGCTCATCTGCACCAATGTAGTGATTTCATGCATCAAGAGTATCACGCCCGACAAGGTGCGCATCCCCGTGTTCATCGTGGTTATCGCTGCCTTCGTCACCCTGCTCCAGATGCTCATCAAGGCCTATCTGCCTGATATCGACAAGTCGCTGGGACTCTTTATCCCGCTGATTGTGGTCAACTGTATCATCCTGGGACGTGCAGAGGCTTTTGCTGCCAAGAACTCGCCCCTTGCCTCTCTCTTCGACGGCATCGGCATCGGACTTGGCTTCACCCTCGGTCTCACCCTGCTGGGTATCGTCCGCGAGATTCTGGGTTCTGGCGCCATCTTCGGCTTCGCCTTCATCCCCGAGAACTACAACATCCTGCTCTTCGTACTGGCTCCCGGAGCCTTTATCACGCTGGGTTATCTCATTGCGATTGTGAACAAATTCAGGAGTTAAGAAGTTAAGACATTAGATTATGGAATATATATTGATTTTCATCAGCGCCATCTTCGTCAACAATATCGTGTTGGCGCAGTTCCTGGGTATCTGTCCCTTCCTCGGCGTATCTAAGAAGATTGACACCTCGCTGGGCATGTCGGCTGCCGTAGCATTCGTCATGGTGCTGGCCACGCTCGTCACCTGGCTCGTCCAGACCTACGTCCTCGTACCTGCCGGACTGGAGTATCTGCAGACCATAGCCTTCATCCTGGTTATCGCCTCACTCGTCCAGATGGTCGAGATTATCCTCAAGAAGGTATCACCCACCCTCTATCAGGCGCTGGGCATCTTCCTCCCGCTCATCACCACCAACTGTGCCGTGCTGGGTGTGGCTATCCTCGTCATCCAGAAAGAGATGAACCTGGGCCAGTCTATCGTCTACGCCCTCTCTACGGCTATCGGCTTCGGACTGGCGCTCACCGTCTTTGCGGGTATCCGCGAACAGCTGGAGCTCACCAATGTGCCCAAGGGCATGCGCGGCATGGCTATCGTACTGGTTTCTGCCGGTCTGCTGAGCCTCGCCTTCATGGGATTCTCGGGCGTTGACAACGGCTTGCGCGCCCTGTTTGGCCTGAATTGATCATACTGAAGAGTGAAAAGTCAGGAAAAATTTCGCTGCAGTAGCAAATTTTTCCCTTTTCACTCTTCACTTTTCACTTTTATTCGTATCTTTGCACTTCAAAATCGCAAAACTATTGTTATGAAACAGACGATCCTAGTGACTGGTGGTACAGGTTTTATTGGAAGCCACACAACCGTAGAGCTGCAGCAGGCAGGCTACGAAGTAGTAATTATCGACAATTTGTCCAACTCTAACGCAAATGTTATCGACGGTATCGAGAAGATCACCGGCATCCGCCCCGCTTTCGAGAAGGTGGACTGCTGTGATTTCGAAGCCCTCGAGAACGTATTCAAGAAATATCCCAAGATTGAGGGTATCATCCATTTCGCCGCCTCTAAGGCCGTTGGCGAGAGCGTAGAGAAGCCCCTGCTCTATTATCGTAACAACCTCACCTCGCTCATCAACCTCCTGGAGCTCATGCCCAAGTACGACGTGAAAGGTATCATCTTCTCTTCAAGCTGCACCGTCTATGGCCAGCCCTCACAGGAGAATCTGCCCGTTACCGAGAATGCGCCTATCCAGAAGGCTATGTCGCCTTATGGCAACACCAAGCAGATCAACGAGGAGATTATCCAGGACTATATCCACAGTGGTGCCAAGATCAAGAGCATCATCCTGCGCTATTTCAACCCCATCGGCGCACACCCCTCTGCCCTCATCGGCGAACTGCCTAACGGTGTGCCCATGAACCTCATCCCCTTCGTTACCCAGACAGCCATGGGCATCCGCCAGCAGCTGAAGATCTTCGGTAACGACTACAACACACCCGACAAGACCTGTATCCGCGACTATATCTATGTCGTAGACCTGGCTAAGGCCCACGTCAAGGCTATGGAGCGCGTGCTCGACATTCCCGAGTGCGAGGCTGTTGAGATCTTCAACATCGGTACCGGTAAGGGCCTGTCAACCCTCGAGGTTGTAGAGGGCTTCGAGAAGGCCACAGGCGTCAAGGTCAACTGGACCTATGCTCCCCGTCGCGAAGGCGATATCGAGCAGGTTTGGGGTAATGTAGACAAGGCCAACAAGGTGCTGGGATGGAAGGCCGAGACTCCTACAGAGGAAGTGCTCAAGACCGCTTGGCGCTGGCAACAGAAGTTGCGCGAAGACGGTATCCAGTAATGCCCGTCAAGCAACTGGCATAAAAATAAATGGACGAAGCAACTGTTGTTTCGTCCATTTTTCTTTTTCCGTTCTCCGTACCCCTACTCCAGCGGTATCTCAGGATGCTGCACAGCCAGCGGCAGGTCCTTCTGCGACAGGTAGAACATATAGAGGATACAGTCCTTCGTGCCGCGGTTCTCGCCGTGGTGAATCGAGCCCACCATCTCTACTACCGGCTCACCCTCGTGCACCACCTTCGTCTTGCCGTCCTGACCGATAATCGTCAGTTCGCCCTGCACCAGCACACCATAGTTCATAGCCACGTGGTGGTGCCATCCCAGCTTCTTGCCGGCAGGGAATACATACTTCACCGCCACCAGTTCCGGACGTCCCTCAAAATAATCGGGCAGCTCCACGCCGTCCCAGCTCTGACTGGTACGTATCAGTTCCGTACTCACTACCTGCTTCACGCTGTCCTCAGCCTCAGCCTGTTCCATCTGCTCCGTAGCCTGCTGACAGCAGTCCGGCGTACTACTCTTCTTGCAGGCGTTCATCAGCGCTGCCGAACCACAAATCAAGGTGACAATCATCACCCAGTTCATCATTTTTTTCATAGTTCCCTTATTTATAGTTTTATATGGTAAATATTATTCGGCGGCTAAATTACGAATAAATTCCGACATCTGCAAGGATTTCCGGGAAAAAAGCAGTAATTTTGCAGTCGTGAAACGAGAAGTCTTTGAAAGACAGAAAGCATTTGCCGGCGAGAAGAAGCCATCGATGTTAAGGCGCTGTGTAGATCACGACTATACAGACCGCATGATGTATATGATCACGATGACCACTGAGGGGCGACGCCCGCTCTTTGGCAGGATTGTAGGGCGCTGCGACGCGCCTGCAGGTAGCAAGGATGCACCAAGGATAGAACTCAGCCCCCTGGGCCAGAGGGTGAGCGATGAATGGTGGGGCATCCCCAGGTACTACCCCCAGGTAGAAATCATTGCCCTGCAGATGATGCCCGACCATATGCATGGCATCATCTTCATCAAGGAGAAGATGGAGAAAGACCTCAGCAGGATTATCCGTGGCTTTAAGACCGGCTGCGGCCGCAGTTACCGCGAGCTATTTCCAGATGCCGCTGTTCCTGCCGTCCCCGCGGTTTCCGCCGTCCCCGCTGTCCCGTATGTTGCGACTCAGTCGCGACAAACCCAACAGGGGCAGCGCCCGAAAGAGGACCGCACCCATGGCCTGCTCTTTGCCCGCGGCTTCAATGATAAACTGCTGCTGCGCCGAGGACAGCTGGACAACTGGCGTCATTATCTCAGCGATAATCCCCGCCGCCTGCTGATGCGCCGCGAATACCCAGGGCTGTTTCAGCGTGCCCTCTGCATCAAGATCGACGGCGTGCGCTACAGCGCCTTCGGCAATATGCTCCTGCTACGCCAGCCCGACAAGAAGCAAGTGCACTTCCATCGCCGCACTAACGGCATACCAACAGAAAATACCCCCGTCTGGGAAGAGGGCCGCCGGCAACTGACGGCTGATGCCAAGGGCGGCTGCGTGCTGGTGACACCCGGCATCTCTGAATGCGAGAAGCGCATGAAGCATATCGCCCTGGACGAACATCTGCGCCTGATACACGTTCAGACAGGCCCCATCACCGACTACTGGAAGACGGAGCGCAGCCGTTTCGAGGCCTGCGCTGCCGGCACCCTGCTCATCCTGGCACCATGGGCCGAGGATATGCCCGTTTTCAAGAGCGACTACGAGCGTTTTCACTACCTGAACCACCTGGCCGAAGCCATCTGCAACATCAGTCATGAGACCCCTATCTCAATTCAGAATCCGCATGCCTAAGATTATGGGGACAGGTGTTTGATTTCTAGTCAAATGAGAGGAATCGAACATCTGTCCCCATGATACTGTTGGTCTTTAGTGTTTATGTGATGCAAAGATAACCATAAAATCTAACATAACCAAATATTTCATTAGCAAAATCCGGAAAATGGGACGTTGGGACTTTGGGACGCGGGACGTTTTGGTATATTTTATGTGTAAGAGAGGGGAAACAAATAAAATCGATAATTATATATATTATTATTCATATTATTATATATATTATAATATATATAATAATATGTTTATTTTCCTTTCATTTTTGAAAACACCAAAACGTCCCAAAGTCCCACGTCCCAAAGTCCCAAATCGTGGTGTTTTCTATCAATTCTATAGCACATTTATTTTTCTGCATTTTTAGCCCGAAAAATACACCTCAGAAAATGGCTGTTTTGGGGATATTTTTTTGACAGTCTCAGATATTTTTCGTACCTTTGCATTGTCAATACGAAGGAGAAAAATAACGCTCTAACTAGCGAGAAAAATTTTCCTAGTGCACGAGGAAGTTTGGAAGCACGAAGGCGTATTTGAACCGGAAATTGACGAAAGTAAAAACATTAAACATTTAATAACCATTTAAAACACATTTAGATTATGTCAATGAAAGTAAAAGCAAAAGAACAGTTGCAGAAGGTAGGCACCTACGCTGGTAAGTATCGCTACGTGATGATGCCTGAGTTGTACACCGCCCTCACACAGGACAAGGTAATTAAGGAGGCTGCCCTTCGCAGTGGTGTGAGCCGAGGCGTGATGCAGGCATGCTGGGATGCAGCCGGCGATGTCATCAAGGCATGGGCAACGGAAGGTCACTCGGTGGCACTGCCTGGACTGGGTACCATGCGCTTCGGACTGCGTGCCAAGAGCGTAGAGACGGTGAACGAGGTAAAGGCAGAGCTGATCACCAGTCGTCGTATCATCTTCACGCCCGACACAGACCTGAAGGAGGAGCTGGCAAAGACTGCCATCCAGATCACCTGTTTCGACCGAGACGGTAAGGAGGTGAAGCGAGTCACCTCAACATCGGGCGAGGTAGAAGACCCCGACAACGGAGGCGGCGAGAACCCTGAGAACGGCGGAGGCGGTTCTAGCTCCAACTCAGGGAATGGCGGCGGACCCGTCAATCCTTAAGCCTCGCGCAGAGGTGATAATCTCACACAGAAATCACAGAAATCACAGAAATGAGAATCGCCAGCGATTCTTTATCCGCTGAATCCGATTAATCCGTGGTCGAAAGATTTCCGTGATATCTGTGGTTTCTGTGTGAACTTAAATAATCTATCGGTGTGAAATTAAAACATTATTACCATGAAGAACAAGACATTTTGGAAATTCGCAATCCAGACAGCCATTAGTGTGCTGTCGGCCATTGCTACTGCACTCGGTGTCACCTCGTGCATGGCATGAAAAGGTAAAAAAGTAAAAAGGTAAAAAAAATGTAAAATGAGATGGCAGGGCCGTTCCCCTGTCATCTCTCTACTTATGCCTCTACGCAACACGATTATCAAACTTTGTACCACGAATTTGGAGATATCAGTTTTATTTCGTACCTTTGCACACATTATGAAACTATCTATTAAAATGAACAGAAAACAATTAATCATCACGCTGCTCTGCCTGCTGATGCCCGCTATGTGTATGGCCATCGGATGGGACGAGCAGAAGTACCAGGAGATTGAGAAGAGCATCCAGCAGCCACAGATTGGCAAGGCCACGGTGCTGATTACCAAGAATGGCGCCAAGCCTGGCAACAGCGCTGCCGACAACCAGAAGGCTATCCAGAAGGCCATTGACAAATGCTCGAAGAAAGGTGGCGGACGCGTCGTCGTTCCCGCAGGCATGACATTCCAGACGGGTGCCATTCACCTGAAGAGTCACGTAAACCTGGTCGTCGAGGAAGGTGCCGTGCTGAAGTTTGTCTTCCAGCCCGAACTCTACCCCATCGTGGAGACCTCGTGGGAGGGACTGGACTGCTACAACCTGTCGCCCTGCATCTATGCCTTCCAGCAGACCGACATTGCCATCACGGGTAAGGGCACCATTGACGGTGGCGGTTCGAAGCAGACATGGTGGCCCTGGTGCGGTGCTGAGCGCTTCGGATGGAAGCCCGGCATGATTGCCCAGAAGCACGAGGCCCGTCCACGACTGCTGAAGAATGGCGAGGACGGCGTGCCGATGACCGACGAGAAGGGTAAGCGCACGAAGGAGCGCACCTTCGGACCGAAGGATGGTCTGCGCCCACAGCTGGTCAACTTCACTCAGTGTCAGCGCATCCTCATCGAGGACGTCACCCTGCTCGACTCACCTTTCTGGGTGATTCACCCCCTGAAATCGCAGGATATCACCGTGCGCGGCGTGCATATCAACAACGACGGTCCTAACGGCGACGGATGCGACCCTGAGTCATGCGACCGCGTGATGATAGAGAACTGCTTCTTCAACACGGGCGACGACTGTATAGCCATCAAGAGCGGACGCAACCGCGACGGACGTGAGCGTGCCATGCCTTCACAGAATATCATCATCCGCAACTGTGAGATGAAGAACGGACACGGCGGCGTGGTTATCGGTTCGGAGATCAGCGGCGGCGCGAAGAATATCTTTGCCCACGACTGCGTGATGGACTCGCCCAATCTGGACCGTGTGCTGCGCATCAAGACCAACTCGTGCCGAGGCGGCATCATCGAGGATATCTTCGTGAAGAATATCACGGTGGGCCAGTGCGGCGAGAGTGTGCTGAAAATCAACCTGGACTACGAGCACAACGAGATTTGCTGCCGCGGCAACTACCCCACGGTGCGCAATGTACTGATGGAGAATGTCACCTGCGAGAAGTCGCGCTACGGTGTTCAGATCATCGGACTGGAAGAGGACACGTTCGTCAACGATATCACCGTGAGGAACTGTCGGTTCAACGGTGTGCAGCAGGGTAACACCATCACCGGCAAGACCCGCAACATCACCTTCGACAAGCTCTACGTGAACGGCGGACTGTCGCTCACCAAAATGCCCTACGAGCACTACTCGGAATGGATGACTCGCTCGGAGATGAAGCGCTATCCGAAGTCGTACCTGCTGGATTTCTCCACACGTCCGAAATGGAGCTACGTGATGGGCATCGAGCTGGAGAGCATGCTCGACACCTACCTGCGCTACGGCGGTCAGGACATCTTTGACTATTGCAAGCTCTACACCGACACGATGATTAACGAGAAGGGTGAGATTCGCGGATACAACATCCTGGATTATAACCTGGACAATATCCGCACAGGTCATTTCGTGACGCGCATGTACCAGCAGTTGCCCGAACAGAAAAACCTCATCGCCATGCAGACGCTGATGAAGCAGTTGCAGAACCAGCCCCGCACGGTGGTGGACAAGGTGTACTGGCACAAGGCTATCTATGCCTACCAGGTATGGCTCGACGGTATCTTCATGGGACTGCCCTACCGTTGTCTGACAGCTCCCATCACGGAACGGAATGCTAAGTCCGTGACGAGCATCTACGACGATGCCGTGGACCAGCTCACGATTACATATAACCGTACGCTCGACCCCAAGACCGGTCTGAACCGCCATGCCTATGATGAGAACAGGAACATGTTCTGGGCCGACAAGGAGACGGGGCTGAGTCAGCATTGCTGGGGACGCGCGCAGGGCTGGTACACGATGGCACTCATCGAGGTGCTGGATGCCGTGCCTGCCGACTATCAGCGCCGCGGCGAACTCATAGAACTGCTGCAGAAGGATTTAGACGCCATCCTGAAATGGCAGGATAAGAAATCGGGCGTGTGGTATCAGGTGATGGATTCTCCTGCCCGCGAGGGAAACTACCTGGAGAGCACCTGTTCGGCAATGTTTACCTACGCCCTCCTGAAGGCATACCGCAAGGGCTATGTAGGCACCAAATACCGCGATGCTGGCATCAAGGCCTATCGTGGCATCATCAATAACTTCATCAAGGTCAACGACGACGAGACCATCTCGCTGACCAACTGCTGTTCGGTGGCAGGACTGGGGCCTGGCGTCAGCGCCGAGGTGGAGGCTGCCCTGAAGCGCATCAACCCCAAGGCAAATGTCAAGGAGAACAAGCGTCGCGACGGGTCGTACAACTATTATCTCTCTGAGCAGATCCGCGACAACGACGCAAAGGGTCTGGGTCCGTTTATCTGGGCCAGTCTGGAGATGGAGCAGATGGGATTCACCACGGGGAACGTGATGAAGCCTATCAGCAGGCAGGCCGTGACAGGACGCAACAACCCCGTGATTACCAAGGCCGACCCCTTGGCTTCGCTCACCGTAGGTAACGGACATTTTGCCACCACGGTGGACGTGACGGGTCTGCAGAGTTTCCCTTTTGATTATGAGGCTGGTGTGCCCCTGACGGCGATGTCGGACTGGGGATGGCACTCATTTCCTAACACCGGCCTCCTGAAACCATCTGAAAGTGAGAAAGAATTTGATCTGGGCCATGGTCACAAGGAGGTCTATGCCGTAGAATACAAGAAGGCAGAGGATGGTCGCCACAAGCAGGCCACCGAGTATTTCCGCGTGAACCCTCATCGTCTGAACCTGGGCATCATAGGACTCGACATGAAGGACGGCAACGGCAAGGAGATTACGCTGAACGACCTGTCGTATATCCGTCAGGAGCTGAAGCTCTACGATGGTGTCATTGAGTCCTCTTTCCGTGCCGACAACGAGCCCGTGGAGGTGACGACTGCCGCCCTGCAGGACAAGGATGCCGTGATTTACCGCATCAAGTCGGCCATGCTGAAAGACGGGCGCGCCAGGATCCGTATCCGTATGCCCTATCCCACCGGCAAGCATGCCGATGCGGCTGCCGACCTCACCAAACCAGAGCGTCACCAGTCGCGCATCATCATCAGCGACGGCCATGCAGCCATCATTGAGCACACGCTCGACTCTGTGCGCTATTACCTGAAGCTCAACTGGGCTGGCAAGGGTGAACTCGTACGTATGGCCGAACACGACTATGTGCTGACCACGTCGGATGATGTGCTGACAATCAAGGCAGAATACCTGGCCGACGCCACAACGAAGAAAGACAAATACGGGAACTACATCCCAGAGCCCGTCATCGTCTATGACCAGGAACTCAAGAGTGTGCTCAAGGCGTGGAACCGCTGGTGGAACGAGGGGGCTATCGTGGATTTCTCGGAATGCAGCGACCCTCGTGCTAAGGAGCTGGAGCGCCGCGTGGTGCTCTCGCAATATCTCACGCAGGTGAACTGTGCCAACAATATGCCGCCTCAGGAGACAGGACTGACCTACAACTCATGGTTCGGACGTCCGCATCTGGAGATGACGTGGTGGCACATGGTGGACTTCTCGCTCTGGAACCGTCCGAAGACGCTGGAGACGGTGCTGAAATGGTATAACACCACGGCTTATCCCGTAGCCAGGAAGATTGCTGGGCGTCAGGGATTCAAAGGTGTACGCTGGATGAAGATGACCGACCCCTGGGCTGGTGAGGCTCCTTCAAACACGGGGTCGTTCCTGATCTGGCAACAGCCACATTATATATATATGGCTGAGGAGATGTATCGCGCCAATCCCAGTCAGGAGACGCTGATAAAATACGGTAAGCAGGTGGAGGAAACAGCTGCATTCATGGCCGATTTCGTCAGTCGTGATGCCAAGACCAGGAAGTACTTCCTGCAAGGGGCTACGGCCATGCAGGAGAGCATGTCTAAGGATTTCTCCTATAACCATCCTTTCGAACTGGCTTATTGGCAGTACGGCCTCAGCGTGGCCAACCTGTGGCGTGAGCGTCAGGGCATAGAGCGCAACAAGCAATGGGATGATATCATCAGGCGCCTGACAGCCCTGCCCGTTCAGAAAGGTATCTACACGGCTGGCCTGCCCAAGGGCAAGACGGATAACCTGACAAGTTTCGACCCCTTCGATGCGGTGGCCAGTGGTGCCAAGCCAACGGTTGCCACAGAGACCTTCACAGAGAAATGCCGCAACGACCATCCAGCCGTGCTGGGTGCCTGCGGCATGTTGCCCGTATCCGACGTTAATCCTCTCTATTCAGAGAAGGTGATGAAAGCCACACTCGACGACGTGATGCAGAACTGGAACTGGGCTACGACCTGGGGATGGGACTACGGTATGGTGGCCATGACTGCTGCCCGCCTAGGTCAGCCCGAGACGGCCCTGAAGGCGCTGCTCATCGATACACAGAAGAATACATACCTGAAGAACGGGCACAACTTCCAGACCTCAGACCGTCTGCGTCTCTACCTGCCTGGCAATGGCGCCCTCCTCTCGGCTGTCGCCATGATGTGTGCCGGATGGGACGGATGCGAGAACCCGTTCAATCCCGGTTTCCCACAAGACGGCACATGGAATGTACGCTGGGAGAACCTGCAGCGCATGCAGTAAGATACCAGGAATGGGATAAAAAAACAGACAAGAAAAAGCGACGGGGAAACTTAATCCCCGTCGCTTTTTTCTTCGCCCTGCAGAATGGGTAGCGATATATGGTAGCGCACGGCCAGGAAACGTATCAGGCACGTCACCACGAAACTCACCACAGCCGTGATTCCCACAGGCACGCCTAGTTCGATACCGCCCCAATAGGCCAGGCCACCGACGACGCAGGCCATCGCATAGATTTCCTTGTGGAAGATGACGGGTTCATTGTTCAGCAGCACATCACGAATCACACCTCCGGCAGCACCCGTGATACAACCCATGATGATAGCCACCCAGAAGGCCTGTCCGGCATCAAGACTACGCTGGATACCGGCTATCGTGAAGAGGGCCAGTCCAAAGGTATCAAACACGAACCACGCATTCTTCAACGGTTCCATCCACTTGCTCATAAAAGCAACGGTGAGCAATGCCACCGCCGTACATATCATATAAATAGGTGTGGTCATCCAGAAGATGGGTACGTCGAGTATCACATCACGTATCGTACCGCCACCAATAGCAACGGCAATACCACACACATAGCCACCGAACCAGTCGAAGTGCTTGGCTGCGGCATGACGAATTCCTGAGATAGCAAAGGCAAATGTACCCAGTAACTCAATAACTTTTATAATGATATCCTGGTTCATCATATTGAAATTTGACTACAAAGGTACAATTTTTCTCTATTTTTTTCTTCATTTTTATTTTTTTTATTATATTTGCACCGAGAATCAGAACTAAAAACCTGACCTTTATTCTATGAAGCAAGGTTTAAAACTAAAAAACTACTGGCTGCTAGCCCTTATTACATGTACACTCCTCATGGCGTGCAGTAGCGATGATGACGAGATGATGCAACCGTCACCATTGGCTACCCATTTGGGCTTTGACCGGCAGAATCCGCTTATCTTCAGTATCGATGCCGACTATGCCCCACTGGAATTTGTGGACGAGAACGGCACGCCACAAGGTTTTGACGTAGAGTTCACGGGCTTGCTGATGAAGCGTCTGGGCATTCCCTTTACATACCATCCCAATTCGTGGAAGAACGTAGCACCAGATATCATTCATGGTAATGTGGACCTCGGCATGATGATCTACTCGCCCTATCGCAAGGACAGCACCAACTACTCACGTGCCGTGTTCCGTCTCTATTATCAGGTGGTGTACCCGAAGAAAAGTGACGATGAGCGTTTTGACTTCCGCAACCTGGAGGGAAAGCGTATTGCCTACATGAACTCACGTCCCGTAGGTGAACTGCTGACCAGCGAGGGTGCGGTGAAGTTTAGCGTGACCAATCTGGACCAGGCCATGTGCGACCTGGTAAAGGGTAAGTATGACGCGGTTATCTGCTACCGCTATCAGGCACGTTATCTCATAGACCTTCATCATTTTGACAACCTGCTTACTGACGACATCTCATTGCCTCCACGCGAATATTGCTACGTGAGCCATAGCAAGCAACTGATCCACTTCATAGACCGCGAACTGCTGAAGATGGAGATGGAAGGTGTGACGGATGAGGTATATACCATCAAGTCTACCTTTGGCGGTATCCGTATCCCTTCGTGGGTATGGTATTTGTTGGGCGGCATTGCCATTCTGGCTCTGATCATCATCAACGTCATCTACAGCATGTCGCGCAAACAGTTGGAAAAGGCCAACATCGTGCTCGAGAAGGGTAACCAGGAATTGAAGCAACGCAACGAGGAACTGGTCATCGCACGTGAGAAAGCTCTAGAGTCAGACCGTATGAAGTCGGCATTCATCCAGAATATGACACACCAGATACGTACACCACTCAATATCGTGACGGGATTTGCACAGGTTATCAACAATGACTATGAGACGCTGCCGAAGGACGAGATAAAGATGATGGTAGGACAGATGATGAAGAATACTGACGTCATCACGGCTATCATCACCAAACTCATTGACCTCTCTATCCAGGAGAGCCGACACAGTATTGAGAAGCAAGACTTTGTATCGTGCAACAACCTCTGCCGTGAAGCGATTCGCAGGGTCAGCTTCACACACCAGGATACGGTAAAGGTAGACGTGGAGACAACTGTGCCAGACTCGCTGCTCATCCTCACCGATAAGATAGTTATACTGAAGGTGCTGCATGAGTTGCTCTCTAACGCCGATCAGTTCACTCCAAGCGGCAGCATCACATTGGGTTGCTATCAGCCGGATGAGGCAACGGTTTGTTTCAGCGTCACGGACACGGGACAAGGTATCCCTGAAGAGTACAGGCCAAAAATATTCACGAAATTCTTCAAGCCCAATGAATTCTCAGAAGGTCTGGGCCTTGGTCTGACGCTCTGCCAGACGGCTGTAGAACAGATGGGTGGCAACATACGGTTAGACGAAACATACACCACGGGTGCACGTTTCATCATCACGCTGCCTTTGAAATAAGAAAAAGCTATGGGTTATTCCTCAAAGCGTTTACCCCAATAGTTCACCATGCGCTGGTAGAGCTTTTCCTCGGCAGGATTATGCTGTCCGTGCCACAGACGCTTATCAACCAGTTCGTCAGGCATATACTGCTGGGGGGTAAAATGTCCGGGATAATCATGCGGATACTTATACCCATCGTGATAGCCCAGTTCTTTCATCAACTGCGTAGGCGCATTGCGGATAGGCAGGGGAACAGGTTGGTTGCCCGTCTCACGCACCAATGCCAGGGCAGCATCAATACCCAGATAGGCCGAGTTGCTCTTGGGCGACGTAGCCAGATAGACAGCACACTCAGCCAGGGCAATACGGGCCTCGGGCCATCCAATCTTCATCACCGTATCGAAAGCGGCATTAGCCAACAGCAGGGCATTAGGGTTAGCCAGACCAATATCCTCGGAAGCCGAAATCACCATTCGCCGTGCAATAAACTGCGGATCCTCACCACCTTCTATCATACGGGCCATCCAATAGAGGGCTGCATCGGGGTCGCTACCCCGGATACTCTTGATAAAAGCAGAGATGATATCGTAGTGCATCTCACCATCCTTGTCGTATGCCAGCGGATTCTGTTGAAGGCGGGCCACTACGAGTTCGTCAGTAACAACGACATCACCACTCTCCGACTCTACCACCAGCTCCAGGATGTTCAGCAGTTTACGCGCATCACCACCACTATAGCGCAGCAATGCATCGGTCTCCTTCAGTTCTATATGGCGCTCCTTCAGGATGAGGTCCTTCGTGATGGCACGTTCCAGCAATTTAAGCAGGTCATCCTTTTCCAGCGACTTCAGTACATACAGCTGGCAACGTGACAGCAACGGACGTATCACCTCAAACGAGGGGTTCTCCGTTGTAGCGCCTATCAGCGTCACGATGCCCCGCTCCACAGCGCCCAACAGGGAATCCTGCTGCGACTTTGAGAAACGATGAATCTCGTCTATAAATAAAATAGGTGACGCCTCGTTGAAGAAACGTCCCTTTTGCGCCTTCTCTATCACGTCGCGCACATCCTTCACACCACTGGTCACGGCCGAGAGCGTATAAAAGGGCGTCTCTAACTTATTGGCAATAATCTGCGCCAATGTAGTTTTACCCACACCCGGAGGTCCCCAAAGGATAAATGACGAGATGCGCCCCGAGTCAATCATTCGTCGGAGCACAGCCCCCTCGCCTACCAGGTGTTGCTGACCAATATAGTCATCCAGCGAGCGCGGCCTGAGTCTTTCTGCTAAAGGTTCTGACATAATCTGTTTGCAAAATTACGAAAAAAGGAGCGAACCGCAAAGGATTATCACGCTTTTATTTTTACTTTTTTTTCGACAAATTCCTTGTATATCGATTTTTTATTGTATCTTTGCGGTGTGAAACTAGAAAAACAAGAAAATAAAGAAGTATGGAACAGCAAGCAGAGAAGAAAGCGCTGACACTGAAGACGCTAACGAAAAGCACAGTGTGGGACATCCAGGAGAATGATATCTTCCGTATGTGGGAAGGTGCCGACAAGGATGTAGAGGTTAAGGAAAACTATCGTCATTTCGTAGATATTATCCGCTCGGCCTTCATGATTGAGGAAGTGCCTGGCGACTCAAAACTCATACAGGCAAAATATGAGAAGCTGGGATACAAGGTAGCACAGGTAAAACTGGATGGTGACCAGAAAATCACATGGGCCATCAAGAAGCGCCCCATCATGCGCGTCACAGACCTGACCTACGAGAATATCCGTCATATCACGGCTGCTAAGCTTATTGAGGTGCTGGACCGTAACTTCGGTGGCGGATGGGATTCTCTGTCACAGAGCATCAAGGACATCATTGAGAGTGGCTTTGACATCTCTACAACCACGCTGCCCAAAGACCGTCTGCACAAGAAGGGCGGATTGTACGAGAAAAAGGTAGCCGATGGTTTTGAGGTGCTGGAAGTAGCAAAGGGTTCCTGGATAGAGGCCATCTTTGCGAAGGTGAAGCCCGAGAGCGAGAAGCCACGCATGAAGTTCAACTCATTCAGTAGCGATGAGGATGAGGACGACGATGCAGATGTAATCATTGAGGACAACTACAACAAGCCCGATGAGGACGATGTGGAGATTGAGGGTCCCAACGATGATGATATCACAGAGGACAACTACTCAACGATGATGGACTTAGGAAGCGGTGATCCTGATGAGGAAGCCGAGAACTTGTCTGACTACGGAGACGAGTAATCCCTGACAGAATAAGCAGAAAAATAAATTAGCCATCTTCAAATGAAGGTGGCTAATTCATTATAGATACGTTGTACGGGAAGTCCCATCACATTGAAATAACTGCCGTGGATACTGGTGACACCCACATAGCCTATCCACTCCTGAATACCATAGGCACCGGCTTTATCATAGGGCTTATACACCTCAATATAATGGTTGATTTCCTCGTCAGTAAGCGTTTTAAAGGTCACATCGGTAGTCACAGAGAAATGATGCTGACGAGTCTTGGTGGTCAGACAGACGCCCGTTGTCACCTGATGCGTGACGCCACTGAGTTTCTTCAGCATCCTGCGGGCATCATCGGCATCCACAGGTTTTCCCATCACTTCATCACATGCGATGACCACGGTATCGGCAGTAATAATCAAATCGTGATCAGCCATCAGCTCACGATAAGCGGCGGCCTTCTCCGTGGAGATATACTCTGCTATCTGACTAACAGGCAGGTCGTCAGGATAAGACTCTTCGATATCAGGCAGCACCTTTACTTCGAAAGGAATCCCCAACCCTCCCAGTAACTCCCGTCTGCGTGGCGAATTACTGGCCAGAATGATATGATAATTCTTCAGATTCTCAAACATTACCATCCAAACGCTTTTTCGTCCTTCAACCATTTTCCCTGGGCACGCAGCACCTGCTCTACCACATCACGGCCACAACCGTAGCCTCCATCACGCTGACTCACATAGAGGCTCACATCCTTGACCTCCGTACAGGCATCCTTAGGACAAACCGGGCAGCCTACACGGCGCATGACTTCCAGATCGGGGATATCATCACCCATATACATCACCTCTTCCTCCTTCAGATGGTATTTCTCAAGGAAAGCCTCGTAGGTCTTGATCTTTACAGAGCATCCTATATAAATATCCTGCACGCCAAGTGCCTCATAGCGCACTCGCACAGACTCCACATTGGCACCAGTCATAATGGCGATATGAAGTCCCATCTTCACAGCCAGCTGAATGGCATAGCCATCCTTGATGTTCACCGTACGGAGCGGCCATCCATCGGTGCCCAACGTGATTGTTTCTGCCGATAGCACACCGTCGATATCAAATATCACGGCACGTATCTTTTTCAAATCGTAATTAATCATTAGAATTCAATGTTTCAATAATGCTTTTACTCATGATATCATATATCTGCTGCATCTGAGGATTGTCGGCAAGAAGGGCTTTCTGGGCGTCCATCACATTTTCATCACGACGCGCAGCTGGTCCAGTCTGAGCCTCACGCGGGTGAACAGTCTCCACCTTCTCTGCAGTCTCTCTTATCAACGGAAGCATAGACTCGAAAGGAAGTCCGTGGGCCTCCAGGATCTGAGCGGAAAGGGCATAGCAATGATTGGCAAAATTGCAGGCGAAAACTGCAGCCAGATGCAGATAACGGCGCTCAGAACTGTTGAGCTCATGCACATTGGCACTCAGCGTCTGGGCAACTTTCCGGGCCAAATCCAATGTACCGGCATCACGACCTTCAATAAATATATGTACGCGCGAAAAATCGACAGCCTTTTCCTTTGAGAATGTCTGCATAGGATAAAACACGCCACAATGCTGGTGTTCACCAAAGACACTCATGGGAATAGAACCCGCTGTATGAAGAAAAACCTGCTGTTCCCTACCCTTCCTGAGTTCTGAGATGACATCCTTTAAGACGGAATCCTTCACAGACAGGATAAAGACATCGGCCTTTTCAGGCAAGGCATCAATACGATTCGACGGTGTCGCATGAACCTCGCCTGCCAATGCTTCTGCAGAGGTAATTGTGCGACTGTAAACAGCCGTAATACGGTGTCCACCGGCATACAACGCCTTAGCAAGATGTGTTGCCACACGACCAGCCCCTACAAATACGATTTCCATCAGAACTTGTCAATATGTACGTTTTCCCACTTCAGTTTATCCTCATTCTGGGGCTGACGCTCATCGGCCTTATGACCAAAGGCTATGACGCACAATACGTTATAATTCTCGGGAATATCAAGGATACCACGAATCACGGTATCTGCACTTGTGCCGTCACTCAGTCCACGACCACGCATCTGCACCCAACAAGAACCAAGTCCCAGTTCCTCTGCCTGATACTGCATAGAGATAGCAGCAATAGAACCATCCTCTACCCAACAATCGTTCTGCATAGGGTCACCCAGCACAACGATAGCCAGCGAGGCTCCTTTTATAAGTTGTCCACCCATATCCTTAGCGTCAGACAGCTTTTCAAGGTCAGCCTTATTGTCAACTACCACAAATTGCCAGGCACGCTGTCCTTTTGAAGTGGGCGACATCAAGGCGGCACGGAGAATCAGTTTCACGTCATCGCCATCAATTTCCTGTTCGGTAAACTTGCGATGCGAACGGCGCATCTGCGCCAGAGTCTTAAAGTCAGTCATAGTCTATTTCTATATATTTTTCATGCAAAGGTAACAATTTCCCACAAAAACGCACGCTTTTTAAGAAAGATTTTGTATTTTTGCGCCCGATGAGCGAGCTAACCATTAACATCTACACAAACCCAAGTCATCTGCCAAAGGGACTGCATGAAGAAAACATCTTTCATAGCAGACAGTATTTCCTGTTGGCAAAGAACACACCCCGGCTGAAGCCTTACATGGTAACTGTCGAGACTGGGGATCATGTGATTATTGCCCAGATGTTAGCATTGATTCGCTATCGTGCCTCATGGATTCCTCCTTATTTATATCGCCACTGCATGATACTTGGTGAAGGGGTATACGATTCTGACTATGCCGAACAGCGAGCAGAACTCTTTGGTATGATGCTGGAACAACTCACGGCTAAGATTGGCAGATGGACGCTGTATATTGAGGTGAGCCACCTGAGCAGTAAGATGTTTGCATATAAACAGTTACGCGAACGCCATTTCTTCCCGGTACGCTGGAACAGCATACACAACTCCCTGCATTCACGAACGCCAGAGGAACGTATCAACGACCGCTTACTGCGTCATATCAAGTCTTCCTATGAACGAGGTGTCATCACCGACGAGGTAAAATCTGAGGAGGATTTCATCTCATTCATGAAACTCATGAGACGACATAACAGACTGAAGCCCAAGCGATATATCCCTGCCGATGAGTTTTTCCGGGGATTACACGAAAGCGAAAACGGATGTTTGTATGTCACCCGTTATCACGGACACATTATCGGTTGTTCTGCTTTAGTCTATAGTGAGAACCAGGCTTATCTATGGTATTCGGCTTACAGACGTAAGACTTTTGCATTCCTTCACCCTGCCGACATCACCATCTGGCATGCCATCAAGGATTCCTACTCCAAAGGCTATGAGCATATCTATTTCATGGATGTAGGACTGCCTTTCCGCAAGAATGCCTTTCGCGAATTCCTGCTCCGTTTCGGAGGAAAGCCCGCCAGCAGCTACCGATGGTTCCATTGCACTATTGGGTGGATAAACAGTCTGCTTTCGTGGTTTTATCGCGACTAAAAATAATAAAAGCATAATTCTTGCGTTATTATTTTTGATGAAACAATTCACCAAACGATTCATGCTTTTGTCTGTCATCATCATGACAGGCTTATGTGCTATGGCCCAGTCGTTCACCTTAAAGGGAAAAGTAACCGATGAGGATGGAAACGCCCTGGAGCTGGCAACTGTGTCATGTGTAGAACAAGCTACGGTGACGATGACGAACCTGAAAGGTGAATTCCAGGTAAAATTACAATCGGCCGATTCTGTTGTGGTGAAATTCTCAATGATTGGCTATAAACCTCGCATCCGCGTCCTGCGTAACCCCAAAACCACGCAGACACTCCTCATACAACTGCACGGACTGGATGAACTCAACGAGGTGGTGATTACACAAAAGCGCCGACAGACAGAGCAGATGGAACAACTGGACATCAAGGATATCCAGGCGATGCCATCAACCACAGGCAATGCTGTAGAGGAACTAATACAACAACAGGCAGGCGTATCTACTCATAACGAATTATCCAGTCAATACAACGTGCGCGGTGGCTCATTTGATGAGAACTCTGTTTATATCAATAATGTAGAAGTATACCGTCCACTACTCATCCGGAGCGGGCAGCAGGAAGGTCTTTCTGTCATCAATCCCGATATGGTTGAGAAGATTGGATTCTCAAGTGGTGGCTTTTCTGCAAAATACGGCGACAAGATGTCCAGCGCACTCGATATCACTTATAAACGTCCAAAAGCTTTCGAGGCGTCGGCAACAGCATCACTACTTGGTGGAAGCGGCTATGTGGGTATGAGCAACAAGAAATTTTCCATGAGCCACGGTCTGCGCTACAAAACCAACCGATACCTGTTGGGCTCTTTGGAAACCACTGGAGAATATCGTCCGAACCAACTTGATTATCAGACGTATATCACCTATACCCCCAATCGCAGTTGGACATTGGAGTTATTAGGAAATATCTCCGAAAACCATTACGACTTCAAGCCTAAAGACCGCGAGACGTCTTTCGGAACGATGGAAGATGCAAAATCATTCAAAGTATATTTCGATGGTCAGGAGAAAGATATCTTCCGCACGATTTTCGGTACGGCAGGTATCACTCGCCACCTGGGTGATTCTACACATATCAAGTTACTTTGGTCTGCATTCCACACCAAAGAACAGGAATGCTATGATATCCAAGGACAATACTGGCTGAACGATGCACAGAGCAGCGATCAGCTTGGCGTTGGCACTTATGCTGAACATGCACGTAACTACCTCACAGCCAACGTGCAAAGTTTAAAGTTGATATATAACCGCCGTTTCCGTCAGCATGACGTGGAAGCTGGTCTGACATATAAATGGGAACATATCAAGGAACAAAGTCGTGAATACGAAATGCGCGACTCCAGCGGGTATTCCATTCCTCACACCGCCAATCGTCTGGATATGATTTACACGCTCTCATCAAAAAACGATATCAAGTCCACCCGTACAGAGGGATATATTCAGGACATCCTTCGTTGGCATCGTAATGACACGCATTACACGCTGAACTATGGTGTCAGATTCACCCATTGGTCCTACAATAAAGAGACGCTGTTATCCCCCCGAGTCTCACTGGCTATCGTGCCGGCTTTCAATCAGGACCTGACTTATCGTTTTGCTGCAGGCCTCTACTATCAGGCTCCATTCTATAAAGAGATGCGCGACACGACAACCACAGCAGGCATTACAGTTGTCAAGCTCAACAAAAATATCAAGAGCCAGCGCTCCCTACAGTTTTTTGCAGCCATGGACTACCGTTTCCGCATGAACGAGCGTCCATTCAAGTTCACAGCAGAGGCCTATTACAAGGCATTGTCAAACCTGATTCCCTACAACGTACAAAACGTAAAAATCACCTATTACGGTGAGAATCTCTGTTCTGGCTATGCTGCAGGTCTCGACTTCAAGCTCTACGGTGAATTTGTACCAGGTACAGACTCTTGGATATCACTCTCATTGATGCGCACCCAACAGAAGATGAATGGGCAATGGATATCGATGCCTACTGATCAACGCTATGCACTAAACCTGCATTTCACCGATTATTTCCCTGGCACGGAACGATGGAAAATGACGCTCAAGCTAGCCTATGCTGATGGCCTACCCTTTGGTGCACCCCACAGAGGACTGGAGGGTCAGAACTTCCGTGCGCCAGCCTACAAGCGTGCAGATATTGGTATGAGCTATCTGGCTTATGATTCCAAAAACACGACAAACAAATCCTTCTTAAAAAATATTTGGTTAGGCATTGATTGCCTTAATCTCTTCGGCATTTCCAACGTTAACAGCTACTATTGGGTAACTGATGTCACCAATAGGCAATGGGCTGTGCCTAACTATTTAACAGGTAGACAAATAAACGGAAAAATCATCATCAACTTCTAATACTGTTAATTTTTTATAAATTAAGCACAAAAACACACCGTTTGTCGAACAATTTACTACCTTTGCAGCATATAATCATTAAAAATATAGATTTATTCGGCAAATAATTTTACACCAATATGAAAAAGCTACATTTAGTCCTAATGACAGCCGCATCTTTGCTGTTTGTCAATTGTATGAATCATGATGACGACATGAACGTCAACATTCCTCTTGACAAGAATGCCGTCTCTGAGAATGCGAAAGAGTTATTTGGTGAAATTGACCCCAGCCAGGACTGGAGTTCAATTACCCAGGGTTCTATCATCGTTACAGCCGATGCTGATCTGAAAGACATTGAGAAGGTGCAGATCCTGACTGAGTCTCCTTTCAGCAACAGCAATGCTTTTGTATTAAACGAGGCAAACGTCAGCAAGGGACAGAAAGTTAAACTTGTTTACGACGCACCAAACGTTTATGACACATTGTTTGCCGCATGCATTAGCAAAGACAAAACCTATTATGTCAAGGTATTCTCTGTTAACGATAGTGAGGTTAGTTTTACTGAACCTGCTAACGCACGCATGAACAGAGCAAGTGAAGCTACAAACGGATTCCCCGCTGCCAGTGCTATTATATTGGGACAGCCTAAGAAATCTGTCAATGCCTTGCGTGCAGAAGCTTCAAAAGAAAAAGGCTACTTCGCTGCAAATGAAAAGGACAATGGTACTGGAAATTATTGGAAATACACAGAATGGAACAACGACTCTTGGCTGAATGACTATCTGTGGGCTCCCGTGGATGTTGCAGCAGGAAGCAATGGTTGGACCATTAAGGATGGAAATATTTACAGAACAAATCCTAATCAAAAAGAAGACCTAACCACCATTCAGTGGTTGGTGAGATATTATCTTCCCAAAAAGGATGATAATGGTGGTAAAAACAACAACTGGAAGAGTATTGTTGAAGGTACCAACTATTTCAAAGAGTATAAAAACCACTTCGTCAGCGATGGTAATCCTCTGACAATTGTTCCCCTCCAGATGAACACCACAGAAGGTAACTACAATGCTATCTATTATTACTATTTCAAGCCAGAAGAACTGGTTGGAAAGACTGACGAGCAGTTGGCTGAATTTATCAAGGCATTGCCTAAGTTCAAAGCTATCAACGGCTACAAGGGAGATAATGGAGCCTATCATAATGACAAAGAGTACCTCCTTCCCTATTATGGCGACAATGCCATTGCAAGTGGCAATACAGCCATCGCTAGTCTCAGCATCCCCAAGGGCTATTTGATTGGTTTCATGAATCAAAAGACCAAGGATGAGACGATTAAATTAGCTATTAATGGTTGTACCTACGGCTTCGGTCCCCTGAACAAGGAAAGCAACCACCTCGTTGGTCACTATTTCTCTGCACTATCCAAGGAGGTTAGTCAGCAGTCAATAAAGGTTTGGTACGAAAACGATGAAGAAAAAATATCAAGCAAAACCACGACCAACTACGGTCTAACAACTGACGGTATGACTTGGGACAGCCCTCGTATTGGAATCTTCAGTGCAAACAAAAAGACATTCTTGTGCTTTGAGGACGGTTCAGACTGTAACTTCAGTGACATGATTCTCGAAATCAATAGTGGTGTTGAACTCAATTATGATCCTATCGAACCACAAGCTGCCTCATATGTCATGTGCTTCGAGGATGAGCCTGAGACAGCTGACTACGACATGAATGACGTTGTTCTCCGTGGTATCCGTCTCAACGATGAGCAGATTGAAATCACTCTGATAGCATGTGGTGCTAACGATGAATTGGAAATCAAGGGTCTGCAGAACACACAGCGTTTGGGCAAGAAAGAAGTGCATAAGTTCTTTGGCGTAACCCCCGGTGAAGGTTTTATTAACACAGTAAAGGGCGAGAAGTACTTCACACCAGTTTCAGAAGTATTCAATATCGACAAGAATATCAGCGTTGAAGACTTCCTGAAGACAGTTTCCGTTTATAACCGCACCACAGGAAAGACCATTACAATGCCAAAGGAAAGTGAGCCTCCTTATGCAATCATCGTTCCTCTGAACTTCCGCTATCCCATAGAGAGATGTAGCATCATCAGCGCATATCCTGATTTTGTAAAATGGGCACAGAACCGCAACGAGGCCACAGACTGGTATCTGAATGGTGTTGAGAACCGTCTCTATCCTGATATGTTCAGCACAGCAGAATAATTATTATAGAAATATACCTCTTTAAGAGATTATTGCCGGGTTTCTGGCAATAATCTCTTTTTTCTTATAAAAAAGCCAAAAAAGGTAAGGCAATCTCACATATCTTTTGTACCTTTGCACCACATTTAAGTTTAAACTTTATAAAGTATGAAGATTTCACACATTGAGCATTTGGGCATTGCTGTCCAGAGCATCGAAGAAAGCCTGCCATTCTTTACGGATGTGCTGGGCTTGGAGTGTTACGCTACAGAAGTTGTAGAAGACCAGAAAGTGAAAACTGCCTTCTTAAAGTGTGGCGAGGTGAAACTTGAACTATTGGAGCCCACAAGCCCCGAAAGCACTATTCAAAAGTGGCTTGACAAAGGCAACAAAGGTGTCCATCATGTGGCTTTCTGCATTGAGGATGGCGTAGCAAACTCATTGGCTGAAGTCAGCGAAAAGGGCGTTCGTCTTATTGACGAGAAGCCCCGTAAGGGTGCAGAAGGTTTAAACATAGCATTCCTTCACCCAAAGAGCACCTGCGGTATATTGACAGAACTCTGTGAACATCCGGAATAAATATTGTAACATCGTAATAACGAAATAACGTAACAACGAAATGTCAAAACAATTAGAAAAAATCAAGCAACTCATCGAGAAGCGCGAACAGGCCCGTCTCGGTGGTGGTGAAAAAGCGATTCAGAAACAGCACGAGCGTGGTAAATACACAGCCCGCGAGCGCATAGAGATGCTCCTCGATGAAGGTTCTTTCGAGGAATACGACATGTTCAAGGAGCACCGTTGCCACAATTTCGGCATGGAGAAGAAACAGTTCCTTGGCGATGGTGTAGTAGCAGGTAGTGGTACAATTGATGGCCGTCTGGTCTTCGTTTTTGCCCAGGATTTCACCGTTCATGCTGGTTCTCTTAGTGAGACCATGAGCCAGAAGATCTGTAAGGTAATGGATATGGCCATGAAGATGGGTGCCCCTGTTATCGGCATCAACGACTCAGGTGGTGCACGTATTCAGGAAGGTATAAACTCTTTGGCTGGTTTCGCAGAGATTTTCGAGCGTAACATTCTGGCCTCTGGTGTTATTCCCCAGATTAGCGGTATCTTTGGTCCTTGCGCAGGTGGTTCTGTTTACAGCCCTGCCCTGACAGACTTCACCCTGATGATGGAAGGCACCTCATACATGTTCCTCACTGGTCCTAAGGTTGTAAAGACCGTTACCGGTGAAGATATTGACCAGGAGCATCTGGGTGGTGCCAGCGTTCACGCTACCAAGTCAGGTGTAACCCACTTCACAGCCAAGACTGAGGAAGAGGGTATGCAGATGATTAAGACCCTGCTTTCATACATTCCTTCTAACAACATGGAGGTGGCTCCTCGCAAGAAGTGCGACGACCCCATCAATCGTATGGAGGACTCTCTGAACGAGATTATCCCTGAGAATCCCAACGAGGCTTACGACATGTATAAGGTAATCGGTGCCGTTGTCGACAATGGCGAGTTCTTCGAGGTTCAGCCTAAATTTGCCAAGAACATCATCGTTGGTTTCGCTCGTTTCAACGGTCAGAGCGTTGGTATCGTAGCCAACCAGCCTTCATGCTACGCAGGTGTTCTCGATGTAAACGCCAGCCGTAAGGGTGCCCGTTTCGTACGTTTCTGCGACGCTTTCAATATTCCTATTGTTAGTTTCGTTGACGTTCCCGGATTCTTGCCCGGTACTGGTCAGGAGTATAACGCAGTTATCCTCCACGGAGCACAGTTGCTCTATGCCTATGGCGAAGCCACAGTACCCAAGATTACTGTCACCCTGCGTAAGTCATACGGTGGTTCACACATCGTGATGGGTTCTAAGCAACTCCACACCGACCTGAACTATGCATGGCCTTCTGCAGAGATTGCCGTGATGGGTGCCAGTGGTGCTGCAGCAGTTCTCTATGCTAAGGAAGCTAAAGCCAAGAAGGAAGCAGGTGAGGATGTTAAGGCATTCATCGCTGAGAAGGAAGAAGAGTACAACGAACTCTTTGCAAATCCCTATCAGGCTGCTAAGTTCGGATACATCGATGATGTTATCGAGCCTCGCAACACCCGTTTCCGCATCTGCCGTGGCTTAGCCCAGCTCGCAACCAAGCGTGATGCCCTGCCTGCCAAGAAGCACGGAAATATTCCTATGTAAACGAGGAGTTAAGAAGTAAAAGAAATTTTAGTTATGAAGCAAAATGAAGTCTATGCTGCCATAGCAATGGCTCTTCATGAGCATTTGGGAAATAACGTCCATGATGTGGAGACCGGCATCATCACGATTGCGGAGCGCTCTACACAATGGAACGGCTATGCCCAGACAATGACAGCACGTCCCTAAATCATTAATGAAATGAAAGAATACAAGTATACTATCAACGGAACGAAATACGAGGTTGCCGTAGGCGATATTGAGGAAAACATCGTTACCGTCACCGTCAATGGCGAAGAGTATAAGGTTGAAATGGAGAAAGAAGCTGAGCCCGAGAAGAAAAAGCCCGTGCTTGGTAAGCCTGCAGCAGCTGCTGCAAGCACTTCTGACGAACCTGCAACCAATAAAGCAGCTGTAAACAAGAACAATGCCGTCAAGGCTCCCCTGCCTGGTGTTATCACAGACATCAAGGTTGCCGTAGGCGACGAAGTTCAGGTTGGCGATACTATTGTCGTACTTGAAGCCATGAAGATGGCAAATAACCTGCAGGCCGAGAAGGCTGGTAAGGTCACTGCCGTATGCGTGAAGATTGGTGAAAGTGTGATGGAAGATGACGCTTTGGTTGTTATCGAGTAAGACCCATCATTGAAATATCTAAAAAGTAAGAGGAATGGATTCGTTTCCATTCCTCTTCTTTTATAGTCCATTATTTCAATTTCGATAATAGTAATAATACCAATACGACTTTTGATAATTATCAAAGATACGGTATCTTCGCTCGGGCTCTTTGGAATATTTTACTTTCAGTTGTTGTAGATTATTCCAGTCTTCTGCCAAGACAGCATCATGATAGACTATCAGAGGATGAGCCGTTAAATGCTGATAAAGCACCAAAGCCTCTTTGTAATGTCGTGGCAGAGCCACAGAATCAGACACCTCATAGTATCTCGGCAAAACACGCACAAAAGAATTCAAATCGCGATTCATGAGATATCCACACAGCCTATAGTCAGCCATTGCGGAAGTACCTAATGTGTCACGCTCCATTCTCTCATAATAGAACTCTGAATTCACGGTCTTTGCACAACGCGCCCCCAGATGTTTCCATATAGAGTCTTCCGGCATCAACTGTGGTTTCAATTGCATGGGCAATAGCGTCTCGCTAGTTCCCTTCACAGGATAACCAAATAATCCGTCTGCCAATTTTCCTTTTTTTGACAAGGCATAGGCACGTAACATGGTGAGACGTTCATTTGTTTCCAACGAACGATTCCCTACCCTCAAGGCTTCATCCACATCATCATTCATCAGAGCTACTTCCATATGAGTGCTATAATGAAAGACGGCGTTAGTATTACCTACCAGTACAACACCCAGCATCATAACTGTCATCTGAAGTAAATTCAGCCAGAACTTCCTGGCAGAGAATACTGTACCATACTGTCCCTCATCAAGACTATACGACATTGCCTGACGTGCGAACCATACGCAAACACCCCAAATCAACAACAGGAATGGGAATACCCAAACCCAGGCACCAAAAGAAAAATGCTGGTCAATGTCCTGATTAACATCCGAGACCACGGCCAATATCAGCATTGAAGGAAAATATGTCAAGGCATACGATCTGCGTGACAGTTTCGTAAAGTTAGCAATACATCTCTGCAAGATATATAGCACTATCGTTATCAGAATAGCACCGACAGTCCTATTATAATGCGTCACACCTTGACTCAACACATGCTGGGCTATAGTTAATATATCAGTCTGAAACTCATATAGCCACAAGAATGAGAATATAAGAAAACAAACAGCACACATCACCTTGTGGGTGATGGTGCCTTGTTCTTTGTAATTATATCTGTTTCTCATTAGTTCTTCTTAAGAACTACTGCCGAACGGGCAGGTATATAAAGTTTAAGCCACTCCTTGCGGTCGTTGACATACAGAGGATCATAGTTCGTGAAATGCGTCACAGTATCGTCAGCAAAACCAAAGCCACCGAAATCTTTCGAATCAGTATTCAGCACAACGTCGTAGCTGCCGGTTGGCACAAGGAATCCATAGTCTGTAAAAGACTGTGTGGGTGAGAAGTTAAACACGAACAGCAAGTCACCACGCATAAAGGCAAGAATCTGATCACCGTCATTGTGCCATATCTCTACCACGGGTTTATCCTGGAAGTTGCGTACACTCTTCACCACTTTTATCATCTCACGGTCAAAATCACCCAACCAGTGATAACACAAGTCCTTATTATCCACAAGACTCCACTGGCGACGCGCGTATTTGTACGACCAGCCATTTCCCTCACGTGGGAAGTCAATCCATTCCGGGTGACCAAACTCATTACCCATAAAGTTCAGGTAACCACCATTGATTGTACCCAACGTCACCAAACGGATCATTTTATGCAGAGCAATACCTCTCTCAGCCACGCCATTAACGTCCTTCTTGGCGAAATGCCAATACATGTCGGCATCTATGAGACGGAAGATGATCGTCTTATCACCAACCAATGCCTGATCATGACTCTCACAATAAGATATCGTTTTCTCATCAGGACGACGGTTCTTTACTTCCCAGAAAATGCTGCTTGGTTTCCAGTTCTCATCCGGCTGTTCCTTAATGGTCTTAATCCAATAATCAGGAATATTCATAGCCATACGATAATCAAAACCATAGCCTCCATCTTCAAACCTTGCAGCCAGGCCAGGCATACCACTCACCTCTTCTGCTATCGTGATAGCATTCGGATTTACCTCATGAATCAATTTATTTGCCAATGTCAGGTAACAGATGGCATTATCATCCTCATGACCATTGAAATAATCAGAATAGCTACAGAAGGCTTCTCCCAGTCCATGGCTATAGTACAGCATAGAGGTAACTCCATCAAAACGGAAGCCATCAAACTGGTATTCCTCTAACCAGTAACGACAGTTGGAGAGCAGGAAATGCATCACCTCATCCTTACCATAATCGAAACAAAGTGAATCCCATGCTGGATGCTCATGACGATCACCGGGATAGAAGAACTGATTAGGATCTCCAGCCAGATTTCCCAAACCTTCCACCTCGTTCTTCACCGCATGAGAATGTACGATATCCATGATGACAGCAACACCATTCTTATGTGCCTCATCAATGAGTTGTTTCAACTCTTCTGGCGTACCAAAACGACTACTAGGTGCGAAGAATGAAGAAACATGATAACCGAATGACCCATAATATGGATGCTCTTGAATAGCCATCACCTGGATGCAGTTATAGCCATCCTTGATGACACGCGGTAGCACGTTCTCGCGGAACTCATTATACGATCCAACCTTCTCAGCATCCTGTCCCATACCTACATGACATTCGTAGATAAGTAACGGACTCTTCTTTGGCTTGAAGTTTCTCTTCTTGAAATCATACTTTTTGGCTGGGTTCCATACTTGGGCAGAGAAAATATTCGTTGTCTCATCCTGAACCACGCGGGTGCACCATGCAGGAATACGCTCACCTTCTCCTCCATCCCACTTCACCTTCATTTTGTATAGTTGTCCGTGTTTCAGGTCACGTTCACGTAATTTCAGTTCCCAGTTTCCAGTTCCGGCTATACGCTTGCACTTATATTTTTCATCTTCCTTCCAGTCATTAAAATCACCTATCAGATAGATTTCCGTGGCATTAGGGGCCCACTCACGGAACACCCACCCACGCAACTGCTTATGTAATCCAAAATAAAGATGACCAGATGCGAAGTCTTTCAACGACGTTTTACCATTGCGTGTCAACTGATTCAGTTTCCACACAGCATGCTCATGGCGTCCACGGATTGCATCTTCAAAAGGCTCTAACCATGAATCGTTCTGTACGAGGCCAATATGCTTAGGCTGCACCTCCTCTTTTTTCTTTGCTGCCATAGGAATTAAGCTTTAACCTTGAATATCGCTTTTTTAATCTCTGGTGCCATTGAGATACACGGTGCATGACCGTCTTGAGGGAAAAATACCGCAAACATACCTGGTTGACAGTCAATAAAACTTTCTGCCATGAGGTCAGGGTATTTTGTGATATCCTTTTCTGCATTATATTCCTGTTCTGGCAGTCTGCACAATGGTGTATAGCCATAGGTCTCAGGTCCATCAATAGGAATCTGAATGTCTATCATCTTGACATGAGTCTCCAACACGGCCTCATCGGGTGCTTTGCCCTTAGCCGTAGTGATATTGACAAAGAGGTCCTTATCCTTAATAGGATATTTACCAGCCTCCATCGTGTTTAGGTCGTTCTTCTTCAGGAACTCTACCACATCAGCAAACAAAGGATTTAATCCTACGTATTTGCCCAAATTGTCAAGCGTGTCAATAATCATAACATATAGTTTTAAAGTGGTTTATTGATAGTCTATTTTTCTATTTTACGATAACCGTTGCTATAAGTACCCTGGGCAACAATTGCGCCGTTACGGTCTTTCTCGACAAACGCTCCTTCACGTTTACCATTCTCATAGTGGCACTCAATACGCTTACCGTCCTTATCTTCTTCGATGGCAGCACCATGACGCTGTCCATTCTTATACTGGGCCTTAAATTTAGAGCCATCGGCCAGATGACCGATACACTCTCCTTCAGGCTGTCCGTTTTTAAATTGTCCTTCCACAACGTCACCAGCCTTGGTCGTCAGTTTTCCACGACCATTCGGCTGGTCATTTTTCCACTGTCCAGAATACGAATTACCATTTGCCCACAGGAAGGTGCCTTGTCCATTTTTATCACCTTTCAGGAACTGTCCGTTATAACGGTCGCCATTAGCAAATTTCACGATACCATTACCTGTACGCTGACCATTCACATAGTCACCCTCAAAGATATCACCATTCTGGAAACGATAGACGCCCTTGCCATGCTGCAAATCATTCTGCCATTGGCCTACATAGACGTCACCGCTGGCATATTTAAACACGCCCTTACCGGAACGCATATTATTTTTCCATTCACCATCATAGGTTGAGCCATCAGCCCAATCATGGAAGCCACGGCCTTCTTTTTTGTCATCTTTCCAGTCTCCGTTATAATAAGCTCCACTGGCATAGACATATTTTCCTTTGCCATTACGCTTATCTTCATGCCAGTTACCCTTATAGGTGTCGCCATTGAAATAGTACATTTCACCATAGCCCTGCTGGTAGTCCTTAAACCAGAGACCTACATATTTATTATTATTCTGGAAATAATATGTACCCTGACCATGCTGATGGTCCTGCATCCATTGCCCTTCATAGCGTTCTCCATCCGTGAAAGTATAAATGCCATGACCTTCGCGTTTTCCTTTTACATATTCACCTTCATAAAGATTTCCGTTCTTCCACACCGTTTTTCCTTTGCCGTGTGGTTTTCCTGCAGCCATCTCTCCGTTATATTCACCTCCGTCTTTTGTTGTACATGTACCCAACGAGATTTTCTGGGCAGACAGAGAGAGAGGCATAGTAAGTAGTGTAAGCGATAAAATATATGATGTCAATTTCATTGTTTTCAATTTTTCACTCCAAAAGTACAAAAAAAAGTGTAAACAGGCAAGAATTTCCCTTTTTTGAAACTAAGAATTAAGAATTATTTGTAACTTTGCGTCAAAAATTAGTAAAGCAGATGAAATTCATTGGTATTATTCCTGCGCGTTATGCATCTACGCGTTTTCCAGGCAAGCCGCTGGCGATGCTAGGCGGTAAGCCCGTCATTCAAAGAGTTTACGAACAAGTAACAAGTGTATTGGGCGAAGCCTATGTTGCCACCGACGACGATAGGATTTTCAAGGCTGTAGAGTCATTTGGAGGCCATGCCGTCATGACACGCACCGACCATAAAAGCGGTACTGACCGTATTGAGGAAGCTGCCATAAAATTGCAGACCAACGCCGATGTCATTATCAACGTACAAGGCGACGAGCCCTTCATCCAGAAATCTCAGTTGGAAACAGTAAAACACCTATTCGATGATCCAAACACACAGATAGCTACCCTCGGAAAACCTTTCGAAAGCATGGAGGCTGTTCAGAACCCCAATTCTCCAAAGATTGTATGTGATGTTAACGGCTATGCCATGTATTTCAGTCGCAGCGTCATTCCATATATCAGAGGAAAAGAAAGTAGCGACTGGCTGTTACATTTTCCTTTCTTGAAGCACATTGGCCTTTATGCCTATCGTCGTGAAGTATTGTCACAAATCACGAAATTGCCCCAAAGCCCTCTGGAACTGGCAGAGAGTCTGGAGCAATTACGCTGGCTTCAAAACGGCTATCGCATCAAGGTGGGCCTTACCGATGTAGAAACCGTCGGAATTGATACACCTGAAGACCTTGAGCGAGCAGAACAGTTTCTGAAGGAATTCAAGGATTAACCTTGTTGCATCTGCCTTAGCAACTCCTGTTGACGAGCACTCAGACTCGTAGGCAATGTAACCTGATAGGTAATAATCAAATCCGCACCGTTCTGACCTTTGCCACGCAGTCTGGCCTTAGTGCCAGGCTGCGTGCCAGGTTTTAGTTTCAGACGTATCTTTTTCCCATCTGGCACGGTGACGATGACATCACCACCCAGCAAAGCCGTGTACATATCTATATTGACACTAGCCTGCGTCTCACGTGGTTGCTGATGGGCAAAACCACCAGCGCCACGTCCTCGCATGGCACCACCAAACAAATCCTCGAAGAATGAGCTAAAGCCACCGCCACCCCTTCCATTAGTAAAGTTTGAGAAATCAAACCCTTCGAATGGAGAGCCACCACCAGCACCTGAAGAAAAGCCGCCGAAGCCACCTGTACCACCAAAGGCATCAGCTTGCTTCCACTGTTCACCATACTGATCGTATTTCTTTCGCTTTTCAGGATCACCAATCACATCGTATGCTTCATTCAAAGCCTGAAACTTTGCCTTGGCCTTTGGGTCGTCAGGATGCAAATCCGGATGAAACTGCTTGGCACGTTTCAAATAGGCTTTCTTCACATCCTTCTGTGGAATGGTCTTATCAACCCCTAGAATCTTATAATAATCTATGAATGCCATAATCTCAATCTCCTTTCTTTTTTAATTATTTACAGCAAATTCCATGCCGAAAATTTGGCGTTTCATATGACATTTCGTAATTTTGCGCCATCAAAACAGATAAATATGAAAAAAGCACTCATATTAGGAGCACTCTTATTTGGCACTTTGCCTCATACTATGGCACAAACAAAGACGGTGAACTTACGAATCGTTGAGACAAGTGATGTCCATGGCTATTTCTTTCCATACGATTTCGTAAACCGCAAGCCCTTGGAAGGAACATTAATGCGTATCAACTCTTACGTAAACAACCTACGCAATCAATATGGCGAGAACCTGCTGCTGATTGACAATGGTGACATCCTGCAGGGACAGCCCACTTGTTACTGGTCCAACTATGTGATGACCACAGATCAGAACATTGCAGCAAGAATGGTAAACTATATGAGGTATGATGCCGAGACAATAGGCAACCACGATGTAGAACCTGGTCATGCAGTCTATGACAAATGGATTCGTGAAGTACGCTGTCCTATCCTGGGTGCCAATGTGGTAGAGAAAGAAAATGGGCAGCCATACCTCAAGCCTTACGCCCTTTTCGTACGTGATGGCGTAAAGATTGCCGTCATCGGACTTCTCACTCCTACCATCCCCTGTTGGCTTAACGAATCTGTATATGAAGGATTGGAATTCCACGAGATGGTCAGTTGTGCCAAGAAATGGGTGAAGCAGGTACGGGAGGTAGAACATGCCGATTTGGTAATAGGTCTTTTCCATAGTGGAAAAGAAGGCGGACTGGTATTAAATGGTGCCGAGGAGGATGCCACAGCTCGTGTAGCACGTGAAGTACCAGGTTTTGACATCATCTTTTTTGGTCATGACCACCAGGTACACAATGAATGGATTGAGAACACAGATGGGAAACAGGTTCTGACACTCGACCCCTCCTGTTTTGCAGTGAACGTTGCCGATGCACAAATCTGCCTGACTTATGAGAAAGGAAAACTCAGGAAAAAGGACATCAAGGGCGATATCGTCAGTGTACACAAAGAGCAGATTGATGAGCAAATGAGTCAGTATTTCCAACCAGACTTCAATCGCATTAAATCGTATGTTGACCGCAAGATTGGGCATTTTGAGACAACGGTAAGCACACGCGACTGTTTCTTTGGTAATTCTGCTTTTTCTGATTTCATTCACAGTCTGCAGTTAAGCATCTCTGGAGCAGACATCTCATTTAATGCCCCCTTGGCATTTGACAGCAAGATTGAAGCCGGAGATGTCACGATGGCAGACATGTTCAAACTCTATCGTTTTGAGAACAAGATGTACGTACTCAATATGACAGGAAAGGAGGTACTTGGACATCTGGAAGAAAGCTATGACCGATGGGTAAACACCATGAAACGTCCAGAAGACCACCTGTTGTTACTCAACGATGCCTCAAAAGAAGACCAACAACGTACAGGTTTTCTGAACTATACATTTAATTTCGACTCAGCATCCGGTATCGACTATGAGGTTGACGTTACAAAACCTAACGGACAGAAAGTCAGGATTCTCAGAATGTCAAACGGCGAACCATTTCAAATAAACAAAACCTATAAGGTTGTCATGAACAGCTATCGCGGCAATGGTGGTGGTGACCTGCTAACAAAAGGTGCGGGCATTCCCAAAGAGAAACTAAACAGTAGGATTATTTATCAATCACCTCTGGACTTGCGCCATTACCTCACACAAGAGATTGAACGTTTAGGAAACGTATCCCCTCAAGCAGCCCACAACTGGAAATTCACGCCAGAGGAATGGACCATCCCTGCAGCAAAACGTGATTACAAGCAATTATTTGGAGAAGAAAAGCAATGAAACAATACTATTTCGTATTCTGCAAAGACGACCTGATGCTAGAACGTCAGGCTGACGGTACGTACACGATTCCCTGCCAGGAAGAACCACCTACAGAGATAAAGCCCTGGACTACGATTCTAAACATCACGCCCCTGGATGGTATTGAAGTGAAAGCCTACAGCATTGACACGCCCCCAACAAACAGCCCCAACTTTCAACTTTCAACTTTAAACTATCAACTCTATGAGATGTGCCCCCTGCGTCAGAGTTACTACAAACTCCCCTACCCACTCTATCTGAAGGCAGGCAAATGCGCAGAGTTACTCTATTGGGACCGCAACACAAAGTTCTGTGGTGTCTGTGGTGGTCAGATGCATTTTCACACAGACATCAGCAAGCGTTGTGAGATGTGCGGAAAAGAAGTTTGGCCCCAATTAGCCACGGCAGTTATCGTACTTATCCGCCGAGGCGACGAAGTATTATTAGCTCGCGGTCGTAACTTCCGTAGTGAATTCTATGGACTTATTGCAGGTTTTGTTGAGACAGGTGAGACTTTGGAGGAAGCCGTCAAGCGAGAGGTGATGGAAGAGACCGGCCTCACCATTAAGAACATCCAGTATTTTGATTCCCAGCCTTGGCCCTACCCCAGTGGATTAATGGTAGGTTTCACTGCCGATTATGAGAGCGGAGAGATTCATGTGCAGCGCGAGGAACTAACAAAAGCAGGTTGGTTCAATCGCACCAACCTGCCCAAGCTTCCAGAAAAGCTCTCTATTGCCCGCCGGCTGATTGACAACTGGCTCGGAGAGGATTAATATTCCAATAGTTTCTTGGTCATCTGACCATCAAAACCGATAAGTGTCTCTACCAGATAACAACTGGCAACATCCGGTATACAGAGGTTGGCATTGAAGTGGACGCCACGTGAATCGACGTGATCGTACTTAATATTACCCAAAACAGCCTGATCAAGGAACTGTTGTGGAACATCGTCAGCAAACATCTGTTTCTTGATATCACGTGAGAAAAGACATACAGACCCACGATAGAGACTAATGTGAATGATGTTGTCGTAATAGACATTGTCTACACTGACGCCATCACTATTATAGGTTTCCTTGGTCACCTTATACCTTGTTGGGTTTACAGCAATATACCAGTGATATCGCTCACCCCCAAACAACACCACGGAGTCAATTTTCAGGACTTCGTTCAGTGACAATATCTCTGGTTGATTATCCAAGAATGCCAAAGAATCCTCTTTGTTCTCACTCTTCTCCAAACGGACCTCTTCACCAGCCTGATTCTGGAAGCAGAACAAATGCTCCGTCTGTTTGGTTATTGCATATCGGTTTTCACCCAGGCAGAACGAGTCACTGACAATACGGAAATAAGAAGGCTGACTCGTAGAATCCGGAAAGAATATCGTATCGCCCTTCGCCAGGAACGAGACCTCTTCCGTCTCACTTTCAATCCAGATACCTTGCAGCATGGCTTTCGCCTCCAAGTCTTCTGGCGTTTCATTTCCTGAGACGTCATTACGCTGTTGCTTGCAAGCTACAAACGACAGGATTAAAAGAGATGCTATGATACAATACCTTATCATTTACCTATGCAATGATATTCAAATCCATTCTCGTCAAGTTCCTCTACATCAAAGATGTTACGTCCATCAATAACTAAAGGTCTGTGCATTGCCTTCTTGATAACGCCCCATGTAGGCAAACGGAATTCCTTCCACTCTGTCAGCAACAAAAGAGCATCCGCATCAAGAACCGCATCATACATATCCCTGCAATATGTTACTTTATCACCAATTCTACGACGGCATTCATCCATGGCAATTGGATCATAGACACGGATACGACAACCTGCTGCTAGGAGTTTATCAATCATCACCAATGCAGTTGACTCACGCATATCATCAGTCTCAGGCTTAAACGACAAGCCCCACATCGCAATGGTTTTACCTTTAAGGTCTTCCCCCTGGTAAGCTTTCTGCAATTTATCAAAGAGTACAGACTTCTGCTTTTCGTTTACGCGTTCCACAGCCTTCAGGACTTCCATTGAATAGCCATTCTGATCTGCAGTCTTAATAAGGGCTTTCACATCTTTGGGGAAGCAAGAGCCACCATAGCCACATCCAGCATAAAGGAACTTTCTTCCGATACGCGTATCGCTGCCAATACCTGCACGGACCATATTCACATCAGCTCCTACCCGTTCACAAAGATTGGCAATATCATTCATGAAAGAGATACGTGTAGCCAACATGGAATTTGCAGCATATTTTGTCATTTCGGCAGAAGGGATATCCATGAAGATAACACGGAAATTATTGATAAGGAATGGCTTGTAGAGCTTTGTTAAAGCCTTCTTTGCCTTTTCACTTTCAACACCAACCACGACGCGGTCAGGACTCATAAAGTCCTTGATAGCATTACCCTCTTTAAGAAACTCCGGGTTCGAAGCCACATCAAAGGGAATATCAACTCCACGCTTCTTCAGTTCTGCTTCAATTGTCTGACGTACCTTTTTAGCCGTACCGACAGGAACAGTTGACTTGGTCACCACCACAAGATAGCGGTTCAGGTTCTCACCAATGGTCTTAGCCACCTGCAACACATATTTCAAATCTGCAGAACCATCTTCATCGGGAGGTGTACCAACTGCAGAGAATACGATTTCCTGTTCATTAAGGATAGAAGCCAAGTCTGTTGTGAACTTCAATCGACCAGCCTTAACATTCTTCAGCACCAACTGATCCAGACCTGGTTCATAGATGGGGATTTCTCCATTTTTCAAACGTTCAATCTTCTGGGCATCAACATCCACACACGTAACATTCACGCCTGTTTCTGCAAAACAAGTACCAGAAACCAGTCCCACATAACCTGTTCCTACAATTGCGATATTCATATACCTTATTATATATTAATCAAACACGACTGCATCTTTCAGCAATGGCTGTTGTAAGTCTTTCTCACTTGTCAACACCTCTTTGGGATCAATAGGCCATTTGATATCAAGCACTGGATCGTTCCAACAGACGCCAGCCTCAGCCTGAGGTGCATAGACATTATCAACCTTATAGGTAAAGATAGCCTCTTCACTTAACACCAGGAAACCATGGGCGAATCCACGAGGAATGAAGAACTGGCGCTTATTATCCTCACTCAATTCAACCATGACGTGCTTTCCAAATGTAGGGGAACTCTTACGGACATCAACAGCCACATCAAGCACACGACCTTTGATGACACGTACCAATTTTGCTTGTGCGAATTCACCTTTTTGATAATGCAGTCCACGGAGCACACCATAGGATGACTTAGACTCATTATCTTGGATAAAATCCACATGACCGATATTGGCTTCGAACTCTGATTGTTTCCATGCTTCGAAGAAATAGCCACGCGCATCATTAAACACTTTTGGTTCAATTATAAAGACACCCTTTATTTCTGTTTCAATAAAATTCATCACTTTTTCCGTATTCTTGTTTCAATGGTGCAAAGGTACGACTTTATATTCAGATAAGATAAGATTTTTGCATTTTTTATTTGCCCGATTCAGAAAAAAGCCGTACCTTTGCAACGTGAATGTACTTGAAAGACATATAGAGATTTTATTGTTGAGCAATGATTGTGTCATTGTTCCCGGTCTTGGTGGCTTTATGGCACACCATGTTGATGCCCGATATGACGAGACAGACGGCACTTTCCTGCCACCACTTCGTACGCTGGGTTTCAATCCCCGTCTTACGATGAACGACTCTCTGCTCGTTCAATCATATATTGAAGCTTACGACATCAGTTACCCCGAAGCACTCAGACGCATCGAGGCTGAGGTTGCTGAGATACGTCAGCATTTGGAATCAAAGCGTGAATACGAGCTTAACGACATTGGTATCCTTCGCCTCAACCAAGAAGGAAATTTGGAATTTGAGCCATGCGAGGCAGGCATTCTGACACCATATCTTTATGGTCTCAGTTCTTTTGAGATGTCCCCACTCGTCGTAGAGACAAAGGTTCCTGTAGAAACACCTCAGAATGAAGACACAGCAAAGGTTCCTGAAGAAAGTGCTATTACCATCAAGATGTCATGGTTGCGCAATGCTGTTGCAGCAGCAGCAGCTATTATAGCATTCTTCATGATTGGCACACCTATTTCAAACGGTGACAGCGCCATGGAGATGCAGCAAAGTGCTTTCATCGCCATCCCTCAGCACACCATTATCTCACAGCAGCAGACTGCAGACGACATACAGGAGACACAGACCGTTTCCAAAGAAGATGCCAAAGACAGCATCTCTGCTGATGCTGATATAACCACAGAAGAAACCTCTTCAAAATCCACATACTGTATTGTATTGGCAAGTCAGGTAACCCAGAAGAATGCAGAGATCTTTATTGAGAAACTCAGCAAAGAAGGCTACTCTGAAGTCCGGTTAGTGACCAGCAAGAGCAACATGCTTCGAATTGTATATGGCAATTATGCCAGCGAAACAGAAGCAGCCAACTCGTTGCGCAGTCTTCGCAATAAGAGCGATTACTTCGAACAGTCATGGGTATTGGAGATTAAAGACTAAGCAACCCCCTTTTAAACACTTGTAGATGAAGCGCGTACGCTGTCCGAAATGCGAGAACTATATCACATTTGACGAGACCAAATACACAGAAGGTCAGTCGTTGGTATTCCAATGTCCAGAGTGCAATAAGCAGTTTGGCATCCGCATTGGCGTTTCCAAACTTAAGAACACACAAAAGGAGGAAAACAGACAGATGGCAGACAGCAACGCTTCAACAGGAGAAACACCCTGCGGCAGTATTGTTGTTATCGAGAACGTGTTCCACTACAAGCAAATCATTCCCCTGCAGATGGGCGACAATGTTATCGGACGCCACCAGAAAGGAAACCCTATTAACACAGCTTTCGAGACAGTAGACCCCAGCGTAGACTTAAACCACTGTACCATCAATGTAAGCCGAGACAAGCAAGGCAGATTAAAGTATATCCTGCGTGACAACAACAGCAATACTGGTACATTCGTTGAAAATGTTGAGATTCCACCTCGCGAGCGACGTGTCATCGAAAGCGGCACCCTCTTCACGATTGGTGCAACCAGTATTATCCTTAAGGGCCCCGACGAAGAAGATTAAAGACAACCAAACATAAAAATAAAAAAAATGGAGGCATTCAATTGAACGTCTCCATTTTTAATATCCGTTTCCTTTACAGGTTTTTATTCAATGTCTCTTTCCAAGCGGCATAAGCAGCTGCATATTCTGCACGATGCTTCTCGTCTGGTTCAATAACCTGCAACTTCTCCAAGGAAGCGAAAGCCTCATTTGCATCCTTATAGATACCAGCACCCATGCCTGCGCCCTTGGCAGCACCAACAGAGCCATCTGTATCATAGAGTTCAATTGTTGCTCCACTTACACCTGCCAATGTATCACGGAACAGTGGGCTTAAGAACATATTGGCCTTGCCTGCATGAATCTTCCTGATATCCATACCCATCTGCTGCATGATTTCCATACCATAGCAGAATGAGAAGACAATACCCTCCTGGGCAGCACGTACCAGATGAGCCTGTGAGTGCTTATTGAAGTTCAACCCGTTGACTGAGCAACCGATTTCACGATTCTCAAGCACACGCTCTGCACCATTTCCAAAAGGAACGATTGTCACGCCATCACTACCAATAGGAGCCTGAGCAGCCAAATCGTTCATCTCTGCATAACCAATACCAGGAGTAATATTACGGTGAACCCATGCATTCAGGATACCGGTACCATTGATACACAACAGTACGCCAAGACGAGTCTGGTCAGCCTGGTGATTAACGTGAGCGAATGTATTAACGCGTGATTTAGGATCATAGTTAACGTCACCCAGCACGCCATATACCACACCTGAAGTTCCTGCTGTTGCAGCAATCTCGCCAGGATTCAACACATTCAAAGAGAGTGCATTATTGGGCTGGTCACCACCACGATAAGTAATTGGAGTTCCTGCCTTCAGTCCCATTTCTGCTGCAGCAGCCTCAGATACAACGCACTGCTCAGAGAAAGTTGGCACGATATCAGCTATCAATGACTGATCAAATCCATAATAGTCAAGCAAGAATTTGGCGACCTGATTCTCCTTGAAATCCCAGAACATGCCTTCAGACAAGCCACTCACCGTTGTGTTAGCAACTCCTGACAGACGCAATGCCAGATAATCACCAGGCAACATCACCTTATATATTTTATTATACAGGTCAGGTTCATTCTCCTTAACCCATGCCAACTTAGCTGCAGTAAAGTTACCTGGAGAATTCAGCAAGTGCGACAGGCACTGCTCACTACCCAGATCACGGAAAGCAGCTTCGCCATAAGGCACAGCACGTGAATCACACCAGATAATAGCAGGACGCAAAGGCTGGTAGTTCTTGTCTACGCAAACCAATCCATGCATCTGATATGAAATACCAATGGCCTTAATTTCTTCAGCCTTAGCGCCACTTTCAGCCATAATCTTCTTCAATGAGAGTTTTGCATACTCCCACCAAGAGTTAGGATCCTGCTCGGCCCAACCTATTTTAACAGCCATAATAGGTGCTTCCTTTTCTGGGAAGAAAGCAGAAGCCACACACTTGCCGCTATCGGCGTTGACTAATGATGCCTTGACAGAAGAACTGCCAACATCAAATCCTAATAAATACCTCATTGCCATTTATTTAAAAATTATTTCTTTACCTTAATTTATACGTCAAAAACGTCTTTTTCCCTAAAATATTTTCCAATAAAGACAAAAAACACTTTTATTGTTATTTTTTTTCTACATTTTGTGCTCATTTCATTTTTTTTATATACCTTTGCACGTGATATATCAACAAAATAAGGTTAAAACGATTAAAATCATATTCATATATGAAAAAGAAAATTCTAATACTTGACGACAAAGAGACCATTGCAAAGGTCCTCTCGATTTACCTGATGAGCGACTACGATGTACAGTGGTTACCTGATGGATTGCAAGGTGTTAAATGGCTTCAGGCTGGCAACACACCAGACCTCATTATCTCTGATATCCGCATGCCGGGTATGCGAGGTGATGATTTCTTGGAGTGGATTAAGCAGAATGAGTTATTCAGTCACATTCCCGTCATCATGCTCTCAAGTGAGGACTCTACCAGCGAGCGTATCCGTCTGTTGGAAATTGGTGCTGAGGACTACATTGTGAAGCCCTTCAACCCCATGGAATTAAAGATCCGCGTCAAGAAGATTTTGCCGAACTAAGATAGATTATGGTTGGTGTCGTATATATAGGTAATAATCCCCAGTCAGAAGAGCGTTTGAAGTATCTGCCTGGAAAGCATGTCATTTTCAAGAAAGACTATTCAGAGGCCGCTAGCGAGTGTAACACACGCAAGCTCTACGACCACTATATTATCTTCCTAGAGAAGACATCTCCTGGATATGATACGGCAGCCATCACCTATCTGAAGCAGAACTGCCCAGGCATTTACATCATCCTGCTCACATCTGGTTTGTCAAGTGAAGAGCGAAAGCAATACCAGCAATGCGGCATTAACGACACGCTTGATATCAACGCTTCTGTAACGGTTATCAGCAAGAAGCTACAGTTTGTATGCGACAGGGAAGACATGCTGTTTGACACAGTAGTCACCAAGAGGAACCTGCTCCAGTTTAAGATTCCTGTATGGAAACGTCTCTTTGACATTTTCGTTTCATCTTTGGCCATCCTTGTCACATCACCAATCATGATTATCACAGCGATTGCCATCAAATTGGAGAGTCCTGGTCCTGCCCTATTCAAATCAAAGCGTGTTGGTACCAGTTACCAGATATTTGACTTCCTCAAGTTCCGTTCTATGTATATGGACGCAGAAAAGCGTCTGCAAGAACTGAGCAAGACAGGAAATCAGTATGCCAAGAAGACAGACAACGACAATACCACCACAGAAGCATCATCGTTCAGCAATTCCGCTGCAGAAGACGAGATGATGGCCAAGTTAGGGCTTGAATCAAACATGATGATCAGCGATGACGAGGTTATGCTGATTGGTGATGATTTTGTCGTAGCAGAAACAGATTTCAGCAAGCAGAAAGAAGAAGACATCAACAATGCCTTTGTAAAAATCGAGAACGATCCACGCGTTACGAAAGTTGGACGTTTCATCCGTAAATACAGCATTGACGAACTGCCTCAGCTCTTCAACATCCTGAAAGGCGACATGTCTGTTGTCGGCAATCGTCCTCTCCCACTCTATGAAGCAGAGAAGCTTACTGCCGATTCTAGCATTGACCGTTTCATGGCCCCTGCAGGACTCACAGGTCTGTGGCAGGTAGAGGAACGCGGCAAGGGCGGCAAGATGTCTGCTGAGGAGCGCAAACAACTTGACATTATCTATGGCGAGACCTATTCTTTGGCACTCGACCTAAAGATTATATTCCGTACCCTCTTTGCCTTTGTGCAGAAAGAGAACGTATAATATCTATTGCGAAAAAACCTACATCTATGATAAAATACCTATTTACTATAGCCATATCGTCTCTGTGTCTCACGGCTTCCGCCCAGTCTGCCGATGACAGCGGAATCAGTGCAGGTTTCTTTGACTCAAGTCAGGAGAAGGATATCAGCTTCTCAGAATTCAAATTACCACCATTGGCTGTGTTGTTTGAAAATGCAAAGTCAAATCCTACCATTTTACAATTTGCGAAACAGCAGGAAATCGCTCAAGCTGAAGTGGCAAAGCAGAAAAAACACATATTCTCTTATGTCAGCGGATCTGCGAGTGCCAGCTATGGTTTATCAGACATTTGGAGTGGCTCTCAAGGCACAGGCTATGGTTCTGGTATGGTATGGCAACCTCATTCTAGCGAACAAAGTTATTGGAATGTTGGTGTAAGTGTTAGCTTACCTTTAGAAGACATTTTGGATTTAGGCCCATCTGTCAAGCGCAAGCGCCTAGAGGTTGAAAACATCCAAATTCAAAAAGATGCCGCATACGACCAACTAAAATTACAAATTGTTACCCTCTATATAAAAATCACCAATAATTTGGTAGCCCTGAAATCTGCTGGTGAAAGTGCCGCAGCATCTCAAGGTGCCAGTTCACTCAACGAGGTAGAATTTCACCACGGAAGCATGGAGATTGAAACCTATGCTAATACAGGCCAACGTAGTATGGAAGCAGTCAACACTTATCAAGCACTATTAACTGAAATTACAACCGACATTGTAACTCTTGAAATCCTGACTCATACACCTATCATAACCAACACGACTACCGATATCACGCTTGACTCTACCATAGAAAAATCTCGGAGGCAAATCGCCAAGGAGAATCGTGCAGTAGAGAAGCGCATCAAAAAAGCTGCAGAAGAAGAAGCTAAACGTGAAAAAGAGATTCTTAAACAGGAAGAGAGAGAAGCAAAGCAAGCCGAAAAAGAGGCGGCAAAAGCAGCAAAAGAAAAAAACAAATAATATCATCAACTTTAGTTATTGAACAGATGGATATATTCAGATATATTGTTAGATTCTTGTATAAGATTCGTTGGTATCTCGTTGTTTTGCCAACGATAGCATTGGTTGTCGCATGGTTTATGACACGCAATACAGAACGTGTTTACGATGCGAGAACAACAATCTATACAGGTATGATTACGGGATATAACATTGAAGGTGGAACAGGTGCTGCTGGTGGAAATCCACAGACAAACATTATCAACCTCATGTTGATTATCCAAACAGATAACACGATTCATGAGGTCGCTCTGAAATTATTTGCGCGCTGCATGATGTATGGGAACCCCAACAAGGACAATAATTATATCACAGCAGAGCACTTCCGTCAACTGAATGCGAGTGTACCTCCAGAAGTAAAGGCACTCATCAACCCACAAAACGAGTTAGAGACTTATCGTAACTTGAAAGCCTACGAGCGTCCCTCGCAGGATAATTACTTGTTTGGTCTCCTCAACTATCATCCATATTTTAGTATCAATAGTATAACAAGTCGTCTAAAAGTATTACAGCTCAGTGGCAGTGACATTATCGACATCTCTTATTCCGCCAATGACCCTGGCATATGTTATAACACACTTGACATTTTAAATGAGGTTTTCGCCAATCAATACCAACAACTTCGTTATGGCGAAACCATGAATGTTATCAAGTTCTTTGAGAAAGAAGTAAAACGACTTTACCGAAACTTGACAACAGCAGAGAATGACCTCATTAAATATAATGTCAAAAATCGCATCATCAATTATGGTGAACAAACCAAACAGGTTGCAGGTCTTGAAGCGCAGCAGCAGGTAAAAAACAATGAGTTGCGTATGAATATTGCAACCACAGAGGCATTGATAGCCTACCTGAAGCAGCAATTAGGTAGTCGTGCAAAGATTATTGAATCCAATCAGGAATTCTCCGCATTAGTTCGCGATATCACCCGATTGCAATCACGTATTGCTAATCTTAAATTGATGAGCAGCGAAAATGGCGGAAACAACAATGAAGCCCAATTAGAGTTGTCTAAAGCAGAGCGTCAATTGGATGCTACCACCAAGAAAGTCAAGGAGTTAACCCAAACACTTGAAGGAGCAAATTACAATACCGACACAGGCATCAAATCCGCAGATCTTATTGATCGTTGGTTGGAACAAGTCATCCTATTGGAGAAGACAAAAGCAGAATTAAGTGCCCAAGATATCATGCAACAAAATATCGACCAGCAGTTCATTTTCTTCTCTCCGATAGGTGCAACACTGGATCGTAAGGATCGTCATATAGGTTTTATTGAAGGCAACTATATGGAGATGCTAAAAGCATTAAACTCAGCTCGTTTGCGCCAGCGCAACCTCCAGATGTCTACAGCTGTATTGCGTGTGCTTAACCCGCCCATGTTCCCGTTGAATGCACAGCCAACCAATCGTATGATGACTTTACTTGGTTCTTTCATGCTGGCTTTCGTTTTCACTGCAACCTATTTCTTCATCATTGAGATGCTTGACCGCACATTGCGTGATCGTATGCGCTCTGAACGTATCACACAAGTACCTGTCATGGGATGTTATCCCAAGGAGAGTACCCTGCGCTATCGCCGTTTCAATAAGACCATTAACGACATGGCGCTCCGCCAACTAAGCAAATCATTGCTTCCCAACTTCAAGGAAGGGCAGCAAAACGTACTCAATTTACTGTCAACAGATGCTGCCAATGGAAAAAGCTATATTGCTCAGGAGTTAGAGAACTATTGGCTCAGTTTGGGTTTGCAAGTACGCCGTCTTACCTACGACGAAGATTTCTTGGCCGAAGATAGTCGCTATCTGATGGCAACAGACATAAAATCAATTTGCCCAGATATTATGCCCAACGAGATTGCAATCATTGAGTATCCCAATTTGGATGACAACACAATTCCAACAGGTCTCTTAAATATGGGTACCATCAACTTAATGGTAACACGTGCAAACCGTACTTGGAAAGATGTTGATCAGAAAGCGCTTAAAGAATTACAGGCACGTCTTGAAAATAAGAATTCATTATTCTTATATCTTACTGAAGCACAACGCTATGCTGTAGAAGAATTCGTAGGGCAGTTACCGCCTTATACGAAATTCAACAACTTTATCTACAGATTATCTCAACTTGGCCTGACAGCTACAGAAAACAGCCATGCAAAATAGTAGAGTGTGTGACTATGAATACACTTAGAACTACATCAAGCAGTTTAAGCGGAGGAAGAGTTATCATACTCTTTCTCCTATTCATATTGGCAATATATGAACTCGTTACCGCAGGATTCAATGCTTTTGCGATTATTTGCATTCTACCAATTGGCGTATTATTTGTCATTACTTCTTTTAAGCAACGCATGTTTACCTTTTGGTTGCTTTGTTTTACAAATTATTTTATCCAGCTTAAAGATCTTACGCTCCCAATTCCCATGTCATTGCCTAATGAGATGTTAGAACTTCTCTTACTCGCATTAGCATTCATGGATGTGGCAGAATTAAAATTAGAGCGAACACTCAATGTTATGTTTGCATGTCTACTTATATGGAGTGGATATTGTACATTAGAGCTATTCAACAACACCTGTAACCTTGGACTAAACGTTGGAGGTTGGTATACCTCTGCCCGACTGATGGCCTTTCAATTGGTTTATGCCTTTTTGGTTTTTTCTCTATACATTTCCTCCCCAGAAATGCTCAAGAAATATCTTTTCCTATGGGGAGCATTAGCATTATTTGCGGCTTTTTGGGTATGGAAACAACAACGCTTTGGATTTACCAATGCAGAAAATCATTGGATTCAGACACGTGGCCGATCCACTCATATTTTGCAAGGTGGATCCTTGATTCGCTATTTTTCCATTTATAGTGATGCGGCAAACTTTGGAATAGGAATCGCGTCAACAGGTGTTGCATTTATTATCTTTGGCATCACCAGTAAAATCAAAAAGTTAAAATACTATTTTTTAATTACAGGCATTGCTTGTATTTGGGCAATGTTTCCTTCTGGTACGCGCACGGCAACCTTTTGTTTGGGTGCAGGATTTTTTACATACATTTTCCTTTCAAAGTCCATAAAAATCGCTATACCATTTACGATTATATTCAGTCTTTCATTTTTCATTCTTGCTTTTACAAACATTGGCCAAGGTAACCAACAAATTCGACGTATGCGCACAGCATTCGATCCCAATGATGCATCTGCTAGTGTACGAACAATAAACCAAACCGCCATGAAAAGATACATGAAAGAAGCACCATGGGGAATAGGTTTATTAAATGAAGTTCCTACCAACAATAAATATGCATATATGGCCACAGTTCCCCCAGATTCAGAATACGTATTCATATGGATACGTACGGGGAAAATAGGAATTACAGTATTCTTGATTACAACTATCATTATGTTAATAGGAGCTTGTTGGATTGTCCTATTTCGTATAAAAAGTCCATCACTCCGAGGAATTGGAGCTGGTTTTTGTTGTGCCTTTGTCTCCCAACAATTAGGAGGCTATGGCAATCAAGTTTTAATGCAGTTCCCCAACTGTCTGGTTTTTTATGGGGGCTTAAGTATAGTCTATGTATTGCCATGGATAGAACAAGAATGGATTGAGTGGGAAAATAAGAAATTAGCATTAATAGAAGAAAAGAAACGTATCAAAAAAGAAAAACGAGAGAAATCTAGAATAAAAACTTGGCTAAGTTGGAAATAATAATAATATCTATCATTACCATCAATTACAACGGGCTTAAAGACACCTGTGAGTTAATTGAGTCATTACCTTTAGAGGATAAGTCCATTGAGGTAATCGTGGTAGATAATGCTTCCGAGGAAGACGAAGCTACCATCATTACCAATCGTTATCCACAAGTAAAAGTGATTCGTAGTGAAAAGAATCTCGGCTTTGCAGGTGGAAACAATCTCGGCATCAAAGCTGCTCAAGGCAAATACCTTTTCTTCATCAACAATGATGTAATTCTCAAACCTCAGACTTCAGACATCAGACATCTTATCAGTCGTTTAGAGACTGATGACAAGATAGGGGCAGTTTGTCCGAAGATACGCTTTGCATGGGATGATTACCCAATTCAGTTCGCAGGCTATACCCCACTCTCTCGCTATACAATGCGTAACCGCTCGATAGGCTTTGGCGAAACAGACAAAGGTCAGTATGACACTGCTCACCAAACCCCCTACGCCCATGGTGCAGCCATGATGGTAAAACGTGAAGTTCTTGAAAAGGTTGGACTAATGCCAGAATGCTATTTCCTTTATTACGAAGAACTCGACTGGTCCATGATGTTCACACGAGCAGGCTATGCTATCTGGTACGAACCAGCCTGCACCATCTATCACAAAGAGAGCCAGGCAACTGGCCAAAACAGCCCACTAAAGACATATTACCTCACACGTAATCGTCTGTTGTTTGTTAAACGTAACATACAAGGACTACGTAGATATATTACATATACATATTTATTACTTGTTGTTGCTCCACGTGACATCTGCAGATACATCATGCATCGGCAGTTTAATCTTGCATCAGCCACGATAAAAGGTATTATCAATTATCAATTATCAATTTTCAATTATCAATTCGAGAAATGAACTTCTGGTGGATACTATATACAATTGATTGGGTACTGTTTCTGCCTGTTGCATTAACAGTAGCGTATATTCTGTTCTTTGCAATTGCTGCAATTTTCAGAACGTCCACGACTCCTCCCAAAGCAAAAGGACAGAACCGTTATATCATCCTAATCCCCGCATATAAAAGTGATGTTAGGATTCTTGAAACAGTCAACTCCATTTTAGGACAGACCTACACCCAAAGGAATTTTGATATCGTGGTTATCTCTTGTCATCAGAGCGAGATGATTAACATGCGATTAGCACAACTGCCCATCACACTGCTTACGCCCAATTTTGCGAGGAGCACAAAGGTCAAGGCACTTCAATATGCCATACTCAACTTGCCTCAGTTTAAGATATATGATGCTGTCATCCTTCTTGACGCTGGCAATATCGTAGAACCAGAATTTATAGAACAAGTCAACGATGCTTTCGAAGCCGCTGGTACAAAAGCATTCCAAACCCATCGTATGGCACGTAATCGTGATACGGCTATTGCCCGTTTAGACACGATTTTTGAAGAGATTAACAACACCATATTCCGCCGTGGTCATCAAGCTGTGGGTCTGTCGGCCTCACTCAATAGCTCTGGATCTGTCTTCGACTTTGCCTGGTTCAAGCGCAACATTATGAAGATTCGTTCTGCAGTTGGAGAAGACAAGGAATTGGAAGCATTATTGGTACGTGACAGCATATACATCGACTATTTTGAAGATATTCTCGTGTATGACGAGAAGACACGTAAGGTACATGATTTCAACATTCAGCGTGGTCGTTGGACCTATATCCAACTCCATAACCTGTTGAGCAATTTCCGTTTCATACCTCTTGCTTTCATGAACAGCCAGTATGACCTTGTAGACAAGATTATCCAATGGGCACTCATTCCTCGTACCATCATGATGGGCATCGTCTCCATCATGTGCCTCACCCTTCCCTTTATCTATTTCACGTTGGCATTAAAATGGTGGGCTATCACAGCCATCGCCATTTTTGCCTATGCATTAGCCACCCCTGACTATCTCGTTGATAAAAATTGGGATCGAGATTTCCTTCGTGCTCCTCTCATTACTATTGGTGCTCTCTTCAATATCTTCAGAGCAGGCCGAGACGAAACTGGCGCCCGTTTGGATGCCTTCAGTCACATCATTCATAAATTAAGAGCAAGAAAACAATGAACATACAGGTCATCATCACCATCATAGATGTCCTGCTATGGCTTGTCATAGCAGCCAACGTGATGTATGTCCTATTCTTCGCCCTTGCATCTCATCTTCCCAAGAAAACACATCTTCCATCAGCCATCTTGCGTCCCTTTGGTAGCAAGCGAGCAGAGCCCGAGCGCAGACATCAGACATCAGACATCAGACATCAAACATCTTTCCTCGTCCTCATCCCTGCATATCACGAGGATGCAGTCATCATCAATACGGTGAAGTCATTCCTCCAACAGGACTACCCCAAAGACCTTTACCATCTTTGTGTCATCTCCGACCACATGGATGTCTCTACCAATGAAAAATTGGCAGTCCTCCCCATCACCCTACTCCAACCCACCTTCGAGAATAGCAGCAAAGCCAAAGCTCTGCAATATACAGTCTCAAATGTCAGACATCAGACATCAGACATCTATGACTTTGTCATTATTCTCGATGCCGATAACATCGTTGCTCCAGATTTCCTATCACGTCTCAGTCAAATCGCCCACCCAGGTATTGCCATACAATGTCATCGCACTGCAAAAAATGCTAATAATAACATTGCAGCTTTGGATGGACTCAGCGAAGAAATCAACAACAGCATCTTCCGTCGAGGACACAACCGCATTGGTATGTCCTCTGCCCTGATTGGCTCAGGAATGTGCTTTGAATACAATTGGTTTAAATCCAATGTCACAAAACTAAATACTGTCGTAGAAGACCGAGAATTAGAAGCTCTGCTCATGATGCAAGGCATTTATATCCACTATGCAGAAAATATACATGTTCTAGACGAGAAAGTCAGCGATAACGACAATTTCCAGCGTCAGCGTCTCCGCTGGATGACAGGTCAGGTGCAAGCATTATTCCAGATGCTCCCTGATGTTCCCAAGGCCATCATCGCCAGAAATATCAATTATATCGACAAAACTATTCAGCAGGCCCTTATTCCCCGCTCTATCCTTCTTGCCCTCATCCCACTATTGTGTGTGATTGCAACCACAAGTTCATACATCTTCCATCTTCCATCTTCCATCTTCCATCTTAAATGGTGGTTTCTATTCATTAGCCTTTGTATCGCACTTTTTCTAGCGATACCAAAGCGTATGCACCGAAAAACTTTATTCAGCAAACTCATAGCACTCCCAGCATTAGTCTGGAAGATGTTACTAAATATCATAAAAATTAATCACAAAAACAAGAAATTCATTCATACCACTCACGATAAATAACGTATAAGCATATGTCAAACGATTGGGATATCATCATTACAAATAAGAACCGCCTGTTCAGTCTTGATTTGAGCGAGGTATGGCGCTATCGTGACTTATTATCCATGTATGTCAAGCGCGATATCATCACTTTCTATAAACAGACCATACTAGGGCCGCTTTGGTTTGTTATCCAGCCCCTGTTTACCACCATCATGTTCATGTTTGTATTTGGCGGCATTGCAGGTATTTCCACTGATGGCATTCCACAAGCCGTATTCTATCTGGCAGGTCTCGTATGTTGGAACTATTTCCAGGACTGTCTCAGTAAATGCTCAGATACTTTCAATGCCAATCAGGCCATTTTCGGCAAGGTTTACTTCCCCCGACTGGTTGTTCCCTTGTCTATTGTCATCTCAAATCTGATAAAGATGGCTATCCAGTTTGCCCTGTTCCTGGTGGTCTATATCTATTATTTCGCCTCTGGGATTGATTTTCAAGTCAATGTCGCACTTCTGCTCATCCCCCTACTCATCATCATGCTGGGTGCTTTGGGCTTAGGTTTTGGGATGATTATCTCTTCGATGACCACAAAGTATCGCGATTTGCGATTCCTCATAACGTTTGGCATTCAGTTGTGGATGTATGCCACACCTGTCATCTATCCTCTATCGGTAATGAAAGACACCTATCCCAAGTATATCTGGGTGCTAGTGGCCAATCCTCTGACAGCTATTCTTGAGACCTTCAAATATGCCTTCACTGGCGTTGGCGAGTTCAACTGGTTCTATTTAGGCTATAGCTTTGCCTTCACCATCATCATCCTGATGTTGGGTATTGTGATCTTCAACCGCGTACAACGCAACTTTATGGACGTCATCTAACGCATTCTGACTATGAGTAACACTGTTATAGAATTCAACAACGTAGGCAAACAATATATACTGGGCTCCATTGGTACAGGCACACTAAGTCAGGACCTCAATCGTTGGTGGGCACATATCAGAGGTAAGGAAGACCCCTATCTGAAGATTGGCGAAACAAACGACCGCACCCAAAAGGGCGACAGTCGTTTCGTCTGGGCTCTGCGCGACATTAGTTTCAAGGTAGAGCAAGGCGATGTCGTAGGAATCGTGGGTAAGAATGGTGCAGGCAAATCAACCTTGTTAAAGATTCTCTCGCGCGTCACATCACCTACAACTGGAGACATCAAAATCAAAGGCCGCATTGCTTCACTATTGGAAGTCGGTACGGGATTCCATCCTGAGATGACTGGTCGTGAGAATATCTTCATGAATGGCTCTATTATGGGCATGACCAAGGCTGAGATCAAAAGCAAGTTCGACGAGATTGTCGACTTTGCTGGTGTCGCTAAATACGTAGATACGCCTGTTAAACGCTATTCATCAGGTATGATGGTACGTCTGGGTTTTGCCATTGCAGCCCATTTGGAACCAGAGATTCTGGTAGTTGATGAAGTCCTGGCTGTGGGTGATGCTGAATTCCAGAAGAAAGCCATCGGCAAGATGCAGGATGTCAGCAAGGGCGAAGGTCGCACCGTTCTCTTCGTAAGTCACAATATGGCAGCAGTTCGCAGTCTCTGCACACGTGGCGTCATGCTGAAAAACGGTATGGTAGATTTCATTGGTAACATTCCTGATACGCTTGAGCATTATCTGAAGATTGATGATAGTGCCCAAAAGGAGAAGATCATCGATAATGTAAAATTCACCAAGAGTACGTTGAAAATCAGCAATATAGAAATCAATGGTACTAACCTCTCTGAGTCCACCATTCAAAGTAATCAACGCGAACTGACCGTAAAGATTGAGGGACATTCTAAGGAGGACCTGAACTACGACGTCATGCTTATTATTCGAAACAAGGACGGTATGCCCTATGCCACCTATGCCAAAGGCCATTATATGGGCGACATTCAGCATCAGCCTGCAGGTGATTTCGTGATAGAGCGCACCATCCAACTGCCAGAGATTCTCACACGTGGTGCTGTCTATGTTGATCTGTTTCTCCATCACCCCATGGTGGAATATCAGCTTAAGGCGCCCAACTGCTGTATCCTCGAGACCATGGGCTATCAGCAAGGTTTCGGTTCTGCCATGAACCAAATAGACAACGGTTTTATGGGCCTCAACGACAAATAATGAAGACAGTCATATTGCTCACAGGATGCATTAATCCCAATGGGATGCCTTTCACACATTTAAACGATGTTAGTGAAAGGCAAAAGCAGTATGTGGACGCTATACATTATTATATAAGTAATACTGACTGCGAAATTGTTTTCTGCGAGAATTCCAATACAGACATCAGCCCACTTTTCGAGAACAAACAGGAACGATTAGAAATTCTAACCTTTTCTGGTAATCAAAACAAGCAGCGAGGCAAAGGCTATGGTGAAGCAGAAATCATAGATTATGCTCTTCAGCATTCTTCTTTTATCCAAGACAACTGTATTATCATTAAAATTACAGGCCGCCTCATTATCAACAACATCCGTCAAATCATCAATTCTCAGACTTCCAAGCATGACTTTGTGACATGCCTATTTCATTCTGACTTAAAATTTGCTGATAGTCGTATTTTCTGTGGAACTGTCCCTTTTTATAAAGAGTTTTTAATAAACAAAGAAAAGATGAACGATGGAAAAGGCGTATTCTTTGAACATGTCCTTGCTTCCACAGTTTTAGAATCATCATTCCGCTTTATTCCATTTACCCAAGAGCCTCTTATTACCGGCATCTCAGGAACAACCGGTGAGTCGTATCAGGAAACTACACCAAACAAAAAGAAAACAGTATTATATAAAGCCTATTCATGGATGCAATTAATGCAAGTTTACAAAGCGTCAACTCATAGAAAGCTTAGAATTTTTGGAAAAATTGCAATTCAATTCAAAATAGTAAAGTATAAAATATCATCTTACTTTACTTATCAGTGAATCTATTCCATATTTCAACAATAAAGGAATACTAATACCAGCAAAAGCATACAACATCCACCACCAAGAACCAATAGAGGTGTCGATATTCTGTATAACAGGATGCTCTGCTACATGAACAAAGTCAATATTATAAATAAAGACTAGAACTACGCTAACAAGCCTAAAGCAAAGGAAATGAAGTGCCAGAATCAATAACGTATGGTTTCCAATATAATACATGACAGGACAAATTAATGACGCTTTTTTCTCTAATGCATAGGAAAAAAATAAAACAGCTAATATACCAGAAATGGCAGCAATTGCATAAGGAATGACTTTATTATATCCGCATTCCATTTTTACAACGTCACCAAAATAAAACATCGAAAGCATTAGAGTCAAACTGCACGTCGCAAGTACATATTTATTTTTCCAAATATTTCCATATTGATTCTGAAGATTACCAACAATAAAAAACAAAGCTCCAAAAGTACCCATTGACATATCACTCCATAATTCCGTATTATTTAAATATCTTCTAATAAGAACCGTTAACAGAAGAAATATCAAGCACATTAATTCATGATTATACATTGGAACTTTACGTAGCAGGATTGAAAAAACTACGATTGACAATGATGATAAAAACAATGCTCGAATAAACCAAAATCCTCCCAATAGTTCATCATAACCATGCATCGTAAACAAAATCATTCCCAAATTATTCAATGTTTCTTTAATTCCATAGAACAAAGAACCTCCTTCAAAACCATATTGTGAATTATATATCCCGACCAGAATTAGAAGGTTATGAATTAAAAGAAAAAACACAGACCATTTCACAAATGGCACATACAAACCCACAAATCTCTTCTTCAAAAAAACGAAAGCATTATCTTTTGATATTATTTCTTTAAAAAAGATGCCAGAACAAAAAAAGAATAATGGCATGTGGAACAAATAGATGAATCTAAACAGCAATGCAGGACAACCAGAATGCCCTATCACCATTAAGATTATTCCTATCGCTTTTGCAACAGTAATGTAATTGTTATGAACTATTTTTCCCATGTTTGTTTGCAAAAATACAAAAATAATTCGACAACACTAGAGAATTGTCAGAAAAAAAAGTTATCTTTGCAAAAAATATCATCATATGAGATACTCCATCATCACCATTAACTATAATAATAAAGAAGGACTGGAACACACAATCAAGAGTGTTATTAATCAGACATTCAAGAACTACGAGTATATCATCATTGATGGTGGTTCTACAGATGGTAGTGTAGAGATTATCAAGCAATATACAGACCACATCAACTATTGGATCTCAGAAAAAGATAAAGGCGTATATAATGCTATGAATAAAGGTGTTGCTCAGGCAAAAGGAGATTATTTGGTATTCATGAATTCTGGCGATTGTTTTCATTCACCAAATGTTTTAAGTTCTGTAACTAACTATAAGGAGGATATCATTTGTGGAAAAGTATTAAAGGGCAATTCGACTACACCAAGCGGACACCACAAGTCTTCCATCACGTTGGTAGACTTAATGCGTGGCAGCCTACCCCATCAAGCGATGCTTATCAAAAGAGGACTGATGGTAAAGCATCCTTATGATGAGAATTACAAAATACTCTCTGACTGGAAATTCTGTATTCAGGCTCTTGTTTTTGACAACTGTACATTCCGTAATAGCGATGTCGTCGTTGCCGACTATGACATCAACGGCATAAGCACCAATTCAAACGGTCTGTTGACTAAGGAGCGTGAAATCATCCTGAAAGAACTCTTTCCTCAACGAATCATAGAAGACTACGAGTTATTGACACCTGTTGATGATGAATTACTTGACCAGTCACTTCTCCTTACTCAGACAGTAGGTGCACGCAGACTGGTGAAAGGTTTTACAAGTCTTATATTACAATTCACCCGCAAAAAATAAGCCGTATGGATGTAAGTGTTATTATTCCCGTTTACAATACAGAAAAATATCTGAACGCCTGCGTTGACAGTATTCTTCTGCAAGCAGATGTCTCCTTAGAGATTATTCTTGTTGATGACGGTTCTACTGATGCATCACCCATTATCTGTGATGATTATGCTCAGAAACATGAAAACATCCATGTGCTCCATATTCAAAACTCAGGTCCTGCAACAGCCAAGAACGAAGGGCTCAAACTTGCCAAAGGAAACTATATTGCTCTCACAGACAGTGATGACAGAATGGAGCCATTGATGCTTAACAAAATGGTAAGTGCAGGTTATGAATATGATGCAGATATTGTTTGTTGCAATTACAAACAGATAGACGAGCAAGGCAATGTATCACATCTCAACAGCACCAACCAGCAATATGTCCTGAACCACGAAGAAGGACTCATTCACTTTTTCTCCAAAGACAAAATCTATTCTCAGTGCTGGACTAAGCTTTACAAGCGCCAGATGCTCACTGACAACCATATCGAGAATGATTCTGGTCTTCGTACTGACGAGGACTTTATCTTCAACATCCGTGCTTTTGTTCATGCAAAGACAACTGTTATCGTTGATGAGCCACTCTACGAATATACGCATCGCGAAAATTCACTTGCTCATGCCTATTTCAAAAGCCACATCTACCAGTATATCGACAATCGAATCCAGAGAGTAAAAGTCACTCAAAATGCTGTTAAGAATGAGTCTGACACTATCAAGCATTGGAGCACCGTACATATTATCATGTACCATAACGAGCTCTTGGGTAAAGTGGCTTTATTCCCAGAATACTACGCAGACCCACGAATTAAAGAAATTCTCAGATTCATCAAACGCAACAAATCCATTCTCAATCAGCATTATGCCCTCTGTGGATTTAGCAAAATTGGAAAGATGTTGATTACATATCTGCCTAGTTGTCTCTACATGAAATATAGAAAATCTAAAGTGTAAAGAGATGAAGAATTCTTTATTAAGCATCATATCGCCCGTCTACAATGTGGAAGCCTATCTGGATAGAAGTGTTCAGAGCATCTTGTCGCAGTCATACCGTGATATAGAATTGATTCTGATTGATGATGGTTCACAAGATGGCTCGTCTACTATGTGCGACAATTGGGCGGAAAAGGATTCACGTGTTATCGTCGTCCACCAAAAGAATGCTGGTGTCAGTGCAGCCAGGAACACAGGACTGCAAAAAGCGAAGGGCGACTATCTTACCTTTGTCGATCCCGATGATTTTCTCGCTTCTGAGACCTACGCCCTAAACATGACTTATTTGATTGAGCATCAAGATGTTGACATACTACAATATCCTTATTGCAACTACATCAATGAGCATAACACACCTGATTATCATCGACCAGCAGTAGCATTGCTGAAAGGCGCAGAGGAGATTTTCCGCAACTGGTGGTCTGGCACCCCTCTGGAGTATGTCATTTGGAACAAAATTTATAAGCGCCATCTTTGGAATGATGTCCACTTCAACGTAGGGCACATCTCTGAGGATACATGTTTAGTACCCAAATTCGTAAAGCAAGCCAACGCTGTATATATCTCAGACCAAGGACTCTATTACTACCAGCGCGAACGCATGGAGTCCTACACATATGAGTATAATTTCGACAAGCATCTCGACCTGTTCTATGCCCATGCAGTCATCTACGATTGTTTTAAAGACTTTCCTAATATGACTACAGAGAAGGTACAGGCTTTTACTCGTCTTTACAGACGACTGATAATTGCCAAGCAGACCAATCCCAGTGCCAATACAACAGATGCCCAGCAATTATTATCCAAGATGTTCCCAACATGGCATGAGATTCTATCCTCTCAGCATACTGAGAAATCATGGTTGGCTGCATCCAAGATTATCGGAAGCCGACTATTCACATTGCTATACCTATTCTATTTGTCGTTACGAAATCGCTAAATAAAAACAATACTGACACTTATGCTACTATACGTAAAACACTACGCACAGATGTGCAACCGTTTATGGGCCTTTATTCCGGCACTAGCCTATGCATTGCATAAGCAACAAAAACTTAATGTCTTCTTTGCAAAGCAATCATACTTAGACTTATTTCCCCATCTGAAGCGCTGCCATCAAGTGCGTTTCCTCTGCAGTCACAACCGTCCCACGCCAGCCCCACTGGAATGGCGACTCGCCTTATGGTCGGAGAAAAGGCATCTTGAAATAGCAACGGACTTACGTAAGGCACATAAGACAAAGTGTTTCTCTTTTATCGATGGATGGCAGCATCGCAGCGATATTTCCTTTATCGTAGAGCAGAAAAGTAAAATCGTAGAACTTTTCAAGCCTGCGGACGACGTAATTCATCGTGTAAACAGCTATTTTGAGAACTATGACGGAATAACTATTGGGGTCCATGTGCGCCGTGGTGACTATAAGGAATATCTTGATGGTAAATACTATTATGCCGATAGTGTCTATGCACAGGTCCTCGAGCAACTACGTTCTTTATTTGGTGAAGAAGGACAAAAAGTGCGCTTTCTAATATGTTCCAACGAGCCCTTCAATGTGTCCACTACACAAAATGACACATTCTTCATCAATGACGCCGATGCCATTACCGACCTCTATGCGCTGAGTCGCTGTGATTACATCGTTGGCCCTCCCAGCAGTTTCTCCCAATGGGCCTCGTTTTATGGCGATGTTCCACTTTGCCAACTATTTAATGCGAATCCCTCATTTACGAAAGAATCATTCTCACCAATTGTCCGCATGGATACATTTGCTAATGGTCTACAAATTCTAATGAATGAAGATAAGCAGGCTTTTTATCTAGGATGAATACAATAAGCATGAAAGCATTCACAATTATCATCGCAACAATAGCAAGCCTTCTGTTTACCGCCTGCCAGGAGAATTACGAACATAAGACGGTGGTTTGCATTCCTGTCTATGGTCAGAGTCTGGCATTAGGCGAGGAGGCTGAACGCATGACGGATTTCGATTCTTTGGCTGCCTATGCTGATGGTCGCATTGTAACAGAGAATTTGGACCATCATTTCGGATACTTTGATAACGACCATAAAAAACAATGGTTCAAGAAGGCAATAGGTTATAAGAAACGTGCCTATGAGCTATCTGTATATAAAATGGCACAGATATTGGCAGATCAATTTGGAAAAGACACCCTGATTTGTATTTTCCCTGGTGGACAAGGAGCCACAGCCATTGCTAACCTAAGCAAAGGAACTTTACCCTATCAGAGATTTATTGAAAACATACAAACGGCATTCGAGACATCTCAAGAGCGAGGATGGGATTTTTTCATTCCAGCAATCTGCTGGATGCAAGGAGAGTCTGACATCGTGGACTATCCCAATACTGTATATCAAAACATGTTGACTCAAATCTGGAAAGACATGAATGATGATATCCTGCGGATAACCCAACAAAAGGACAGCATTCCTTTCATTTGCTATCAGTCCAATTCCTTAGGAAGAGCCATAAATTTTAAAGCAGACACATTTCTATGTAAGGAAACAGAAGTTCCTCAGACCTTTGTGGAACTGCTACTTGACAATCCTCATTTCTGGGCGAGTGGACCTACTTATCCATATGCTTGTGTCAACGAGAAGATACATATTGATGCAAAAGGCCAACAAAGCATCGGTGCACTTGCGGCAGAAACAGCGTTCAAACTCATCAAAGGCGAGAACCGTTTCCGTGGACTAATTCCCCTACGGTCCACAATCTGTGACAACGTCGTCAAGATTGCATTTAATGTACCTAACCCTCCCCTTACACTCGATACTATCCAAGTAAGTAAAGCACGCCTTTATGGCTTTAGCGTAATCAATGATAAGAATAAAGACATTGCTCAGTCCATTGACATTGATAATAATTCCGTGATAATTCTCTGTTCAGAATCACCGATAGGCTGCCGAATTCGTTATGCTGTAAATGGTGACTATATGAAGAGTGGCAATCTTCATGGTCCACGTGGAAATCTTCGTGACTCCAACAATCATTGGTGTTATCAATTCGATCTCCCAAGCATCAAGATTCCATTATCAGATGAATCTGAGTCTAAAGAACTATCAAAATAAGAAAACAAAAAAATGAAACAAAGGGTTTGGTATTTTGATATTCTCAATGTGGTAGCATGCATCTGCGTAGTATGCTTGCATTGTAATGGCTTTGTGCATTCTTTCATAAAGGATAGCTGGTGGTGGCTAAGGGTACTTGTCGAGGTGGTTTGTTTCTTTGCTGTTCCAGTATTTTTCATGCTTTCAGGAGCAACTCTTCTGAACTACCGAAAAAAGTACACAACGACTACATTCTTCAAAAAACGTTTTACCCGCACTTTCATCCCCTTCATATTTTGGAGTATATTCTTCTATTCATTATACATCTCTTGCCATGGGACCGACCTTCTTTCATGGAGAGAGGTTTTGAAAAATATCTGTACAGGCAAGATACCATTAACCAACTATTGGTTTTTTATCGACCTTTTCCTAATCTATGCTTTCATGCCATTCCTTTCAATTCTGAAGCAAGCCATGTCCATGAAACAAATCATGTATCTATGCCTGCTGTTAGGTCTGTTTCAAACGGTTATTCCAACAGTATTCTACTTCACAAATATACAAGTAGACATATCATTCCCTATTGGAGGGTATGCTATATACGTATTTGTTGGTTACTATCTTAGTCATTCAACAATCGAGACAGACGACCTATGGATGACACTGTTAGGGGCTATAGCTCTCGTCTCTCTGACAGGACGCTATGTGCTAGTCTATTTTTCTGAGTCAGAGAATCCAGCCTTATTCTCATATCTCGGCCCTTATGCCATTTTTCCTGCCATCTTTATCTTCCTTCTTTTCAAGAGGCTGTTTACAATAAATGAAAAGAATCATCGCATTTGTACCTTTCTTTCCTCGAAAAGTTTAGGAGTGTATCTAATCCATACGTTTCTTATCTCAATTATTGGAAAAGTAATCAATAGAGAGGAGGTGGTATTTATACCCATATCTATCATCATTGTATATCTTTCATCAGTACTTCTTGTGTACCTTCTGCAGAAGAATAAATATCTCAAATATTTAGTACCCTAATCTACAATAGTCATGAACATCATTCGTTTTGAATATAAAGATATCTCAACCTATCGCTCTGAACTGATGGGATGGGCCATCATTTGGATTATGATGCTACATTTCACTTTTACCCAAATCACGCCATTGGGTTTTGTAGCACAATATGGATTTGCGGGTGTAGACATCTTTATGTTGGTATCTGGCTTTGGCCTGTTTTTCTCTCTTGACAAAAATCCAAACATAAGCCAATATTACCAACGACGCATTTTGCGCATTTTCCCGACCTATTTCTTTTTAGGAATCTTTGCTAGTCTGATTGTTTTCCATGATAGTATTTTAACCTATCTAATCCGCTATACCACTATTGGGTTTTGGACTGGTATCCCCTATTGGGAATGGTATATTCCAACTATCATATCCTTCTACCTCATAGCCCCATTTATCAAGTTACTGATAGACAAAAGAAAGCACATTACACTCTCAACGATACTGACCATCATCTTACTTAGTGCCTTTTATGTTGTAGCAAAAGACATCTTTGAAGCCAAGGATCCTCATTTTTTCATGCTATATCGTTTTCCCGCTTTTGTTTTTGGAATGTTATGTGCATATTGGATGAAAAATGAAGCCTCAAAAATGTATTACTATAGCATCCTTGCAATTGGTATTCCGTGTTTTGTGTTCTTATTTCCTCATCATCATGAGATATACAACTATAAGTATTTCTCTCTATTATTTTTATTACCAGTCTTTGCCTTCATTTTCATTTTCATTTCAAAATGCATCAAGAAGATTAATCCTATCATCTCTCATATAGGAAAAGCAAGTCTAGAAGTTTACCTTATTCAATGTATCTTCTTTAACTTGATTATAGACGGAAGATTTATCGTTCCCTCTGCATGGCACGACACCATCACATTCGCACTCATACTTGTCTCATCAATATTGGGCATACTGACCCATTGGCTCATTAACCGACTCACTAATAGATTTTTCTCGTAAATCATTGGCAATAGCCGTAGCTATCCCCGTATCAAGAAGTTCATAGCCCTGGTGATTAAGATGAATGCCATCGTTAAGGAAGAAAGACCAATTCATTTCAGCGCTGTCACCGTACCAATCCCTCAGAGAAACAATCAAGACCTTATCTCTAAGGCCATTTTCATCAAGCATAGCAAAAAGAGCTTCACGGTATTCTGGATAATTATACATACCGCTATGAGTCATAGTAGATCGTAAAAAATCTACGAACGAGTCTTTAGTGTTTTTTCCTTTATATAGTCCTTTAATGTCAACATTTGGTATTTCTATGACTACAGGGCAAACACCATTGAACAAAAGAAAATTTATTATTTTGAGATAGTGGGCACAAAACTGTTCTGTACCCCAATTAGCAGCAGCATCGTTAATCCCAGCAGAGATGATGCAATAATCAGCACCAGACAAGAACAACTTTTTGGTACCATCACCTTCAGATTGGAACAACAATTGATATATCCCTTTGCTTTTTTCTCCACCTCTTCCTTTTGACTTTACTGCAACCGGCTTGGTTACACGTTCTTCCAGCCTTTCCTGAAGAAAAGAATCCATCTGCATCCAAGAATGATTGGCTGCCCAACTGTCACCTATTATCAATACACGAATCGTGTCATCATCAACCTTGTCTATTTTATAGATTTCACAAGTTGAAGCAATACTCCACATATGCTTCCAATTACAATAATAATAGTAATAAGCCCCAACAAGCATGGTCATTATCAGAACAACCAAAACACCTAATATCAAAAAAGAACGTTTCATATCAGAACAACTACTATCATCATTAGACTAAACACACCATACACAGTTCGTGCAAAAATACGAACTTTCAATAAATTCTCCAAAAGAAGTTGCAATTTATTTTTCAAAAGCGTTGGCAACATCCGTTTTTCTTATTATCTTTGCACAAAATAAGCCAATTATGAACAACAAGAAAGACTACGACCTACTCATTGTTGGTGCCGGCATCTATGGTGCTACCGCAGCTTATAAAGCCAAGCAAGAGGGCAAGCGCTGTCTTGTCATTGATATCCGTCCGCACCTTGGAGGCAACATCTATTGCGAAAACGTTGAAGGCATCAATGTACATAAATATGGTGCTCATATTTTCCACACAAGCAACAAGCGCGTGTGGGAATTTGCGAATGGCATCGTAGAGTTCAATCGCTACACGAACTCCCCCATTGCCAACTATCAAGGTAAACAGTATAACTTGCCGTTCAATATGAATACGTTCTACCAGATGTGGGGCGTTCTGACCCCTGAAGAAGCTCGTCAAAAGATTGACGAGCAACGTCAGGAGGCACTGACAAGGATGCGAAACGATGGAATTACGGAACCAAGGAATTTGGAGGAGCAAGCCCTATTATTAATTGGCAAGGATATTTATGAAACATTGATAAAGGGATATACAGAAAAACAATGGGGGCGCAAATGTACAGACCTGCCTGCTTTTATCATCAAGCGTCTGCCCGTTCGTTTTGTTCATGACAACAACTACTTCAGTGATCGATACCAGGGGATTCCCATTGGGGGATATAACAAACTCATAGATGGATTACTTGATGGTATTGAAACACATGTCAACACGAATTTCTTTGAAGATCGACAGCATTGGGAAAATATTGCGGACCACATTCTCTACACTGGCAAGATAGATGAATTCTTTGACTATCGCTTCGGGCAATTGGAATGGCGCAGTGTTCGATTTGAGCAAGAGACACTCGACATGCCCAATTACCAAGGAAACGCCGTTATGAACTTCACTGACGCCAACGTTCCCTATACCCGCATTATTGAACATAAACATTTCGAGATGTTTGGAGATGAGGTTTACCAGTGCCCCAAGACCGTCATTTCCTGGGAATACTCTTCAGAATGGCATCCTGGCATAGAACCTTTCTATACCGTTAACGATGAACGAAACAACCAACTTTATACGAAATACAAGGAACTTGCTGATCAAGAGCCACATGTCACCTTTGGAGGACGATTGGCGGAATACAAGTACTACGATATGGCACCAATTATTGAGAAAATAATGCAATTCTAAACACATTTATTGTGAAGATATTGACTTATTTGATAGCATTGAATTTTATCATATACATATTCTGATTATTTGACACGTATACACTCCAAGCATACTCATGAATGTATCGAGTGTCACGAGATTTTAACCTTTTCCTATAGAAAATACATTTGGCTCGAGGTGAATAGTTTCCTTATAGAAAGGTAGTATTTCTCGATACACTCGAATCACAAATATGATATATACTTTAGTATATATTATATTTGAAGTTTCATGCAAAGAAAGACAAAATTACCACATTTTGACATTCAACTTACTTTTGAAGAGTAATCAACTTAGAAAAATTATTTTTCAACCTGTTTTTGAGTCAAAATCAAGTTATTTTTTGAATAACCCACGACACACGAATACATGCCACAAAAATCAGGACAAAATCCTAAAATCGGAACATCTGACAGAACTTCTCTCCCTCACGGAAGCCTTCCTCGTAGAGACGTTCCAACTTTGCGACATCGCCACAAGTTCTACCCACTTCCATCTTGCGCTGCGGACGGATGACGAGTATTTCCCCCCAACGCTCCATGCACTCCACCATCTCCAGTTGTTGGTTGTAGGCCTCAACACGGTGGCTCAAAGCTTCACGCAGATGCGGATACTCTTTATATATAAAAGAAGGTATATTGACATCGCGCTCGGTAGAACGAAAGCCCTTGTTGCGTGTCATGACAACGACATTAAACGGATGACCTTGACTAGTAGCACGAAGTACGGGAATGGAGTCGATAATGCCACCATCGAGCATAGGGATACCATCGACCATCGTGATCTGGGCGACGTAAGGCAGCGAGCTGCTGGCTTTGGCTATTGCCGTAATACGACGTGCGTCATGCTTCTCACTGAGATACTCAGCCTGTCCTGTAAGACAGTTGGTGGTGACCATCTCAAAAGGAGCCGGATTGGCAGCATAGGCCTTATAGTCGAAAGGAACGATTTCAGCAGGAAAGCGCTCATAGAGGATGTTGGGATCAAAGATGCAACCCTGAACAAGGAGATTCTTCAGCGAGATATAGCCATATTTGCGCAACATGTCGATATTGGAATAACGCGCACGACGAGGCTGCCGGCTCATATACGAAAGACCATTGCAGGCACCTGCCGAAACAGCTACCACATAAGGGAAATATAGTTCATATTTCATGAAGGCATCAAGCACCCCACTGGTGAATACACCACGCATGCCACCACCCTCAAGAACCAGTCCTGTATGTCTGTCAAGACGCTGAATCATCACTATTAAAGTTTTTTATGCTGCAAAATTAATATTTTTCCATAAAAAATGCGTAATTTTGCAACGTTTTTAAACTTTGGACTTAATTTTCTTATCAAAATGTTTGAAAAAGAGACTTATATCAGACGCCGTGCACAGCTGAAAAAGCTGGTAGGAAACGGTGTGGTGGTGCTCTTCGGTAATAACGAGTCGCCCGCCAATTATCCTGCCAACGGCTATGCACCTTTCCGTCAGGACTCTTCGTTTCTGTACTACTTCGGTCAGCACAGAGACGGACTGGTAGGTGTTATCGACATAGACAACGACGAGGAATGGCTCTTCGGTGATGATATCGACGTAGAGGATATCGTATGGATGGGCTACACACCCAGTGTGGCAGATTTGGGCACTGAGGTAGGTGTCAGCAAGACAGCCCCTATGGCACAGTTAAAAGTTCTTTGCGACAAGGCTAACGGACGTTCTATCCATTTTCTGCCGCCATACCGTTTCGATACCAAGATCCAGATTATGGACTTGCTGGGCATCCACCCATCGCAACAGAAGGAAAAGGCTTCACTCGATTTGATTAAAGCTGTGGTGAAGATGCGTGCTACGAAGGAGCCGCAGGAAATAGAGGCTATTGAGAAAGCTTGTGATGTAGGTTATGCCATGCATACCACAGCACAGCTGCTGATTAAGCCTGGTGTGACCGAGCGCTTCATCGGCGGACAGGTAGATGGCATTGCCCGCAGTCTGGCACAAGGCGTCAGTTTCGCCACCATCTTCAGTCAGCATGGCGAGATTATGCACGGCAACCCATCTGACGCTCCCCTGGAGGACGGACGATTAGTACTGTGTGATGCCGGTTGCGAACTGAATGATTATTGCTCAGACAATACACGTACGATGCCCGTTAACGGTAAGTTCACCCAGAAACAACTGGAGATATACTCTATCGTAGAGGCTTGTCACGACTACGTACTGGAGGTGGCTAAGCCTGGCGTGAAATACGCAGACGTGCACTTCGCCGTATGCCGTCTGATGACCGACCGGTTGAAGGAATTGGGACTGATGAAAGGTGACACGGAAGAAGCCGTACGTGCTGGTGCCCACGCCATGTTCCTGCCTCACGGACTGGGACATATGATGGGTATGGACGTACACGATATGGAAGGACTGGGCCAGATATACGTAGGTTTCGACGAGGAGACACGCCCCAATCTGGAACAGTTTGGTACCAACTGCCTGCGCATGGGACGCAAACTGGAACCAGGCTTCGTCGTAACTGATGAACCAGGTATCTACTTCATCCCCCACCTCATCGACCTTTGGAAGAAAGAAGGACACTGCAAGGAGTTCCTCAACTTTGACCTGCTAGAGACCTACAAGGACTTTGGCGGTATCCGCATTGAGGATGACCTGCTGATTACTGAGGACGGTTGCCGCTTCATGGGCAGCAAGCGTATCCCCTATCACCCACAAGAACTGGAAGACTTTATGAAAAACAATTAATTATTAAACACCAAAAAATGAAGAAAGTTTTATCACTCGCACTGATCAGCCTCATGGCTGCTGGTGCACAGGCTCAGGAGGCCGAGAAGAAGGCCAGCAACAAGCCTGTATTCACAACCATTAAGGAGAATCCAATTACAAGCATCAAGGACCAGAACCGCAGCGGTACCTGTTGGGACTACAGCACCATCTCATTCTTCGAGGCTGAGATTCTGAAGGCTACAGGCAAGACATACGACCTCTGCGAGTCATTCGTTGCCAACAAGACCTATATGGAACGTGCTACACAGGTGGTTCGCTTCCATGGCGACTGTCAGTTCTCTCAGGGCGGTAGCGCCGAAGACGTGCTGGCTACGATGAAGAAACACGGTATCGTACCCGAGGGCACCATGCCTTTCCCCGGTTCGCTGTATGGCGACTCACTGAACAACTTCAATGAGTTTTTCTCTCTGATGGAGCCTTACGTGGCTGCTATCGCCAAGAGCTCAGCCAAGAAGATCAGCGGTCAGTGGAAGGTTGGTCTGCAGGGGATCCTCGACGCCTACCTGGGTAAGTGTCCTGAGGAGTTTACCTACGAGGGCAAGAAATACACCCCACAGACTTTCGTGAAGAGCCTGGGCATCAATCTGGATGACTATGTCAGCATCACCAGTTATACACACCACCCCTTCTATAGCGCTTTCGCTGTAGAGGTGCAGGACAACTGGCGCTTCCCCCTGTCATACAACCTGCCTATGGACGAGATGATGAAGGTTATCGACAATGCCATTGAGAAGGGTTACACCATAGCATGGGGCGGCGACGTGAGTGAAGATGGTTTCACACGTCAGGGTCTGGCCTACGCCATCGACACCAAGAAGACCGAGAGTCTGCAGGGTAGCGATATGGCAAAATGGCTGAAGATGACAGCTGCCAAGAAAAAGAACCTCATCGACTCTCTGGGCTGCAACGTGCCTGAGATTACACCTACACAGGAACTGCGTCAGGAGCGTTTCGACAACTGGGAGCTGACCGACGACCACGGCATGCTGATCTACGGCGTGGCCAAGGACCAGAACGGCAAGGAGTACTACATGGTGAAGAACTCATGGGGTGAGACTGGCGAATACAAGGGTATTTGGTATATGACCAAGACCTTCATCGCAGCCAACACAATGGACTTCCTCGTCAACAAGAACGCTATCCCCAAGGATATCCGCAAGAAACTGGGAATCTAAGGAACCCCATCATATAACTACAAATGAAAAGGCCCTGCTTCACAGCAGAGCCTTTTCTTATATTAACCTTAATTAAAATTACTATAAACAGATTTTTTATGAATTCAATAATACCGCTGTACGCACACGACTCAATGTCTCTGGCGTCATCTGCAGATAGCTGGCAATATATACCAAGGGAGCACGCAACACCAGCTGCGGACTGCTCTTCACCAGTTTCTGATAACGGTCCTGAGCACTCTCGAAGCGCAACATATCTGCATGCTGCTGACTGATAATCAGCGACTCCTCCAGAATCTTACGATACAGAATCTGAATGTTCACGCTACGCATAGCCACAGCCTCAAGTTCTTTCTTTGGCATCGCATAAACGATGGTTGGCTCGAGCGCATGGATGATCTGCGAAGAGGGCTTTTCCTTAAACAGACTCTCGATACTCATCACGATGGTGTTCTCGGTAGCCATATACTCCGTCAGTTCCTTACCGTTCTTGAAGTAATACTGTCGTACCAAACCCTTGACTACCCAGTAAATATATTCACATGTTTCACCTTCGCCCAGAATCTTTTCGTTCTTGGCAAACTTCATGGGCACGAGCACGCTCTCAAGGATATCAAGCTCCTCGTGTGTCATTGTACTATATCTGCGGGCCAGTTCGCGGGCCACATCGCGCGGGGTTAAACTTAGGTTTGGCATAATTTATACGTATTTATAACGTTAGTAGAAAATAAAATCTTAATCAAGTTTCAACACAGCAAGGAAGGCTTTCTGTGGCACTTCCACATTACCAATCTGCTTCATGCGCTTCTTGCCTCGCTTCTGTTTCTCCAGCAGTTTACGCTTACGACTCACGTCACCACCATAACACTTGGCCAGCACGTCCTTACGCACCTGCTTCACCGTTTCGCGAGCTATAATCTTTGCGCCGATAGCAGCCTGGATAGCAATATCAAACTGTTGACGCGGAATCAGTTCCTTCAACTTCTCACACATCCTGCGGCCAAAGGTCACGGCATTGTCCTGATGGGTCAGCGTAGACAAAGCATCCACAGGTTCGCCATTGAGCAGAATATCCAGTTTGACAAGCTTTGAGGGACGGAACGAATCGATATGATAGTCGAACGAAGCATAGCCCTTAGAGATACTCTTCAGCTTATCATAGAAGTCAATCACGATTTCACCCAGCGGCAACATGAAATGCAGTTCCACACGGTTTCCGCTGACATACTGCTGGTCCAAGAGTTCACCACGCTTATCCAGGCAGAGCGTCATGATAGGTCCGATAAAGTCGGCTGCCGTAATGATTGATGCACGGATATAAGGTTCCTCGATATGGTCTATCATCGTCTGATCAGGCAGACCAGAGGGGTTGTGCACCTCTTTCACCTCGCCCTGCTTCGTATAACACATATACGATACGTTGGGCACGGTGGTAATCACATCCATGTCGAACTCACGATCCAAGCGTTCCTGGACAATCTCCATGTGGAGCAGTCCGAGGAAACCGCAACGGAAACCGAAGCCCAGAGCCACAGAAGACTCAGGCTGGAAGGTCAGTGAGGCATCGTTAAGCTGCAGTTTCTCAAGCGATGCACGCAGGTTCTCATAATCTGCAGGATCGATGGGATAGACACCGGCGAAGACCATAGGCTTCACTTCCTGGAATCCCTCAATCGCCTTTTCGCACGGACGGTCTATATGGGTAATGGTATCACCCACCTTCACCTCCTTTGAGTTCTTGATACCGCTGATAATATAACCTACGTCGCCAGTACGCAACTCCTTACGGGGAATCATGTCCATCTTCAGCACACCCACCTCGTCGGCCTCGTATTCCATACCGGTATTAAAGAACTTCACCTTGTCGCCCTTACGGATGACGCCATTATTTACCTTGAAGTAAGCAATAATACCACGGAAGGAATTGAATACAGAGTCGAAAATCAATGCCTGAAGCGGAGCCTCCTCATCGCCCACGGGATGAGGGATACGATCCACCACGGCATTCAGTATGTCGTCAACACCCTCGCCCGTCTTTCCTGATGCACGGATGATATCCTCAGGGTCGCACCCAATCAGATCTACGATTTCATCCTCCACCTCGTCGGGCATAGCGCTGGGCATGTCAATCTTGTTGATAACAGGAATAATCTCCAGATTGTTATCAATAGCCATATATAGATTTGAGATGGTCTGAGCCTGTACACCCTGTGTAGCATCGACCACCAGCAGAGCACCCTCACAGGCAGCGATACTTCTTGATACCTCGTACGAGAAGTCCACATGGCCCGGAGTGTCAATCAAATTCAGGATATATTTCTCGCCATCCTTCTCATACTCCATCTGGATAGCGTGACTTTTAATTGTAATACCTCTCTCGCGTTCCAAATCCATATCGTCAAGCATCTGACCCTCAGTCACTTGAATGGTTTTGGTACGTTCCAACAATCTATCGGCAAGCGTTGACTTGCCGTGATCAATATGTGCTATTATACAGAAATTTCTGATATTCTTCATTAACGTATACGTGTCTTTTCGATGCAAAGTTAATAAAAAGAACGGAAATAAAACATCGATTTTAGTTTTTTTTCGTATCTTTGCCACAAAAATAATAATTTGACACCTTTTATGAAGAATATTTTACTCTTTGCAACAGCATTACTCCTGCTGACTTCCTGTCAGGAATCATTGGAGGAAAAGGCTGCTCGTGAGGCACGTGAAGTGACAGAATCAAAATGCCCCATGCCGATAGGCGACAACATGTATCTTGACAGTATTGTGTTTGACATCCCCACCCTCACCCAGACACAGTATTTCCGTTTTACAGGCAATAGCGACAACGACAGTACGGTAGAGAATATCGTCAGCAACAACGACTTAAAAGGCACTCTGGTTAAGGAACTTAAGAACACGCCGTCCTACAAAGCCCTGATGAACAAAGGCATCAGCTTCCGCTATATTTACGGCTCTACAGCCGAACCGGAGAAGACCTACATAGACATCACAGTCACAAAAGAGGACTATCAATAACGACACGAAAAAAGGGAACCGATTCGGTTCCCTTTCATTTTGCGGAGAGTGAGGCTCCTTTTTGCGGAAGGTGAGGGATAATCTCACGAGTGCTCTTCTACGCTGATAATCAGTCGCTTATCTCCGACTAAGGGTTCAACCTATTATTGGGGTGTAAAACATTTGTAAAACACTATTTCACGCGTTCATAGTTATATTGGAACGGATGACCATCGACTCTCTCGAAAGTAAAATGGTCTGCATCCTCTTCATGTACGCTATACGAGCCTTCTCCGTCTATATATAGAGAGCAATACTCGTACTCGTAGTAGTTACCGTGACCGCCCATCATTTCGCCAACGCTCTTTCTGACTGAAAGCGAATACGGAACAGAATCGTTCATCATGCCGTCAGAGGAAAACTTGATAGTCTTTCCCCAGACACCATAATGCTCTTCACTCGTCTGCCATGTGCCGACGAGTATCTGCTTGAAGTGAGCAAGGTCTATCTTGTTCACCACATCGTCGTTGCCGTCATCGTCACCACATCCGACGAAGGCAAAAGCCATCAAAGCAAAGATTAGCCATTTCCTCATATCAAAACACTCTAACTAAACCTACAACCAAACTGACAGAGTAAACATCTTCCCCAGGAACGAAGAACTCAGGGTACTGCTTATTGTCAGACACACACCGAAATCCATTCTCCCCTTCATACAGTCTCTTGACGACAATTCCCTGCGAGGTGAACAAAACGTGAGGCTTTCCCCATTGAACGAAAGCCTTCTCGTTCACTTTCAGGCAAGCTATCTCGTCGCCACTACGAAACTCTGGCTCCATGGAGTCGCCACGAACCATGATCGTGAAGTCATAGCGAGGCATCTGTGCTATCACAGGCATTGGCTCGCTATATTCTTCTATGGCTTCTGATAATGTACCCGCGCAAGCGTATGTGAGAATACGCGGGCGCGTGTCCTTTTCAGACACATTCCCGCAGAGCCAGTCGAGACTCACATCAAAAACATCTGCAACCTTCTCGGCGAGAGGCATGACGTTCTTCTTGCCGCTCAGCATCTCAGAAATCATGGAGTCGCTAAAGCCTACCATCTTGGCAAGCCCCTTCTGATTCAGATTCCTGCTGGTGAGCAAGGCTTTTATGTTCTTTGAAACCTCGTCTTTGTTCATAGGAATATGTTTAATTGTGTCACTTTTTTCAAAAGTTTGTTATTATTTCGCAGATATTTCTCGATTAGCGAATTATAATTCTTATTTTTGCAAATGGTTTCGCAAACGAACTCGTAACGGATGCGTCCGCAATCAATCTTGGGTGCAAAGATACGCATTTATCACCATTCGTATGCATATTCCTGCGAATAATACGCGAATAATAACAAAATTTGGCAATAAAACGTGAATAATTAACAAATAAATACAAAACGATGAAAGCAAAAAGAAAACCCATCATCCAAGTGCCGCACGGCAATGTAGATAAAATCTGCAAGGCCGTCCGATGCAGACGTACCGCCGTTTACGATGCGCTGGCCTTCAAGACCAACTCAGAACTGGCCAACCTCATTCGCCAGACTGCCATCAGTACATACGGTGGCGTGAAGACTACGAAGCTCATCATGTCATAACATGGCTCTCGTCACTCTCCTGACTGTCTGCATAGCAGGAACAGTCTATCTCAGAAAAGAAATCAGTTACCTGTCTCAAAATTTATGGAAATAGAACTCTCACCAAAGTCAATCAGCCTGCTTGCCGACGCTCTCGCTCCACGTGTCGCCGTCATCATCATGCAGAAGATGAACGAAGACCCGATGAAGGAAGAGTGGGTTGACACAAGAACAGCAGCAAGGATTCTCGGTATCAAGCCCAATACATTGCGTAAGAATATCGACAAGTACACTCACGTCAAGTCCGGCGACAAAAGGCAGGGACATTTGCTCTTCCTACGCTCCGAACTCATAAACGCTTTCGCAAAATGATACTACCAGACCCATTCGCAGGATGGACGAAACGAGAGAAGAGAGACTTCTGGTTCTCACTCTTCTTCACCGTCATCGGCTGCATAGCATTATTCACAATTCTAATTATCACCGCCCCATGAGCAAAGCAAAAGCACTTGAACGGATGAAGAAAAGCAGTCCGTCAACCTACAACAAAGTAAAGGCACTGATCGAACAGCATGAGTGCCTGTGGAACCTACCCTTCGACAAGTTCCAAGAGCTGTGCGGAAAGACACTCCGACAGCTGGTTAAGGAAGGACACTGCAAGAAGCCGTTGTCCGAAGATGTTCTCAGGGCCAAACACGTACTGGCCATCTAACGGCTCTTCGCCGTCGCTGCTCCTGCAGCACATTCGCTCTTTGACTTATTGATACAACAAAGGAAGGATGAAACGCTTATGCGGTTCGGTATGTCCGAAGTGGATTCACGTTCTGATTACTTACTCTTTGTGGCTACGACTCTTAGGCCAGCACATGACAAAACAGAACGCCACGACTTGGGTTGCGCCAAGCGCCGCAACACGGATGGTTAGTTCAGCAGGTAGAACGTCGGTCTCCAAAACCGAATGTCGGGGGTTCGAGTCCTCCACCATCTGCAAGATTCGCAAAGAACTCATAAATGATACCTATGGCTCTGGCGAGAGCCGAAAAACCTAAACCCACCCTTTCCTCTCGTGAGAGCCGGAAGGGTTTTTAATAAACGACAATTCACCCTATTTATTCACATAAAATCATTCAGCATGAAAGATTCAACAAACATCAAGATGCAGCTCCTTGATAAATATGGGGATGCAAGTTGCATGGAGTCTGTGGACTTCTGCCGTGCGGCCTATCGGTTCATTACCGAAGAAGATGATGCCGCAACACCTTCTACAGAACAGCATGACATCGTTTCTGCTCCAGCCCACGTGCAGGCTATTGATCTTGGCCTGCCGTCAGGAACTCTCTGGGCCGATCGTAACGTAGGTGCCAAGTCACCCGAAGATTACGGAGCATTCTTCTCTTGGGGAAACACAGAACCTCTCTATCCTGTAAACAGCGGAAATGACTGGGGTGACGATGATGATGTTTTCGCCGAGGAATGTGCTTTCACCGAAGACAACTACAAGAAGACTGAGGGTTACAAACTGAAAGGCGATATCGACATCTCTCACGACGCTGCACGTATAAACATGGGAGAACCTTGGTTGATGCCTACATCAGAGCAGTTCCAGGAACTCTACGATAACTGCACTTGGATTCGCAAGACGATCAACGGAATGAACGGCTACTTGGTAACGTCGAAAATCAACGGCAACTCCATCTTCTTCGCGTGTGCGGGATATTGTTATGGTGCGTCGCTCTACCTTCGCGGATCGTACGGCTACTACTGGTCGTCCACGTACTACTCTGCCACGAATGCGCGCTACTTGAGCTTCAGTAGTTCGAGTGTCAGTCCTCAGAGCTACAGCAGTCGGCGCTACGGCTTCTCTGTGCGGGCTGTTCAGAAGTTGCCTAAGAAGTAATCACACATTCTTTCACGCCCATGCCGATTACCGCCATCCACAAGAGGGCGCGGCATGGTCGGAAAGAATGTCATCCAACCGTGGCAGAAAGTCCGTAAAATGGTGCGACGGATAAGTAAGTTTGGCCTGAGCGAGGTTCGAGTCCTCCTGCCACGACCAACAAATCTTTTAAGAATATGAACTACAAGGAACAAAAAGCAGAATGGTTGCGCAAGCATCCGAAAGCAACAGCAGAAGAAGCCTACGAGGCAGGTTATCAACAGTCAACGGACAACTGGTGCCGACGTGAACGATGACGGCTCTCGACATTCTCTTCAACCTGCGTCAGCAACGACGCGACGCGCACATCCAACCTGACTTCGTTCCAGAAAATACACTGTTCAGAGCGCTTGATGGTTCTGCCGTCGAGAACCCAAAGCAGCAACTCAACGAGGCGTTCCGGCAAGGAAAGATTCGTCTTCACAGAACCGTCAACGGACGCTCCGTAGAACTCATTGACTGAATTTCCCAATCAATCTTTATACGATTAATAAGGAGTAAAGCCTCTCGCGACGAGCCGTATTACTCAGATATATTTATTTGTGAAATTCATAAACCAGTGGATGCCACCTGTGAAGGCCGCATCCATTTCTCCAAGCAGTCTCTCGCTCAGCGGCTCTTCCGCTGAGTACACATAACCCCAAAACACAAGATTATGAAGCAAAAGAAAAAGAAATTCTCGTCAGCCGAGAAGATGCTGCCGCTACTTCAGCAGCTACAACAGACCTACGCCAACAGGTGTGACTCCTTTTGGATTCACACAAGAGCAGAAAGCGGACGTTTCTGGATAGACGTTTCCGTAAACACTGATGGACTCGCCTTTGCCGACTTTAGCTTCTACCAGTTCGACAAGGCAGAGACACTTGAACGTAAGTACAACCGACTCTGTGATTATCTCAAACAAGTTTATTTTCTAATTCATTCGCTTATGAAATTCGTAGTTTCAAAGAAAGCACTCGAAGAGGACATCAAAGCCCTCTCGAAAGTCATCAACAAGAAGAACGCGCTGCCCATCCTCTCGGACTTCGTGCTCGAAGTAAAGAACACCACGCTTATCATCATGGCTTCCGATGGTGAAATCTGTGTGCAGACACAGGTGCAGCTCTCTGAGAATGAAGGTGGCGACGGTATCTTCTGCCTGCCACAAGAGGACATCACCAACGCCCTCAAACAACTCTCTGAACAGCCCATCACCATCGAGGCATCGCTGGAACTGGGCAACTGTACGGTCACTCATTCCTCTGGCTCCTTCTCGTTCATCTGCGAGTCTTCCGACGAGTACCCGAAGCCTCACTTCCCATCGCCTGAGTCCACGGCCATCAACATCGACACCGAACAGGTGAAGAAAGCCATCGCCCGCTCTCTCTTCGCAGTAGCTCACGACGAGTTGCGACCAGTAATGAACGGCATCCACTTCAACTTCACCAAGGACTATACCGACGTGGTGGCATCCGACGGTCACCGACTCATTCGCAACCGCGAGTATGGAGTCATCGTTGACCATCCCGCCTCGTTCATCATGCCTGCCAAGGCTGCAAAGTTCATCAACACCGCTCTTGGCAAAGATGGTGGTCAGGTGACGTTCCAGTTCGATGACAACAACTGTGTGGCCACCTTCGACTCTACAACGGTCAACTTCCGACTCATTGAGGGCCGCTATCCTAACTACGATAGCGTTATTCCAAAGAAGACCAACCACGACGCAGTGGTTGACCGCCTCTCATTGATCAACGGCCTGCAGCGCGTCAGCCCCTTCGCCAACGAGTCAAGCAATCTCATTAAGTTCACCTTCAATGACAATGTGCTCACACTCGACGCTGAGGACTTCGACTTCTCACGCACGGCAACAAACCGTGTCGCCTGCGACTTCTCTGACAAGCAGCTCGCCATCGGATTCAAGGGTGCCAGTGCCATCGAGATTCTTAAGAACCTCACGGCTCCCGAGGTCATCTTTAAGATTGTTGACCCCTCTCACGGCTGCATCATCATCCCCAACGACGATGACATCACCGAAGAGGAAATCACCGCTCTGCTCATGCCAATGCTTATCAACGACTAAGCCCATGAACGAGCAGAAGACAACAGTACCCTGTGCATCAGCGCAGGGTTTCCATCACCCTCCTGGCTCTTTCAAAGAGCATCGCCAGTATTACTACCGTCGTCATGGCCGTTACTTCGAGATTATGAAGTCCGACCCGCCATCACCTAATGGTGTAATGACAGCATCACCGCTCTATCCCAATGAGCGCTATCTCTCTCAGCAGGAAGCCAGTCGCCGAGTGTATGAACTCAACGGCTGGCCTCAGAAACAAGAAAGCAAACCAATCCATCTTTAGTTTTTATGACAAACATCTTAGAACAGCTCAAAACCATCGAGCACAACAAGATTCCTGACCTCGCTCGTGACAAGTTCATCGAGGTTTACACTCAGAAGTATGGCGCTCAGAACGCCGAGGCCTTCTTCGAGGAACAGCGTGGGTTCTTCCTCGCAGAAATGACATCAGGCTCTTACAAGAACCTGCTGGCCGCTGCCACTGGAACAAGTATTTACTTCGCATTCCTCTTCCTCGCCATCAACAACCTCTCGCTCGAAAAGGGTCTCTCTACGACCTGCTACCTCGAATGTCGCTCACAGAAGATTGGTGAGAAGCCTGATCCAAACGGTGGCCGTCCGCAAGCAGTCTATGAGCGCTCTGCCGTCATCACCGTCACAGGCTATGGCGAAATCCTGCTCCGTCAGCGAGCCAAGCAGATTCGTTCTGTTGACAATCCGAAAGTGGTCTATGACTGCGACACCTTCCGCTATGGGGAGGACAACGGACAGTCTTACGTCAAGTACGAGAAGGCCATCCCTCGCCCACAGGGAGCGCGTATCATCGCCTGCTATGTCCGCATCGTCAAGGCCGACGGTACCGTTGACTACTTCGTGCTCGACACCGACGAAATGCTGCGCTTGAAGCAGTATTCTGGCAAGTCGAACTTCGGAAAGCCTAACGCGCTCTACGGCCAGTCTGCCGACTGCTCCGATATCGACACTGGATTCTTGAAGTCAAAGACGGTAAAACATGCCTTCAAGGGCTACCCCAAACTCTCTATCGGAACAGGTGGCGCTATGGAGTCCGACAAGGACGAAGAACCTACACCGGCTCCCGCTGCCACTACCGCCGCTCCTGCCGCACAGGGCGTTCAGGTAGATGCTCCAGAAGACACTCCATTCAATTAAACCAGTAATCATCATGGACGATAACAGACAACTCGCAGTCATCACACAGCAGACTGCCGAAATCACAAAGAGTGTCGCTTCTATCAAGACCGACATCACCAATGCTGCAACCGACAACAACAAGTCGCTGCAGGCCTGCCTCTCAGCAGGCGACCTCCTGCTCTCGCGCTCGTCGGAAATGAACGACGAACTGGACGCAGAGATTGCTTCCTTCATCAAGAAGGCCAAGGCTACGGCCAAGGCAATGAAAGACCGCCGTTCTACCGTCACACAGGTCTTTGACCTCGTGAAGAAAGGCTTCACCACCATGGAGAACTTCCTCGATGCCAAGTCTGAGGAATCCATTATCTACAAGCTACAGAAGAAACGCGACGAGTACGCCGCTTTCAAACTGGAACAGCAGCGTAAGGCCGAAGAGGAACGTCAGCGGCTCGCCCGCATCGAAGCAGCCAAGACTCAGCTACGCGAGGATGTCATCACGGTCTGCAACCAGATTGTCAACGAGAAGACTTCCGAAGCACTCGACCGTCTCTCTGAGAAGTTCCGTCTGATGACGCTCGACAATGCGGAACAAATAAAGAAGGAAATATCTGAATATCCTACAGAAATCAAGATTGCATCCTTCCTTGCCGACCGCAAGCCGTCGTTCTCGCCTGAGATTCCTGCAGAAGAGGCGCGAAACATCATGAACGCGGCCTATAAGGAGGTGAACGAATCGCTCACCAAATCCTACGCCGACTCGGTGGCTTCTACCAAACAGGACCTGCTCGACACCTTCGACTCAAAGGTTTCTGAACTACAGGAACAGAAGCGTCTCGAAGACGAGCGACGCAAGGCCGAAGAGGAAGCGAAGAAAGCTGCCGACGAGAAAGCCAAGGCCGAGGCTGAGGCTCGCGCCAAGGCTGCTGAGGAAGAGCGTAAGAAGCGCGAAGAGGAACTGAAAGCGGCTGAGGCACAGGCTGAGAAAGAACGTCTGGAGAAAGCCGAGGCCGAGCGTAAGCAGCGCGAGGAAGAAGATCGCATCCGTAAGGCGCAGTCGCAGACGCAGACGCTCTTCGACCAGGCTCCCGCCATCGCCGCTCCTGTCAAGGCGAAGGTCTCTCACCATATTGAGATAGATGATCCTACTGGCTTCCTCGCCATCATTCAGATGTGGTGGACGCACGAAGGCTCGAAGATGTCACTCGAAGACCTCAACAAGAAACTGGGCTTCATGGTCAAGACTTGCGAGAAGGTGAAGAACAAAGAGGACATCACCGTCATCGACCCTGCCGTCCGCTATGTCGAGGACATCGTGGCAAAATAGTCTCTCTTGGGAAGTGTGCAGCGTGGTTTTTGCCACGCTGTCCTCCCCACTATTTGTCTAACCCCTTAAAAGAATAGTGTATGAACAAGTACAAGACTGTCATCGTCGTTCAGCCTGTATCATGGACTGGCGACAAAGTGAACAAGTATCAGGCTACTGCCACCGTCTCTAATCATGCTAACGAGGTTGTCAAGCGCATCCAAGGCGACCCCAAGCCCAACGAGGCGCTGGCCAAGCAGTCGCTTCTCGAAGAGTTGCGCATCTGGCGTGACGTTGCCATCGAAGCCTATGCCGATGTGAGCGACATCCTCACCGAAGAGGCAAAGGCCGAAGCAGCCATCAAGGAAAGTAAGTAGTCACAGTGCCCTGCGGTTCTCCGCAGGGTTCCCATAACTCCCATCAGCATGAATCACGACCCTTACTACTCTCGCTCAGAGGTCTCTAACTCCGACCTCACAGCCCTGCGCAACAAGCTACACCCTGCCCTCGACTTCGTGAAGCCTGCGGCACGTGCCAAGGCGTTCCACCTCGGTACGCTCGTCGATGGTCTCGTCACAGAGCCTAAGAACTGCAATCACTACAGGCTCACCGTTGGCGACGAGAAATATACGTCCGACGAATGGAAGTGGGGCAAGCAGCAGCTCGAAAAACTGAGAAAGGCGGCAACGAAAGATGCTTTTCTCGACTACGTGCTGAAAAATGCCGTCGGCCAGCAGGTCTTCGTCAACCCCTCTCAGCACTTCGACCTCGGTTGCTACTCCTTCGACCTGCCTACGCGCTGTAAGTTCGACTGGCATCTGGGCCTCTTCGGTGGCGACCTGAAAACATGCAGCGCAACGACACAGGATGCTTTTGAACAGAGCATCGACTTCTTCGATTGGGACAGAAGCCGTGCGTTCTATATGGACCTCACGCACTCTCTCAATCCTTCTCTGGGCAATCAGGACTTCATCTACGCTGTCTCAAAGACGGCAAACAAAGTCTTCTTCAAGAAGATTGTACGTGGCGACGAACTCTACGAGCGTGGCCGACAGAAGTACCTCGAACTGGCCTTCCAATATTGGCTCTTCACTTAGAGCCATCGTTTCCATAGTCTTCGGGCAGGGCGCCACCCTGCCTACTAACAACCGTTTTTATTCACCCATTTTAATAACAAGCATTATGAAAAAGACTCATTCAAACAAGAAGAGAAGTTCTTTCATTTCGGCCATCCGTGCCAGTAAGTATCGCAATGTCCGTCTCAACGGAGCAAAGCCTGTCTTCACCAAGAGCTACACAGACAAGCGAGTGGCGCACTCCGCTCATGGCTTCAGCGGCATCCGCGACGAAGAGGCCGTTCAGACGCTCACGGTCAATCTCGTAAAGTACCTGCAGAAGAAGGTCGAGAACTTCAACCCGAAGAAGCAGCGCATCGCCATCGAGAACCCGACACTCACAGGCTTCGTGCTCTCCTTCTTCACTGGCGGCAAGCGTCACGAGAAGTACATCTGCTTCAAGACCATGCCCAACCGTGCGGTCTATCGTCGTTGTAACCAATTCGTGCAGGCTTATGCCTAAGTATCAGCCTTACCCATATCAGGAAGTCGGCATTGCCAAGACCCTCGAAATGAAGCGCTGTATCAACGGCGACGAAATGGGTCTTGGCAAGACCGGCCAGGCCATCGTCAGCGTGGCTCGCGCTCACGCTACGCCATGTCTGGTCATCTGCCCTGCATCATTGAAGATAAACTGGCAACGAGAGGTCGAGAACTTCACCGACCTCCGACCGCTTATCCTCAAAGATAGCGTGAAGTCCACCTTCCCTTATCTCATAGGAAAGATGAACCTCTATGATGTGGTCATCGTCAACTATGAGTCATTGAAGAAGTTCTTCGTCGTTCACGAAGAGCGTGGGGCCAAACTGAAAGACATCGTCTTCCAAGAGGTCATCAAGCAGTTCCGCTCTGTCATCATCGACGAGTCACACCGCTGCAAGAACCCAACCACGGCAACGGCAAAGCACGTCATGGGCATCTGCCACGGCAAGGAGTATATCAACATGCTCACTGGCACACCTGTTGTCAACGACCCGAAAGACCTTGCCACTCAGCTATGCATCCTCGGACGTATCGCTGACTTCGGAGGCTACTCTGAGTTTGTCAATCAGTATGGCGACGGTAAGCACCTCGCAGAACTCAACGCCATCCTGCATAACTCATGCTACTTCCGTAGGGCCAAGAAAGAGGTGCTGAAAGACCTGCCTGACCTCACGCGCTCTCGTGTCATCACAGAACTCGCCAACCGCGACGAGTATGATCTCTGTGCCAACGACCTGCGGGCATGGCTCAAAGATTATAAGGGACTCACCGATGCTGAGGCTCGTCGTAAGATGCGTATGCAGGCACTCGTCAAGTTCATGAACCTGCGTAAGCTGGCAGGACAGGGAAAGGTTGATGCTGCCGTCCAGTTCATTAGCGACACCGACGAACAGGTGGTGGTCTTCGCTGAGCACCACGACATCGTGGACGCGCTCAAAGAGGCCTTCCCTGATGCTGTCTGTGTCACAGGCCGTCAGAACGCTGTCGAGAAGCAAGCTGCCATCGACTCGTTCCAGGCAGGCAAGCGTCGTGTCATCATCTGCTCCATCAAGTCTGCAGGTGTAGGACTCACGCTCACCGCCTCTTCCAACGTCATCTTCATTAACCTGCCTTGGACAATGGCCGACCTCTCTCAGTGTGAGGCGCGCTGCCACCGCAACGGACAGAAGAACGCTGTGAACTCATGGATTCTCATAGGTGAGAACTCCATCGACGAATATCTCTACTACCTCATTATGAAGAAGGGTTCAGTCGCTTCGAAAATCACTGGAGCATCCGACGATGCTATCAAGGATGAACATTACTTCGACGAACTCGCCGACCTCTTCATCAATGGTATCAAGAAAGAAGAAAATGTTTAGTCACTTTTATTTATTATGGAATTAACAGGTAAAGTAATTGCAATCATGGAGGCCAAAGGTGGCGTGTCAGCACGTACCGGCAATTCATGGATGACTCAGGAATACGTCATAGAGGTTCCAGGTCAGTACCCACGAAGAATGCTGTTCAACATCTTCGGTGAGGATCGAATCAAGCAGTTCAACATTCAAGCGGGCGAAGACATCACCGTACAGTTCGATATCGACGCTCACGAGTACAACGGTCGTTGGTTCAACGAGGTTCGAGCCTACAATGTCCTGCGCTCTAATCAGCAAGGCGCGGTTCCTGCGGCTACCACAGCAGCACCACAAGCTGCCGCTCCTACCGCCGCCCCTGCTCCTGCAGCAGCTCCAGCACAGGGTCAGCAGCCTGCTCAGAATCCTTTCCCGCCTGCCGCTCCTGAAGCCGAAGGTGGCGAAGGCTCCGATGACCTGCCATTCTAAAACGATAGGCCATGAAACTGCTCCTTCTTAACACACGTCAGGGCCTAAAGCCCATGTACGACGAGGACTACGACGAGAAGAAGAAGTTGAAAATCGACGAGGTGTACGAGGCAGAGATTCGTCTGCCTCGTAACCTTAAGTTCCACCGCAAATACTTCGCGCTCCTGCGTTGCGCGTGGGAATATCTCAACGAGAAACAACAGACATTCTTCAAGAACGACATCGAAGTCTTCCGTAAGTCGCTCGAAGTGACTGGAGGATGGTGTGAACCTATCTTCGACATCGAGACTGGTGAATGGCATCACGCACCAAAGTCTATCTCCTTCGAGAAAATGAAGGAAGAAGAGTTTGAACGACTATACAATGCCGTCAGAGACATCATCTTCCGAGCACTCATTCCTCAAATCTCTAAAGAAGAGTTTGATCGTGCCCTCGCTCATTTCTAAATCCTTAAACGTATGGACTCAAAAACATTCCTCTCTCTTACCGACACTTTCTGGCGCATAGACCACGAGGTGCCTTTCACGCCAACAGCAGCGAAACTCTATCTTCATCTTCTCTATCAGGCGGCACAGATTGGCTTCACCAACCAGTTATCCCGCTCTGATGAAATGCTGGCCGCTGAGCTGGGAATGTCGCGCAACACCATGCTTCGTGCCAGAGAAGAACTGATAGGTAAGCAGTTGCTCTCTGTCTTCTCATTCGGAAGAGGGCGTGGACGCAATCTTTATCAAGTTAATGTTCAGGATAATGTGCAAGGTATTGTTCAGGTTATTGTTCAAAATTTGAACAATAAAACAGCAAATACACCCCAACTTATTGTTCAAAATTTGAACAATAACGCATCATCCGAGACTGATTGTAAACCTATTGTTCAAAAATTGAACAATAAATCGCAATCTAATGTTCAAAAATTGAACAATAACTTGACAGATGAAAATTCGGACAATATATATATAATAAATAAAGAAGAAAATAATATAAATAATATATCGTCCGAAAGTGAAAATGAGCCGTTCTTTGCACCCTTATCTGACTCATTACCCACCTCTCAGCCACAAAACGCTCCTACACCCCCTAAAAAGCCTCACAAGGCCAATCCTCAGTCTGAGGGTGAAGCCGTTCTGCCACTTCAAATAGATGACCCTTACGACTTCGCTCATTTTTGGGAACTATACGACAAGAAGGTAGGTAAGCCGAAAGCGGAAAAACTATACGCCAAACTATCTCTTCGTGACCGAAAGGCTATCTTCGAGTATATACCTCGCTATATCGCCTCTCAGCCAGACAAGCAATACAGAAAGAATCCTGAAACATTTCTGCGTAATCGCTCGTGGGAAGACGAGGTAATCTCTGCTTCCGCTCCTGCGGCTTCTCCTGCGGGCACTATCCTAACAGATAACTCACCCTCTAAATTTGATAATGACTTATGGCAAAGAAACAAGAAAGCCTGACCGACTCCATCAATCAGCAGATGCAGCGACTCGCCGCTGGCCGACCTGTCGCCGACAACCGCATCCATATCGCTCTGCCTCATGCAGAACATATATTGCAGCGTGGACTCGTTCATTTCCTCGGAAAAGATGCTCAGTGGCTTCCAGAATATCACGAGATAGCGGAATGGCTCACAGACAATAAGAAGAAGGGCCTGCTCTGCTACGGAAACTGCGGACGTGGGAAGACGCTCATTACTCAGCATATTCTACCCATCGTATTCATCTATTACTACCGTCTCGTTGTCAGCACACACACGGCGCTCGAACTCAACGAGAACTACAAAGACATCGTTTGGAAGAAAATCATTTCCATCGACGACGTGGGAACAGAACCAGAGGCGAATGACTACGGTGTCCGTCATCGTTACTTCGCCGAACTCGTTGACGAGTGTGAGCGGAAAGAAAAACTCCTTATCGTCAGCACAAACCTCACGGGCGACGAACTCCTTGCGCGCTACGGCGAAAGAACGATTGACCGTCTCTTCGCGCTCACCAACCAAGTGCTCTTCAAAGGAAACTCGCTACGAAAATGAGCATCTTCGCTGAAATCTCTCCGTCTGATACTTACGTCATCTACGACCAGTTCCACTTTGGCTGTCCTGACCATATTGAGGTGCCAGTCAAAGGACGCGACGAGGCGTTGAAGACGTACTCATTCTACAAACAGTCCTACCCAAAAGAATCTCTCGGACTCGTTACCATCGAATATTACAGACATCTTAAACTGAAAATCTCATGAATACTACTCCTACCACCGTGCCCGAAACATCCGCTTCGGACTTCTGCTGTGGCAATTGTGCCAACATGAATCATGAGGACATCTTCGGCTGTGGCTTCTGTGCCGCAAAGAAACGTCCTGTCTATTGTGGCGACAAAGCCTGCTCTGACGACTTCATCGAAGAAGACAAAATGGAATGGGAACCTAAAGACTACAACGGCCTATGATTTTCATTTCCATCCTCTCTATCTGCTGCACCATCATTGCAGCAGTCATCCTCTACCGCGAACTATACGCCCTCAACCGCAAAATAATACACTTTCAGGAAGAGGTGCGCAAACTGCAACAGTCACAGTGCGCTGAGGTTCAGCCTCAGAGAAAGAAAAAGAAGCGTGTTCGCATCATCACCCCAAACAGGGTTTTCTAAGTATTAAACAATCAAAGTATGAACAGACAGAAAATAGTGTATATCAGCGGCAAGATTGGCGAGAAGAAACTCTCGCCCATTACTGTCAAAAAGTTCCAAGACGCGCAAGACCTCCTGCTCAGTCAGGGCCATGCTGCCGTCAATCCTGCCGACAAGCAGTATCAGAAAGAAATGAAGCATCATGTGGCCATCGAAAAGAAAAGATACGAGAAGCAGCATTTCAAAAAGGACTTCGACGAATATGGCCAAATGTTGCTCTACGACATGCATTTCATCTGGGGATGCGACGCTATCTATATGCTTCCCGACTGGCGCAACTTGCCTGGAGCAACAGCAGAACATTCCTACGCGAAATCCTGTAACAGAGAAATTATCTACGCCGACCCATCAACAGCAGAATGACTATGAACTCAATAAAACTTCTATACATTGACCTCTTCTGTGGCGCAGGTGGCACATCTACAGGCGTGGAGTTTGCACGCCTCAATGGTGAGAAATGTGCGCGAGTTATAGCCTGCGTCAATCATGATCCAAACGCTATCCTCTCACATCAGGCCAACCATCCTGACACCATGCACTTCACAGAGGACATCCGTACACTCGAACTCTCTGGACTCGTAGAACATCTGCAGAAGAAGAAGCTGCAATATCCTGACGCTCACGTCGTACTCTGGGCAAGTCTTGAATGTACCAACTTCTCCAAGGCCAAAGGTGGCCAGCCTCGCGACGCTGACTCTCGCACTCTGGCCGAACACCTCTTCCGCTACATCGAAGCCATCGACCCCGACTATATTCAGATAGAGAATGTTGAAGAGTTTATGTGTTGGGGAGAACTCGACGAGAACGGCCATCCTATCTCGAAAGACCAAGGCAGCAGTTATATGCGCTGGGTGCGCAACGTGCGCGCCTATGGCTATGACTTCGACTGGCGCATCCTCAACGCTGCAGACTATGGCGCTTACACTTCTCGCCGTCGTTTCTTCGGTCAGTTCGCGCGCAAGGGTTTTCCTATCGCTTTCCCTGAACAGACCTACGCTAAGAATGGCGACGGCTCAGTATGTAGCGATGGTATCGCTACGAAATCGCTCTTCCCCAATCAGTACAAGAAATGGAAGCCTGTTCGCGAAGTTCTCGACTTCTCCGACGAAGGTGAGTCTATCTTCATGCGCAAGAAGCCGCTCGTGGAAAAGACGCTGGAGCGTATCTATGCAGGACTCATAAAATTCGTGGCTGGTGGCAAGGATGCTTTCATCGTCAAATACAACTCCATGAACAGGGGTGGCCATTATGTCGCTCCCTCTGTTGACGAGCCGTGTCCTACCGTCGCCTGTCAGAACCGTCTCGGAATGGCACAGGTGCATTTCCTCTCAAAGTATTACGGTGGCAAAGACCACAACGAATCTCTGGAGGAACCTGCTGGAACAGTCACCACCAAAGACCATCATGCTTTCGTCACTGCCTACTATGGCAACGGCTTCAACTCTTCCATCGAAGAGCCGTGTCCTACCATCACGACGAAAGACCGTATCTCAAAGGTCACGACGTGCTTCCTCGATAATCAGTATGGCAACGGCACTCCGTCATCTGCCGACTCGCCCTGTCCGACCATACCAACGAATCCCAAGCAGGCACTCGTAGAGGTAAAGCCGTGGGTAATGAACACCAACTTCCATAACGTAGGCAGCTCTGTAGAGGAACCGGCACAGGTAATCACGGCCAATCGCAAGTGGCATTACCTAATGAATCCTCAGTTTATGTCGAAGGGTGGCTCCGTCGATGACCCTTGCTTCACGCTCATTGCACGCATGGATAAGATGCCGCCGTATCTCGTACAAGCCACCGTTCCTGATGGTTCTCCATCGGGAAAGCCTGCTCTCGCTATCGCCGTCTATGAGTCCGACTCAGAAATGACCAAGCGCATAAAGGAGTTTATGGCCCTCTATGGCATCATCGACATCAAAATGAGGATGCTCAAAATCCCTGAACTCAAAAAGATCATGGGCTTCCCCGAAGATTATGTCCTCGTCGGCACTCAGGCAGAACAGAAGAAATTCATCGGCAATGCCGTCGAAGTAAACATGTCTCGCGTCCTCTGCGAAGCACTCTGTCAGAAACTCTCTAAACAAAATCTCATAGCATCATGAAAAAGAAATTCCAAATGTGTGTCCTCATTTCACTCTATGGGGACAACAAGCTACAGCGACTTCGTGAGCACGTCTTCTCAGACCCTCACTTTGTAGGATTCAACTACTATCAGTGTTATCGTGTGTTCTTCGTTTTTGACGAAGATGAAGATTATGTCGGCTTCTTTGAGACGCTGAAATTCAAACTCTCTATGGGAAGCAAATCGGCAACCGTCACCCTTCTCGCATTGGTGAAGGAAGAGAATCAGAACTTCTGCTTCAATCTCGCCTACTCTGAGTATTTGCAAGACAAATCATTGTTCCCTGGAACTTAGGACTATAAAACTTCTGTGTAATCATGAAAAATCAAGTAGAACAATTCAAAGCCGAGATTGAAAAGGTAAAACTTATCATTCAAAGCAACAGAGCGCAAGGCGCTTTCGCAGAAGGCTATCTTATCGGACAGGAAAGTGTTTTAGAGCACTTCGATAGATTTGTGAAATCCATCCAAGAAGAACCTGTAAGCGAGGACTTGGATGTTATAGCAAGAGAGTACGCAGGTATTCCGTGCGATGCTCCGAAGGATTTGACATACTGCGTTCATGACAAAAAGGCAAAGTATGACGCTGTGCTATTTGGTGCTCAATGGCAGAAGCAGCAGATGATAAAAAATGCTTTTCCAGCCGAGATTGGTAAGCAGCGTTCAGATTATAAGTGTGTACTTCATGGGAATTTCTTTAAACATAATGCAGGCGACAAAGTAAAACTGATAATCATTTAATAGTACTAACTATGGCAAAAACATTGGAACAAATTAAGGCTTCTGGCCTTGCTTTGGATATTCAAGAGTTTATATCCGAGCGCCCTGATTGTAACGACATGACCGTAGAGGACTTTGTGTACTACCTGTGTGATTTTGCACAAGGAAAGGAGGTCTGATTATGAATGTAGTTATCTCTAAAAACGTCTGGCTGTCATCACAATTGTCAATCGCTCGCTACTATGGCGGTTGCACAGTCGATGGCCACCAGTACACCGTCGTCGCAGGCTCAGAAGACCTCGTGCGAAACGACTGGCTACCCATCTATCGCCGCGTCGGTCCAAAGAAGACTGCTGAACTGGCCGCTCGTGGCCTCACTCCCAAAGAGGCTAAATCCGAATGTACTGTGCGACGTGGTTCTGCCACGTCGTCTTCCGAACTCTCAATGTTTGACGAATCATGAAGACTCCTATCACTTACTATGGTGGCAAACAGCAGATGGCAAAGACCATCATCGCTATGATGCCAAAGCACAAAATCTATTGTGAGCCGTTCTTTGGTGGTGGAGCTGTCTTCTTCGCCAAAGGGCCGTCATTCCTGGAGGCTATCAACGACAAGAACGAGCTGCTTGTTACATTCTATCAGCAATGCGTCGATAACTTCGATTCGCTGCAGCACAAAATTCAGAATACGCTTCATGCTGAGTCTGAGTATATCAAGGCGAAGAGGATTTACAACAGCCCGAAGTCTCATAAGAAAATCGATATCGCTTGGGCGGTATGGATGGTGACGAATATGTCAGTGATGGCTACGCCTCGTGGTGGATGGAAACGTGACAATGGTACCGGTGGCTCTCATATTGGTGTGTCAATGGAACGGCACCGTGCAAACTTCACAAGCCGTATCTACGACCGACTGAAATACGTCCAAATATCATGCCACGACGCACTCACTGTTATTCGCGAACGTGACACGCCTGAGACGTTCTTCTATCTCGACCCACCGTATATCAACTGCGACCAGAAGCATTACAATGGCTACGGAAAGGATGAATTTTTCGAACTGCTGTCTCTGCTGACAACTATTCAAGGCAAATTCATCCTTTCTAATTTCTGGTCCAACGAACTCTCTGCTTTCGTTGATCGTGAAGGATGGAACTTTCAGGTCTTCGACAAGAAATGCATGATACCAGCACTCTGCAAGAAGCCTCGGCGTAAGCAGGAAGTGCTCGTGTATAACTTCGACATTAATCCAACATTATTCTGATATGAACGTACAACAACTCACTCAACAGGCTTACCAGATAGCCTGCGCTCACGGCTTCCACGACAAGCCGCTACCCAACGAGCATTTATTCATGCTCATTATCACCGAGGTCTCAGAACTGGTAGAGGCTGACCGTAAGAACCGCCATGCCGACATCACCGACTTCAAAAAGGCTATGCGTGACATCAATCCTGAAACGCATCCATCTTACTTTATGACCTGCTTCGAGGACTGCATCAAAAACTCTGTAGAGGACGAACTGGGCGACATCGCCATCCGTATCTTCGACCTCGCTGGCTATCGTAAGTGGACGCTCGACGAACACTATGAACCTGAGTGGGGTCACGACATCACTCAGTTTGGCAAGTCTTTCACTGAGAAAGCCTACTACCTCTGCACTATCCTATGTGGTGACATCATCGGCGACGATGGAGAACAAAAGGCAAACTGCGCGCTTGCCTACGTCATCGACTTCGCCACGCTTCTTAACGTCAATCTCTCATGGCATATCGAACAGAAGATGCGCTATAACGCTCTTCGTCCAAAACTTCACGGCAAAAAGTATTAAGATTATGAACGAACCTGTCATCAACGGAAAGGCGCTCTACACACCAAAGGGAGCCGCCAGAGAGTATGCTGCCGTTGGCTGCAATTTCTACACTGGCTGTCCGCACGACTGCCAATACTGCTACCTCAAACGTGGCGCACCGTCAAAACAGCTCGGCGGTACCGAAGTGAAACTAAAGAAGTGCTTCAAGGATGAAGACGATGCTGTCACGCGCCTCGGCATGGAAATGGATGCTCACCAAGTCTATCTGCAAAAGGTGGGTATCTTTCTTTCCTTCACCTCTGACCCGCTCATTCCAGAAGAGCGTCACCTCACGCTGGTCACGATTCTAATGGCTCAGCGTCGCTCCATTCCCGTAGTCTTACTAACCAAGAACGCTGACTTCATCGAAGACGATAAATTCATGTCGTGGCTCCCGACAGAAAGTGATAAGAGAAGCATGATTGCTTTCGGCTTCACGCTCACTGGACGCGACGATATGGAACCTAACGCATCGCCAAACGTAGAGCGGCAACTGGCCATGAAACACCTGCATAATCATGGTTTCCGAACGTGGGCTTCCATAGAGCCTATCATCGACCTTGAAAGCAGCCTCGATGTCATCATGCACACGCTCGACTATTGCGACCTATACAAAGTGGGCCTCATGTCTGGCGTGAAGCGCGACTACTACAGCGACAATCTCTTACTCTGGTTCTTGGGAAAGCTGGCAACGCTTCACGACAATCATCATGTGAAGTTCTACATCAAAGACTCGTTCTGTAAGCGCATTCAGCATCCCATCGTCAATGCTATCTCAGTACCGAAGGACTATAATCTCTTTGCGCCATGATACAGGGATTTGAAGAACAGACCGAACCGCTCACCGAATATGAAGAGAATAAACTGCTCCCTCCTATCGTGCGTGGTCTGATGACAAAGGTAGGCAAGGAGAAAGCGGTCACGAATAGCGACATCGTGAATGGTCTCAGAAACAACCTTCACCTGTCGCTCACGGGTGCCAGGGTGCGTAAGATTATCAATCACATCCGCACACACGACATCGTGCCGTGCCTAATTGCTACATCCAACGGCTACTATATAGCATCTACCGAACAGGAACTTCGTGAATACGAAGACTCCCTGCTCGGGCGCGAAGAGGCCATCCGTCAGGTGCGTCAGTCCATACAGCGCCAACGCATAGCGCGTTACGCGCCACAACAACCTGTGTTGTTTCCATAATAAAGCGAGGGTCAAGGTTCATTACGCCTTGGCCCTCTTTTTTTTTTCAGCCACCGTGCCCTTCGGTTTTCCGAAGGGTCAGAACGGCCACTTCCAGCCCTTTATCTTCGCCACTACAAGCAAGATAACGAGCAAAATCCCTATAACCGTTCCTCCAAGCATCATCTTCCCGTAGTCACAGCAGAAACTTTGCCATTTGGTCAGCTCTTTCTCTACAGGAACAATCACCTGAACGCTGTCAACCTTTACCACGGTATCTGTCTTCTGCTCCTGCAGCTCTTTCAGCCGTCGTTCCAGTTCTTTCGTCTGAACGAGCCAAGCCTTCTGCATACCTTCCAGCCTGATACCATACTCAGCCATAGCAGCAGAGTCCAGTTCTCGGATGATAGTCTCTTTCTCGTGAAAGATGGAGTCTATCTGCTTCACCGAATCGGTGTGGTTGTGATACTCCTTATGCACCGTCTCTACCGGCACATACTGGGTCTTGCAACCCACCAAGCCCATAAGACCTATCAGCCCTATAAGCCACACAAAAATCATTCTCTTCATAACTATTCTGTATGTTGCGATATTATCGCAACCTCTAAATATGTGAATACTCAGACTTCGCATCAAAACTCGGACACGCCTTAATCCATTCGTTAGGCTCAATCATTCCGTCACCGTTCAGGTCGGGCGACGTGTCTCTGTGCCCAATGATCTTAGCATTCGGATAGAGAACACGCAGGTTCTTCAACAGAGCCTTCAACGATGCTTTCTGGTCGCCAGTCCTCGTGTCCTTGGCTTTCAACTTCTCGTAGGCAACGCCTGGCTTGTTCTCCAAGCCACCTACATAACTCACACCGATGGAGTGCGCATTATGGTTCTTGCAATGGGCACCTACAATGTTCACGTCCCTGCCCTCATGGATGCTGCCGTCTCGGAACACCACATAGTGATAACCGATATCGGAAAAGCCACGCTTCTTGTGCGAGGCACGTATCTGAGGAATCGTGCAGTCCTGTCCTTCGGGCGTAGCCGTGCAATGGACGATAATCTCGTCTATACGGCGCTTGCTCTTCTTCGGTACTGCATGTTGCTGTGTCACAGTAACCATGAGCTTCGCCATGGTGGCAGGACCAACCTTTCCGTCTATTGTCAGGTGATTCTCTCTCTGGAAGTCCTTGACGGCTTCTTCTGTCAACTTACCAAAGATACCGTCAGGAAGCAGGTGCAACGCTTTCTGCACCTGCTTCACGGTCTCACCTCTTGAACCAATCTTCAATATCGTCATAGTTCTGTCTGGTTAATTGTCATCTTTGTCGAGGATAGTGCGAGTAGCGGCCTTGCCGCCCTTGCCCTTACGCTCTTTCTTTTCTTCAAGCACGGAGTCTCTGTCTTTCATCTGTGCTCGTAGTAGCTCCAGCACTGTTTCCTTGTCAAGAACCTTAGCTAAGGCGGCAGATGCTTCGTCCATGCGCTTACGTGCTTTCTTGTCGGCTTTCTCCTTAACACTCCACGCCTCGACAACACACAGAATAATACCCCAGCCAATAGTCATCAAAGGAACATAGTACGAACCTTCCATAAACATGTCCCATGCGAAGTGAATCATCGTGTCTATGCAGACACCGATAATCAGGATTCCTTCGTAAATCAGGAACTTCGTCAGCGTTCGGCTGGCAGCATAGCTGGTATGCTCGTCACCGCGCATCTTTGCCTTGCGCCAGCCACTTACAAAATCTACCGCCATAGCAAAGATGACAGCAATCATCGCAACGACACTCAGTATATACATCACACCGAGGCCTTCAAAAATCTCTCTCATAGTCTATAAAAAACAAAAGAACAAAGTTGTCAGAATACATATCACTTCGGCCACAAACATATTCTTGTCGGCCTTTCGCTCCAAGAGGGTGTAAACCACGTAGAGCGCCCACAGAGAAAGCCACCACGGCCTGTTGAGGGCAACGAGCAGCTGAGAACAAACACCGCACAAGGCGGCGCACACATAATGTAGGGCATCACCGTGTATGGCGGTTTTGCCCTCATCTTTCGACAGCAGGGGATTGACACCTACGCCAATCACACCTGCCATCGACAGAAAGGCAAAGAACTCAGTATTTTCACTTGCGCGCTCCAACAGAAACGGCATCAGCAACAGCCCAATGCCGACCATCACGGCTGCAAAAATCCACTTGTTCCTGTCTTTCAGCAGAAACACCATCTGTGAAATGCTGTTAGGCATGTTCACGTCAAGCCAGTTCAAAAAATCCTTCATAGTCGTATCGTTTTATTATTATTCTTCTCTCTTCTTCCACTTGGTAAGCATCCAGTAAGCATTATACTTGATGGTGTCTTCCCAATACTGCGTATCTTTGTACTTCCAGAACGGACCTTCTACGGCTGTCAGCTCTATCCACTCATAGTCGCTGATGTCTAACTCGTTCTCCAAGTTGGAAGTGAACACGGAGGCGCCTGATGATTGAATGGTCTCACCAGTCCAGATACCTGCGGCATGGATAGGACCTGCGCCGCCACGCTCCGGCACGTTACAGATATAGGGCATACCGTTCTCGCCGTCATCGTCATGCTCGCCCTCGCCATCATCCTCGAAGTAGGCTTCCTGACCAGTAAGGCAGATACCTTCTGAATAGTCGGTGCGCGAGTAGTCCATATAGTCCAATGTGACAAACACACCACTCCAAGAATGGTCGGAAGGTATATTGCTGGCCATATTTGTAATCTCGATGCGCTGACCGACAAACAGATGGGGCGGCGGCAAGAAGACCCATACTTTCTTGGTGCCACCAAGCGCACAACCGATATACACTTGGTCGAACAGCAGCCTGCAGTTACGCAAGCCATAATAGACGGCAGGAGATTCACCTTCATAGATACGAACGGGATAGCCGTTGCTCTTGGCCTCGTACATCTTGACCATACCTTCCGTACTCCAGTAGTTGCTTTCGTAGGCAGCATGTTCCGGGTAGGTTACATAATGGCTCGGTGTAGTCACGAGTTTCACATTATGACTCATCAGCGCGCCATCAACTTTGATGTCACCATCACCGTCAAGAATGAACTTATCCTTCGCGCCATGCATCTTACCTTCTTTCAGGTTCACCCACCAGTTCGGATAGAAATGGCCTGTCAACTCCCAGTTGGCCATGAACGAGGCTTTGGTAGAGGCATCCTGACCATAATACACAATGGTATATTCTCCTGACTGAGCGGCAGTAAACGTCAGCGTGACCGTCCTTCTTAATCTGTAAATCCAAACTGAACTGCACATAGCAGTACTGCCCTTATAGATATTGAAGTAGCCATACTTGTTGTTGGTACCGTCGTAATAGGTAGTACCTGTAATGCGAACATTCAGAGTCACACCTCTCAGAACATAGATAGTAGCCAACTGCGCTTTGTCGTTAGAAATTGGCCCTTGGATATTCGTCCTATTGAAGTAGCCGTTCTGAATGGTGGGGTCACCCATGAACCGCGTGTAGGCAGGCGGGTTGCTGGCGCTAACGGCATTGCCGTCGGCACCTTCGCCATCG